>NZ_DAMCGF010000003.1:0-116704 GCF_032104925.1 Kosakonia sp.
GTTTACTCAGGACTTCTTTACTGAAAATGCCACACATAAACAGAACTGTACCTCGATTGACCCAAAACGTGTTATCACATAATACGTAAATTATGGCAAGCCATTTTTAAACATGTCTGGATCCGTCGCACAAATTCAACAGGAACCGAGACTTGTTGTGCACGTTTATGCATAACATTGAACGCTATAACAGACGCTCTGAACACCAATACCAATACTCAAAGCAGCCAATTTATTACTATAGCTCAATAAGTTCCGTTGCTCCATGTCAGCTCCCTCCCCGCTATGCATATAGCGTATATCGTAAGAACTTTTTGCGCATACTTATGCTTTTTTCTAAGACTAGGAAGATTCTTAAACAAATATACGCATCGGAGAAACTATTACCTTAAACCGGTATGGATATTTCTTGTGCAAATAAGCAAAGTTGTGCACCAAAATAATGAAATTATGATGACACTGCCTCATAAAAAGGCAAAGAAAACGTTTCGATATAAATAAAACAACATGATTATAAAAGATCTCATCTTTTTGGAGGAGAGTCTGAATTAACAAAAGGGCAAATACTGCCCAATTTTTAAGATCCTAAAATTGTCATTCTCTGCTGCCGTTTCGGTTAATGCTTGCTGTAACTCTGTTACAGGCTCATCAAGCGATTCGTCCGCCAGCTCAAATACACCCCAATGAATGGGAATCGCAAGTGGTGCCCCCAGTTGTTGCCAAAGCGCGACAGCGCTTTGTGGATCCATATGATTCATTGCCATAAACCAGCGTGGCGCATAAGCCCCAATCGGCAGCGCGATAGTATCCAGTTGACCTAATCGTTGAGGAATAGTGAGCAATTCTGGCGTGTAACCTGTATCACCAGCAAACCAAAAACGCTGCGTGGATGATTCAATGACCCAGCCGCACCACAGCGAGCGATTGCGATCCCACAAAGTGCGCATGCTCCAATGTTGTGCAGGCACCGCGGTGTAGGTCATTCCCTGAAATGTAAAACTTTGCCACCAGTCTAACTCAGTAACATGCTGCGCACCGCGACGACGAAGCCAATCGCCCACCCCCAGAGGCACAAAGAAATGCACATCCGGAAAGCGACACAGCAGCGCACGCACCGTCCACGCGTCCAGGTGATCGTAGTGGTTGTGGGAAATTAAGATCGCGTCCAGTTGCGGAATGTCGGCAATCGCGAGTGCTGGCGGTGTATGCCGCTGAGGACCCGCAAAACTAACAGGTGAAGCACGGTGGGAAAAGACGGGATCGGTGAGGAGATATTGGCCCTGCAGGCGCAAGAGCATACTGGCATGGCCTAACCACCAGAGGCCATCAGCATCACCAGTAATATTGGCTTTTTGCCACCACTGTTCGATAAACCCCGGGTAACCACTGGAGGGTGGTCTGGGAAGCCCGGCGGCTTTGCGCTCTTTCCGCCAGCGCTTAACATCTCCGGCTTGATGGGCGACAGAGGTCGAATTGCTAAAACCTTCCAGCGTGTGGTGCGAGATTGCAGGGTTATACCAGGGGTTTCTCCACGCCATCTCGCACTCCCGGTCTGGCTAGCGCTCTGCGACCAGGCGAATGAAATCATCATCGCCTTTTTGTTGCGCTTTTACTGGCTCAACCGCTTCTTCTTTTTCAGGTTCATTTGACTCGCACAGCCGGCGCAGCAAGGCATTTTGTCGTTTTTGCTGATCCAGCAGAGCTTCGAGTAACTCGATTTGTTCATTCGTACGTGAACTGGCACGATTGATAAAGAACCACAAAACCAGACCGACAAGCAGAACCACCAAAGAAAGGACTATGGACGCAAGGTTGATCGCGCCTGAATTTAATACTTCGTTCATTTCACCACCTCTATATAGACGCGGCATTCTACCACTGACGTCAAGGAAGGAAATCTCTCACTGAAAAAATGCCATTACCAGGGGATGAATTTATTGATGACGCAGATGCCGCTAAAGAATTGTACATCTTGATCACACATTACGTTAAGCATTTGAGTCCAGAGCAGCAGGCAGACTACCAATACGGCAGCCAGAATCAGCCATCTATATTTTCTCACTCCACTCTCCGATACGTTGCAAGGTGTAACCAGGTTATCATGGCTTCCTTAAACCGCGACTAACTGTATCTCCTTTCGGTATTTTTAGGAATGCTGGACTTGTTTCACCAGGTAAATACCGTAGCCTTGTGATACAGTCTACCGATGTGCAAGGAGCAAATATGCGTACACTCATACGAAGCGTTATTATTCTGGCGCTGCTGTGGATTGGGCTCTTGCTGAGCGGTTACGGGGTGTTGATTAACAGTACGGAAAACGCTGCTGGGCTGGGATTGCAATGTAAATATGCTACTGCACGAGGCACCAGTACCGCACAATATGTGCATTCCAGTAATGGTTTTTTGGGTCTGGCAAACTGCCCGCTGTTGCGTAAAAGCGATACCGTAGTCGATAACGGCTAATCCTTTACACAAAAAAAGCCGCCTCTTCAGGCGGCTTTTTTTATCTTCATTCAGAACGGATAGTCGTTATAACCCATTTGTTCGGAAATTTTGCGCGCGGCATTGTGCAGCATTTCTACGTACTCATGCAGGCGTTCTTCCGAAAAGCGCAATGTCGGGAAAGAAATACTTAAACCAGCAATCACAACGCCGAAACGGTCAAAAACCGGTACGCCAATACAGCGTAAGCCTTCTTCCTGCTCTTCGTTGTCTTCGCCATAACCCTGCTGACGCACAATATCCAGCATCGGCAACAGATCTTCGGTGCTGGTGATAGTGCGCTCAGTGCTGCGCTTATACTCAACACCTTCAAGAATCTGCTTCACTTCTTCACGATCGCGCCATGCCAGCAGGACTTTACCAATCGCGGTACTGTACAGCGGGTTACGGCGACCAATGCGCGAATACATGCGCAGATTGTACATTGAATCAATTTTATGGATGTAGACGATGCTATCTTCATCCAGCGCGCCCAGGTGGATGGTCTCTTTCGTCAGACGAGAAAGCTCACGCATTTGGATATCTGCGCTGCGGATCAAATCAACGTTTTGCAATGCGCGCGCGCCGAGCTCAAAAAGCTTCAGCGTCAGGGAATATTTTTCAGACTCCCCTTCCTGCGCGACATAACCTAACGATTTCATGGTTTGCAAAAAGCGATAAACGGTGCTTTTCGACATCATGACACGTTGCGAAAGCTCGGTGATGCCGATTTCACGCTCTTCTCCGAGCGCCTGCAGAATGCCAAATACCTTCAATACAGAAGAGACAGAATCTGGCTGCTTGTCCAAATCTGCGATTGCCATTAATCACCTCATCGCCTGTGTTTTATAAAATTCAGAATCGGTTTTTATTATAAATTCGTCATCCGGTCACCGCAATGCGCGTTTGTCAACTTCGTTACAAATCTGCGACATAAAACCGGAATGCCAATGATAGAATTATTATACAAATAACTTTGTGACATTAGCCCTGAAATTTCCATGGATAAAACTTCCCTTGATGGCTTGCCCATTCCACAGCGTTACGGCGCAATTCTGACAATTATTATTGGCATCGCCATGGCCGTGCTGGACGGTGCAATTGCAAACGTTGCTCTACCGACCATTGCCCGGGATCTCAATGCTTCCGCTGCCAGTTCAATCTGGATTGTGAATGCCTATCAAATTGCGATCGTCGTTTCACTACTGACCCTTTCATTCCTTGGCGATATGTTTGGTTATCGCCGGGTTTATCAATGCGGCCTGGTGCTCTTTACGCTTACCTCACTATTTTGCGCGCTTTCCGACTCGTTATTGACCTTAACACTAGCGCGTGTTGCGCAGGGATTTGGCGGTGCCGCGCTGATGAGCGTTAATACTGCGCTCATTCGGCTGATTTACCCCTATCGAAGCCTGGGACGCGGCATGGGCATTAACTCGTTCGTTGTCGCCGTATCATCTGCAGCAGGGCCGACCATTGCAGCGGCCATTCTTTCTGTTGCTTCCTGGCAATGGTTATTCCTGATCAATGTACCGCTGGGTATTCTCGCCTTGCTACTGGCAATAAAATATTTACCTCCCAATGCGACACGCAGTGCAAAACCTCAATTCGACCTGCCCAGCGCAGTGATGAACGCACTGACATTCGGCTTGTTAATCACTGCTCTTAGCAGCTTCGCACAGGGGCAATCCACGGTGTTAGTGTTGGTGGAGTTGGCCGCATTGTTGCTGATTGGCTCACTTTTTATTCGCCGACAGTTGAAATTACCCGTGCCCTTATTACCAGTAGATTTGCTGCGGATCCCGCTTTTTTCTTTGTCGATTGGCACTTCGGTCTGTTCATTTTGCGCACAGATGCTGGCGCTGGTTTCGCTGCCCTTCTTTTTGCAGACGGTGCTTGGGCGCAGTGAGGTGGAAACAGGTTTGCTGTTAACGCCCTGGCCGCTGGCGACAATGGTGATGGCTCCGCTGGCAGGATATCTGATTGAGCGCGTTCATGCCGGGCTTCTGGGTGGGTTAGGAATGATCATGATGGCGGGCGGGTTATTTGCACTGGCGTTGCTACCATCGGCACCGGCTGATACTGATATCATCTGGCGAATGGCATTATGCGGTGCAGGTTTCGGTCTGTTTCAGTCGCCCAACAACCACACTATTATCACTGCAGCGCCACGACAGCGCAGCGGTGGTGCCAGCGGCATGCTGGGTACGGCGAGGTTACTGGGACAAAGCGCCGGTGCTGCGCTGGTAGCGCTGATGTTTAATCTTTTTGAAACACATGGGACGCATATCTCGTTGCTACTGGCAGGAACACTCGCCACGATCGCCGCCGTAATCAGCAGTCTACGAATTACACAGCCGCGCGCCAGTGAGTGAGAAAGCGCTTGTATAGCACACCATCGAAGTAATTAACGTCCTGCCCGTTCGGTAAGCTTTAAATCCGGATGCCGTAGGGCAAAACAAATCTGTTGCTTACCGCATCCACAGAACTTGGTTTTAGCTGGGCAATAAAAAACGCGTCATTCGACGCGTTTTTTTATTCCAGGTAACCTGTTATTTCAGATATTCGCCGGAACGCAATGCTTCAATACGTTTATCCAGCGGCGGGTGAGTCATGAACAGTTCACTCAGCGATTTTGACTTACCGTTGATACAGAAAGCCATCATGCTGCTTGCTTCCTGCGGTTCATAACTGGTTTTCAAACGCTGGAGGGCAGCAATCATCTTCTCACGGCCAACCAATTTTGCAGATCCGGCATCGGCATGGAATTCGCGGTAACGCGAGAACCACATGGTGATAATGCTCGCCAGAATACCAAACACCAGCTCCAGCACGGTTGCAACAGCGAAGTAGATCAGCGGGTTGCCGTTAGTTTCTTCGCCATCATCACGGTTGCCACTGAGGAAACCTGACGCTATTTGCGCAATGATACGTGAAATGAAGATAACAAAGGTGTTCACGATACCCTGAATCAGCGTCATGGTGACCATGTCGCCATTTGCGATGTGGCTGATTTCATGGGCGATAACGGCTTCGGCCTCATCGCGGCTCATGTTTTGCAGCAGGCCGGTGCTGACAGCAACCAGCGAAGCATCACGGCGCGCACCGGTTGCGAAGGCATTGATATCCGGCGCATGGTAAATAGCCACCTGCGGCATCGCGATACCCGCCTGGCGAGACTGCCGGGCAACGGTGTCAATCAGCCAGCGCTCCATATCGTTACGTGGCTGTTCAATCACTTCACCACCGACAGATTTCAGCGCCATCCATTTCGACATCAACAGCGAAATGAACGAGCCGCCAAAACCAAACAGCAGCGCCATAATTAACAAGCCCTGAACGCTGCTCGACTGAATGCCCGTCAGGCTAAGTACCAGACCGAACACCAACATGACGGCCAGGTTAGTCAACAGGAAGAGCGCGATTCGCATCATAATTTTCTTTTAACCTCGACTTAACAAAACGCACTATGCGATTACCCACATCGTATGGGCATAGCGGTTATTTTCAAGCATCCGAGCGGCGTAAGTCACGAGAAAAACACAACTTTACATTTTGTAGTACATTGCTTACGCCAGAGAGGAGTTGTTAAAAAAACAGGCACAATTTCTTGTGCCTGTTTTATTTTACTTGGCGGGAGCGGGCTGTTCCGCTGGTTGATCTTTTTCCAGATGCGCCAGATCCAGGGCAATATGAACCGTTTCATCAAGATACGGATCGGGCTCCTGATAATCCTTTGGCAAATCATCCAGTTTTTTCAGTAACGGTTTGCCTTCGCGTTTGAAGCGATCGTTGAGACGAGAGAGACGAATGGCATCATCTTCCGCATTCTCTTTCTCACGCTGCGCCAGGTTAAGAGAAACGATGTTACGTTTATCTTTCAACGCATCGAAACGCGCAATGTCTTTCATGATGTACTGGAACTCAGGATCTTTGGCGATCCGTTCCTCATGATCTTTGAGCAGCTCCGCGCCAAACGGTTTTAAATCGCCAGACTTGACGAACGTAGCCGCGTTAATGCTGTCCCACGGCAGTGCGTTGTCTTCAAATTTTTCACCGGTTTCAGTAACCTGCGTGCCCGTTGGCATAATAATGTCCGGCGTTACACCTTTACGCTGCGTGCTCCCACCGTTAACACGATAGAATTTCTGAATGGTGTACTGCACCGATCCCAGCGCCGGCCACTCAGGACGAAGCATCTGATCGTAAATACGGTTGAGCGAGCGATATTGCTGAACAGTACCTTTACCAAACGTCGGTTCGCCGACGATCAGCGCGCGACCATAGTCCTGCATTGCAGCCGCAAAGATTTCTGATGCAGAGGCGCTAAAGCGGTCAACCAGCACCACCAGCGGGCCTTTATAATAGACCACGCCGTCGGTATCACTGTCTTCACGCACTTTACCGTTGTTATCACGAACCTGTACTACCGGGCCGGACGGAATAAACAGACCGGAGAGCGATACCGCTTCCGTCAGCGCGCCGCCGCCGTTAGTACGCAGGTCGATAACCACGCTGCTAACGTTTTGTTTTTCAAGTTTTTGCAACTGGACTTTGACATCGTCAGTCAGACCAACGTAGAAGCCCGGGATGTCGAGAACGCCAACTTTTTCTTTGCCGACGCTCTTCACTGACATTTTCACAGCGCGATCTTCGAGACGAATCCGTTCACGCGTCAGGGTAACAATACGCGTTTTGGTGCCCTTACCCGCCGGCAGGATTTCGAGGCGCACTTTACTGCCTTTTGGTCCTTTAATCAGCGCAACCACATCGTCAAGACGCCAGCCGATAACATCAACCATGTTCTGGCCAGTTTGACCTACACCTACGATGCGATCGCCAACGCTGATAGCTTTGCTTTTCGCCGCCGGGCCGCCCGCGACCATAGAGTTGATCACGGTATAGTCGTCATCTCCCTGCAACACCGCGCCAATCCCCTCAAGAGACAGGCTCATTTCGGTGTTAAATTGCTCGGTATTACGTGGAGAAAGGTAGTTGGTATGCGGGTCAATTTCACGCGCAAAAGAGGTCATGGCTAACGAGAACACGTCTTCGCTATTGGTTTGCGCCAAACGGCGAATCGCAAACTTATAACGACGCGTCAGCGTGTCGCGGATCTCTTTCTCGTCTTTTCCGGTCAGCTTCAGGCTAAGCTCATCGTACTTAACTTTGCCGTCCCACAGCGCATTCAGTTCCGCTTCATCTTTTGGCCATGGCGCTTTGCTACGGTCAAGGTTAAAGGTGTCATTGCCGGAAAAATCCATTGGGCGCTCAAGCACCTTCAGCGCGTACTGGTAGCGCTCAAAACGACGTTTCTGCGCCAGGTTGTACAGGTCGTAAAATACGTCCAGTTTACCGCTGCGCAGTTCGTCGCCAATCAGGCTTTTTTTCTGGGAGAACTGTTCGACATCGCTCGCCAACAGCACATTGTGGCTGTAGTCGAGCAGATTGAGATAACGATTGAAAATCTTCGCCGAAAAAGCGGCGTCTAAATCAAACTGACGGTAGTGAGAGCGGGTGAAACGCGAGGTAACGCGTTCGCTCACCGTCGCGTGCTGGGTCTCTTCCTTTAATACCGGAATTTGATCGGCACGGGTAATATCTTCCACAGCCAGAGCGTGGCCTGTTACGAATAACAGACCAGCCAATGCTGTGCGCTTAAACAAAGTGTTCATGCCAGGCCAGGCCTCCGTTTCAGAACATTAAATGTTCTGCGCGTACAATCATCGACATACCCGAGCTAAGCTGTACGCGAACGCCATCTTTAGTGATTTCCAGCACCGTGGCGTCCATCGCATTATTCCCTGCTTTCACCTTCAGGTTTTGACCAACGCTCAGCACAGATAAATCTGAAACCGGTGTATGGCGCTCTTCCTGCTGAGGTGCACGCTGGGTTTTCGCGACAGGTTTGTCAGTACGAGGTTTGCGTTCAGCACCCTCTTTACGACGCGGAGCCGGGCGAGCTTTACGCTCACGGCGCGGCGTCTCTTCTTGACCTGCGGCAGCAGCGGCTTCTCGTTTTTTAGCTTGCTGTTCAGCACGTTGTGCCTGAACGCGCGCTTTGGCTTCTTCAAGCTGTTTGCGGGCATGTTCTACGTGTTGCTCATCCAGCACGCCACACGCGTTGCCATCGAGATCCACACGCGCCGCACCCGCTTTGATACCGTAGAGGTAACGCCAGCTTGAAGTATAAAGACGTAAAGCGGAACGAAGTTGGGTTTTGCTGAGATTCATCTCACCCTCAACACGCTCGACGAGATCCTGAAAAATACCGATTTTCAGGGGGCGTGCTTCGCCTTCAGCACTGAAACAGTGTGGGAAACGTTCGGCCAAAAAAGCGATAACTTCTTTACTGCTATTCAACTTAGGTTGATTTTCCATGAAATTTCCTGATTACAACGGACGTTGCCAACAAGCGCAGGCATGAACAGGCGTCATTATAATGACGCTATCGGTAAATGCTACGTTATCCGTTGATTATCCTGCGACGGGTGCAAAGATTTTTTGATAATCGGTCGCCGCAAGAACGTTTTCAAGATGCGAAACCAGTTCGCGCAGCCCCTGTTCATCCTCGGCGGTGAAGCGAGAAAAGACGACGCTGTCGATATCCAGCACGCCAATAATCTGATTATTTACCGTTATCGGCAGTACGATTTCAGAATTACTTGCCGCATCACAGGCAATATGACCATCGAACTGATGCACATCTTCCACACGCTGAACGCGATTTTGCGCAACCGCAGTGCCGCAAACTCCTCGCCCAACCGGAATGCGCACACAGGCAATTTTGCCCTGGAACGGCCCTAACACCAGCGTATCCGCTTCCAGAAGATAAAAACCGGCCCAGTTCACCCCATCAAGGCGTTCAAATAACAGCGCGCTAGTATTCGCGAGCGTCGCTAAAAAACTGGTTTCACCTGCCATTAACGCCTGAAAATCGCGGTTTAAATCCGCGTAAAATTCTGTTTTGTTCATTATCCAACCACTTTGGTGTCTTACTTCGAAAAACTGCTTAGCCTATTAAAATAAGCATTAAATGCGTTGATGCTCAAGATGTTCCATTCATGAGTTAAGATAGATGCATCTAAACATTTTCTGATACCCGCAATGGCACTAAAGATACAACAAATTACGCCGGGGAAAAAAATCGCCGTTCATCGCGTGGGTGAAGCGCTGCCACGCGCACATTACCAGCGCTGCCCCCAGTGCGATACGCTTTTTGCGTTACCGGTTATGAAATCGCACCAAAGTGCATTTTGCCCCAGTTGTGATGCGAAAGTTCGTGACGGACGGGACTGGTCATTAACGCGCCTCGGTGCGATGGCGGTGACTATGATCCTCTTGATGCCCTTCGCCTGGGGTGAACCGCTGCTACATCTCTATTTACTCGGTGTACGTATTGACGCCAATTTGTTGCAGGGTATCTGGCAAATGACCGCCCAAGGCTCGCCGATCACCGGCGCGATGGTGCTGTTTTGCACCGTTGGCGCGCCGCTGGTGCTGGTTACAGCTATCGCCTATTTATGGCTTGGCAACATCCTCGGCATGAATCTGCGCCCGGTGTTGTTAATGCTGGAAAAACTCAAAGAGTGGGTGATGCTGGATATCTATCTGGTTGGTGTTGGCGTCGCCTCGATTAAAGTGCAGGACTATGCCTACATCCAACCGGGTATCGGGTTGTTTGCGTTTGTCGCACTCGTGATTTTAAGCATAATGACGCTAATCCATTTGAACGTTGAACAGCTGTGGGAGCGCTTTTATCCGCAACGCCCGGCGAGACGCCCCGATCCCAAGTTACTGATCTGTCTGGGTTGCCATTTTACCGGTTATCCGGACGTTCGCGGTCGCTGCCCTCGCTGCCACATTCCATTAACGCATCGTCGTAAACAGAGTTTGCAGAAATGCTGGGCATCACTTCTCGCATCATTGATCTTTCTGTTTCCAGCGAACCTGCTCCCAATCTCCGTTATTTACGTCAACGGCACACGACAAGAAGATACGATTATGTCGGGGATAATTTCGCTGGCGCACAGCAATGTTGCCGTGGCGGGTGTGGTGTTTATCGCCAGTATTCTGGTGCCGTTTACCAAAGTGATCGTGCTGTTTACACTGCTTCTTAGCATCCATTTCAAATTTGAACAGGGGTTACGCACTCGTATTTTACTTTTGCGCTTTGTGACCTGGATTGGGCGTTGGTCGATGCTCGATCTGTTTGTCATTTCATTAATGATGTCACTGATTAACCGCGACCAACTCCTCGCTTTTACTATGGGACCCGCTGCGTTTTATTTCGGTGCAGCGGTAATTTTGACTATTCTTGCTGTGGAATGGCTGGACAGCCGCTTACTTTGGGATGCACATGAGTCAGGAAACCCCCGCTTCGCCGACTGAAGCGCGTATTAAAACAAAACGGCGCATTTCGCCTTTCTGGTTGCTCCCGGTCATCGCCCTGCTCATTGCGGGCTGGCTTATCTGGAGCAGTTATAAAGATCGCGGCAACACCATCACGATTGATTTTATGTCCGCCGATGGCATTGTTGCAGGGCGTACCCCTGTCCGCTATCAGGGCGTTGAAGTCGGCACGGTGCAGGACATCCGCCTGAGCGAAGATCTGAAGAAAATCGAAGTCCGCGCCAGTATCAAATCCAATATGAAAGACGCCTTGCGCAGTGAAACTCAGTTCTGGCTGGTTACGCCGAAAGCGTCGCTGGCGGGCGTTTCAGGGCTCGATGCGCTGGTAGGCGGTAACTATATTGGCATGATGCCAGGCAAAGGCGAACCGCAGGAGCACTTCACCGCGCTGGATACGCAACCGAAATATCGCCTGAACAACGGCGAATTAATGATCCATCTTCATGCTCCGGACTTAGGGGCGCTGAACAGCGGTTCACTGGTCTACTTCCGTAAAATCCCGGTCGGGCGCGTGTATGACTATTCGATCAACACCAATAAACAGGGCGTCACCATTGATGTATTGATCGAGCGCCGTTTCACCAATCTGGTGAAAAAAGGCAGCCGTTTCTGGAACGTTTCCGGCGTGAAAGCCGATGTCGGCTTGAGCGGTGCCAAAGTCGAACTTGAAAGTCTGGCGGCACTGGTCAACGGTGCAATCGCTTTTGACTCGCCTGAAGCCTCGCAACCCGCCGCCCAGGACGACGAATATGGCTTATACGAAGACCTGGCGCACAGCCAGCGCGGCGTACTGGTGAAACTCGATTTGCCGGGCGGCCAGGGATTAAAAGCCGGTTCAACACCGCTGATGTATCAGGGGCTGGAAGTGGGGCAACTGACTAAAATTAACCTCAACCCTGGCGGCGCTGTCAGCGGCGAGTTAACTGTTGATCCGAGTGTGGTGAACCTGTTGCGCGATAACACGCGCATCGAAATGCACAATCCCAAAATTTCACTGAGCAATACCAATCTCAGCTCCCTGCTGACCGGCAGCACGCTGGAGCTGGTGCCGGGTGAAGGTCAACCGCGTAATCAGTTTGTTGTCCTGCCGGCGGACAAAAACCTGTTGCAGGAACCGGGTGTGGTAACCCTGACACTCACCGCACCGGAAAGCTACGGTATTGACGCCGGACAACCGCTGGTGCTCCATGGCGTGCAGGTCGGCCAGGTGCTGGAGCGCAACCTGACGAGCCAGGGCGTTACGTTTGCTGTCGCTATTGATCCGCAGTATCGCGATTTAGTGCACGGGGACAGTAAGTTCGTCGTCAACAGCCGTGTTGATGTCAAAGTAGGACTGGATGGCGTTGAGTTCCTCGCCGCCAGCGCTAATGAGTGGCTCAGCGGCGGCATCCGCATTCTGCCTGGTGCCAAAGGCGAGATGAAAAACAGTTACCCTCTGTTCGCCAATCTCGATAAGGCTCTCGAAAACAGCCTGAGCGACCTGCCAACCACCACGCTGACGCTGACGGCGGACACGCTACCGGACGTTCAGGCCGGTTCAGTGGTGCTGTACCGCAAGTTTGAAGTCGGCGAAGTGATTACCGTGCGTCCGCGCGCGAATGCGTTTGATATTGAACTGCATATCAAACCGGAATACCGCAACTTACTGACCAGCAATAGCGTTTTCTGGGCTGAAGGTGGCGCGAAAGTACAACTGAACGGTAGCGGCCTCACCGTGCAGGCCGCCCCGCTCTCGCGCGCCATCAAGGGCGCTATCAGTTTCGATAACCTTAGCGGTGCCAGTGGACGTGTGCGCAAAGGCGATAAACGCGTACTTTATGCTTCAGAAACCGCGGCTCGCGCGGTCGGTGGGCAGATTACATTACATGCATTTGACGCCGGAAAAATGGCGGCGGGCATGCCTATTCGTTATCTGGGAATCGATATCGGGCAAATTCAGGACCTGCAACTGATTACCGATAAGAACGAAGTCCAGGCGAGCGCCGTGCTGTATCCGGAATATGTCCAGACGTTTGCCCGCGCCGGGTCACGCTTCTCGGTGATCACTCCGCAAATCTCCGCTGCGGGTGTCGAACACCTTGATACCTTGTTGCAGCCCTATATCAATGTGGAGCCGGGCCGCGGCGACGCGCGGCGCGACTTTGAAATTTCAGAAGCCACCATTACCGATTCCCGCTACCTCGATGGTCTGAATATCGTTGTCGAAGCGCCGGAAGCGGGTTCGATCAACATCGGCACCCCGGTGTTATTCCGCGGTATCGAAGTTGGCACCGTTACCGGCATGATGCTGGGAACGCTTTCCGATCGCGTGATGATTGGCATGCGGATCAGTAAACGCTATCAGCACCTGGTACGGAATAACTCGGTGTTCTGGCTCGCTTCCGGTTACTCGCTGGACTTTGGTCTGGTTGGCGGTGTGGTGAAAACAGGGACTTTCAACCAGTTTATTCGCGGTGGTATCGCCTTCGCTACGCCGCCCGAAACACCGCTGGCGCCGAAAGCGCAACCGGGTAAACACTTCCTGCTGCTCGAAAGCGAACCCAAAGAGTGGCGCCAGTGGGGCACCGCCCTGCCGCGTTAAGCCAGCAGGCTCCGGCGTGCTTGCGCCGGAGCCTTTGTGTTACACTGCACGCCTGTTTTTACTCCTGTGGTACGCCCCGTGGCTCAAAACGCTGTCTATCTTCCGGATGAATTTCTGGCGCAAATGCGTCAAGCCATGCCGGAACATCTCTCGTTCGATGAATTTATTGCTGCCTGTCAACGCCCACTGCGGCGCAGTATCCGCGTCAATACGCTGAAAATTGCCGTTAACGACTTTCTGGAACTGGTCGCGCCTTATGGCTGGCAATTAACGCCGGTACCGTGGTGTGCGGAAGGTTTCTGGATCGAGCGCGATGATGAAGACACATTGCCACTGGGCAGCACCGCAGAGCACCTGAGCGGCCTGTTTTATATTCAGGAAGCCAGTTCAATGTTGCCCGTAGCAGCGCTGTTTGCCGACGGGGAAATGCCGCAGCGGGTGATAGATGTCGCCGCAGCCCCAGGTTCTAAAACCACGCAGATTGCCGCACGGATGGGCAACAAGGGCGCGATCCTCGCAAATGAGTTTTCCGCCAGCCGCGTAAAAGTATTGCATGCCAACATCAGTCGCAACGGCATCAGCAACGTGGCGCTGACCCATTTTGACGGACGCGTATTCGGTCCGGCATTACCAGAAATGTTCGATGCTGTTTTGCTTGATGCGCCCTGCTCAGGCGAAGGCGTGGTACGTAAAGATGCTGACGCGCTAAAAAACTGGTCTGTTGCCAGTAACCTTGAGATTGCCGCCATCCAGCGCGAGTTGATCGACAGCGCATTCCACGCCTTAAAACCCGGGGGAACCCTGGTCTACTCAACCTGCACCCTTAATCGTGACGAAAACGAAGCGATCTGCCACTGGCTGCAGGCTAAGTACCCGCATGCTGTACAATTTTTGCCGCTCGGTGAACTGTTCCCGCAAGCCAGCCAGGCGCTCACCGCAGAAGGTTTTCTGCATGTGTTCCCGCAGATTTACGACTGTGAAGGTTTTTTTGTTGCCCGCCTGCGCAAAACCGCCGCGATAGCGCCGTTGCCCGCGCCGACTTACAAGGTCGGTAATTTTCCCTTTACCCCGCTGAAACCCAAAGACGCCGCGCAGGTGGCAGCAGCAGCTGCGCAGGTTGGTCTTCAATGGAGCGACGAGCTGCATTTATGGCAGCGGGATAAAGAGATTTGGCTGTTCCCGGCGCAGATCGAGCCACTGATTGGCAAAGTCCGTTTTTCGCGTATTGGTATTCGTCTTGCTGAGACCTATAACAAAGGGTATCGCTGGCAGCATGAGGCCGTTATTGCTCTCGCCGGTCTTAATAATCCGCTGGCGTTTGCGCTGACGCTCGCGGAGGCGGAAGAGTGGTATCGCGGGCGCGATATTTACCCGCAAAATCCTCCCAAAAATGATGAAGTGATTGTCACTTTCCAGGGCCAGCCTCTGGGGCTTGCCAAAAAAATTGGTTCACGTCTGAAAAACAGTTATCCCCGTGAACTGGTACGTGATGGGCGATTGTTCGCCGGTAATGCGTGACAGTGCGCTAAAAAAACGCATTTTTTGACTGGCGACTTGCTCATTGTTGTACCAGGCTGAAATGTGGGTGACCTTACTGGTCATACCACATTTTTTGACGATCAACGGAGAGCATTATGACGAAAACCAGCGTGCGTATTGGCGCATTTGAAATCGATGATGCCGAGTTGCAGGGAGATAATCAGGGCGAGCGAACGTTACGCATTCCCTGCAGTTCTGACCCGGATTTATGTATGCAGCTTGATGCCTGGGACGCGGATACCAGCATTCCCGCGATCCTGAATGGCGAACACTCGGTGCTTTATCGCGAACATTACGATCAGAAATCTGATACCTGGGTTATGCGTCTTGCCTGACCCAAAGGGAACCCGTCCGCAAGACGGGTTATTTACCTGCCTGATTTCCCCTGCCCTCATTCATCCCCTACACTTATCGTTACGTTGTACAGCGCTGAGGATGGAATGTTCGCTCTGGTTTTATTTGTTTGCTACCTGGACGGTGGATGCGATGACATCGTGGTTGATGTCTATAACACGGAACAGCAGTGTCTCATCGCAATGAACGATCAGCGAATGCGCCACGGCGGCTGTTTTCCGGTAGAAGAGTTTATCGATGGTTTCTGGCACCCGGCTAACGAGTTCAGCGATTTCTGATCACTGAAGCTGTACCAGCGTCAGTTCGCCGCCAAAAACCGCCCCGGTATCAATATAGTGCTGATTGTGCCCATCAAAACGCTGCTTAAGCGGAGTATGGCCAAACCAGAAATGATCGGCCCCCGCGATGCGATTGCCTTTACCGGCTAAAAGCTGGTTAAGCCGGTCGCGCCGCCAGAGCACGGATTCACTGTCCACCTCCTGTTCCCACAGATACTCCTCTGCCGGATAGTCTGCATGGGCAATCACATTCACCTCCTCCCTGCAGCGCAACTCCATAATGTATGGCAATTCAGCGCAGGTACGCAGTGCTTCGAGCGCCTGTTGCTGCTGCGCTTCATCAAGCGTGCTAAACCAGGTGCCGCCATTAAGCTGCCACATCGCCATCTCGCCGTAACGCAGCGCGTCGATAGCCATCTGTTCATGATTGCCACGCACGGTACGAAACCAGGGTTTATTGAGTAATTCAAGGCATTGCAGGCTTTGCGGACCACGATCGATTAGATCACCGACGCAGATGAGTAAATCCTGATAGGGATCAAAGTGGCGTTCCCGTAAGGCTTGCATTAAACGCTGGTGGCAACCGTGTAGATCGCCGACAATCCAAATATGTCGCCAGTGAATGCCTTCAATACGCTGATACATATTCATCCCCCCCTCTCACCAGTATAGGAAAATCCTACTTAAATAAGAGAGAATTGTTTTTGTATCTATTTATAAATAGAACTTAAACAGAACGGAAATAAAGCTGGCAGCAAGGTTAATTTGTATTTTCCAGGCCTCTAAACTAAGCGCTCAACTTTTAGAGGTCTTTCTCCGTGTCGAATCCCAGCCTGCAAACAGAACTTAACTCAAATCATAATACGCATATTATTTCCGACCTGATAAGCGGACGTCTTGTGCCTGGTCCTATCTGGAAAAAACGTAATTACCGCTTTAAGTTTTTGTTACGTTCGCTGCTGTTCTGGTCGTCCACAAACCGGATGCTTACCGCGCTTTCGCAGCGCCCGAATTTTAGCCGCTTACTTGATGCGCAAATAACGCTGCCGAGTAAATCGCATCGCCAATATTTAACGCTCGGGTTAAATGCTTCGCAACGTGCGAATGCCATTATTAGCCACTACGCCTGGCTTGATGAAAAAGTATCGCCAAAACTGGCTGAAGCGCTGAGCTCACCCGTACAGGTGCAGGTAATTGAATTTACTGGCAAAGATGATGCGCGTTTTAGCGTCTATGCCTCTTGTGCCAGCAAAGCTGAGCGCGAGGGAGAAACCACCCTGTGGATGTATGATGGCGAGCAAACCTTGCTTGCAAGCGTGACCTTTAGTGTGGTGGGTGAAGAAGGCCATCGCGCGCTGGTGATTGGTGGTTTGCAAGGCCCGCGCCGAAACGTCAGCCATGAAGTGATTAAAATCGCAACCCGCGCCTGCCACGGCATCTTCCCGAAAAAGATGCTGCTTGAAGTCATCAGCCAGATTTCCCTGCTTTCCGGCGTTTCGGCAATTTATGGCGTCAGTGATAACGGGCACGTCTTCCGTGCGTTGCGTTATCGCCTGAGCAAAGGCCGCCATTTCCATGCCAGCTATGATGAGTTTTGGGCGTCAATTGAAGGCGAAAAAGAGAGTGCATGGCGCTGGCGTTTACCGCTGCAATTCGCCCGTAAACCGCTGGAGGCGATCGCTAGTAAAAAACGTGCTGAATACCGCCGCCGTTTCGAATTACTGGACGATGTGATTGCAAAAATTAACGACTTATTTTCGGCATAACAGCATTCGCCTGTAACCGTCCAGCTAACGTGATTTGCAGACCGGGCTGGACGGTTGAAATTCGTTGGTGCCAATTCTTGTGCTTTTTTACATCCCCCTCCGGGCACCCGAAGCACTTTTCTGATGCTTTGCGCTACTGACCTCCCCGGAGGAGTCCACCCAAATGTCGCTGTTTAATATTGACGCTCGCACCAAGGACTATTTCTGAGCCGTGACACATCACCGTGCCCGGATGCAAGATCCGCGCAGAATATCTGGCAATTATCGAGCGCTAATACCTGCAAGCCTAAAGGCAAATATCGCTATTAAGTTTATTAAACGAATCAATCTCCCGACGGTATTCTGCAATCGTAAACGGTTTTTTAGCAATATAGACACTCGGTCGTCGCGAGAACTTGAAACCGATAATCAGATGATTGGGTTCTGCGGAAATAAATCAGATGCCAATTCTACGGCCAAGTTCAGTCTCTCCTGAGATGACACCGCAGTTATAAGAATCTCCCGCATATTCGTGTTATGAAATGTCAGGGAAAGATACTGGTTTTGTAAAATCAATATTGTTATCTCAAAACCCTATCAACATTTCCTTTGGCTGTTGATTGTTTGGGTCTTTTGCCAGAATTTCCTTTACGGGCTGACACCATCCCGGGACCAGGTCACTTTTCTTAAAAAATCGATGACAGCCTTCTCCAGCTCATTGCGCTGTATATCGCCCTGACCATAAGCCACGCAAGCGAATAACATGGCTAATGCCATCTTTATTTTCACAACATGTGCACTCCCTTGAATGAAAAGTCGGATCATCTTATCGGTTATATCGTCGTGATATTGAGTTTTTTATAACTACTTTCGGTATGTTGCAGCCGTCATGCGAAAGATATAGCGAGCGCTATTCACTTTGACTTACGCGGGTTGCCGGCACATCAGGGAAGTAATGATGTTCTGGAAGTGCAGCTTATTGCTGGACCAGGGCAAGCAAGTCAAAAGCTTTCGCCAAAACGAAAGTGCATCGAGTGAAACCATTAACGGCCCCCTGGTTCAGAACCTCTGCTGAGTAGGCGATTTATCTTCTGTGCCTTGGAAAACCGTAAGCCCGAGGCACGTGACGGTTTACCCTGGCTTACTGGCAGGCTATGTGATGCCGCGCATGGAGGACACATTATTCTGGTCATAAAAACTTCGTAATGACAAAAAAATACCTGGACGTACGCGGTGCAGAATATGTTATGGTTTGTGGCGATGCACGGTTTTGGGAATTTTCATGACGAGATTAAGAAACCTGCATGACGTAGAGATAAAAAAAGACCGAACACGATTCCTGTATTCGGTCCAGGGAAATGGCTCTTGGGAGAGAGCCGTGCGCTAAAAGTTGGCATTAATGCAGGCTAAGTCGCCTTGCACTTTAAGAATAGATGACGGCGTCAGGTTTTCCAGTCCGCGACAAAAGTGGTCAGAAAAATTGGGTTACCGTCACGCTTATGAAAAGTAAAAACCGCAAAGCTTGTGTATTCAGGCTTGCGGTTTTTTATTGTGGATCAGCGTATTAACGCAGGCTTTTAACAAAGTGTCTCAGCTCGCGTAATAAAAGGCGCAAGGCTCATTTTTTCACCAGGTTTGGCGGGATTATCGATCTGAATAATGCTAATCGGCTGAGCAATAGTCTTACCGCTGGCCACCTCTTTTTCAGCAACGTCATTCAACGGGTATTGCACCAGCGTGCTGGGGTTGATGGCATACAATGCATGACCTGGCCGGCAGGTCAGCATGACTTCCTCACGGTTAAATGCCCATTTGTCTTTGCCAATCTCAAAGCGGCTTACGGTAATGACCTGCGGCGAAGCCAGTGCCGTACCTGAACATGCCAGCATTACCAGAACTAATAAACTCTTCTTCATTTTTCCCGCCAGGTTCATTCAAAAAGGTTCCCATGTTGCAAACAAACTTACCGCTGCCAGCACCAGTGCGCCCAGCCCGACTTCGACCCAGGTCAACGCGATAAAACGTTGCCGCGCGGTGTCGCTTTGCTGATTCAGCCGCGGCACCAGAACATACCGATTCATCACAGCAATTACTACCATCAGCGCCACAAGCGCACATTTCAACAATAACCCCTGCCCCCAGTGGCTCTGCCATGGCCAGACCAAACCCTGGATTAAGAGTGTATTGATAACGCCAGTGAGGATCACCCCTGCGACGGCGAAATGACCGTACCAGGAAAAGCGCATCATGGTGGCAATTGCTGCCGCACGCCAGCGACCATGGGCCAGTTTCATGCAGAATAATACGGGCAATAACCCGCCCAGCCACATTGCGGCACATAATAAATGTAAGGCATGATTACCCCGCTGCACCACGCCCATCGCGCCTTCCCGCATCGCGGCATGCCCAGTGCCGGCGGCCAGGACAAACTGCAGGATCACCAGTAGCAGTATTTTACGTTGCTGTAGCGGTTGCATAAGCACGACAACAAGCGCCAGACACGCAGCAACAACTTGCCACGCCAGCACGGCTCCGGTTTGCGTGCCAGCGACTGCCAGCCAGATTTCAGTACGCACTACATCAGGCCAGCCATCGCCCATTACACCGCCCTGCGCGGCAAACATCGCAGCTGCACTTACTGCGGCAAGCCATAAACAGCCCCGTTGCCAAAAAAGAAAGCGTTGCGCGAGAAGGCGTTGCAGACTGCCCGGCGCGAACCACACGCTAAATAACGTGCAGCCAAATACCAACATCAGGGCCGCAAAATGCACAAAGCGCAATCCCACCAACACGGCTGCTAACATCATTCACTTCACGGAAAATGCGTATTGGCCACTGGTTTTGTGGCCGTCAACCGAAACGACATGCCAGTTAACGGTATAGTTGCCCGGCGGCAGCGACTCCTCCAGCGGAACAATCATCTGCTTGTTGTCATTCTCATTGCGCTTTACCGCGCCAGTCTTGATAATTTGCTGCTGTGTGTTGGTCACCGCGATGCCGCTAAATTTAGGCTCAATGCCTTCAGAGAAATTCAGCGTCAATGCTTGTGGTGCGGCGGTAACAGCGGCGTTGGCGGCAGGATACTGCCCTTTAAGATGGGCATGCGCCAGAACAGCAGGCGTAGCGAACAGGCTGACTATTAATGCGATGGCTCGCCAGTGGCGACAGGATGCAACAGGCATATTGTTCATTCCTTTTAGTTATGCATATGGCACAAAGAATAACGCTGTACAATAATCGCGTCGAGTATCATCGTCGGCGCGCTTGTCTTTCTGCAACAGGCTTAGTAACTTTTGCCGCGTGAACCCAGGAGAACATCATGATTACCAATCTAGCGCAGCTCGAACAACAAGAGATGGACAAGATCAACGTCGACCTTGCTGCGGCTGGTGTCGCGTTTAAAGAGCGTTACAACATGCCGGTAATTGCCGAAGCCGTTGAACGCGAGCAGCCGGAACATTTGCGGAACTGGTTTAGAGAGCGGTTGATAGCCCACCGTCTGGCCTCCGTGTCGCTCTCCCGCCTGCCTTACGAGCCCAAAGTGAAATAATGGAGCCGGGCATGTTACGCGTTATCGATACCGAAACCTGCGATTTACAGGGGGGGATTGTTGAAATTGCCTCCGTTGATGTCGTCGACGGGCAGATCGTCAACCCGATGAGCCATCTGGTACGCCCCGACAGGCCAATCAGTCCGCAGGCCATGGCGATACACCATATCACCGAAGCGATGGTCGCTCATCAGCCGTGGATTGAGGAGATCGTACCGCACTATTACGGGAGCGACTGGTATGTGGCGCACAACGCCAGTTTTGATCGCCGGGTGCTGCCTGAAATGCCAGGGGAGTGGATTTGTACCATGAAGCTGGCGCGCCGCCTGTGGCCCGGCATCAAATACAGCAATATGGCGCTGTATAAATCCCGCAAGCTGAGTGTTCAGACCCCTGCCGGATTGCATCACCACCGGGCGTTATATGATTGCTACATCACCGCTGCGCTGTTGATCGACATTATGCAGGTGTCTGGCTGGACACCCGATCAGATGGCCACAGTAACCGGACGCCCTGCTTTGCTGACAACATTTACGTTTGGTAAATACCGGGGGAAAGCCGTCTCTGAAATTGCCGATCGCGATCCGGGCTACCTGCGCTGGCTGTTTAACAACCTGGAGCGCATGAGCCCGGAACTACGCTTAACCTTAAAACACTACCTGGGCGAAGAGTAACCGTTCCCTTTTCCGGGCAATGTTCCCTGCGCCAGGGCGATTAAGAACGCATATTCCAGCGCAACACCTTCGTAGGATTTAAACCGGCCTGATTTCCCACCGTGCCCGGAATCCATATCCGTGCACAGCAACAGCAAATTATCATCGGTTTTATATTCACGCAGTTTCGCGACCCATTTTGCAGGTTCCCAGTATTGCACCTGCGAATCGTGAAGTCCGGTCGTTACCAGCATATGCGGATAGGCGTGCGCGGCAATATTGTCGTACGGGCTATAACTTTTAATGTAGTGATAATAGGTTTCATCCTGCGGATTGCCCCACTCTTCAAATTCCCCGGTGGTCAACGGGATCGACTCATCAAGCATGGTGGTCAGGGCATCGACAAACGGCACCTGGGCAATGACACCATGGAATAGCGTTGGACGTTGATTAATCACCGCGCCCATCAGTAATCCACCTGCGCTCCCCCCCATGCCGTAACAAAACAGGGGCGAGCCATAGCCCTGCGCCAGCAGGCTGTCAGTGACATCGATAAAATCATTAAAGCTGTTTTTCTTGTTGAGGAACTTCCCGTCCTCATACCATGAATGGCCCAATTCACCGCCACCGCGAATATGCGCGATAGCGCAGACAAATCCACGATCCAGCAAGCTAAGCCGGCTGCTGCTAAAATCTGCGTCCATACTGGCGCCGTAAGAACCGTAACCATACACCAGTAACGGATTCTCACCTTTGCGGAAATGTTTATGGTTATAAACCAGCGACACCGGTACTTCGACACCATCTCTGGCGTGGATCCACAGGTGCTCGCTGCGATAATCGCTGGCATCAAACCCTGCCACTTCCATTTGTTTCAGAACACGCCGTTCTCCGGTATCCATATCCAGTTCAAACAGCGTGTCTGGCATGGTCATTGATGAATAGCCATAACGCAGGCGTGATGTTTCCGGTTCCGGGTTGTAAGCAAGCCAGGTGACATAGGCGGGATCATCAAACGCGATGCCGATAACTTCCCGGGTTTTGCGGTTAATCTGGCGCAAACTGGTCAGGCCGCGCTGGCGTTCTTCCACAACCAGCCAATCAGTAAACAGCGTAAACCCTTCAAGCATCACATGCTCGCGCGCCGGAATCAGCACTTCCCAGCGCCGTTCATCACGCACTTTGGTGCGATACAGACCAAAGTTTTTACCATCACGATTGGATCGCAAATAAAAGGTGTGCTGGTAGTGATCAAGGCTATATTCGTGATCTTTGCGCCTTGGCAGAAAACGCAGCGGTTGCGCGTCCGGCAGTTCGGCATCCAGCAGGAGTACTTCACTGGTGGTCGCGCTGGCGAGATGAATAGTAATGTAGTGCTGGGAGGTGGTTTTACTCAGGCCAACATAAAAGGTCTCGTCCTGCTCTTCATACACCAGTTCATCCTGTTGCGAAGGCGTGCCAACGGTGTGTCGCCAGACCTGGTACGGCAGTAATGTTGTGGCATGTTTGCGCACATAGTAGAGCGTTTCTGAATCGTTAACCCAGACAAATTCCGGCGAGACATTATCCAGCATTTCCGGATACCAGTTGCCCGTCTCAAGATTGCGAAAACGCAGACCATACTGTCTGCGGGAAAGATAATCTTCAGCAATCGCCATAATGGTGTTGTCGGGTGAGACTTCCATGCCGCCAAGGGTATAGAACTCACTGTGTGAGGCACGCTGGTTGGCGTCCAGTAAGACCGACCACTCATCCCACTCGGAACTGAGAACTGACTGTCGTTGATAAATCGCATATTCGCTTCCCGGCTCGTAGATGTGCCGGTAACGATAGCCATTTTTGATATAAGGCGCGGAGACTTCGCGCTGCGGTATTCGCGAGATAATTTCTGCCAGCACGTCGTCCTGTAACGCTTGCTGGGAAGCCATCACTTCTCGCCCGTAATCATTTTCCTGATGGAGGTAATCCAGAACATCTGGCTGCGAGCGCGTATCGTCCCGCAGCCAGTAATAGTTGTCGATACGCGTATCACCATGCATTGTCATGGTGTGCGGGATTTTTTTTGCTTTTGGCGACATAGCACAATTCTTATTTGGTTTTACATACCTATAAGGGTGGCAAAACCCACGCGCGATGCAAGCGAAACGTAATTTAAATCATGAGCTAAGCGCTAATTTCTGCTTTTTGAGATCCGCCTCGATATCTTCTCGCACATCTTGCGGAATTTTTAACGCATCGCCCAGCGCGTTCAGATAGCTGCGTTCCATAAAATGATCGATATCGATAACGGCACAGCTCAGGAAGTAAACTTCCAGCGCTTCTTCTTCGTTTTGCACTCCCTGCGCCAGACGCGCGGGGTCCAGCGGCTGGTCTATAGCATTCGCTACCAGTTGCTGCCCTTGCGCTTCCACACCTGCTTCACGCCACTGCTGTTCTATCGCCGCACGTTCTTTATCATCAATGTGTCCGTCGCTTTTAGCGGCGAAAACCAGCGCCAGGATAAGCCGCTCAGTGCGGACATCCAGAGGCGTATTGTGCTGACCAAATTGCGGCTCACCTTGATGCGCATCCCGGATGCGATCCTTGTACTTATTCCACAACACGCTGCCCGCAACGGCTCCCCCACCCACCAGCAAAGCACCGGTGCCATATTTCGCAAGCAGTTTGCGCGATGATTTACTGGCGACCAGCAGACCCGCCAGGCCACCTAATGCACCCGGCACCAACAAATTGTTGAGCCCCTGGCCACCGGGAGACGGCGTCTGCGTATCACCTTTTTGACCAAGCAATGACTGCAGTTGATTTAACCAGCTCATAGAACCCTCGCTTATCATGACAGTTGTGCGCACAGAGTAAGCGAGGGGGATGTCAGGAAGTGTCTATATCTGAAAAGAATGGGAAAATGCGGTGTTACGATCGCGGCTGATACTCTGCGGTTCCGCCTTTACAATCGATAGTCACTCGATAGTGAAGGTCCGCGCTTTTCCCGCGTACGGTTAACGGCACAACCCATTTATCATTCTTGCCGGTAATTTCCTTCGGATTGACCCAGGCGACTGGATCGGCCTGACCCAGTTTCTTTTGATCATCAGCCCATCGGACAATGCGATTCTGCAGATAATCCCGCTTAACACTGGCGGCAATGCCGTCTGCCTTGAGTCCCTCGCACGAGGGAAATTTCACCGACTTATCCGTGACAGCATGCGCCGCCATACTGCCTGCCAGCAAAAGTAACCCGGCGAAAACTCCTGCTATTTTCATGCTTATCTCCTGGTTTTTACCCCTTCAAAGCATGGTACAAATTGCTGGCAGTGCAAGGTCAGGCGACTTTCACGCGCTTCGTTGCAGTTTTGATATCCACAGCGTCAGTCGCTTCCGAATCAGAAGAGTCGACCGGCGCTACCGCTTCTTCAGCTTCCGTGCCCGGTAATTTGCCTGATTTCAGGATGCCGTTAAGCGCCTCTTTTTGCTCAGCAAGCCACAGCGCCATCTGATCGCGCGCGTTGTCTTCCAGATCTACCGGCCCTGTTGCAAGCCAGTCACCAAGGACTTCGGCCAGATCGAGCATCTTATCGTAAGCATCGGCTTCCTTTTTACTGGCAAAAGACATTTTTTCCTCACCTTCACGAATGACTACGTATTTAACTTCTACCGCCATGATGCAGCCTCATTTAACTGTGTATTTATACAGTATAGTAGCGCGATGAAAAAACCACCGCAAGTGATAAAAGACAGACGCAAACGTTTTCGTTTATACTGCGCGCAAATTTTTTCTAACGGTACAATGCTATGACTCTTTTAGGAACTGCGCTGCGCCCCGCAGCAACACGCGTGATGTTATTAGGCTCTGGTGAACTGGGCAAGGAAGTTGCCATCGAATGTCAGCGTCTGGGCATTGAAGTGATTGCCGTGGATCGCTATCCCGATGCACCTGCGATGCATGTTGCGCATCGTTCGCATGTGATCAATATGCTTGATGGCGCGGCGTTGAAGGCACTGGTTGAACAGGAAAGACCTCACTTTATCGTGCCGGAAATCGAAGCTATCGCCACCGATACGCTGATTGAGCTGGAAGCGCAAGGTCAGCATGTCGTCCCCTGCGCACGCGCCACCAAGCTAACGATGAACCGTGAAGGCATCCGCCGCCTGGCGGCTGAAGAGTTACAGCTACCCACCTCCAGTTACCGCTTTGCCGACAGTGAAGCTGTATTTCAGCAAGCCGTCGCGGAGATAGGTTTGCCTTGTATTGTAAAACCGGTGATGAGCTCTTCCGGTAAAGGCCAGAGCTTTATTAAAAGCGCCGAACAATTAGCAAGCGCCTGGGAATATGCCCAACAAGGCGGCCGCGCCGGTGCCGGGCGTGTCATTGTTGAAGGTGTGGTCAATTTTGATTTTGAAATCACATTACTGACCATCAGCGCCGTCGACGGCGTTCATTTCTGCGCGCCGGTCGGGCATCGCCAGGAAGATGGCGACTACCGCGAATCCTGGCAACCGCAGCAAATGTCGCCCCTGGCGCTGGAGCGCGCGCAAGCTATCGCCAGCAAAGTGGTGCTGGCGCTTGGCGGCTACGGCCTGTTTGGCGTTGAGCTTTTTGTTTGCGGCGATGACGTTATCTTCAGCGAAGTTTCCCCGCGCCCGCACGATACCGGCATGGTGACCTTGATTTCGCAGGACCTTTCCGAGTTTGCCCTGCATGTCCGCGCGTTTCTCGGCATGCCCATTGGCGCTATTCGTCAGTATGGTCCTTCCGCTTCGGCGGTGATCCTGCCGCGCCTGACCAGTCAGAATGTCACCTTTGATAAGGTGGACAGCGCCGTAGGTGCTGGCGTGCAGTTGCGCCTGTTTGGTAAGCCGGAAATTGCGGGCTCCCGTCGTATGGGCGTCGCGCTGGCCGTGGCAGATAACGTTGAAAAAGCGGTGGAATATGCCATTGCGGCGGCGGCGGCGGTGAAGGTCAGCGGGTAAACAGACTTCCCGACAGGTTGCATTGATTGCTTCCTGAAGGCGAACAAATCCCTCACAGCCGCATCTGCATCTGCCGGACCCCTGAGAGTTAAATCGGGGGGCAATAAAGCAGAATCAGCTTCTTAGCGGCCGTCACCCTGAACGAGTGAGAGAAATAAAAAAAGCCCGGTCGGCATTTATGCGACCGGGCTTTTATCAGGCGGGCTTTAACCCCGCTGAAAATTACAGCTTCGCGCCTTCAACGGCTTCGCGAGCCAGTTTAGTGATGCGATCGTAATCACCTGCTTCCAGCGCATCAGCAGGCACCAGCCAGGAACCACCGATGCACAGCACGCTTTTCAGCGCCAGATAATCACGGTAGTTAGCCGGAGAAATGCCGCCAGTCGGGCAGAAACGAACCTGCGAGAACGGACCCGCAATCGCCTGCAGCGCTTTGGTGCCGCCATTAGCTTCCGCAGGGAAGAATTTAAACTCTTTCAGACCGTAGTCCATACCCAGCATCAATTCAGAAACGGTGCTGATGCCCGGGATCAACGGGATAGTGCCTTCGGTCGCGGCTTTCATCAGCGGCTCAGTCAGGCCAGGGCTGATGGCGAACTGTGCGCCAGCGGCGGTCACTTCTGCCAGTTGCTGCGGATTCAGTACGGTACCAGCGCCGATAATCGCGTCCGGCACTTCCTTCGCGATAGCGCGAATAGCGTCGATAGCGCAAGCCGTACGCAGAGTCACTTCCAGAACGCGAACACCACCTGCCACCAGCGCTTTCGCCATCGGTACGGCGTGCTCCAGTTTGTTCACTACGATTACCGGCACTACCGGACCCGTTTTCAGGATTGCTTCTGCACTCGTTTTCCAGTTTTTCATCAGTGTTTTTCTCTCGCCAGAACTAAAATCTTGTCGTCTTAAAAAGTGATACAGGTCGCGCCCTGTTCCGCACCGGAAAGTTTTTCCCGCAGCGCACCAAACATTTCGCGCCCTGTGCCCATGCGCATCGCGCTAAGGTCAGGAATATGTGGCTGACGTGCGGCAAGAACGTTGTCATCAACCAGCAGCGTTAATTCTCCAGTCTGCCCGTTAACCCGAATCATGTCGCCATCATGCACTTTTGCCAGCAACCCGCCATCATATGCTTCTGGTGTAACATGGATTGCCGAAGGCACTTTACCTGATGCCCCTGACAGCCGTCCATCAGTAACTAATGCAATTTTGAAACGGCGGTCCAATAATACACCAAGTGGCGGCATGAGTTTATGTAATTCTGGCATACCGTTCGCTTTTGGCCCCTGATGACGAACAACGACCACACAATCGCGATCCAGCAGCCCAGCCTCAAATGCGGGCAGCACGTCATGCTGGCTTTCAAAAACCACTGCCGGCGCTTCAATGACCTGGTTTTCTACCGGAACGGCGGAGGTTTTCATTACCGCACGCCCGAGGTTGCCGCTCAGCACTTTGGTGCCGCCATGTTGAGAGAACGGTTTATCAATGCTGGCGATCACGTTGTCATCCAGCGACGCGGCCGCGCCTTCACGCCAGTCCAGTTCGCCATTATTGAGCCACGGCTCGTGGGTATAACGCGCCAGACCAAAGCCTGCGACAGTATTAACATCTTCATGCAGCAAACCGCCTTTCAGCAGCTCACGCAGTAATACCGGCACACCGCCCGCCGCCTGGAAGTGGTTAATATCCGCCGGGCCATTCGGGTAGAGACGCGCCAGTAAAGGAACAACATCAGAGAGATCGGAGAAATCATCCCAGTTAATGATAATGCCCGCTGCACGCGCCATCGCCACCAGATGCATGGTGTGGTTTGTGGAACCGCCGGTCGCCAGCAGCGAAACGATACCGTTAACCACCACTTTTTCATCGATCATTTTGCCAAGTGGCATCCATTCGTTGCCGTTGCCCGTCAGACGAGTGACCTGGCGAGCCGCCGCTTCTGTCAACGCTTTGCGCAGCGGCGCATCCGGGTGTACAAACGAGGAACCCGGCAATTGCATGCCCATAAACTCAATCACCATCTGGTTGGTGTTGGCGGTACCGTAGAACGTACAGGTGCCTGGTGCGTGATAGGACGCGGCTTCAGATTCCAGCAGTGCCATCCGATCGACTTTGCCCTCAGCATAAAGCTGGCGGATACGCACTTTCTCTTTGTTGGCCAGACCGCTCGCCATCGGGCCTGATGGTACAAACACAGCCGGCAGGTGGCCAAACGACAATGCTGCCATTGCCAGCCCCGGGACGATTTTATCGCACACGCCCAGATACAGCGCGCCATCGAACATGTTATGCGACAGGCCGACCGCAGCAGACATGGCAATCACTTCGCGGCTCAGTAAGGATAACTCCATCCCGTCCTGACCTTGCGTTACGCCATCGCACATGGCCGGAACACCACCAGCCACCTGCCCCACTGCATTCACGGTATGCAGCGCTTTACGGATGATATCCGGATAGACCTCGTAAGGCTGGTGCGCAGAGAGCATGTCGTTATAAGAGGTGATGATCGCGATGTTGTTGCGCAACATGCTTTTGAGGGAGGCTTTATCGTCGGGCTGGCAAGCAGCAAAACCGTGCGCCAGGTTACCGCAAGCGAGTGTTGAGCGGCGTACGGTATCGCTTTTCGCTTGTTCAATACGCGCCAGATAGGCTGAGCGGGTTTCGCGCGAACGTTCGATAATACGATTTGTTACGCGTAACATTGTCGGGTTCATAGAGGCTCCTGAAATTTATCTGTCCGGGGAAGCCGCGTTAACAGTGCGATGAGCTTTACGTAACAAGCTGAAAACACCAGAGCGCCGCGCCCCAAAGGCAAAATCGCTTCAGCCAGTGTAATAAAAAAAGCCCCGCTGGTGAATCCAGTCGGGGCCTGAAAGATGAAAAATTGTTCGGATAGCTGAGTTAGATCATGTTACCGGTAAAATTGCGCAACATTAACCTGCAGCGAATCACTCAAACTCGTTCCAGGAACGGCCGTCACGGGTGATCATCGCTACCGAGGCCACAGGCCCCCAGGTTCCCGCCTGGTAAGGTTTCGGCGAGTCGTTATCCGCCGCCCAGGCTTCCGTAATGGAATCCACCCATTTCCAGGCTTCTTCCACTTCGTCCCGGCGCACAAACAGCGCCTGAATGCCGCGCATCGTTTCCAGCAACAGACGCTCATAGGCATCGGCCAGATGCGTCTGATTGAACGTTTCGGAATAACTCAGATCGAGCTTGGTGATTTGCAGATTGTGTTTGTGATCGAGACCCGGCACTTTGTTCAGCACCTGGATATCCACCCCTTCGTCCGGCTGCAGGCGAATGGTCAATTTGTTCTGCGGCAGATCCTGCCAGGACTCTTTGAACAGATTCAGTTCCGGTGTTTTAAAGTAAACAACCACTTCAGAGCACTTGGTCGGCAGACGCTTACCGGTGCGCAGGTAGAACGGCACGCCAGCCCAACGCCAGTTATCAATGTCGACACGGATCGCAACGAACGTTTCGGTGTTGCTGGTCTTATTCGCGCCCTCTTCTTCCAGGTAACCCGGCACTTTTTTGCCCTGGGCAAAACCGGCGCTGTACTGGCCGCGGACGGTTTTTTCACGCACGTTGGTGCGATCAATACGGCGCAGCGACTTCAGTACTTTTACTTTCTCGTCACGAATGCTGTCAGCGCTCAGATCGGACGGCGGCGACATGGCTATCATGCACAGAATTTGCAGCAGGTGGTTCTGGATCATATCGCGCATCTGCCCGGCCTGGTCGAAATAGCCCCAGCGCCCTTCAATGCCTACCTCTTCCGCCACGGTGATTTCCACGTGGTCGATGGTGCGATTGTCCCAGTTATTGACGAAAAGAGAGTTCGCAAAACGCAGCGCTAGCAGGTTGAGTACCGTCTCTTTACCGAGGTAGTGGTCGATACGATACACCTGGCACTCTTCGAAAAACTCACCCACCTGGTCATTGATTTCCCGCGACGTGGCAAGCGAGGTGCCCAGCGGTTTTTCCATTACCACGCGCGCCGGTTTAGCGTTCAGCTTCGCTTCACCCAGGCCTTTGCAGATTGCGCCAAAGGTGCTCGGCGGCATGGCGAAGTAATTGATGGTGGTGCGATTTTTTTGATCCAGCATCTCGCCGAGACGTTTGAATGCCGACGTATCGTTGACGTCCAGATTGCAAAAATCCAGACGACCACTCAGCTTGTCCCACAGGCTCTCGTCGATCTTCTCCTTCATGAAGGTTTCAAGCGCTTCGCGAACAACCTTGGTATACGCTTCCTTATCCCAATCAGCGCGGCCCACGCCCAGGATTCGTGTCTCCGGGTGAATCTGGCCCGCTTTTTCCAGTTGGTACAGGGAAGGCAGCAATTTCCGGCGGGCGAGGTCGCCCTTGGCGCCGAAAATGACCAGGTCACACGCCTGGGCTGTTTGTATTACCGCCATGTCTTTCTCCTCAGTTGGCTATCCTGGAGCTTCAGCCAGGCCTCAGTTGTAATTTTATTACAGTGCACTGTACTGCTTTTACGTAATTCCCGAAACTGTTAAGCCTTGTCAGGACGTGCGTTATTCTGTTGTGACGAAAAAACTGTTCTTTCGCCCTGATAAAGCGGGATATTTGCCCAATACGCGTTGGGTAAAATCCGACTCTGATCATGTAATGAAAAAAAACAACAACATTTCTCATCACGACTTACCTTTCTGCGCGCCGCAGGGGTAATATCTAATTAAATTGCATCACGATTCCATCTATCGGTGTAATCGTTTTACCATGAGCGTTTATCACCCATGAATATGCTGGAAAAAATCCAGTCACGGCTGGAACACCTTAGCAAATCCGAGCGTAAAGTGGCGGAAGTGATCCTCGCCGCGCCGGACCAGGCCATCCACTCAAGCATTGCCGCACTTGCGCAAGAAGCGGATGTCAGCGAACCCACAGTGAACCGCTTCTGCCGCAGCCTCGATACCCGGGGCTTTCCCGATTTCAAACTGCATCTGGCGCAAAGCCTCGCCAATGGCACGCCCTATGTTAATCGAAATGTTGATGAAGATGACAGTGTTGAAGCCTATACCGGCAAAATCTTCGAATCCGCGATGGCCAGTCTCGACCATGTGCGCCAGTCACTGGATATGGCCGCGGTAAACCGCGCCGTAGATTTACTGACGCAGGCGAAAAAAATTGCCTTCTTTGGCCTTGGTTCCTCTGCCGCCGTTGCACACGATGCCATGAACAAATTTTTCCGCTTCAATGTGCCGGTGGTCTACTCCGACGACATTGTCTTGCAACGCATGAGTTGTATGAATTGTAGCGACGATGACGTGGTTGTGTTGATTTCGCATACCGGAAGAACCAAGAATTTAGTGGAACTTGCGCAACTGGCGCGTGAAAACGATGCCATGGTGATAGCCCTCACGTCCGCAGGCACGCCGCTGGCGCGTGAGGCAACACTTGCTATCACCCTGGATGTTCCGGAAGATACAGATATTTATATGCCAATGGTTTCTCGTCTTGCGCAACTCACGGTGATTGATGTGCTGGCAACAGGGTTCACATTGCGTCGGGGAGCAAAATTCAGGGATAACTTGAAGCGAGTCAAAGAAGCACTGAAAGAATCGCGCTTTGATAAAGAGCTGCTTATTAAAAGCGATAACCACTAATAGTAAATATAAAAGCGGTAACCTCTTACGCTGTCCGATCTGACGCATCGCCCTTCACAGCAGGGCGCCAAATGACCGGATTTATGTTCACGCAACACCAAGTTGTTTCAGTCAACGGAGTATTACATGTCCAGAAGGCTTCGCAGAACCAAAATCGTAACCACCTTAGGCCCGGCTACTGACCGCGATAACAACCTTGAGAAGGTGATCGCTGCCGGTGCTAACGTGGTACGTATGAACTTCTCACACGGAACACCTGAAGATCATAAATTACGTGCGGATAAAGTGCGTGAGATTGCGGCAAAACTGGGACGTCATGTTGCTATCCTTGGCGATTTACAGGGGCCAAAAATTCGTGTTTCCACCTTCAAGGAAGGCAAAGTTTTCCTGAACATCGGGGATAAATTCCTGCTCGACGCCAACCTCGGTAAAGGTGAAGGTGACAAAGAAAAAGTGGGCATCGATTATAAAGGTTTGCCTGCCGATGTGGTTCCGGGTGATATCCTGCTGCTGGACGACGGTCGCGTACAGCTAAAAGTGCTGGAAGTTCAGGGCATGAAAGTGTTTACGGAAGTGACCGTCGGCGGCCCGCTGTCGAACAATAAAGGCATCAACAAGCTGGGCGGCGGCCTCTCTGCTGAAGCGCTGACTGAAAAAGACAAAGCGGACATCGTAACAGCAGCATTGATCGGCGTTGACTATCTGGCCGTCTCCTTCCCGCGCTGCGGCGAAGATCTTAACTACGCTCGCCGTCTGGCGCGCGATGCCGGTTGCGATGCCAAAATCGTGGCAAAAGTTGAGCGTGCAGAAGCGGTATGCAATCAGGATGCGATGGATGATGTGATCCTCGCCTCCGACGTGGTAATGGTCGCACGCGGCGATCTCGGTGTTGAAATCGGTGACCCGGAGCTGGTTGGTATCCAGAAAGCGCTGATCCGCCGTGCGCGCCAGCTGAACCGGGCAGTAATCACTGCGACGCAGATGATGGAGTCGATGATCACCAACCCAATGCCAACGCGTGCGGAAGTGATGGACGTAGCCAACGCCGTGCTCGATGGCACCGATGCGGTCATGCTCTCTGCCGAAACGGCCGCTGGCCAGTATCCGTCCGAAACCGTTGCTGCAATGGCGCGTGTATGTCTGGGTGCTGAGAAGATTCCAAGCATCAACGTCTCCAAACACCGCCTGGATATCCAATTCGATAACGTGGAAGAAGCGATTGCCATGTCGGCGATGTATGCGGCAAACCACCTGAAAGGTGTAACCGCTATCATTTCGATGACAGAATCGGGTCGCACCGCGCTGATGACCTCGCGCATCAGTTCCGGGCTGCCGATTTTCGCTCTCTCTCGTCATGAACGTACCCTAAATCTGACAGCTCTGTATCGCGGCGTCACCCCGGTCTATTTCGACAGTGTAAATGATGGCGTGACGGCAGCTCACGACGCAGTAAACCTGCTGCGCGATAAAGGCTATTTGCTCTCCGGTGACCTGGTTATCGTGACTCAGGGCGATGTGATGAGCACCATCGGCACGACGAACACCACGCGCATTCTCACCGTTGAATAAGCGGTAACAGAAAGCAAAAAGGCCTCTCTATGAGAGGCCTTTTTTATGGGCTATTTTTTCGGAAATAAATCTTTGCGCTGGTAAGGCTCGGTTTCACCTGGTTTTCGCGTTTTTAGCAATTTGAGGATCCAGGTGTATTGCTCAGGACGCGGACCGACAAACTGTTCAACTTCTTCGTTCATACGGCGGGCAATCGTGTTGTCATCGGCGGTGAGCAGGTCGTCCATCGGCGGACGCACCTGAATAATGAGCCGGTGTGTTTTCGCATCATAAACCGGGAACAGCGGCACCACGCGCGCACGGCACACTTTCATCAGACGGCCAATAGCAGGCAGGGTCGCTTTATAAGTTGCAAAGAAATCAACAAATTCGCTGTGCTCCGCACCGTGATCCTGGTCCGGAAGGTAGTACCCCCAGTAGCCCTGGCGAACCGACTGGATAAAGGGTTTGATCCCATCATTACGCGCATGTAAACGCCCGCCAAAACGACGACGCACGGTGTTCCATACATAATCGAACACTTTGTTGCCCTGATTGTGGAACATCGCCGCCATTTTTTGGCCTTGCGATGCCATTAACATCGCCGGGATATCAACGCCCCAACCGTGCGGAACAAGGAAAATCACCTTCTCTTCGTTGCGGTGCATTTCATCAATAATTTCCCGGCCCTGCCATTCCACACGCGGAAGAACCTTTTCCGGGCCACGTAACGCCAGTTCCGCCATCAGAACCATGGCTTGTGGCGCAGTGGCGAACATCTCATCAATAATGGCCTCTCTTTCCGCATCGCTTTTTTCAGGGAAGCAATAGTAGAGATTGATCTGCGCACGGCGGCGCGCGCTTTTGCCGAACTTTCCGGCCAGACGCCCAAGTTTGCCGAGTACAGGATCGCGCACCGACGGCGGGATCAATGCAACGCCCGCAAAAGCCAGCACTCCCAGCCACGCGCCCCAGTTACGCGGGTGGCGAAATTCGTTTTCAAACTCAGGAATGTATTCAGCGGTATTTTTTTTCGTTTCCATGCATCTTCCGCAGACGAGAAATCAGTTCACATAAAATAATGAGATAGTGTAGCGAGGCGCCATCCATCGCACAAAAGAAAAAGCCGACGCGGTTGAGGCATCGGCTTCGGACGCACATTTGTTAAACGAATCAGTCTACTTTTAACTGAGGCAGAATCTCTTTAACCTGTGCCAGATAATCTTTGCGATCCGACCCGCTTAATCCTTCGGTTCTCGGCAGCTTCGCCGTTAACGGATTAACTGCTTGCTGGTTGATCCACACTTCATAGTGCAAATGCGGCCCGGTAGAACGCCCGGTGTTCCCGGAGAGCGCAATACGATCGCCGCGTTTCACTTTCTGCCCTGGTTTTACCAACAGTTTGCGCAGGTGCATATATCGCGTGGTATAGGTGCGCCCGTGACGGATAGCGACATAGTTACCTGCCGCTCCGCTGCGTTTCGCCACGACGACTTCTCCATCCCCTACCGCCAGCACAGGCGTTCCCTGCGGCAACGCGAAATCAACGCCTTTATGCGGCGCAACCCGACCAGTAACCGGGTTCAGACGACGAGGGTCAAAATTTGAAGATACGCGGAACTGCTTGGATGTCGGGAAACGCAAAAATCCTTTTGCCAGGCCTGTACCGTTGCGATCGTAAAATTTGCCGTCTTCTGCGCGGATTGCATAATAATCTTTGCCATCGGAACGCAAACGCACACCAAGCAACTGGCTTTGCTCTTGCTTACCTTCCAGCATTTCGCGGGACATCAGTACGGAGAATTCATCGCCTTTTTTCAGTTTGCGGAAATCCATCTGCCACTGCATGGCTTTGATCACCGCGCTGATTTCACCGCTGGTTAACCCGGCGTCGCGCGCGCTGGAAACAAAACTCCCACCGACAGTCCCTTTCATCACCGAGTTTACCCAATCGCCCTGCTGCGTTTCGCTACTCATTTTGAAGCCGCCATCAATGCGGTCATAAGTACGAGTCTCGCGGCGGGACATCTCCCAGGTCAACCGCTGCAAATCGCCATCCGCGGTCAGAGTCCAGGAGATCTGTTGGCCAATTTTCAGGTTACGCAGCTCTTTATCCGCAGCGGCAAGCTGGCTGATATCACCCATATCGATGCCGTACTGATTAAGAATGCTGCTCAGCGTATCGCCCGTCGATACGACATATTCATGTACGCCAGCTTCACTGGATGTTTTCTCATCGAGTTCATCCTGAGGAATAGCGTCAACATCGTCATCCGAGGCAGTCTGGTCGATAGGTTCGCTGGCTTCCGGCAACAAAGAACGAATTTCGCTCTTCGGCAGCTCGATAGCTTTAACAATGGGGGTAACGGATTCGGGGTGGTAAACGTACGGACGCCAAACGGCGACTGTGAGAGTGAGAACTGTAAGCGACCCCAGCATAACGCGGTGGGGTCGGGGCAGATTATTAAATGCCAGGGCGACAGAGCGGGCTATCTGTTGCACGTATTCACTTCCTCGTTATTCTCCTTTCAGGCAGCTCGCATACTGATGTGAAAGTTGGGCAAGGAACTGCGGATAGCTCTCTTTGCCTAACTTGATGCCGATACCGAGCGGATCCAACGTTCCCATTCGAACGGATGTCCCTCTGGCAACAGCTTCTACGACCGCTGGCCTGAACTGTGGCTCAGCAAAAACGCAGGTTGCTTTTTGCTCAACCAACTGTGTTCTGATTTCATGTAAACGCTGCGCACCAGGCTGAATTTCGGGGTTGACGGTAAAGTGACCCAGAGGAGTCAGTCCGTAGTGTTTTTCAAAGTAGCCATAGGCGTCATGAAAAACGAAATACCCTTTCCCTTTCAGCGGTGCCAGCTCGTTACCGACCTGCTTATCGGACTGGGCTAATGATGCCTCAAATGCTTGCAGGTTGGCGTCCAGCTTGGCTCGACTTTGCGGCATAACTTCCACTAATTTATCGTGGATTGCAACCGCTGACAGCCGCGCAATCTCCGGGGAAAGCCACAGATGCATGTTGTACTCACCGTGATGGTGATGTTCATCACTTTTTTCGTCCTGATGATGTCCATCATCATGGTCGTGCTCATCGTCATCCGACCCTTTCATGAGTAGCGTTTTCACGCCTTCCAGATCCGCCATCGTCACTAATTTTTTCGCCGGGATTTGCTGCGCGGAACGCACCATAAATGCTTCCATTTCAGGCCCGACCCAAAATACTAAGTCCGCGTTCTGTAAGCGTTTTACATCCGAAGGACGCAGGGAATAATCGTGCTCTGATGCACCGTCCGGCAGTAATACTTCCGTCGGTGTCACCCCATCGGCTATTGCTGACGCGATAAACCCCAGCGGCTTTAATGACGTTACAACGGCGGCGTTAGCAGTTTGTGCTGCTCCACCGAGAAGCGCAGCGGATAACGCTGCGCAAAGAAGCGTATTTTTATGTAACATAATGCGACTATTAATCGTAATGAATGAGTGGAATGTGATATTATAACATTCAACAACTTGTGCAACCCCATAAATGCTATGACGAATCTTGTAACGCTCGAAAAAATCACCGTCGCATTCGGCCAACGTCGCGTCCTGTCTGATATTTCGCTGAATTTACGCGCTGGTAAAATTTTAACCCTGCTGGGCCCTAATGGCGCGGGCAAATCAACGCTGGTGCGCGTTGTGCTTGGGCTGGTAGCACCCGACTCCGGGTTAATCAAGCGTGACAAAACACTGCGCATCGGATACGTGCCGCAGAAATTACACCTTGACGCGACTCTGCCGCTCACCGTTGGCCGCTTTATGCGCCTGCGTCCTGGCACCAGTAAAGATGATATTGTTCCGGCACTGAAACGTGTTCAGGCCGCACACCTGGTCGATGCGCCAATGCAAAAACTTTCTGGTGGCGAAACCCAGCGTGTATTGCTCGCGCGAGCGCTGCTTAATCGCCCCCAATTACTGGTTCTTGATGAGCCAACCCAGGGCGTTGATGTGAATGGCCAGGTAGCGCTGTACAACCTGATCGACCAGTTGCGTAAAGAGCTGGACTGCGCTGTATTGATGGTTTCTCACGATCTGCATCTGGTTATGGCAAAAACCGATGAAGTGCTCTGCCTGAATCACCATATTTGCTGTTCTGGCACGCCGGAAGTGGTTTCGATGCACCCGGAATTTATCTCCATGTTCGGCCAGCGTGGCGCGGAACAGCTGGGAATTTATCGCCACAATCACAACCACCGCCACGATTTACAGGGCCGCATTGTGCTGCGCCAGGGTAATGGACACTCATGATTGAATTATTACTACCCGGCTGGCTTGCCGGGGTTATGCTCGCCTGCGCGGCAGGTCCGTTGGGCTCATTTGTTGTCTGGCGCAGAATGTCCTATTTCGGCGATACGCTCGCGCATGCTTCTCTTTTGGGGGTCGCTTTCGGTTTGTTACTGGACGTCAATCCCTTTTATGCGGTGATCGCGGTTACGCTGCTGCTGGCCGCCGGGCTGGTATGGCTGGAAAAACGGCCTCATCTGGCCATTGATACCCTGCTGGGGATCATGGCACACAGCGCACTGTCGCTGGGTCTGGTTGTTGTCAGCCTGATGTCAAATATCCGTGTCGATTTAATGGCCTATCTATTCGGGGATTTGCTGGCAGTGACGCCAGGCGACCTGCTGGCGATCGCTCTGGGTGTTGTCGTGGTGCTGGGGATTTTGTTCTGGCAATGGCGCAATCTGCTGTCGATGACCATCAGCCCCGAGCTGGCCTTTGTCGATGGCGTGAAGCTGCAGCGTGTGAAGCTGTTACTGATGCTGGTCACTGCATTAACGATTGGCGTTGCCATGAAATTCGTCGGCGCACTGATCATCACCTCCCTGTTGATTATCCCTGCCGCGACATCGCGACGCTTCGCACGTACGCCGGAGCAAATGGCGGGCATCGCGGTCGGGATCGGGATAATCGCCGTCACCGGCGGGCTGACATTTTCAGCCTTTTATGACACGCCCGCGGGCCCCTCCGTGGTGTTGTGCGCGGCGCTGCTGTTTATCTTCAGCATGATGAAGAAACCCGCCAGCTAAAGCGAAAGGCCGGAAGCAAATGCTCTCCGGCCTTTAATGTCATGGCATTTGCGGTGGCGTAATGCCGAAGTGGTTCCACGCTCTGACGGTTGCCATCCGACCACGCGGCGTACGCTGCAAAAAACCCTGCTGGATAAGATACGGCTCCAGCACATCCTCAATCGTTTCGCGCTCTTCGCCAATAGCTGCCGCCAGGTTGTCCAGCCCGACCGGGCCACCGAAGAACTTATCGATAACGGCTAACAGCAGCTTACGATCCATATAGTCGAAACCTTCGGCATCGACATTCAGCATGTCGAGCGCCTGGGCCGCGATATCAGCGGTAATATCACCATCGTGTTTCACTTCGGCGAAATCGCGCACACGCCGCAGCAGACGATTCGCAATACGCGGCGTACCGCGTGAGCGGCGCGCCACTTCCAGCGCACCCTCGTCGCTCATCGCCAGCCCCATATAGCGCGCGCTGCGCCCGACAATGTGCTGTAAATCCGCAACCTGATAGAACTCCAGACGCTGCACGATACCGAAACGATCGCGCAACGGCGACGTAAGCGAACCCGCACGCGTCGTCGCGCCGATCAAGGTAAACGGCGGTAAATCGATTTTTATCGAGCGCGCCGCTGGCCCTTCACCGATCATGATATCCAGCTGGTAATCTTCCATCGCCGGATAAAGCACCTCTTCAACAACCGGCGAGAGGCGGTGAATTTCATCGATAAACAGCACATCATGCGGCTCGAGGTTAGTGAGCATCGCGGCAAGATCGCCCGCTTTTTCCAGCACTGGCCCTGAGGTCGTGCGCAGATTGACACCCATCTCGTTTGCCACGATATTCGCCAGCGTCGTTTTACCTAAGCCCGGTGGGCCGAAGATAAGCAGATGGTCCAGCGCGTCGCCGCGCAGCTTTGCCGCCTGGATAAAGATCTCCATTTGCGAGCGCACCTGCGGCTGACCGATATACTCGTCGAGCATTTTCGGACGAATAGCGCGGTCTGCAACTTCCTCTATATTGGTGCTGGCGGGCGTTACCAGACGGTCTGCTTCAATCATCCTCTACCTCACAACGCCGCGCGCAGTGCTTCGCGGATCAGGGTTTCACTGTTGGCGTCCGGACGCGCAATCTTGCTTACCATCCGGCTGGCTTCCTGAGGTTTATAGCCCAACGCCACCAGCGCAGCAACGGCTTCTTGTTCCGCATCATCCGTCGCCGGGCTCGCCGGAGAGGCCAGCACCAAATCTGCCGCTGGGGTGAAGAGATCGCCATGCAGACCTTTAAAGCGATCTTTCATCTCGACAATCAAACGCTCAGCGGTTTTCTTCCCTATTCCCGGCAATTTGACCAACGCCGCAGGATCTTCGCGTTCAACGGCGTTAACAAACTGCTGCGCCGACATACCGGACAAAATCGCCAGCGCCAGCTTCGGCCCAACGCCATTGGTTTTGATGAGCTCACGAAACAGCGTCCGTTCCTGCTTGTTATTAAAGCCGTACAACAGCTGAGCGTCTTCACGAACCACAAACTGTGTAAAAACAACCGCCTCTTTTCCGGCGTCCGGGAGCTCATAAAAGCAGGTCATCGGCATATGGACTTCATATCCCACGCCCCCCACTTCCAGCAGAACCAACGGGGGTTGTTTTTCTACAATAATGCCTCTGAGTCTGCCTATCACGTGACGCTCCTGCGTTAACGGCTGAAAGTGTAATGCCGTATGATAAAAAAAGGCTGGATAGATATCCAGCCGAATATACAGGAAAACGCGAGCGCGGTTCAGGAATTCGCGTAATAGGCCGCATCCGCAAGATCGGTGAGCAAATCGCGTTGCTCAGGGTGCCAGCCTAAGACCTCGCGGGTTCGCTCGCTGGACGCTGACATATCCGCTGCGGCAAAGGTGGCAAACCAGCCAAAATGGTCAGCACTGCGTGATTCAGCGGGCAGGCCCAGCATGTTGCCGATGGCGATAGCAATCTCCCGCATCGCGATCCCCTGCTCCGCTACCGCATGGTATACCGTTTCCGTGACGCCACTTTCCAGCGCCAACCGGTAGAGCTTCGCCGCATCAAGGCGATGCACCGCCGCCCAACGATTATTACCCTCGCCCGGCCAGGCGGATACACCGGTTTTCTTCGCCAGCGCGATCAAAATCGGGATAAAACCGTGATCGCCTACACCATGAACAGTTGGAGCCAGACGCACACTGGCAGCCCGTACACCTTTTTCGACCAGAGCCTGTGCCGCCTGTTCGGAACGGCGCAGATAGTCCGGCGCGCTGACAGGATGATCCTTTTCAGTTGCTGGCCGTCCCTGAACCAACCTTGCCAGCCCCGAGGTCACCAGCAACGGACGGTCACTACCGATCAGCGCCTCCCCCATCACTTCAATGGCGCGACGGTCCTGTTCGCTATTTTCCGCAAAACGGGAAAAGTCGTGATTAAAGGCGGTATGGATCACCGCATCCGCACGCGAAGCCGCGTCAAACAAGAGAGAATGGTCATCCAGCGTTCCGGAAACAACCTGCCCTCCCGCAGCCAGCAGCGCCTGTGCTTTATCCGCATTTCTTGCCAGGCCGCTCACCTGGTGCCCGGCAGCAATCAGCTCTGCCGCCACTTTTGCGCCGACCCAACCGGTCGCGCCCGTTAGAAAAACATGCATGTGTGTGTCTCCTGATGTTGACTCGCGCCGTTATCCTTATAAATATCCTCTGTAGTGAAAAGTAGTGACGTTATCGGGGTATAAGGACTAACAGGATGCAAAGCGTTACTCAGCCTAAAGATCTGGGCAGTTACCTGAAGTCGCGCCGGGCGCAGCTTGACCCTGTGGCGCTGGGTTTTCATACCGCACGGCGGCGTACGCCGGGGCTACGCCGTGAAGAGGTGGCGCATCTGGCCTGTATTAGTGCTACCTGGTACACCTGGCTTGAGCAAGGTCGCGGGGGAACGCCTTCGGCGGAAGTGCTGGAGCGCATTTGCCAGGCGCTGCGCCTTTCTGAGCGCGAACGCGAACACGTTTTTCATCTGGCATTAGGCCGTGCTCCGGGCATGCATTACCCGGCCAGAGGAACCGTGACAGAAAGGCTGCAAAAGGTGCTGGACTGTATGCACCTGAGCCCGGCGATGATCCGCAATGCAACTTGGGATGTGCTCGCCTGGAACAAAGCCGCCACGGTGGTGTTATCCGATTACGCCAGCCAGCCTGCACATGAACGTAACATTCTGCGGCGTATTTTTCTTAATCCCCAGGCACGCGCCGCGCAGGTGGACTGGCACTCGCTCGCCCGCTTTCTGGTGGCCGCTTTTCGTGCTGATGCAACCCGCGCGGGTGCGTCGGTTGAAATTCGTCCGCTGGTGGAAGAACTCAGTGCAGCTTCTGCTGAGTTCGCCGAGCTCTGGCAGAATAACGATATTGCGGTCATGGAAGAAGGCACCAAAATCCTGCTGCATGGTGCGGTCGGTCGGTTATCGCTGGAGTATTCGAGTTTTTCGGTGGAAGGGCAACCGGACCTGACAATGGTGGTCTATAACCCGTCGACCGACGAGGACGCACGCAAGATAAGTTCGCTGTTATAAAAAAAGCGCCGGTAAACCGGCGCTTTTTAGCGTAATCGTCCGCGAGCCAGATTGAGCCTTGTGCTGCTCACCTGCAACGCATTCTGGCTGACATGGCAATGCGTGATGGCGATAGCCAGCGCATCTGCCGCATCCGCCTGCGGGTTAGCGGGCAGTTTCAGCAGCGTGCGCACCATATGTTGCACCTGGCTTTTTTCCGCGCTGCCAATCCCCACCACCGTCTGCTTTACCTGCCGTGCGGCATATTCAAACACCGGCAAGTCCTGATTGACGGCGGCGACAATCGCCACACCGCGCGCCTGCCCCAGCTTGAGTGCCGAATCGGCGTTTTTCGCCATAAATACTTGTTCAATAGCGAAAAAATCCGGTTGGAACTGGGTAATGATCTCCGTCACGCCCGCATAAATCAGCTTCAGACGCGACGGTAAATCATCCACTTTGGTACGGATACAACCGCTGCCGAGATAGGTCAGTTGTCGTCCCGTCTGGCGGATCACGCCGTAACCGGTGACGCGCGAACCCGGATCGATACCGAGAATGATCGCCATTATGCGTCTCCGGTGACAGGCGAGTTAATCAGCGACATTAGAGTGTCGCCGCAACCTCATCAGAGATCTCACCGTTGTGGTAAACCTCCTGCACGTCGTCGCAATCTTCGAGCATATCGATCAGACGCAGCAGTTTCGGCGCGGTTTCCGCATCCATGTCGGCTTTGGTCGACGGGATCATGGAGACTTCAGCATTGTCCGCTTTCAGACCCGCGGCTTCCAGTGCGTCACGCACTGCGCCCATCTCTTCCCACGCGGTATAAACGTCAATTGCGCCATCATCAAACGTCACTACGTCTTCAGCACCGGCTTCCAGCGCCGCTTCCATAATGGTGTCTTCGTCGCCTGCGTCGAAGGAGATAACCCCTTTTTTGCTGAACAGATAGGCGACAGAACCGTCAGTACCGAGGTTACCACCGCATTTGCTGAAAGCATGACGCACTTCCGCCACGGTACGGTTGCGGTTGTCACTCAGACACTCCACCATCACCGCCGTACCGCCAGGACCATAACCTTCATAAATGATGGTTTCCATGTTCGCGTCATCATCACCACCCACACCACGCGCGATAGCACGGTTTAAGGTGTCGCGGGTCATGTTGTTAGACAGCGCTTTATCAACCGCCGCACGCAGGCGCGGGTTAGAACCGATATCACCGCCGCCCAGACGCGCAGCCGTTACCAGTTCACGGATGATTTTGGTAAAGATCTTACCGCGTTTAGCATCCTGTGCCGCTTTGCGGTGTTTGGTGTTGGCCCATTTACTATGACCTGCCATAAAAAACTCTCCAATAAAGCCTTTTCCCGGCGGCTTTCAGTCCTCTGGCGCGTTGGCTGCCCCCGTTCGCACCCGTTGCTTACCACAGTAAACACCTGGCGACGCCGGGGATTGCCACCTTCCTGAGAACTGAAATTCCAGGGGAAATTAGTCGGCGTTAATAACAAATTCTTCAATCGCCTGCCGGTTGCTCCACGACTTGGTTAATGCCGCCGCTGCCGGGGCATCAAGCCAGCGGTACGCCAGATGTTCACTAAAAACGATCTGGCGTTCATGGGGCAGCGCAAGACAAAACCAGGATTCGGTATTGTGCGTAACGCCCGGCGCATAGCGATGACGTAAATGACTAAATATTTCAAATTCCACCGTGCGCTGACAGTCGACTAAGGTCAGTTGCTCGCAAGCAATATCGATGTCGACCTCTTCCTTTACTTCACGCATGGCGGCTTGCGACGCTACCTCTCCTGCTTCGAGACTGCCGGTAACCGACTGCCAGAAATCAGGATCGTCGCGTCGCTGCAACATCAGCACCCGTTTCGTGTCCTCGGCGTAAATCACCACCAGCACAGAAACAGGGTGCTTAAAGGCCATCTTATTTATTCTCCGTCGTCTCTTTTTTGACGACGGAAATACCCAGCTCAGCCAGCGATGCCGGGTTGGCGAAACTTGGCGCTTCGGTCAGCAGACAGGCCGCCGCCGTGGTTTTCGGGAACGCAATCACGTCACGGATGTTATCAGTGCCGGTCAGTAACATGGTCAGACGATCCAGACCAAACGCCAGACCCGCGTGCGGCGGCGTACCATACTTCAGCGCATCCAGCAGGAAGCCGAACTTCTCACGCTGTTCCTGCTCATTGATGCCCAGAATGCCGAATACAGTCTGCTGCATTTCGCCGTTATGGATACGCACCGAACCGCCACCCACTTCATAACCGTTGATAACCATATCGTAAGCATTCGCTACGGCCTCTTCCGGTGCCGCTTTCAGCTCAGCCGCGGTCATATCTTTCGGCGAGGTGAACGGGTGATGCATCGCGGTCAGACCGCCTTCGCCGTCATCTTCAAACATCGGGAAGTCGATCACCCACAGCGGCGCCCATTTGGTTTCGTCGGTCAGATTCAGGTCTTTACCCAGCTTCAGACGCAGCGCGCCCAGCGCATCAGCCACCACTTTTTTGTGGTCCGCGCCGAAGAAAATCATGTCGCCATCTTGTGCGCCAGTGCGCTCAAGGATCGCGCTAACGATTTCAGCGTTCAGGAACTTCGCGACCGGGCTGGTGATCCCCTCCAGTCCTTTTGCCGCTTCGTTGACCTTAATGTAAGCAAGGCCTTTCGCCCCGTAGATTTCGATAAACTTGCCGTAGTCGTCAATCTGTTTACGGCTAAGTTGTGCGCCACCTGGCACACGCAGCGCGGCAACACGGCCTTTCGGATCGTTTGCCGGGCCGGAGAAGACTTTAAACTCGACCGCTTTCAGCAAGTCGGCCACGTCCACCAGCTCCATCGGGTTACGCAAATCGGGTTTATCGGAACCGTAACGACGCTCGGCTTCAGCGAAGGTCATAATCGGGAACTCGCCCAGATCCACACCACGAATTTCCTGCCACAGCTCGCGAACCAGCGCTTCCATCACTTCACGCACCTGCGGCGCGGTCATAAAGGACGTTTCCACATCGATCTGGGTGAATTCCGGCTGGCGGTCAGCACGCAGGTCTTCATCACGGAAACATTTGACGATCTGATAGTAACGGTCGAAGCCGGACATCATCAGCAGTTGTTTAAACAGCTGTGGGGATTGCGGCAGCGCGTAGAATTTGCCTTTATGCACGCGCGACGGCACGAGATAGTCACGCGCGCCTTCCGGCGTCGCTTTGGTCAGCATCGGGGTTTCAATATCGAGGAAACCGTGGTCATCCATAAAGCGACGCACGAAGCTGGTGATCCGGGCGCGGGTTTTCAGGCGCTGAGCCATTTCCGGGCGGCGCAGATCGAGGTAGCGGTATTTCAGACGCGCTTCTTCGGTATTAACGTGGTTGGAGTCCAGCGGCAGCACGTCAGAACGGTTGATAATATTCAGCCCGGTGGCGAACACTTCCACTTCACCGGTTGCCATATCTTTGTTGACGTTTTTGCCGTCGCGCGCACGCACGGTACCGGTAACCTGAATGCAGAACTCATTACGCAGTTCAGAGGCGAGCTGGAACGCATCCTGACGGTCCGGGTCGAAAAACACCTGCACGATGCCTTCGCGATCGCGCATATCAATAAAGATAAGGCTACCGAGGTCACGACGACGATTGACCCACCCACAAAGCGTTACTTGCTGTCCCACATGGGACTGATTGAGCTGCCCGCAATATACTGTACGCATGAGATATCCCTTAATTAGCTGCGCGCGACCCGCCGCCTGCGGGGCAGGCACTCTGGTGGCAGCTATTTTCGTATGTCACAACTGGATGAAAAAAGGGGGCTATTATACTGGAAATTCTGACTGACGATAAGCCCGCGACCGACTGTACGCGCGTTTGCTGCGCGCTTATTGCGCATTCTCACAAAATTTAACAAAATTTGTAAACCGTCCGCACCTGCATAACGCGTAAGGTATCCGCCGACGTCATTCATTTTTCAGGAGTTATTATGCTGGAACTCAATGCTGAGAAAACCGCACTGGTGGTGATCGATTTACAGGAGGGTATTTTACCTTTCGCCGGTGGCCCGCACACAGCGCAGGACGTGGTTCAACGTGCCGCAACGCTCGCGGAAAAATTCCGTGCCAACGGTTCGCCGGTCGTATTAGTGCGCGTTGGCTGGTCTGCGGATTTCGCCGAAGCGCTGAAACAGCCGGTTGACGCGCCAACAGGCGGTCATACTCTACCGGAAAACTGGTGGGTTTACCCGCAGGCCCTGGGTAAAAAAGAGAGCGATATTGAAGTGACCAAACGCCAGTGGGGCGCGTTTTACGGCACCGATCTTGAGCTGCAACTGCGCCGCCGTGGCATCGACACCATTGTGCTGTGCGGCATTTCCACCAATATTGGCGTGGAATCCACCGCGCGCAACGCATGGGAATTAGGTTTTTCGCTGGTGATTGCTGAAGATGCTTGCAGCGCAGGCAGCAACGAGCAACATCAGAGCAGCCTGAAGTATATCTTCCCGCGCATTAGCCGTGTTCGCAGCACGGACGAGATCCTCAGCGCGTTATGATGTATGTCGGCCTGCCGCAATGGTCGCACCCCAAATGGGTGCGCCTTGGCATCACCAGCCTCGAAGAGTACGCCCGTCACTTTAACTGCGTCGAAGGCAACACCACGCTTTACGCGCTGCCAAAAGCTGAGATCGTGGCGCGCTGGCGCGAACAAACCACCGATGATTTCCGCTTTTGCTTTAAATTCCCCGCCACCATTTCGCACCAGGCGGCGCTGCGTAACTGCCGCGATCTGACAGACGAGTTTTTTCAACGAATGTCGCCGCTTGCCAACCGGATAGGCCAGTACTGGTTACAGCTTCCGGCAACCTTTGGCCCGCGCGATCTCCCCGCGTTGTGGGCATTTCTGGACGCGTTGCCGGCTGATTTCACCTATGGCGTTGAAGTGCGTCATCCAGGCTTTTTCGCCAAAGGCGAAGAGGAAAAAGCGCTCAATCAGGGCTTACATGCGCGCGGGGTGAATCGCGTGATCCTTGATAGCCGACCGGTGCACAGCGCTATTCCGCACAGTGAAGCGATCATTGAAGCGCAGCGCAAAAAGCCGAAAGTCCCGGTGCATGCGCTGATAACCGCCAGCCATCCGATGGTGCGTTTTATCGGCAGCGATAATATGGAGCAAAATCGCCAGCTGTTTGCCGTATGGCTGCAAAAACTCCCGTTGTGGGAACAGACCACCACCCCCTATTTGTTTTTGCATACGCCCGATATCGCGCAAGCGCCGGAACTGGTGGAAACCCTGTGGCAGCGGTTGCAGGCCGCCGTCCCGAGCGTTGGCGACGCCCCTTCTCTTCCGCTGCAATCTTCTCTTTTCTGAACGAACCACCTATCATTGTCTAGCGGTCACCAGAGCCTTAAAGGGAGTTAGTATGGTTAGCGCGCTTTACGCCGTGCTGGGTGCATTGTTACTCATAAAATTTTCTTTTGACGTTATTCGCCTGCGCACGCAATACCGTGTTAGCTATGGCGACGGCGGGTTTAGCGAGCTGCAAAGTGCGATACGCATTCATGGCAATGCGGTGGAATACATTCCCGTCGCCCTGATCCTGCTTCTTTTTATGGAGATGGACGGCGCGCAAACCTGGTTAGTGCATGTTTGTGGGCTGCTGCTGATCGCCGGTCGCCTGATGCATTATTACGGCTTTCACCACCGCCTGATCCGCTGGCGTCGTTCCGGCATGGGCGCAACCTTTTGCTCGCTGCTGTTGATGGTGCTGGCAAATCTGTGGTACATGCCCTGGGAGTTGGTTTTCTCCCTGCATTAGCGCACAATACGCCCCTTTGTTTTCCCGGATATTTACACTATGTCTCACCGCGACACGCTTTTTTCTGCGCCTATCGCCAGCCTGGGCGACTGGACTTTTGACGAACGGGTAGCCGAAGTCTTCCCGGACATGATCCAGCGTTCCGTACCGGGTTACTCCAATATTATCTCGATGATCGGCATGCTGGCGGAGCGCTTTGTCCAGCCTGCCACGCAGGTTTACGATCTCGGCTGCTCACTGGGCGCGGCCACGCTCTCAGTGCGTCGCAACATTCACCATGCTGATTGCAAAATTATCGCCGTCGACAATTCACCCGCCATGGTGGAGCGCTGCCGTCGTCATATCGATGCCTATAAAGCGCCTACGCCCGTTGAAGTGATTGAAGGCGATATTCGCGATATTCTGATTGAAAACGCTTCGATGGTGGTACTCAACTTCACCTTGCAATTTCTGCAGCCGGACGACCGCCTGAAACTGCTGCAGAAAGTTTACCAGGGGCTGAACCCTGGCGGCGCGTTAGTGTTATCGGAAAAATTCAGTTTTGAAGACCACACCGTCGGCGAATTGCTGTTCAATATGCACCACGATTTTAAACGTGCTAACGGCTACAGCGAACTGGAGATCAGCCAGAAGCGCAGCATGCTGGAAAATGTCATGCTGACGGATTCTGTTGAAGCGCATAAAACCCGCCTGCGCACTGCCGGTTTTGAGCACAGCGAACTGTGGTTCCAGTGTTTTAATTTTGGTTCGCTGGTGGCTCTGAAGGCGGTTGCAGCATGATTGAGTTCGGCCGTTTTTATCAGCAAATAGCCACCGGTACGCTCGCGCACTGGCTGGAAACGTTACCCGCCCAGATCGCCGCCTGGCAGCGTGAAGCATTGCACGGGCAGTTTAAGCAGTGGAACAACGCGGTAGAATTTCTGCCGACCATCACCCCCGCAAAGCTGGATCTGCTGCACAGCGTCAGCGCGCAAAGCGCCGAACCGCTCAGCGCCGGGCAGCTTAAAGGTATGGAAACGCTGCTGCGTAATCTGATGCCGTGGCGCAAAGGGCCATTTTCACTGTATGGCATTGATATCGACACCGAATGGCGTTCCGACTGGAAATGGGAGCGCGTCCTGCCGCACCTTTCTGACCTGAAAGGCCGCACCATTCTGGATGTCGGCTGCGGCAGCGGTTACCACCTGTGGCGCATGGTCGGCGCGGGTGTGCAGATTGCCGTTGGTATCGATCCAACGCAGTTGTTTTTATGCCAGTTTGAAGCCGTGCGTAAGCTGTTGGGCGACGATCGTCGCGCGCATCTTTTGCCGCTTGGCATTGAGCAGCTTCCGGCGCTGAACGCTTTCGATACTGTGTTTTCCATGGGCGTGCTCTATCACCGCCGTTCACCGCTTGAACATCTATGGCAGTTGAAAGATCAACTGGTGAAAGATGGCGAGCTGGTACTGGAAACACTGGTGGTGGAAGGCGATGAAAATACCGTGCTGGTGCCCGGTGACCGCTATGCGCAAATGCGAAACGTCTATTTTATCCCTTCCGCGCTGGCGCTGAAAAACTGGCTGGAGAAGTGTGGTTTTGTTGATGTACGCATTGCGGATACCAGCGTTACCAGTACCGACGAGCAACGTCGCACGCCGTGGATGGTTACGGAATCACTGGCCGATTTTCTTAACCCGGCGGATAACAGTAAAACCGTTGAAGGCTACCCGGCCCCGGTTCGCGCGGTGTTGATTGCCCGTAAACCGTAAGATAAAAAAAGGCCCCTGTTAATGGCAGGGGCCTGGTACAAGCAAGCATCATATTGGGCGACATGATGCGCGGTAAAAACTGTTACGGGCGATGGTGCAACATCATCTCTTTCATTAGCGCTACCGCATCGCCATCCACGCCGTAGCGGGCATATTCATCCGCACTGGCATCTGACGACATCGATAATCCTGGATTGCGATAGCGCATCGGCGATGCTGTCCAGCGGCCTGCCGAGCTATGCACCTCTTTAATACCCGCATGGAGAAAGGTTTCGAGGTTATCCGGACGCACACCTGCGCCGGCCATAATGATTGGAACACCAGACCTGGCATTTAGTTCCCTGATTAATGAAAGTCCTTTTGCTGCCGAGGGCTGCTGACCAGACGTGAGAATACGCGCAATGCCTAATTCCGCTAAGTTATCAAATACCTGAAGCGGATTAGCACACATATCGAACGCGCGATGAAAAGTTACCGCCATCCCCTGTGCGGCCTGCATAATTTCCCGCATGCGCACAATATCGACATCTCCCTCTTCCGTCAGCACACCGGTGACCAGCCCGGGGAAACCCAACTCACGCAGCATCTCAATATCGCTCAACATGGTGGCAAACTCATCGGCCCGGTAGCAAAAATCCCCACCGCGCGGGCGCACGATCGGATGTACGGGAATGGTCACCGCCTGTCGAATCGCTTTTAACGCGCCAAAGGAAGGGGTTAAACCGCCCTCTTTCGGCGCGGCGCAAAATTCAATGCGATCGGCGCCACGTTGCTCAGCAATCACCGCGTCATCGACACCATAACAACAGATTTCCAGTAAGGTCATTTCCTCTCCCCCGGTTCAGCATGGCTCGCTTTCGCAAGCGCTTTCACCCCTGCTCGCTCGCGACAATCTCTTCAATGGTCCACGGATGAAATTTCACGGTGACTTTGCCATCCGTCACCGCCAGCGTTGGATTGGGCAGCCGTTCGCGCTCGCCTTTTGGTGAACTGGTTTTCACCGAAATACCCGGCTGGCTTAAGCCCTCATCAGCCAGCAGCGCCAGCGCACGCGCGTTGAGCGTGGCGATATCGCCCGGCAGCACGATTTCTACATGCTCCCACCCTTCGCGCGGATAGCGCTTTTCACCCGGCCACGGCAACTCAATCACCGTAAACTGCCAGTGGGCGACGCACACGGGTTCACGCAGTTTGAACAGGCAAATCGGCCGACCATTAATGATGTTTTCCGACAGCAGTTCGCCACAGTGTTCAAAACCACGCCGCCAGCGCTCCGCCGTGGTGTTCTGGTGGCAGCGCAACGAGATGTGATCGGCATTTAAGGGGGCGATACCCAGCCCCAGACGAGTAGCTAAATTTTGCAAATCTTGGGTAAACCGTGGCAAATCTTCCACGATATCCTGCAACTCTTCGACAGTTTGCCAGGTACGCATAACAGTGCTCGCAAGTCATAACAAAGCGCATAATCTACCGTGTTATGCAGTGCTGACGCCACCGGGCATTTGCAGTATACTCCCGCCTTTATTAAACACCCGGACGCCGCCTCAGCGACGCGGTGTCCTAAAAGTAAGGTATCCCGGTGAATATTCAGGCTCTTCTCTCAGAAAAAGTCAGTCAGGCCATGATTGCAGCAGGCGCGCCAGTCGATTGTGAAGCGCAGGTTCGTCAGTCAGCAAAAATTCAGTTTGGCGACTATCAGGCTAATGGCGTGATGGCAGTAGCGAAAAAACTGGGCATGGCGCCGCGACAACTGGCCGAGCAGGTTCTGTCTCACCTTTCTCTCGACGGGATTGCCAATAAAGTTGAAATCGCCGGTCCTGGCTTTATCAATATTTTCCTCGCGCCTGAGTTTCTCGCCTCGCAGGTAGATGCGGCGCTGAAATCCGATCGCCTGGGCGTAACAAAACCGCAGCCGCAAACCGTGGTTATCGATTACTCCGCGCCGAACGTGGCGAAAGAGATGCATGTCGGCCATCTACGTTCCACCATCATTGGCGATGCATCAGTCCGTACGCTGGAATTCCTCGGCCATAACGTGATTCGCGCCAACCACGTTGGCGACTGGGGCACCCAGTTCGGCATGCTGATTGCCTATCTTGAGCTGCAACAGCAGGAGAACGCCGGTGAAATGGCGCTGGCGGATCTGGAAGGTTTTTACCGTGAAGCCAAAAAACATTATGACGAAGACGCGGCATTCGCTGAACGCGCACGCGCTTACGTGGTGAAACTGCAAGGCGGCGATGAATATTGCCGCGAGATGTGGCGCAAGCTGGTCGATATCACTATGAGTCAGAACCAGAAAACCTACGAACGCCTGAACGTGACGCTGACCCGTAAAGATGTAATGGGTGAAAGCCTGTATAACCCGATGTTACCGGGCATCGTTGCGGATCTGAAAGCCAAAGGTCTGGCGGTCGAGAGCGAAGGCGCGACCGTGGTATTCCTGGATGAGTACAAAAACAAAGAAGGCGAACCGATGGGCGTCATCATCCAGAAAAAGGATGGCGGCTATCTGTACACCACCACGGACATCGCCTGCGCGAAATACCGTTATGAAACGCTGCATGCCGATCGCGTGCTCTACTACATCGATTCCCGTCAGCATCAGCACCTGATGCAGGCCTGGACCATCGTGCGTAAAGCCGGTTATGTGCCGGATTCCGTGCCGCTGGAACACCACATGTTCGGCATGATGCTCGGCAAAGACGGCAAGCCGTTCAAAACCCGCGCGGGCGGTACGGTGAAACTTTCCGATCTGCTGGATGAAGCGCTGGAACGCGCGCGCCGTCTGGTGGCTGAAAAGAACCCGGATATGCCTGCCGACGAGCTGGAAAAATTGGCCAACGCAGTCGGTATCGGCGCGGTGAAATATGCGGATCTGTCGAAAAACCGCACCACCGATTACGTTTTCGACTGGGACAACATGCTGGCCTTTGAAGGCAACACCGCACCGTACATGCAGTACGCTTACACCCGCGTGCTCTCCGTATTCCGTAAAGCGGGTATTGAAGAGAGCGTACTGGAAAACGCACCGGTGGTGATTGGCGAAGAGCGTGAATCCCAACTGGCAGCGCGTCTGTTGCAGTTCGAAGAAACCCTGTCCGTCGTTGCCCGTGAAGGTACGCCGCATGTGATGTGCGCCTATCTGTACGATCTGGCGGGTCTGTTCTCCGGCTTCTACGAGCACTGCCCGATCCTCAGCGCGGAAAACGAAGAAACCCGTTTAAGCCGCCTGAAACTGGCCCTGCTGACGGCAAAAACGCTGAAACTCGGTCTGGATACGCTGGGTATCGAAACCGTAGAGCGTATGTAATCCCTTCCGTTTTTAGCCATAAAAAAACCCCGGCCAGCCGGGGTTTTTCATTTATCGCCTTTCAGAAATATTTGCGCAGATACTCCGTCAAACAGAGCATCGCCATCGCCTGGCCGTATGGCATTGAGGTCAGCGGGATCTGGCGATAAAACGCCAGATTACTGCCCATCCCGGTGCCAAAAGATACCTGCAACAACTCTCCTTCCGGCGAAATATTTTCCACAATCGCTTTCACCGCTTTTTCCGCCACATCCGTGTAATCGGCGCTGATATAACGCTTACGCAGCGCTTTCAGAATGCCATAGGCAAATCCGGCGGTTGCCGAGGCTTCCAGATAAGAATCTGGATCGTCGAGCAGCGTATGCCACAACCCACTTTCATGCTGGCACTTCGCCAGCGCGGCGATTTGCGCATTCAGCACCTGAACCAGATAACGGCGCACCGCATTGTTTTCCGGCAGATCGACAAGCTCAAGGAAATCCGGGATAACGATGGTCAGCCAGCTATTCCCGCGCGCCCAGCGGGCGTTGGCAAAATTGTGGTGACCGTCGTAATTCCAGCCGTGGAACCACAGTCCGGTTTCCCTGTCCATCAGGTTCTGCACATGCAGCAGAAACTGATACACCGCCTCTTCCACATAGTCTGGCCGGTTGAGCAATTTGCCGATTTTCGCCAGCGGCAGCACGGTCATCATCAGCGTGTCGTCCCACATCTGCTGGTGGTTCTCCTCCGCCAGCGTGATGTGCTGCATGCCGCCGCAGTCGGTGCGCGGCATCTCGTTCATCGCCCATTCGGCCCAGCTTTCCAGCCACGGGAGATAAGTCGGGTTACCGGTCTCTTCATAGCGGTACGCCAGCGTCAGGAACGGCGCCATGGTGTTGACGTTTTTAGTGGTTGCGCCTTCTGCAAAACGGTCGGCGAACCAGTTGTCAATCACCTCGCGCACGCCCTCTTCGCCGGTCTGACGGTAATACTGATACATCCCGTACAGACCCACGCCGTGCGTCCACTCCCAGCCAGCCCAGCCTTTAGTATCAATCACGCGCCCATCGTCGAGACGGAGTAAAAACTCACCGGTGTTGTCGTGAATATTGACCAGGTTATGCGTCACCTTGCGGATCAACGCTTTCAGTTCATCACGGGCGATAAAACGCTCTGGCTGACGCAGTAACGGGCTGTGTTTGACAGGCCAAACCTTCATATTCTTAACCTCAGTTATAAGTCGATTTCAGTGACGCGTCTTTCAGCGATGGCGCGGCAGGTTTATTGCGATTCAGATAGCCAATGTTGTTGTTGCCCCACAAGGATTCGTAAGGCATGCCCGCCAGCATTTCGACGGTTTCACGCGCTTGCGGCGTGATACTTTCTGGCATCGCGCGGCCGCTCTGGCGCATTTTGGCCGTTTCTTCACGCAGCACGCTGTGGGTTTTCAGGTTCAGCTTGAAGCGTAAGGAGACGAGGAAGCCGCAGCACAATACCGCAATGGTGCCAAAGCACATGATCATCAAAATGGTGTGGCTCACTTCTGGCACCTGGGTTTTCTGCCCGGAGACAAAGCCAGACGCTTGCATCACAATCCCCACCAGCATCACCGCACCGGCCTGCGAGGCTTTACGGGTCAGCGTCATGATCCCGGCGAAGATCCCTTCACGGCGCTGGCCGGTGACCACTTCGTCGATATCCGCAATGTAGGTGTAGGTGTTCCACGGTACGTAGTTGATACCACCGCGTCCCAGACCGGCAACGGCGGACACCAGCAACAGCAGCGAATAAACATCGCTTAAACCGGCGTAGTAGAGCACGGCATAAGAGGCGGCGCTCAGACCGAACAGCACCACCACCATGCGGTATGACGGTGCAGGTCCGAAGCGGATGCACAGCGGTATCATGGCAATCACCGCGATGAACTGGAAAATCGCCATCGTGCCCAGCAAGTTGGAGGCCAGCGATGCTTCCTGCATCAACACGAACACCACGTAATAGGTGAACACCGCGTTAAATACGTCCTGCGCGATATAACCGCCGAGGTACATCCCCAGGTGCTGGCGGAAAATCTTGATACGCAGCGTGGAGCTGAGTTCAACAAACAGGCGGCGCAAACTTTGCCCAAGCGTGAGGCTCTTTTTCTCTTCTTCCGCGCGCAACGCCGCTTCGGTCCACTCTTCGCGCGGTCGTTCCCAGGTAAAGCACCAGACAAACGTCAGCATCAGCGCACAGAGCACCGAGAACACCAGGCTTGCGTAGAAAAAGGAAACCGGGTTGTCTTTACCAAAGTGTGACAGCAGGACGCCCGGCAGGAACGAGGCCAGAATCGCCGACATCTGCGCCATGGAGATACGCGCGCCGGAGAATTTGGTTTTCTGTTTAAAGTCGTCAGTCATTTCCGGCACCAGCGTTTCGTACGGCACCAGAATCATGGTGTAGACCACATCGAACAGCAGATACGTCAGCAGGTAATACCAGAAACTCATGTCCCCTACCCACATTATTGAGTAGCTGAACACGCAAGGGATACCTAACAAAATAAAGAACTTACGTCGACCGAAGCGTTTACCAAGCCAGGTCGAACCGAAATTATCGGTTAAAAAGCCCATCAGCGGACTGACCACCGCATCCAGCACCCTTGCTGTCGCGAAGATAAATGTCGCTTCAATCGGCGTCAGGCCGCAAAAGGTCGTATAGAAATAGAGTAACCATGCTGCGGTTAACGCGGTTGTGCCCGCACCCAGAAAATCGCCCGAGCCATAGGCGAGATAATTAGCCAATCCAATTTTTCGTGTTTTCATTGCCGTCAACCCTGTTTATTTTGGGGGACCTTTGACGATCCGGCTTAGCCAAAGGAATTTCTTACACGGCTAAAGTAAGAGGATGTGCAACGGGAAACCTTTCTGTTTCTGCCATCAAAATTACGTGGCTGGCAAAAATGCAAAGAGTGCCGATACGCGCTTCACTGATTTATAAAACAGCGTTTCTGTTGCATCAAAAGGAGCGGTCAAAAATGCGGGGCGGATAGCAAAATCCCGCCAGTGCGGCGGGATTTTCGGGCAAAAAACAAGCTAACTCATTGAAGCGAAGCGGTTAGTTTTGCTGAGTGGGTTGACGGTAATTGACCAGCACTTTGTTACTACGAACGTCCAGCGGCGGCCATAACCGTCCACCGCCGGGCACTTCCCAGACAAAACGCAGCAATTCGAGTGCCGGAACATCGGTAAAGCCGCGCGTGGTGCCACTCTGCCCATCCAGCTCGACACAGCGCGCCTGAGAACAGAGCCGAACAATTAACCCAGCAGGCGTCGGGCCATTTAATTCATAGCGCCACGAGACATCCGTCATCAGCCCGTTTACTGGCTGCGAAGGGCCCAGCGGTCGTGATGAAGAGACCACGCCGCGGTTATCCAGCCGGATACCGATACTGCTGGCCTGCCACATGCCTTCGCCAATGCCGTTTCCGGCCGCGTGGGCAAACAGCGGCAAAGCCACCAACCAGGCCAGATAACGCATTATTTGCCTCCGATAGTCGCAGTCATACGGATGCTGCGGTTATCCGACATTTCCATGTTCGACAACACCACCAGTTGCGGCAGGCTGCGGCGCAGGAAGCGCGCCAACAGTGGACGCAGCGCGTGGTTCACCAGCAACACCGGCGGCGCCCCCAACATTTCCTGGCGCGTTAACGCCTCCTGAGTTTGTTCCAGTAAGCGATCGGCAAGACCCGGTTCCAGACCGCCACCGCCCTGCAATGCCTGCAACAGCAAACGTTCAAGCGGCGTATCAAGACCAATCACCTGCACTTCATCATTACCCGGGAACCACTGCTGGGTAATGGCGCGGCCCAATGCCACGCGCACTACCGCCGTGAGTTCGTGCGGATCGGTTTGCAGCGGCGCATGCTCGGCCAGCGTTTCGAGAATGGTGCGCATATCGCGGATTGGCACTTTTTCGGCCAGCAGGTTTTGCAGCACTTTGTGCAGCGTGGTCAGCGTGACGACGCCCGGCACCAAATCTTCGGTCAGCTTCGGCATCTCCTGGCTCACCCGGTCAAGCAGTTGCTGCGCTTCCTGGCGACCAAACAGCTCCGCCGAGAATTGACCAATCAGGTGGTTAAGGTGTGTTGCCACCACGGTACTGGCTTCCACAACGGTGTAGCCCTGGATCTGCGCCTGTTCTTTCAACGCGCTCTCAATCCAGATAGCGGCCAGGCCAAAAGCCGGGTCCACGGTTTGCTCACCCGGCAGCGTGCCCGCCGCCGTGCCTGGGTTAATCGCCAGCCAGCGACCGGGGTAAGCCTCGCCGCTACCAATTTCCACCCCTTTCATCAGGATGCGGTAACGGGCAGGCGGCAGATCCATATTGTCGCGGATGTGGACAACAGGCGGCAGGAAGCCCATATCCTGCGCGAATTTCTTACGAATACTGCGGATACGGCCTAACAGTTCGCCATCCTGCTGGAAGTCCACCATCGGGATCAGGCGATAGCCCACTTCCATACCGAGGGAATCTTCAAGCTGCACATCGTTCCAGGTGGCTTCCACCGCCTGGGTGTTTTCCGGCAGCTTCATCGGCGCGGCTTCAGCAGGCGCGGCCTGGTCTTTACCACGCAGCCACCAGGCAAGACCGAGCAGCGCGGCGGTAAACAGCAGGAACACAAAGTTCGGCATCCCCGGCACCAGCCCCAGCAGGCCGAGTACGCCGGCGCTGAGCATCATCACGCGCGGATTGCTGAACAACTGGCCAACCATCTGCTGGCCAACATCCTGATCGGTGCTGACGCGGGTGACGATAACACCCGCCGCGGTAGAGATAACCAGCGCCGGGATCTGCGCAACCAGACCGTCACCGATGGTCAGTAGGGTGTAACTTGAGGCCGCATCACCCATCGACAGACCATGTTGCAGAACGCCCACCAGCAAACCGCCGATGACGTTAATAACCATGATCAGAATACCGGCAATGGCGTCGCCGCGAACGAACTTACTCGCACCGTCCATCGAACCGTAGAAGTCCGCTTCTTGCGTCACTTCAGAACGGCGGCGTTTCGCTTCATCTTCACCGATAATCCCGGCGTTGAGATCGGCGTCAATCGCCATCTGTTTACCGGGCATCCCATCAAGTACGAAACGCGCGCCCACTTCGGCGATACGCCCCGCACCTTTGGTGATAACCATAAAGTTGATGATAACGAGGATGACGAACACCACGATACCGATGGCGAAGTTACCGCCAACGAGGAAGTGACCGAAGGCTTCAACTACCCGCCCTGCCGCCGCCGATCCCGTATGCCCTTCCATCAGGATAATACGCGTCGAAGCGACGTTCAGCGCCAGGCGCAACAAGGTGGTAAACAGCAGAATGGTCGGGAATGCGGCGAATTCCAGCGTGCGCTGGGTGAACATCGCCACCAACAGCACCATGATGGAGAGTGCGATGTTAAAGGTAAACAACAGGTCGAGGATAAACGCCGGTAGCGGCAGCACCATCATCGACAAAATAAGCAAAATGAGCACCGGCCCGGCGAGAACCTGCCATTGGGTCGATTTCAGATTGCTGGGTAGACGCAGCATTGCTACCAGATTAGCCATCAGTGTCCTTCTCGTTCAAAAAGTCCAGCGCCTCAGGCACCGGGAGATTCTCAGGTTTAACAGGTCGTTGCCCGCCGGACAGACGCCAGCGTTTCAACTGCCATACCCACGCCAGCACTTCGGCAACTGCCGCATACAGCTGGCCCGGGATTTGCTGACCAATTTCAGAATGGCGATAGAGCGCACGCGCCAGCGGTGGCGCTTCGAGGATCGGCACACGGTTCTCCGTCCCCAGCTCACGAATACGCAGCGCAATCATTCCCGCGCCTTTGGCCACCACTTTCGGCGCACTCATCTTATTCTCGTCGTATTGCAGTGCGACGGAGTAGTGCGTCGGGTTGGTGACAATGACATCTGCTTTTGGCACATCGGCCATCATGCGACGGCGCGCCGCTGCACGCTGCATCTGACGGATGCGGCCTTTAATGTGCGGGTCGCCTTCGCTCTGTTTAAATTCGTCACGGATGTCCTGGCGGGACATGCGCAGTTTTTTCAGATGGCTGTAGATCTGCCAGAAAACGTCAAACCCCACCATCGGGATAATGCTCAGCGCCACCAGCATCGCGCACAGCCCGGCCAGATTGAGGGCGCTCGCCATAGCGGTCAGCGGCGATTCGCTCATCAGGCGCATCATATCCGGCCAGTGGTGCCATAAAAAAAAGCCCGCGACGCTGCCCATCAGCAGCGCTTTCATCAACGCTTTCACCAGCTCCGCACCCACTTGCGCAGAGAACAAACGCCCCAACCCGCTGAGCGGGTTGAGCTTGGAAAACTTAAACTCCAGCGATTTGGTGCTGAACACCAGTCCGCCCAGCATCACCGGCGCGACCAGCGCGATGATCACCACGCCCGTCAACAGCGGCAACATACCGAGCAGCACGTTTTTTAACATCACGATGATCTGCCCGAGGATCAGGTTCTGGTCACTGATAATCTTGTGGTCAAAACGCAGCCCGGATGAAAGCGCCATCGATAACCTGCGACCAAACGCTTCACCGCCAAACCACAGAATGCCGATACCGACCAACATGATCAGTAGCGATGTCAGTTCTTTGGATCGGGGGACTTGCCCTTCTTCGCGCGCCTTCTCTAGTCGGTGCGCTGTGGGGGCTTCTGTTTTGTCGTCGTTGTCTTCAGAGGCCACGGCCAACACATCCACGGGTTACAGGTTTGATGACATATTGCCAGAGTCAAGCCTGTCCAATGGGCAGAGTAAGGCATAAAAACAGAGGGTTTTCGCCATTTGAGGTGTCGCCTGATGTTCAACCCCGCCAGCTGAAACGCAGACCAAACGGCAACGCCAGTGGGAAAATCCTGCCTAAAGCCCATTTTTTATCGACATATCCTGATTATTAACCGCAGAACAGAAATGCCAGCGCTCTCCTTTATAATGGTCAGCTTCGCGTACTTATCGGCACGGACGTTTTTTTATGCCACGACATCTGGACAGAATTTCGCATACGGCAATTTGCATCGCGGCGTTTGTTAGCTATTACAGCCTCTTTTATCTGGCTTTTTTCATCCCCGGTTTTATGACGCTTTATCGAAATGGCCTTGCCGTGCCGTTTCTCTGCACCGCGCTGTTATTGCCTTGTTCACTGCTACTCTGGCGCTATTACGCGCGCCATTTTGAGGGGCTATTACCCGTTGGCACACTGGCACTGCGTAACCTAACGGTGCCACTGCTGGCGCTGGCGGTGATGCTGGTGATGGAGAAATTGTTTCAGCAGCCCGAACCCTGGCTTGATTCGCTGCGTGGTTACACCGGGTTGACCCGCTGGGCGTGGATTTTAACGGCGTGCCTGGTGGCACCCGTAAGTGAAGAGATTATCTTCCGCGGCTTTTTACTCAATGCCAGCCTGGGATGGGGAAAAGCGCCGCAGCAAGTGGGAATTGTGCTGACCTCACTGCTATTCGCCGTCATCCATATGCAATATCACGCGCCCATCACCTTTATTCAGCTCTTTATTTTTTCTGCGGTGTTATGTGTGGTCAGGCTCGGTACGGGCGGCTTGATTGTCCCGATGGTACTGCATGCGCTGGCGAACACCTTCTCAATGGGGGATATTTTCCTGCAATAAAAAAAGGGAAGGTTTCCCCTTCCCTTTTCCTTGTCAGACACGCGCCTTCAGGCTGGCTGAAGGCGCGTGTACAGAGACATCAGAAGCCCAGACTGTCGAGCAAGTCGTCGACCTGATCCTGGCTTGCCACCACGCCCGCTTTGGTCGCGTCGAGTTGTGGGCCATTGAGCAGGCTGTCGTTTTCACGCTTCGGCCGTGCGGACTGTTCCGGGATGTTCTCCAGCAGCACCATCAACAGCTGACGTTCGATCTCCTGGATAACATCCATCATGCGTTTGATAACCTGACCGGTGAGGTCCTGGAAATCCTGCGCCATCATGATGTCCAGCAACTGGGCGTTGGTGAAGCTGGTGTGCCCCGGAATTTCGCCAAGGAATTTGCGCGTATCGGTCACCAGTTCACGCGCATCCGCCAGTTCGATCGGGTTTTCAAACCACTCGTCCCAACGTTTGCTCAGCGCTTTCGAGCCTTTTTCCATCTCATCCTGGTGCGGCTGAGAGGCTTCAACGCTGTTAAGCGCGCGTTCTGCCGCTTGCGCGGTCATCTGCACAACATAATCCAGACGGTCACGCGCGTCCGGAATCGCTTCCGCAGCTTCGGCAATCGCCTGGTCGAGACCTAATTCGCGCAGGCTATCACGCAACATACGCGTCAGGCTGCCAATCCGGGCAATGATGTCGCTGGGTGAATGTTCGTCCGCTGGTTTAATTGAAGGTTGAATCATTAGCCAGTCCTCACATGCCAAGTTTCTCGAAGATCTTACCGAGTTTCTCTTCCAGGGTTGCAGCGGTAAACGGTTTCACCACGTAGCCGCTCGCGCCGGCCTGCGCCGCCGCGATGATGTTCTCTTTTTTCGCTTCTGCTGTAACCATCAGCACCGGCATGGAAGCCATATTGCTGTCGGCACGAATCGTTTTCAGCAGTTCCAGACCGTCCATGTTTGGCATGTTCCAGTCAGAGATAACAAAACCGAAGCCACCCGTCTGCAATTTGTTTAACGCATCAACACCGTCTTCTGCTTCTTCAACGTTGTTAAATCCCAGCTCTTTTAGCAGGTTACGTACAATTCGACGCATGGTGGAAAAGTCATCCACGACCAAAAACTTAAGCTCTTTATCCGCCATAAAAAATTACTCCTGGTTCAAATACGTATCGCCTGTCCGGCACTGATTTTCGCCAGCATCTGCTGGCTTACCTGGCTAAGATCGACCACTTCGCTGACGCCACCCATATTGATGGCCTCACGCGGCATGCCGAACACCACACAACTTGCTTCATTTTGCGCAATCGTCCAGGCGCCCGCCTGGTGCATTGCTAACATTCCGGCCGCGCCATCGTTGCCCATCCCCGTGAGAATCACTCCCACGGCGTTACGCCCCGCGTGTTTCGCCACCGAATTAAACAGCACGTCCACCGACGGTCGGTGCCGGTTAACCGGCGGGCCGTCATGGATCTTAATTTGATAGTTCGCCCCGCTACGCGCCAGCTCCATATGCCGATCGCCAGGTGCAATATACGCGTGTCCGGGTAATACGCGCTCACCATCTTCCGCTTCTTTGACGCTGATCTGACAGAGCTTATTCAAACGCTCAGCAAATGAGCGGGTAAAGCCCGGTGGCATATGCTGAGTGATAAGAATACCCGGACTTGAGAGCGGCAATGGCTGGAGTACATGCCTAATTGCCTCTGTTCCTCCGGTTGACGCGCCGATTACCAGCAGTTTTTCCGAGCTGAGTAACGGCCCGGCTTTCAGCATGGTCGGCGCTTCCATCGGTTTATGCGCCGCGATACGCGCGCGTGACGCGGTGCGTACCTTGTCGGCAATCATCTCGCTGTAAGCCAGCATGCCTTCGCGAATGCCAATCTGCGGTTTGGTGACAAAATCAATTGCCCCCAGTTCCAGCGCCCGCAGCGTCACTTCCGAGCCTTTTCCGGTCAGTGAAGAGACCATTACCACCGGCATTGGACGCAAACGCATTAATTTTTCAAGGAAATCCAGCCCGTCCATGCGCGGCATTTCCACATCCAGCGTTAACACGTCCGGGTTGAATTTTTTAATTAAATCCCGGGCAACCAATGGGTCTGGCGCCGTCGCCACCATTTCCATATCGCTGTGGCTATTGATAATTTCTGTCATGATCTGGCGCATCAATGCGGAATCATCGACGGACAACACCCTGATTTTACTCATGCTTTATCCTTACTCAGCGCATAAACTGTTTGCCCACGAAGGGTAAACTCACGCACGAGGTTGCTGAAGTTCTCCGAATGCCCGGCAAACAATAATCCGTCCGGCTTAAGCAGCGGAGCGAAACGATGCAGAATGTCCTGTTGCGTCGTTTTATCAAAATAAATCATTACGTTACGGCAAAAAATTGCGTCGAAAGGCCCCGGAACGTTGTACTGCTTATCCAGCAGATTGACCGTGGTGAAATCGACGTAGTTCGCCAGTTCCTGCCGTACGCGCACCAGCCCGGCATGCGGGCCTGTGCCGCGCATAAAGTAGCGTTGCATCTGCTGGGGCGAGAGGGTTTTCAACTCGTCCTGGCGGTAGATGCCGCTACGCGCTTTTTCCAGCACTTCTGTATCAATATCGCTGGCGAAAACTTTCCAGCGACCCGGTGCCATACCCAGCGCATCAGCGAGGGTAATGGCAAGCGAGTACGGCTCTTCGCCTGTCGACGCCGCCGCGCTCCAGACCCGGTATTCCCCCGTGCGTTTGCGCGCATGGTCCGCGAGAACCGGGAAGTGATGAGCTTCCCGGAAAAACGCGGTGAGATTGGTGGTCAGCGAGTTAATAAACGCTTGCCACTCGGCGCTGTTCTGGTTCGCTTCCAGCATGCTCAGATAGCGGCCAAAATCATCTAGCCCAAGCGTGCGTAAACGGCGGACAAGGCGGTTGTAAACCATGTCGCGTTTATGATCCGCGAGGACAATCCCCGCACGCTGGTAGATCAATTGACATATCCGACGGAAGTGCGCGTCGGACAGCGCCAGGCGCTGTGTCATCTGTTGCAATATTGATGACGTTTGCCCGTTAGGCATGGATGATGTCATAGCGCCTTCTCAACTAGGTTCAGGATGCAACGGGCACTGCCTTAGGCGGTGCCACTTCGGGTATTGCGACATGCTCTTCAATCTTAAATACGGCCACCAGCGCGGTAAGGTTATCTGCCTGGTTAGCCAGTTGGTCGGTGGCGGAAGCTGCCTCTTCAACCAGCGCAGCGTTCTGTTGTGTCACCTGATCCATCTGTGTTACTGCCTGAGCCACCTGCTCTATCCCGCGCCGTTGTTCATCGGACGCGGAGGCGATCTCGCCCATGATGTCGTTGACCTGAGTGACAGAGCGGACGATTTCCGTCATCGTCTGCGCGGCGGTATCCACCAGGGTGGATCCCTGCTGAACGCGGGAAACCGACTCTTCAATCAGGCCTTTAATCTCTTTTGCCGCCTGCGCGCTGCGGCTTGCCAGGTTACGCACCTCACCGGCGACCACCGCGAAACCCCGCCCCTGTTCACCGGCGCGGGCCGCTTCCACGGCGGCGTTCAGCGCCAGAATATTGGTCTGAAACGCGATGCCATCAATCACACTGATGATGTCGCCAATTTTCTGCGAGCTGCCGGCAATCTGCTGCATGGTACTTGCCACGCTCGATGTCTGCTGCCCGCCTTTTCTCGCCGTTTCCGCCGCGCTCTGCGCAAGTACGGAAGCCTGACGGGCGTTATCGGCGTTCTGGCTTACCGTCGACGTTAACTGCTCCATGCTGGCCGCGGTTTGCGCCAGCGACGCCGCCTGCTGCTCCGTTCGCGACGATAAATCATTGTTGCCCGCCGCGATTTCCGAGATACCGGTATGCATCGCGTAGCTGCCCTGGCGGACATCGCTCACCGTGGTGCGTAACGCAGTTTGCATCTTTTTCAGGCTGGTAAAAATCGCCGAGATCTCGTTACGCCCCTCAACGGCAATCGGTCGTGCCAGATTGCCTTCAGCGATGCTGTCAAAGTGGCTGCTGACCACCGCCAGCGGCTGGACAATCATCTTGCGCGACCAGAACAACGCGGCGCTGGTCAATAACGCGGCAAGAATAACCACCACGACAAAAATCACCGCCGAGCGATGATAATTACTTTCACCATCCGCTCTCGCCTGTTCAGTAAAGTGGTTAATGTGTTTCTCCCACGCACTGAAACTGGCATCAAACTTATCCTGCGACTCCTGCACCGGCGCGGTCATAAAGTCCGACAGCTGGTTGTTTTCAAGCCAGGTCGCCTGGTGCTCCAGGTCACCGCGCCAGGCGGTGTAACTGGCCTGCGTGATTTCCTGTAATTTTTTGCCTTCCGGTGTCATCACCTTCAGGCCAAGAAACTCTTTTTCTACCTCTGCCGACTGCTTGAGGCTGGCTTTCGCCTGGGTCATCAGCGCCTTGATGTCATCCGGCGGATAACTCAGCGCCGTTAACGTCCCTGCTTTGTTCAACGCGGTGCTGGCCTGAAGCAGCGTGGCCCGCATCTGCATTAATGCGCTGCGCTGGTGATTACTGTTTTCTACTTCCTGTAAGTGTGAAGTGCTCTCTTTAAATGCCCAGAAAGACAACCCGTTACTGCCAACCTGTAAAATGCCACACACGATCAAAATCAAAAAAAGTGTTGTCGAGATGCGAATACGATTTAACATTAACGCCCCATCTGGCGGAAAAAGTCCGCGGTTAAGAACTGCTAAAATGTTTCCCAGTTATCCTCTTGTCCGGTTACAAGTTGGCGACTCCGCGCCGGGGTCTGAGCGCTGCCTGCTGCCGGAGTTGTAGCACGCGACGCCGGTTTGCCGGATACAGAAGAAAGGCGGAAAGCAGATACCGCCTGCGTCAACAAACTGGCTTGTTCTTCTAAAGCGGCCGCTGCGGCTGCCGATTGTTGTACCAGTGACGCGTTTTGCTGCGTGACGCGATCCATTTCGGATACCGCCAGCGCAACCTGATCGATGCCGCGGCTCTGTTCATCAGAAGCCGAAGCGATCTCACCCATAATGTCGTTCACCCGGGTTACCGCGTTAACGATGTCCGACATCGTCTCCCCTGCGCTCTCCACCAGCACAGAACCGGTATCGACACGGGAGACAGAATCTTCAATTAAGCCTTTAATTTCTTTCGCCGCCTGCGCACTGCGGCTGGCAAGATTGCGCACTTCTCCGGCGACCACGGCGAAACCGCGCCCCTGCTCGCCCGCTCGCGCGGCTTCCACCGCGGCGTTCAGCGCCAGGATATTGGTCTGGAAAGCAATGCCGTCAATCACACTAATAATATCGGCAATTTTTTGCGAACTGCCCGCAATGTCGTGCATGGTTTTTACCACGCTGTTGACCACTTTACCGCCGCGCTCTGCCGTTTCCGACGCACTCTGCGCCAGCAGTGCAGCCTGACGGGCGTTATCGGCGTTCTGTTTCACCGTGGCGGTCAACTCTTCCATACTGGCGGCGGTCTGCTCGAGCGCGGACGCCTGCTCTTCGGTACGGGACGAGAGATCGTTGTTGCCGGCGGCGATTTCACTGGTACCGGCATAAATGGCATCTGAACCCTGGCGGACGTTGGTCACCGTTTCGATCAGCGCGTTCTGCATATGGTCAACGCTCTGCGCCAGTTCGGTCATTTCACTGCGACCAGCAATGGTCAGCGAATGTGTCAGGTTGCCACCGGCGATTTCACGGATATGGGCAATGACCGACGACAACGGCGACAGCAGAATACGGCGAATGCCATACCAGACCCCGGCCAGTACGATCACCAGCGCCAGCGCCAGGATCGCCATCTGCCATTTGGCAAAATTGTAATCACTGACACTCTGTTCCCAGGCATTGCGATACAGGCCTTCACTCAAATCCGCGTATTTCTTCATCGCATCGCCAAGGGCGTTTTGCATCCCCTGCGTCGGCTGCGCCATAAAGCCGTTAATATTGCCGGCTTCAAGGAACTGCACCAGTTCCGCCAGCGCGGCATTGTAGGTGCGGTATTTCTCATCCAGCGTCTGGCGCGCGGCGTCAGTTTCCGGCAGCGATGGCAGCGCGCGGAAGGCATCGTAATGTTTTGCCGCATCGGCAAGCGAGGCTTTCGCGCTGTTCAGCAAATCGGTTTTCGCACTGCTCTGCTGGTTGCTCGGATCCAGCAACATCCGCGCCGAGGAACGGCTCAGGTTGATACGCGTTTGCAGCATCAACTCCCAGGCTTTACCTAATTCCGTCTGTTGCATGCGCAGGTCATTGGAGACCGCAAAACTTTGCTGGTTTTGCTTAAGCGACGAAAAAAACAGGCCACCAGAGACAAGCTGCAACAAGGCAAAGACCACCAGCACGCTCATAAGCAGAGTAACGACGCGGATACGGTTCAACATGCAACACCTTCTTGATAAGTTCTTAACGGTGTTATCGGCATGCGGCCACGGAACTTTACATTTGCGAAAGGGAATTAAATTATGACTTAAAACGCGATATCCACAGTTAAGGTATCACTATATGTTCCCCCCGGCGGCGTGGTCTGCGACGTCAAAATTTGCGCGGTGTAATTGTAGGTTCGCAGCAGGCCATCGGTGCTAACCTGCGATGAGACGCCGCTTGACCAGCGCTCCGCGCCGGCGCTGCCCCAGCGGTTGGTGGTTGCCCCTTTGTAAATCTCATAACTGAGCCGGTTGCTGCCGCTGGCCATATTCCGCGCGCTGCCGTTGTAGTAGCCGCCGTTGTTGATGCCGACGGTGTAAACCATGCCTTTCGTACAGGTGATGGCAACAGATTGCGAAATAGTCGGGAAGTTGCGCACCAGCGGCGCGCTGCCAAAATTGACGTTCGGTGCGCTGATGGTGGTGCAGTCGTTGGTGATGGTGCCGTTGACCAGCAGGCTGGTGGTCACCGTGCCCGTTTGTGCTGTCGAACAGAACCCTAAAATCCCCACCGAGCAGACGTTATACGCGACGCTAAAATTGAGCGTCACCGTATAAGGCCCGGCGCTGACGTTTTGCCCCGGTACGGTGAGGAAATAGAGCGGCAAGGTGTAGGTTCGTGTGCCCAATAACGCCAGCAAGGCTGAGCCGTTCCAGGTGTAGCTGTTGCCACTGATAGTCGCTTCGCTATTATTTGCGCAGTTGGCCTGGCCGCAGACACGGAGCGGGATCACATCCGTCACGGCGGCATTATCAGACCGTTTCATGACGCCCCGGTTCGAGGCGGTGGCGCTCGCCCCGGTCAGCGTCAGGGTAATCGAGTCGTTGGTGAGCAGGTTGAGCGCCGCGTCGCAGCGCACAATCAGGCTGGCGGTGGTATTTTGCGCCGAGGCGTTAAGCACAAACGAGGTCACCGTGCCGAACGCACCACTGGTCGTGCTAACCGTACAGGCCGACCACGCTGACCCGCTGCACAGGAGTAATAAAAGAAGAAGTAGCCGACGCATCAGGGGTTCCTCCGGCAGGTCAGTGGCCCGTAGGTTTGCAATTTATGGTCAGGATTGGCGAGCAGCGTGAAGCGGGTGTCGCAGGTTTTGCCATCCGGCAAACGGACATGCAGCGCATTGGCCTCATCCAGGTTTTCCAGCCACGCAATGCCGTCATAGCCGACAATGGCCGTGGCTTTACCCGCCCGGTCAACTTCGCTGGCAAGCGGAATGGCTTCGCCGTTTTCATCATGCAGGATCACGCTGGCGACGCGCTCCTGCACCATCGGAAATTCCACCAGATAGCCACTGCGCCGACGCAGCGAAATTTTGCGCTCGGTATCTTTCAGTTGCGTATCCGCCGGTAAGTTCAGCGTATTAATGCTGTAACTGGCCGGGTAATAGGCAGATACCCCGCTCACCAGCAGATAGCCGTCACGGTTGGTTTCACCCACCGGCTGATTTTCATAGTTCACCGGCACACCGCCGTGACCGCCGGTGCTGATCACCACAAACGCGTCATTGATGCGGTTGGCGGCAAATAGCTGGCCATCCATCAACACCAGCGACCCCAGCGCTTCGCCCCACCATGTCAGCATGTCGCTTTCGCCGTAACCGCCGCCCTGCAACTCGACATTGTTATTGCGCCAGCCCAGCGTGCCTTGCTGGTAATTTTTCGCCTGCGACTGGTGCGCAAAAGCCATGTTCCAGCTAAAACCGCCATCGGTCGGCATGGCGTGGTTATAGTTGATACGCTCGGTGGAGCCGTTATCGGGGGTTCGCTCCATACTCACCGCTGCGCTATCCATGTCGCCAATCGGTATTTGCAGCGACAGGGCAAATGTCCAGTCGCCCTGCTGGTTATCACGGCTCGCCGCCAGATAAAGGCTACTGCCGCCCCACAGATTGCGGCTCCAGGAGAGGTTGAGCAGTTCCGTCTTTTTATTATCAAAGCTGCGTACACCGATCCATGCCGCGCCCACGTTGCCGAAATCGCCCATATTAACCGTCAGCGCATATTGATCCGTGTTGCGGCTCAGGCTGGCGACAGGCCGCTGCCCGTTGCTTTGCTCGTTGTTGTAGAGGTTGCGCTGGTCGTAGAGCGCCAGATTGCCAAAGCCGCGATCGCGTCGGCTGTGCTGCGTATTAACGCTAAACAGGCGGGTATTGTACTGATACCCCCAGGCACGCTGGCTGCCGTTATCGCCAGACATGCGGCTTTGCGTCCATGCTCCGTTCACTACGCCAAGCCGCCCGAGTTTCAGCACCGCGCCCGCGCCGCCCAGCGTCAGAGACTGCGCCGCTTCGCCATGCCCTTCGAGGGTTAAATAATCACTCACTCCATAGCGATACGATCCGCTGGCCACCAGCGTCCCGTAATCAATATTCTCAACGCCGTAATTGCGCCGCAGCGCCCCCACGGTAATCGCTCCGTCGCTCAAGCCGGGTTTGAGCAAATCGCTGGCGACATAAAAAGGCAAGGTGGTGCTGACCTGGCGCCCCAGCGCATCCGTGGTAACCAGCACGGCATCCCCCGCGCCGTTGATATAGGGCATATTGGTCAGCGTGAAGGGACCCGGTTGTAACTGCGTGTTCCCGGCGCGATAGCCGTTAATAAACACATCCACCGAGGTCGGTACTGCCGCTTCGCCGGAAAACGCGGGCAGTGGCCAGGTGACCAGATCCGGGCGCAGGGAGAAGTCGCGCCCGTAACTGACGCCGCCGATACGCACACTGCTGCTCCAGGTTAATGCATCGGAAATAACATCGCCCACGCTCCACTGCGTGGCGTCATCTTCATCGGTAAACGTGAGGGTGGTGTCATAACGCATATACCCTTCCTGCTGCCTGAGGCTGCCGGAAAGTGTCTTACGCAGTGCACCGGTTGAGGAGAGCACGCCGTTGCCGTTGAAGTAGCGAAACTCATGCCACAGCGCCGCCTGACCGCCGATGTGTTCGGTGGTGCTGGTGTAGACATCGTAATTGAGTAACGCGCCCTGACCATATTTCGGTGTCGTGCGCCGCAGACCCGAGTTAAACGCCGTAGCACGCTCCGGCACCCACTCACCGGGCACCGAGAGCAGCAGACGCTGACCCGCGCTGTCATAATCGGCGCGCACATTCGCCAGTGCCGACACATTGACCTCCCCTTGCGGTAGATGCTCAGCAGGCAGCCCGGCCTGCAGGAGATCGGCGCTGGAGACAAAAAAGGCGTTCTGCCGCCGGGTCACGGGCACCACCCGCCGGGTATCGTAATGGTTAATCACCAGGCTTAAATGGTATACAGCGTGCTCGTTGATGGCGTGCGCATCGGGCGGCGGCGGGAGCATATCATCGCCCTGTTGTGCCCGTGCTGAACTCGCCAGCAGCATAAAAGTGACCGGTAAAATCAGTTGCCGGCGGACGACTGCCATTCGCTTTCCCTGGCATTGATCGTCGCCTTCATTTCCACTGGATTACTGATACCCGCGGGTAGCGGCCAGCTACGCACACTGTGCGGCAGCACATAACCGAGTAGTCCCTCGGCAACCTGCCGCGTTTGCCCGCCTTGCCGTACGCTGACTTTGCTTAAGCGGACATGGACATCACCATTGTTACGCACTTCCAGGGCCGGTTTGCCGTTTTCCCGGCTCACCCGCCAGCGTAAATCTTTGGTATCTACCAGCGCATGATGCGCGCCGCTGGTGTGAGTTTCGATGCCGGTGCCATAAACAAAGAGCGGAATCGAGTAGCGCATTTGCAGCTTGAGGCCAATCTGCGGTTTGTCGCTGTTTTCCGGCTGCGGGATCTCATCGACGATGATGCGATAAGCCTGTTCGACACCCGCCGGGATTGACGCCTGCTTGATCAGGCGAATCAGCTGTTTGCTCTCTTTTTCGATTCTCACAATCGGTGGGCTGGCAACGATCTCGTTTTGTTGCTGGTAGCGTTCAAGCCCCCTTTCCTGCTGCCAGCGGACAATGCGCACCTGCATGGTGGTGGGCGCTTCACCCTGGTTCTGGATCCATAATTCGGTCGCGTTGCTGGTGGCGCTGAGCCACGGATCGATGGGCCAGAGCAGAATAGTGGCCGCCGCAAAAACGTTGCCCGCGCTAAGCGTCAGCGCACAGGCACACAGCACGCCCGCCGCGCGACCCGTCGAAATGACCTTCATCGCCTTCTCCCTTGTTACCATGACAATGTCACAGTGAGTTGATCGGTATAGGTTCCCGCCGGGCTGAACCCGGTTAGCTGCGCCGCACCGAAAATCGCCAGCGAGATAGTGTTGCTATTGCTGTAAGCGACAGAGACGGCCTGGTTAACGCCGATCTCGGTATTTGCCGCCAGCGTGCTGCTGGTATAGAGGCGATAAGGCACGCGATCTGTACCGCCGCTGCGTTGCATGTTGCGCACGTTTGCGTAGTTCTGCCCGCCGTTGATAGTCATACTCAGCGCCACGCCGGGCGTGCAGCCCAGCGAGAACGACGCGCCAGGCACGAAGCTGGCGGTGACCTGCCCGCTCTGCACGCCGCTGCGGGTGCCAAAATTGAGTGAGCCGAGTGCCCCGCCGCTGCCGCTCACCACTGAACAGCCAGGCGCGATGGTTGCGCCCACGGTGAAGGTTTGCGTCGTCACCGCAAAGGCACCCTGCGGGGCCATCATCGCGAACAAGAGCAGCCCAGAAATGACGCGCAGAGATCCCCGGTTCCCCCGCAGGGAAACGCGCATGCCGCCTGGCATCATCTGGGGAGGTTTAGTACGTCACGCTCACATTGATCGTATCGGTATAGGTACCCGGTACGACGCTAACGCTGTTACCACCGCCGGAGATCCGCCCATAGAGCGTGTAGTTATCGACACCACCGGTCGTTGAAGCGCGAGGAATGTTGGTGTTGTTAGTGATGACGTTGCTGAAGCCGCTATCGCTATAAAGGCTGTAGGCAACGCCTTGCGTGGTATTGGCCGCATTGACCAGATAACGGGCAGGCGTTCCCGGTGTGCCGACCACGGTGCCCGGCGCGGTAGAGTTGGTGTTGCCGGTTACCTGCACGGTGTAATCGGTTGTCGTACATTGAATACCGAAACTGTTACCGCCGCTTGCGTTGGTGAGTTGGGTGGTGAGCTGTGAAAACGTTGCCGGATGCGTACCAAAATCAAGCGTACCAAAGTTGATCCCGTTCTGGCTTGGCGAGCCATTAATCAGGCAGCCGTTAGTCAACGTCAGGGTCGCGCCAATCGTCCCGCTACTGGTGACAGCACGCGCGCTTTGCGCGGCCATTACCAGAACACCACTTGCCAGCACATAAAGTAATTTTCTGTTCATGTTTCCACCTCCGAAAATACCGCGTGCTGTTTATTTCACCGCGCAATTAATTAGCCACCGAAATAAGAAAAACACGCAAACAATTAAAGCAGGAATAACAGAAATTTAGTTTACGCTGCGCGCTTCAACCACTTAAACGCAACGGCGTAAGAGCAATAAGCAGGTGATGATTTTATGCCTTCAAATCATTGAGTTAGCCAATAATTGATGGCTAATCCATTAATTTCCCGAAAGATATATACCTTTAATTGTGATAAATATCACAATATATGACCAGCCGTAACGAGAAGTAAGAGAACTTTATGAAATAGAAATTAAGCGGGGATGAAGGATATATATTATAGCGGCAGAAAAAGAACAAAATAAAGGCGGATGAAGCAGCTTCATCCACCTTTATTATTACGCGACTGGCGTGATTATTACGCTACGTGCGTGGCTGCGATATCCAGCAGCGCCATTTCTTCGCTGTTGAGCAGTTTCTCAATGTTTACCAGAATCAGCATACGGTCGCCGAGCGCGCCGAGGCCGGTCAGGTATTCGGTCGACAGCGTGACCGCGAATTCCGGTGCCGGGCGGATCTGGTCAGATGCCAGCGACAGGACGTCGGAAACACCATCAACCACAATCCCCACCACGCGCTGACCGAGATTCAGCACGATAACAACCGTGTTGTCATCATACTCGACATCGCCCTGGCTGAACTTCACGCGCAGGTCGACAATCGGCACAATCACACCGCGAAGGTTGGTGACGCCTTTGATAAAGTCGGGGGTATTGGCGATTCGGGTCACCTGATCATAGCCACGAATTTCCTGCACTTTGAGAATATCGATTCCGTATTCTTCATCGCCCAGAGTGAAAACCAGGAACTCCTGACCTGATGGCTCGCCCGCCAGTTTTGCTACATTACTCATACCGGTCATGTTTTATACCTTCTTAACTAAATCAGGCGGCTGTGTGCGCCATACGATGTTCACGATTCAATCCCTGCAACGCTGATACGTCAACAATCAGCGCGACGCTACCATCCCCAAGGATAGTGGCAGCAGAAATGCCCGGCACTTTGCGATAGTTGCTTTCCAGGTTTTTCACCACCACTTGATGCTGACCAATCAGTTGATCAACCAGCAATGCATAGCGACGACCCGCGCTTTGCAGAATAACGACAATCCCCTGCGTAGCCTCGGTTTTCGCGCCCATAACATCAAAGACTTTCCACAATTCAACCAGCGGCAGGTATTCGCCGCGCACTTCCAGCACGCGCTCACCACCGGCCAGCGGATGCAGATCCTCTTCACGCGGTTGCAGCGATTCCATTACCGCGTTCAACGGCAGGATAAAGACTTCGTTGTTCACTTTTACTGACATGCCGTCGAGGATCGCCAGCGTCAGCGGCAGCAGGATACGAATGGTCGTCCCGGTGCCCTGTTTCGATTTGATTTCAACGTGGCCGCCCATCTCCTGGATGTTACGTTTCACCACGTCCATGCCCACGCCGCGTCCGGAAACGTCAGTTACCTGTTCAGCGGTGGAGAAGCCCGGCGCGAAAATCAGCATGCCCACTTCTTCATCGGTCATGTTCTCGTGTACGGCCATCCCCTGCGAAATCGCTTTCGCCAGGATACGTTCACGGTTCAGACCTGCGCCATCGTCGGTCACTTCAATACAGATGTTCCCGCCCTGGTGTTCCGCCGAAAGGATCAGGTTGCCGATAGGCGATTTCCCTGCTTCCACACGTTTTTGTGGCGTTTCAATACCGTGGTCGAGGCTGTTACGCACCAGGTGCGTTAACGGGTCAATAATGCGTTCAATCAAGCTCTTATCAAGTTCAGTTGAGCTGCCCTGCAGCGTCAGTTCCACTTGTTTATCAAGCTTGCTCGCCAGATCGCGAACCAGGCGCGGGAAGCGGCTGAAGACGTATTCCATCGGCATCATACGGATGGACATCACCGATTCCTGCAGGTCGCGGGCGTTGCGTTGCAACTGGCTCATGCTGGTGATCAAATCACCGTGCGTCACCGGGTCCAGCTCGTTCGAACGCTGTGCCAGCATGGACTGGGTAATAACCAGTTCGCCTACCAGGTTGATCAACTGGTCAACTTTTTCGACCGCAACACGGATACTGGTCGATTCACTGGCGCGGGCTGCCGGTTTTTCACGGCCTGCCGGTTGCTCTTTCGCTACCGCTTTCAGCGCAGGTGCCGCAGCCGGAGCCGCCGGCACCGCCGGAACAGCCGCCGCTGCCGGCGCTTCGGCCACTTCAGCCGGGGCTTCAACAGCCATTTCTGCTGCCGCGGGCGCGGGTGCCGCTTTTTCGAAAGCGATTTGATCCGCTTCGATAACAAAGCACAGCACCGCGATAATGTCGTCTTCGCCCACACCACCGTCGATAGTCACGCTCAGGGTATCTTTCCCCTTCACCACATCGCTTAGCGTGCCGAGGTTGCCCAACTCCTCTTCGAGTAAGTCAACTTCATTCTCTTTCAGGCGAGAAAGAACGATTCGTAATTTACCGTCGTTTTCAGCGGCGGGCGCTGTCGCATCAGATGCCAGTGCGGTCTCTACAACCGAGAGTTTTGCACCATTCGCAGCGGCAGGAACGACCTCTCCTTTTGCCTCCAGCGCCAGCTGGCGCAGGGCATTGCAGATGTATTCGAAGCTTGCGGCATCTGGCTCTGACGAGCTTTTATAGGCATCGAGCTGTTCCTGCATAATATCTTTGGTTTCCAAAAACAGGTTGATAATGTCGGTGTTGAGCTGCATCTCGCCACGCCGAGCCTCATCAAGCAGGTTCTCCATCAGGTGAGTTGTTTCCTGCAAGATGGTAAAGCCAAATGTACCCGCACCGCCTTTAATAGAGTGAGCAGCACGGAAGATGGCGTTGAGCTGTTCTGAATCCGGCGCTTCCGGCACCAGGTCCAATAAATGTTGTTCCATATCGGCCAACAGTTCGTCGGCCTCATCAAAGAATGTTTGGTAAAAATCACTAATATCCATGCTCACGCTATCACCTCGGATTGGCTTGTGGCGACGTAGGAACTGCTGCCGGAGACGAGGCTGCTGGCGCGGGTGCTGCCGCTGCCGCTGGCTCTGGCTGTGTAATCGCGCTTATTGGCGCACTCTGACTTTCGGCGTTCTCATGCAGAATGGCCGCTTCTGCTTGTTTATTCAGCACCAAAAGACTAATTCGGCGGTTGATTGCTTCATCCGGGCCGCGGTTGACCAGGCGCATGGTTGCCGCCATGCCAACAACGCGCATCACTTTGCCATCATCCAGGCCACCGGCAACCAGCTCACGGCGCGACGCGTTAGCGCGATCGGCGGAAAGCTCCCAGTTGCTGTACCCTTTATCGCCGTTAGCGTAAGGGGCATCGTCGGTGTGACCGGAGAGGCTCACTTTGTTCGGGATCCCATTCAGTACTGGCGCAATCGCCCGTAAAATATCGCGCATATAAGGTTCGACTTCCGCGCTACCGGTTTTAAACATCGGCCGGTTCTGGCTATCGATAATCTGTATACGCAACCCTTCCTGTACCAGGTCGATTTTCAAATGCGGACGCAATGCGCGCAGTTTGGGATCGGCTTCAATTAACTGGTCCAGATCGCCGCGCAATTTACTCAAGCGCGACTGCTCCATGCGTTTTTTCAGGTCGTCAATATTGGGCTGTTTTTGTACTTCGCCCTGTTGCTGTGTGTAGTCATCGCCACCGCCCGGGATCGGGCTGTCGCTGTTCGAAATTCTCGGCCCACCCGTGACCGCAGTTGCCAGCGGCGTGCGGAAATACTCCGCAATCTGGATAAGCTCTTTCGGGCTGGAGATGGAGATAAGCCACATCACCAGGAAAAACGCCATCATCGCCGTCATAAAGTCGGCATAGGCAATTTTCCAGGAGCCGTGTCCGCCGCCACCGTGGCCTTTATGTTTTTTTCGTCTAACTACGACGATCGGATGGGACTGGTTTTTCATGCGTCCTCAGTCGTCGTCTGTTGGTTAGGGTTTCTGACCGCACGAACATGTTCGTCCAGTTCGATAAACGACGGGCGCTCGCTGGAGTAAAGTGTTTTACGACCAAACTCAACCGCGATCGGCGGCGCATAACCGTTCAGGTTCGACAGCAGGGTTATCTTCACGCACTGCATCATTTTGGCGGTTTCCGCACTCTTCTGGCGAAGTACGCTTGCCAGCGGAGAGATAAAACCGTATGCCAACAAAATACCGAGGAAAGTTCCCACCATCGCATGCGCAATCAGCGCCCCCAACTCCGCCGCCGGACGATCCGCCGAGGCCAGCGCATGTACTACACCCATTACCGCCGCCACGATACCGAACGCCGGAAGTGAGTCACCGACCATCGCCAGCGCGTTCGCCGGGACTTCGGCTTCACTTTCATGGGTCTCAATCTCTTCATCCATCAGCGCTTCAATTTCGAAGGTATTCATATTGCCGCTAATGATAAGTCGCAGATAATCCACGATAAATTCAAGCATCGTCGCATCCGCGAGAATGCGCGGGTAGCTGGCGAAAATCTCGCTCTCTTTCGGGTTTTCAATATCCCGTTCCAGCGAGAACATCCCTTGCTGACGTGATTTCGCCATCAGGCGATACAGCAGCGCCAGCAAGTCCATATACATACTTTTGGTGTACTTCGAACGGCGAAACAGCAAAGGCATCGCTTTCAGCGTTCCTTTGATGGCTTTACCGTTGTTGCCAACGATGAATGCACCTACCCCCGCGCCCCCGATGATGATCAGTTCAGACGGTTGATAAAGTGCCCCAAGTTCTCCGCCGGTCATCATATAACCGCCAAAGACTGCACCAAGAACAACCAGGTAACCTAATACGATAAGCACGACATCATCCTTCTGCTAATGACTAAGGCTCGGGATAAACATTTCAAAGGGTTAACGCGAGTAGCAGGTAAAAAAAAAGCAGCGGCATAACTGCACCGCTGCTGGAGTGTTTCCACCTGTATTCGGTTAAACAGCCTGATCGATCTGTTCATCCAGCAGTTGTGGAATAATATCGGCAGCATCCTGGGAAAGTTTACGTCTTTTTACCGCGCGGGACGGCGGCTGGCATAAACTGCAGGCAAAGCTACCAACAGGCTGATGCGCGTGAGTAATAAAATTACCACCACAGCAATTGCAGCGAGACAACTCCAGCATTCCGCTTTCCACGAAACGAACCAGCGTCCAGGCGCGGGTCAGCGCCAGCAGCGGTCCTTCCTCAGCATGAGGGCATTGTTCGAGGTAAAGTCGGTATGCTTTGATGACTGCGTCAACGCCGCTGCAAAGGCCTGTTTTTAACAAAAATTGCCATGCGTTGCAGAACATAGACGCGTGGATGTTTTGTTCCCAGGTCATAAACCAGTCGGTGGAGAATGGCAGCATACCTTTTGGCGGCGGGCTACCACGCAACTCTTTGTAGAGTTTGATAAGACGACCGCGGCTAAGCTGCGTCTCACTCTCCAACATTTGTAAACGCGCACCCAGCGTAATCAGTTCCATTGCTAACTGAATATCGCGTGCTTCCTGAACAATGCTTTTTTCGCTCATCGTTATGCCCTTTTCTTCCGGGCCGCGTCGCCAGTCTGTGAAGACTCATTCAGCAGGCGGGTTGAAAGTAAAATCCCGGTGTGAACTTGCTGTAAATCGTCCACACGTGACTCTTGGGTCAGACGAGTGATGGTCTGATGATTGTCAAAACGGAACTGGCAAATCAGCTGATTGGTTTCAGCCAACTTCACCATTTGTGGAAGGGTTAACTCAACCAGTGTGGTCGCCATCTCTTCATTAATACCAAGACGGAACATGGCGGACGCTTTGTCCTGGCTGATCAAACGCTGAGCAAGAAGTAAATACGACAAATTAATGTCATAAACATGTTTCAGCAACTCGGATGTATGCATTTTTCCCATCCCGAATAACCAACTTGTATCTTATGCGGCTAAGCCGCACCCCGTGATGTCGCCGGGAAAAAACCCGGTATAAAAAAGAAAGGCTAAATGCATAACTGACTAGGATCTTGCGATAAGGCGCTTCGCTCAAATGTTAATTGCCTTACAACGTTCTTAATCATTTCTTACAAAGAACTAAGATTTTTCCTAATTCGACGCAACTGTACTCGTAGGTGCTGCCACATACAATCTGACCAGTGCGGAAATTTGAAATTTTTGTGATCCACGTCACATAATTTACGTGAATATGGACAAGAAATCTATCAGTCTCGCTTGTGAATTGATGTTTTTTTGCGCGATCAGCCCCCTTTTCTATTCCAATTGTCCGAATAGGCATGCAAAACGCTCTCTTACCCACGCTAACTGGTCGGAGGATTAGGATGCTGCCCTATTTACATTTGACAATATGTGTCTACTTAAGAAACAAAAATAAAAACTTATATAAAACAATACATTATGTTTTAAGCGATCTTAATTAATCACCCGAAGTAACCATTGCATTTTTGTTAATCTTTATGATTGATAATTTAACAATTCGATCTTAAATTCTCTTAATTTTAGTTAAGCTTTTAAAATCGGTTAAGGTGATTAAAGCGCGACCATACCGTTACGTAAGAATAATTAATGAATATTTATGATAACCTTCACATCCCTGCCATATTCACAGGTTGCGCTGGTTTAAGAATCGGAGTAATGGTGAGAAAAATTTGATTCAATCGGGGAGTAAAAATGGCTTATGCACATCTTTTGGTCGCCGTAGCCGTTACGCCAGAAAGCCAACAATTGCTGGCAAAAGCGGTCGATATTGCCCGCCCTTCCGGTGCCCGTATCACACTGATTACCTTAGCCGCTGACCCGGAACTGTATAACCAGCTTGCAGCGCCGATGATGGAAAACGTCCGTGAGGTGTTGCAGGAAGAGACGCAGCAGTTTCTGGATGAGCTGGTGCGCAACGCGAATTATCCTATCGAACAGGCGCTAATTGCCTCCGGCGAGCTGAGCAAGCACATTCTGCATACTTGTCGCACCCAGGATGTCGATTTAGTGGTGTGTGGTAATCACAATCAGACGTTCTTCTCGCGCGCCGTCTGCTCTGCGAAAAGCATTGTCCAGGCCAGTGAAGTTGATGTGCTGTTAGTACCGTTAAGCGCGTAGAACGCCCCCGCATAAGCGGGAGCGTTGTTACCTCAGGCTAGCTTCTGAAAGGTCGCCACTTTGTTTTGTAGCTGGCTTTGTGCGCTACGTGGCGTGATGCGCTTTAAATCGCTGATAAACCTCTGCTGCCAGTGATGGATATCATTCTCCTTGATGACTTTGAGCATCTCCGCATGACGCGAAATACGCTCCGCCAGCGGCATCCTTAATGCCTTGTCCATCGCCGCCGCGACATCATCACGATCGTAAGGGTTAACGATCAGCGCCGAGGTCAGCTCGTTCGCCGCACCGGCAAACTGCGAAAGAATTAACACCCCCGGATTTTCAGGATCCTGAGCCGCCACATACTCTTTCGCCACCAGGTTCATCCCGTCACGCAGCGGCGTCACCAGCCCGACTTCCGCATAGCGGAATACCTTCATCAACACTTTGCGATCAAAATGCTGGTTGAGGTAATAGAGCGGCGTCCAGCCAAGCTGACCGTATTTCCCGTTGATGCGCCCGGCTTCGGTTTCCAGTTGATGACGAATATCCTGATAGGCCTGCACTTCGCCACGCGAGGTGGGCGCTATCTGCGTATAACGGATCTTACCGTGGTGCTGAGGGAACTTCTCCAGCAGTGTTTCATACGCCAGGAAGCGTTCCGGCAAGCCTTTGGAATAATCCAGACGCTCTACCGAGAAGATGTTTTTCACATTCTTCAGTTCATTTTTCAGTTGTGCCAGTTTGGGCGGCAGCGGCCCTGCGGCTTGTTGCGCGATTTCTTGCGGCTCAATACCGATGGGGTAGACTTCGGTGCGGAAGTTTTTGCCCCAGGCAACATGCTCTTTACCACCACGCGTGGTAAGCCTTGTTTGCATCGACAAGCTGTCGAGGAAAGCCAGGCGATCGCTTTCGGTCTGGAAGCCCAGCAGGTCATAATCACACAGCTGCTCAAGCAACTCGGCATGCGGTGGCAAGGCGTTGAAAATTTCCGGGGTCGGGAACGGAATATGCAGGAAGAAGCCGATCTGGTTGTTGACGCCACGCTTACGCAGCTCGCTGGCGAACGGCAACAGGTGGTAATCATGGATCCACAGAATGTCGTCGTCTTTAATCAGCGGCAGCAGCTTGTCAGCCAGCAGCGCGTTGACATCCTGGTAGCCTTCCCACGCCTCGCGCTGGAACTTAACCAAATCCAGACGATAGTGGAAAGCGGGCCACAGCACCGCGTTGGAAAATTGCGAATAATACTGCTCGTAATGATCTTCGCTGAGGTTAAAAGAGGCCCAGGTAATATTCCCTTTCGTGACCTTTTTTAGCGGTTGATCCTCGTCACCGATCTCCCCGCTCCAGCCAAACCACAGCCCACCGGTCGCTTTTAGCGCCCCAAGGATCCCCACAGCCAGCCCGCCAGCGCTGGATTTTCTATCGTCAGGCGGAGCAATACGATTAGATACTACGACTAAGCGACTCATAGCCATCTCTCCTGTTTGTTAGCGCCCGTTGTTCTTGTTGTTGATGGTCGACAAGTTGTTCAAGCCATTTATAGACATCATTCACGCCAGCCAGACGCCACATTGCCTGTGTTGCGCCCGGGCCGACTTTTATCGATATGCCGCCAAGTTTGTTAACGGCTTTAAACCCGTGTTCGTCAGTCAGATCGTCGCCAAGAAACACCGGTTTCTTGCCGAGAAAGGGTGGCGTTTGCATAAACGCGTCAATAGCGGCGCCTTTATGAATGCCAGAGGGTTTCAGCTCGACCACACATTTTCCCGGCTGCATTGCCAGCTGCGGGTAGTGCGCGATGAGTGTTTTTGCCAGGGCAAAGACCGCCTCTTCATGCTGCGGTGCCTGGCGATAATGCAGTGCAAATGCCATCCCTTTAGTTTCAAGTTCAACGCCGGTTAGCGGTGCAATACCATGCCGTAATTCACGTTCCAGCGGCTGCAAAACCGCTTCCGGTAAGGTCATTCGTTCGGTTCGACCATTGATATCGCGGCGCTCCGCCCCATGTACCCCGGCCAGCGGGAAACGATACGGTTTGGCGAGCTGTTCCAGCTCAGCAATTGAACGCCCTGAAATCAATGCCAACGCCCTGTCATTTAGCTCAGCAAGCAATGAAAGTCTGGTCAGCACATCTTCAGGGATAAAAACATCATCCGGGTGCGGTTTGATATCCGCAAGGGTGCCATCCAAATCGAAAAAAAAGGCAAAATTTCCGGAAATGAGAGGCGGTATAGCTAGTGCGTCTTCCACCCTGGTTTCCTCCTTACAGTGTCAGATGAGAGCCGTTTTTCATTAACGTCTCATTATCATTAGCCATGTAAGTATAGACAGTGTGACGCTGCTCGCCATTTTAAACATGATTTACCAGCCGGATTAGCGGCTGGTAAGGTCTGGAGTTACACTGTAAGGTTGTGTGCAAAATTTAAGCAATAAGCATCAAACCGTGCGTTTGGCCTTTTGTTTGTAGCGGTCGAAAATCACTGCCGCCAGCAGGATCAAGCCGCGCACAACGTATTGCGAGAAGGGAGAGATATTCAGCAGGTTCATGGCGTTTTCTACGGTCCCCAGAATCAAAATCCCGGCCACAACGTAGGAAATTTTACCGATGCCACCTTTCAGCGATACGCCACCCAGCACGCAGGCTGAAATGACAATCAGCTCATAACCGATCGAGGTCATTGGCTGTCCGCTGGTCATACGTGAAGCAAGAATAATCCCCGCCGCCGCTGACACAAGGCCTGAGAGCACAAAGATAATAATCTTGGTTCTGACTACCGGCACACCCGCCAGCCGCGCCGCCTCTTCGTTACCACCAATCGCCAGCGTATTGCGACCAAAGGTGGTTTTATTGAGCAGGAAGCCAAAAATAATCAGGCAGCCGACCGTCAGCCAGATAGGCGCAGGCAGGCCAAGCCAGTTCGCATAACCGAGCGTAAAGAAGCGCTCATCTTCGATCCCGACCGCTTTACCATCAGAGATGATATAGGCCAAACCGCGCACAATCTGCATTGTCGCAAGTGTGGTTATCAGGGCGTTGATTTTCAAACGTGCGATGACAAAGCCGTTAATAAAGCCGCTCACCACACCGAGCAGCAACCCGGCAAATACCCCAATCCACAGGCTTTCGCTTAGGTTGATCACCACCGCCGTGGTCACCCCGGCGCAGGCAATCACAGACGCGACGGAAAGGTCGAAATCACCGGAGGCCAGGCAAAAAAGCATGCCGCAGGCCACCATGCCGGACATGGAAATCGCCAGCCCCAGCCCTTTCATATTGACGAAAGAGGCAAAGTTCGGCACGAAAACAGCGCAACCAATGAACAGTACGGCGAACACCACCAGCATGCCGAACTGATCCCAGATGCGCCCGAAGCTGAACGCCGACTTCGGCGCGCGGGACGTAGTTAAAGATGACATCGTATTCTCCTCACTCAGGCGACAGCCTGACTCACTTTCGGCATCGCAAGGCTCAGCGCCTGCTGTTCATCGCCCTGGCCGTGTAACAACTCACCGGCTATTTCGCCTTCACGCATGACCACAATGCGGTCGGCGACGCCGAGGACTTCCGGCAAATCACTGGAAGCAAACAGCACCGCCACGCCACGTGCCGCCAGCGCATAAATCACGTTGTAAATTTCATGTTTCGCCCCGACGTCAATCCCACGCGTAGGCTCATCAAGCAGGATCACCTTCATCTCTTCCGACAACCAGCGGCCAAGAATGGCTTTCTGCTGGTTGCCACCAGACAGATTCATAATCAGCTGATCCGCACTCGGGGTTTTGATATTGAGCGAGCGAATATGGTGCTCGGCGTTTTCACTCTCCCAGCCACTGTTGATGAGACACCCTGCGCGAATGTATTTGCGCCGGGCGCTGATATTGATGTTCTCCTGTACCGAGTGCACCGGAATAATGCCTTCGGCTTTGCGATCCTCCGGGCACAACATCATGCCGGCACGGATGGCGTGAGCAGGTTTGTGAATATTGACCTGCTCGCCGTCAATAAACACCTGCCCTTCGGTGATCTGCGTTCCGCCAAACAGCCCTTTCATCAATTCGCTGCGCCCGGCACCGACCAGCCCAAACAGGCCGACGATTTCTCCGCTGCGCACACTCAGACTAATCGGCGTGCGTACGCCCGGCGCTTTCACCTGCTCCAGACGCAGGCGCTGCTCGCCATATTCGCGCGGCTGCCAGCCGTAAATATCGCCCAGCTCGCGTCCGACCATCGCCTGCACCAGTTGGTCATGATTGACCTGCTGCATATCGGTAAAGGTGCGCACATAGCGGCCATCTTTAAACACAGTGATGGCGTCGCTCAGGGCAAATATCTCCTCCATGCGATGCGAGACATAAAGGATGACACGCCCCTCTTTACGCAGCTCGCGGATCACGCGAAACAGGTTGTCTATCTCACGCGCAGAAAGGGAACTGGTTGGCTCATCAAAGGCGATTATTTTGGCGTTACGCGCCAGCGCCTTGGCAATTTCCACCATCTGCCACTGGCCGATGGAGAGGTATTTCAGCGGCGTTTGTGGGTCGATATCCAGCCCCAGATGCTGAAGCTGCAAACCCGCTTCATAGTTGAGCAGGGAGCGGTTCACAATGCCGCTTTTATGCGGCAACTGGCCCAGATAGATGTTCTCCGCGACGGTCATTTCCGGTACCAGATGCAGCTCCTGGTAAATAATGGCTACCCCGGCGTTGAGCGCGGCGGTGGTATCGGCAAAGGAGACCTCTTCTCCTTTTATTGCCAGCGTGCCGGTCGTCGGCGCGTAGTTGCCGCTGAGGATTTTAAGTAGCGTTGATTTACCGGCGCCGTTCTCGCCCATCAAGGCGTGAACCTGCCCGGCATAACAATCAAAACTGATCTCGCTGAGCGCTTTCACACCGGGGAATGTCTTACCGATGCCGCGAAACGAGAGGTAAGGAGTAGACTGTTGCATAACGTCTCCGCAAAACAGTTCATTGTACGTCTGGCTCCCCGCGTATGCGGGGAGCGCAACCAACAGAGAATTACAGTCCTTTTTTCGCCAGCTCTTCTTTGAAGTTATCGCGGGTGATCAACACCACATCCGTAACGGCGGTGAATTTTGGCGGTTCCACGCCTTTGGTCACCCAGTTGTACAGCAGCTCACTGGTTTTGTAGCCGTGAACGTCCGGGCTTGGCAGCAGGGAACCAAAGAAGCCCGTCGCCTGCGCTTTGGACAGCTCGCTCACCGCATCCACGCCGTTAATGCCGATACCGATAACGTCAGCCGCTTTAAAGCCCTGCCCTTCCGTAGCACGCACGCCGCCAAGCACGGTGTTGTCATTCATACCCAGCACCAGCCAGTGTTTCACTTCCGGATGCTGTACCAGCAGGGAGTTACCGGCATCAAATGCACCGGGGATATCGTTCGATTTTGTCGGCACCTGGTAGATCTGTTTTTCCGGGAAACCGGCTTTTTTCAGCGCATCCATGGAGCCAGTGGTACGGCGGCGAGCGGTATCCAGTTCGTTAGCCGTAATCGCCATCACGCCGGTCTGTTTCACATCCCAGCCGCGTTTTTGCATCTCTTTGTACAACTCATCGCCCTGACGTGCGCCAATTTCACTCGCCGCCATCATCACTAACGGCACCGATTTCATCGGCTCACCTTTGGCGTTGACGAACTGGTCATCGACGGTAATGACTTTCATGTCGTAACCGCGCGCTTTGGCAACAATTGCGGAGCCCAGTTTCGGATCGGGAGTACAGATAACAAACCCCTTCGCGCCGCTGGCCGCCAGGCTATCAATGGCGTTCAGGGTTTTTTCACCATCGGGGACGGCGATTTTGATCACTTCGAAACCTAAATCTTTGCCTGCCTTGTCGGCGAATCTCCACTCCGTCTGGAACCATGGCTCTTCTGGTTGTTTAACCAGAAATCCGAGCTTCATGGTTTCAGCGATAGCGGATTGTGACATAACGGCAGCCAGGCCGATGGCCGCCAACGCTTTAGTGAATTTGTGCATGGTAAACTCCAGCTTTAGCATTCTTTTATGTAGGGAAAACAACTCATCAGGTCTTTTAAAAGTTCATAAAACAAGGCATTAGAGTCCATACGACACTGGAGCTCTGTGCTGGAAATAGTTTTAGCGGGAAATTGATTCTCCATAGGAGAGCGGCATCACACGGCTGAATTACAGTAATTCCGTACATAAATTCAGCGATTTATCACATAAAATCAGCCGTTTTTGTCTGACAAATAAGAAGGGTAAAAGCAGGATAATCCATAACATCAGCCAGCTTATCCTTGTGCCCGGATACAGGACGCATCCGGGCGGAAAAATCACCAGCTATAGTAGATATGCTCGGCGTGATCTCGCGCCGCGATTTCGTTCCCTTGCAGGCGCGCGGCTATGGTTAAGGCAAAATCAAAAGCCCGTCCCAGACCTTTGCCGCTGATCAGGTTGCCATCTTCGACCACTGGTGCATCAACATATTCGCCGTCGCGCACGTTTTCATATAAATCACCGGAGCAAACATAGCGGCGACCTTTCAGTAAGCCGTTTGTCCCCAGCACGCGCGCGGCGGCCGAACAAATTGGGCAAATAAATTTGCCCGCCGCGTCATGATGTTCAATAAATTGCAGCACCGCCGGGTTGGCGGCGAGGTTGACACTGCCCTGCGGACCGCCGGGCAGCACGATGGCGTCATACAGTGTCTGCGAGCGCTCGGCCAGCGTGCTGTCTGCCACCATGGGAATATTGTGATAACTGACCACCGCGCGGGACCCCGCACTGGCCAGCGTTTCGACCTCAATCTGCAAGCGGCGCAAAATATCAATGGTGATAATCGCTTCCGCTTCTTCAAAACCGGGCGCCAACAACACCGCCACTTTTTTCATTCCCGACTCCTTTTGTACAAGGTTGGTTGAATTCAGTGGCGGTATTGTTGATCAAAACAACGTTTCAAAATCCCCGCTGTGTCACAGACCGACAGGCGTAACACAGCAAGAATAAAATCAGTGCGCTTCGCCCTGCGGGGTGAATTTCAGTTCGATCAACGCAATGGCTTTCTGGATAGCGCGGCGGGTCACCGGATCGGCGGCTGCCGGATGGGTAGTAAAATCGATGCTTTTTAACTGGTTCGCCATTTTCTCGCGCACTTCAACCGGCGCGATGACGTCAATAACATCAAGGATTTGTTTAATGACCAGCTGGCAGGCGACGACATCAGAGACCAGTTCCTGGTCAGCAGAAAGATTTTGCGACATATGAGGCTCCTTTACTAAAGGGCGTCATAGTAGCGGGAAATGCCTGGCAAGAGTAGTTTTGTCCCCTTCTGCCGTCGAATGGCGGGCATAAAAAAACCTGCTCGCAGCAGGTTTTTTTATCATCAGAACATAGCGCCTGGCGGTACGTCTTTGAAAGTTTTGCAATAGGTTTCAAACATATGCTTCAGGATTTTACGCAGTTTCATTTGTTACTCCGGCGATGTGTTATGCAGGTGTTACGTCTCAATGCGCATATAATATGACCTACATCACAAAAAGCAAGTTCAATGTGATGGAAATCACGTTTCAAAAATCAAAAGTGCAGTAACTTTGTTAAAAATTCAATTATAAATCCTGCGGTTAGCACGCTAAAAAAATTTTTAGCATCTTCAATTATTTTTGCAAATGGCATCCCAACAATGAGTGAAAGCACCCTTTCGCGAAAGACAGGAGGTCTTTATCCCGCTGCGCTACTGGTAGCCGGCGCTTTCTTTATGGAGTTTATCGACGGCACAGTGATCGCCACGGCGTTGCCAGATATGGCGAAAACCTTCGGGGTGGAAGCCGTCTCGCTCAATATTGGCATCAGTGCCTATTTGATCACACTTGCAGTGCTGATCCCCGCCAGTGGCTGGATTGCTGATCGCTTTGGTGCGCGCAATGTTTTCTCGCTGGCACTGGCGATCTTTACCCTCGCCTCGGTGCTTTGCGGGCTTTCGACCAGCGTTGAGATGTTTGTTTCGATGCGGATTTTACAAGGCACCGGCGGTGCGTTAATGGTGCCGGTCGGCCGTCTTGCGGTGTTGCGTACCACGCCGAAACACCAGCTCATTACCGCTATCGCCACGCTGACCTGGCCCGCGCTGGTCGCGCCTATTATTGGCCCGCCGCTCGGTGGTTTTATTACACACTATGCCAACTGGCGCTGGATCTTCTTTATTAATGTGCCGCTTGGCCTGCTGGCGATTGCGCTGGCGTTACGCATTATCCCCAATATCCGCGAGGAGGAGCGCCGTCCATTCGACTTGCCGGGTTTTATTGCCACTTCTGTGGCGATGGTCAGCCTGGTGTACGCTATGGAGGCGTTAGGTTCTGAACATCCGCAAGGTACGCTAACGTTGGGTTTGCTGGCACTCGGCGCGTTAACACTTGCTGTTACCCTGCGCCATTTTCAGCGCGCAAAATGGCCGATGATCCGCCTCGACGCCATGAAAGTGCCGACATTTCGCGTAACCATGTACGGCGGTTCACTGTTTCGCGCCTCTATTAGCGCCGTGCCGTTTCTGTTGCCGCTGCTGTTTCAGGTCGGATTCGGCATGGATCCGTTCCACGCCGGGTTGTTAGTGCTGGGGGTGTTTGCCGGTAATCTTTCCATCAAGCCTGCCACTACGCCGCTTATCCGCTGGCTGGGTTTCAAAAAGCTACTGCTAATCAATGGCGCGCTCAATGTGCTGGCGCTGCTGGCCTGCGCATTACTGACTGCGCATACTCCGGAGTGGCTGACATTTGTGATCCTCTATCTCGGCGGCGTGTTCCGTTCGGTGCAGTTCACCGGCGTCAGTACGCTGGCATTTGCCGATGTACCGTCGCCGCAAATGAGTTATGCCAACACGTTATTCAGCACGGCGACACAATTGGCGGTGGGCTTAGGCATTACACTGGGGGCGATTGGTATTCGCATTGGTGAGCATGTCAGTACGTGGTTACAAATAACCGCCATTGAGGGGATCAGCTTTCGGCTGGCGTTTGTGTTTATTGCGCTGATTTGTCTGGTGGGCATGATTGATACGCTGCGGCTAACAAAGGATGCGGGTAGCGCCGTGTCACGTAAACAGAAAGCCTGATGCAGGAAAGGAAAAAGATAAAAGCCGCAACATCTGTTGCGGCTTTTTATTATCAGGCGAGGACTTCGCGAACGAAGGCTTCAATCTCTTTATTCTGGCAGTTTTCAAAGAAACATTTCTGGAAACGTTCACCAGAAACGGCGGTTTTCACCAGCTCACGGTCGATAGCGCGCAGCGTATCGAGATAGTTCTCTTTTACCACCGCCGCTTTCACCTGGTTCAGAATTCCCGCGTTGCGCACCTGCGGTTCTTTGCGCTCCGGCGGGTAACCTTCCCCTTTACGACCAGTAAAGGCTTTCTCAAAGATAAAGCGCACGTTCAGTTCTGCGCCCCAGCCAAAACCTTTGGCGAACGGCAGTGCCAGTGCGTTACCGTTGTTGATCTGTGCGAACAGGAAAGCATCCGCCGGATCGATACAGTAACCGCACACCACACCCGGGTGAATATTCAGTGACATCAGCGCGCCCTGGCCTGTGCCACAGCCGGTTACTACGAAATCCACTGCTTTGGCATTCAACAAAATACTGGCCATAATACCAAGGTGGATATAGGTCAGATGGTGGTCGTTCTCATCGCTCATCCCGACGTTAAATACCGGGAAATCTTTCTCATCGGCAACCGTCTTCAGCTCTTTGAGGATGATGGCGTTTTTCGCCGCCTGGCTGTTTTCCATCATCAGTGCAATTTTCATTTTTGATCTCCTGTAACATGCTTCAGATAGCAAAGGTTGGGTAAACCTTACTACCTGACAAACAGACTTTCAAATTTAATGAAAAATGGTTTTAAAAATCAGAAGCAGGCTCACAGTTTTTGCTCTTCGCGCATTGCCGTCGCGATTAGTAGAGGCTGTTCGGCGGGTTATTCTGTCGATTGCCTGCAAATCAACGCGATAAGATGAGATCATGCCAAAATGAAACAGAGTGATTTCATGAAGAGAATAGTTGTAGCCGCCTCGCTGCTCCTGCTCGCGGGATGCACGATGACGAAAGAAGCGGAAGTCAGTAGCGTGGATACCATTAGCGGTCTGGTACGCCTGAGCTATAACCAGTCGATGATGCAAACTGCAAAATACGACACCTATACCGCGCAGGGGACTGCTAATAAACAATGCCAACAGATGGGGTATGCCACCGCAGTGCCTTACGGTCAGCCGGTGCAAACCTGTAGCCTGATTAGCGGCTCGGTCTGTATGAATACGAAAGTAACTATTCAGTACCAGTGCCGTGGTGTGGCTTTTACGCAAACCAAACCGACCTGGTAAATTCTTAAGCCAGTATAATTCTACTGGCTTATCTTTTATTAAAAATAAAAACAATTCTCATTCATTTAATTAATTGCCAGCAATGCGTGTTATTCTCATTATCTTCTCAATGCATTTATTTTTTATTTTACCTTTTGCAAATAATTAAATAACAAATTATAGTGAGCGCTCCTTTCGCCTGATAATTATATTTATGGAGCCGCGCCATGTTAAAAGCAGAGATGATCGAAAAATTAAATGAACAAATGAATCTGGAACTGTTTTCTTCCCTGCTCTATCAGCAGATGAGCGCATGGTGCAGCTACCATAGTTTTGAGGGTGCGGCCGCGTTCCTGCGCCGCCACGCGCAGGAAGAGATGACGCATATGCAGCGCCTGTTTGATTACCTGACTGATACCGGCAGCCTGCCACGTATCAATGCCATTGAATCGCCGGTAGCTGATTATGCTTCACTCGATGTTCTGTTTCGCGCAACGTACGAACATGAACAACTGATCACGCAGAAAATTAACGAGCTGGCGCATGTTGCGATGACCACTCAGGATTATCCAACATTTAATTTCCTGCAATGGTATGTGGCGGAACAGCATGAAGAAGAAAAACTGTTTAAATCAGTGATTGATAAATTAACACTGGCAGGTAAAAGCGGCGAGGGTCTTTATTTCATCGATAAAGAACTGGCGACGTTGGACACACAAAACTAATATTACCGGCGGTAAAGAATATTCTTTACCGCCTTTTTTATTAATGCCTGCAGATTTTACTTTCGTGAGTAGAAAATCCCTCTTCCGCCGGAATAAACTTTCCGCGTGATGCCAGAAATGCGACCAGTTCAGCCGCCGTCATTCCTTCCGCTGAGCAGGTATGAAAACGCGCCGTTTCGCCAAACCGCTGATTAATTGCCGCCGTCAGACTCTCGTTTGAATAACGCTCGCCTGTTTCAATCATCATATTCAACACTTCATGACCGTGAATGGATGTCATAGCTCCTCCCCGAAAAAGACGCATCATAAACTCAACATTTATTGTGGATGTTGCGCTAAAACAGGTTTACATGCATCCGGCACAGCTGGTGCAGCGCCAGTCCTGCTTATTCACGGTAGGTTTAAAGTAGCGATAATTGCCGTTTCGAGCGGAACGCCATTTTCAAAAAACAACCCGGTCAGCCAGTCGACGTTGGCAATAGTCCACTCATCTTCCGGCAAGCCTTGAGCAAAGGCCGGGTCAATGATCGGACAGATTTCCCTCGTCCCCCTATCCTTTGCTGGCGAGATTCTGGCAATGCTATCTCAGGCCTCCAAACCAGTGAATTTGCCAGTGACCATGAGCAAGCAGGTTTCCGCTGCGCGACCATCGCGTTGTGAAGGGATTATTACCCGGCATTGCCCACCCTCAATATGTTGAGGGTTAATAATATCTTTTAGGTTACGCCGGATTGCCGCGTAAAAACGACTTCCTTATGAAGTAGGCAAATCTGGCAATTTTTCTTCGCTGGTGTCCGAAAGAAGGTTGTCGTAAAGAAATAAATACAGCTCATGTAACGGTTGTTTGACGAAATCACTGAATTGCCTTACTCTGCGCCGCATCTTGAGCTGGCAGTGTGTTTTATTACAGAGGAAAGCGTGAAGAATCGAACACTGGGTAGTGTTTTTATCGTCGCCGGAACCACCATCGGCGCGGGAATGCTGGCAATGCCGCTGGCAGCGGCAGGCGTAGGTTTTGCAACCACTTTTGTTTTACTTTTCACTTTATGGGCCGTGATGTGTTACACCGCCCTTCTTCTGCTGGAGGTTTATCAGCATGTCCCGGCAGATACCGGACTTGGATCGCTGGCCCGGCGTTATCTGGGGAAATATGGTCAGTGGGTGACAGGCTTTAGCATGATGTTTTTGATGTATGCGCTGACGGCGGCATATATCAGTGGCGCAGGTGAATTGCTGGCCGCAAGCATCAGCGCGTGGCTTAACATTTCGCTTTCGCCCACGACTGGTGTGTTACTGTTCACTTTTGTTGCCGGCGGCGTTGTGTGCGCAGGAACCTCACTGGTCGATCTGTTTAACCGTTTTCTGTTCAGCGCCAAGCTGTTGTTCCTGGTAGTGATGCTGGCGCTGCTGATGCCGCATATTCATAAGGCTAATTTGCTGACCATGCCGCTGGAAAAAGGTCTGGCGCTGTCCGCCATACCGGTCATTTTCACCTCATTTGGTTTTCACGGCAGCGTCCCCAGCATCGTCAGTTATATGGGCGGCAATATTCGTAAACTGCGCGGGGTGTTTATTACCGGCAGCGCCATCCCGCTGGTAGCCTATATTTTCTGGCAACTGGCGACGCTTGGCAGTATTGATTCCCAGACCTTCACCGGGCTGCTGGCCAGCCAGGCCGGGCTTAATGGTCTGTTGCAGGCATTACGCGAAGTGGTGGCATCACCACACGTTGAGTTAGCGGTACATCTGTTTGCCGACCTGGCGCTTGCAACCTCTTTCCTTGGTGTATCGCTCGGTCTCTTTGATTACCTTGCCGATTTGTTCCAGCGCCGCAACAATATCGCAGGACGTTTACAGACAGGCGCTATCACGTTTCTGCCACCGCTGGCGTTTGCGCTGTTTTACCCGCGTGGCTTTGTAATGGCGTTGGGCTATGCCGGCGTTGCTCTTTCCGTGCTGGCGCTGTTGTTGCCTTCAATGCTGGCATGGCAAAGCCGTAAGCATCATTCGCAAAGCGGTTATCGCGTACCCGGCGGCAAACCGGCGCTGTGTCTGATTTTTGCCTGCGGGGTCGCGATTATTGTTATTCAGTTCTCTATCGTCGCCGGGTTGCTCCCGGAAGTGGGTTAATCACCGCCATCAGGTGTGAGTGCTGGCATGTTCAATGCATATACTCACACCGCTCTTCCCTTCGTTAAGGGGTCAGCATTTTGTTCACTCTCTACAACGTTCCAGGCAGATGATTGCCAGCGCACTAGCACAGGTAAGCTTATACGCGTCAGCAAATGCATGAGTTATGACACCGCTATGCAGGGAACCAGGGAACGTGAAATGAAAGAAGGAAATTTCAGGACATAGAAGAGTTGTACAAACTGCGCATTATGGCCGCAAGGTTGCTGTCGCTCCCATCGTTGAACGGGTAAAAATATTACGAAGCGATATTATGGAACATGAAAAACAGGCATAAAAAAACCGCCTTTAGGGGCGGTTTCACGACACTGCTTATCATTGATTTTATTCTTGTTTTCCCATGGTACCCGGAGCGGGACTTGAACCCGCACAGCGCGAACGCCGAGGGATTTTAAATCCCTTGTGTCTACCGATTCCACCATCCGGGCTCGGGAAGGAAATTGGAGGCGCGTTCCGGAGTCGAACCGGACTAGACGGATTTGCAATCCGCTACATAACCGCTTTGCTAACGCGCCTGAATACTACAGGTTTTGCAACCCACACCCGCTAATATAGCCGATGCGTTAAACTGGAGCGGGAAACGAGACTCGAACTCGCGACCCCGACCTTGGCAAGGTCGTGCTCTACCAACTGAGCTATTCCCGCATTATCAAGATTTCTTGTAATCTCTTGATTTTACAATCATCTGGCGAGCTACGCTGCCTTCCGATGCGTTGCATTCTACTTACCTGACGCACTGAGTCAACGATATTTTTCAAAACCCGGATCGTTTGCTGAAAATTGCGACGAAACGATCACGGTTCAAGCAGATCGCCACGCGCAGCATTGAGGTATTGCAGCATTGACCACAGCGTTAATACTGCGGCAACGAAAAACAGCGCAATGCCGGCATATTCAACCCAGATATTCGGACGCCAGAGGAGCCATACCAGCGCGACCATCTGCGACGTGGTTTTGACTTTACCAATCCACGAAACGGCCACACGGCTGCGCTTACCCATTTCCGCCATCCATTCACGCAACGCAGAGATAATGATCTCACGCGCGATCATCGTTGCCGCCGGCAGCGTTACCCACCAGCTGTGGTAGTGTTCTGCGACCAGCACCATCGCAATCGCAACCAGCACTTTGTCAGCAACAGGATCGAGGAAGGCACCAAAACGGGTACTTTGATTCCAGCGACGCGCCAGAAAACCGTCAAACCAGTCGGTTACCGCAGCACAACAGAAAATTAGCGCACAAACAAACGGCGCCCACGGAAAGGGAAGATAAAACGCCAGCACGAAAAACGGGATCAGGATGACGCGAAATAGGGTAAGCAACGTAGGGATATTAAATCGCATAGTGGCGTTAACTGTCTGTTGTCCGTAAATATTCGCTCTATGGTGCTACAGAGCCCTTAATGTTTCAACGAGTAGTAGATCTTTTCTGCCAGTCCTTGCGAGATCCCCGGCACTTTTGAGATTTCATCAATACTTGCATTGAGTAAACCTTGTAAACCGCCCATATATTTTAACAACATCTGACGTCGCTTCGGTCCGACACCTTCAATGGTTTCCAGTGAACTTGTGTTTTTCACCTTTGCGCGTTTTTTGCGGTGTCCGCTGATCGCGTGATCGTGCGACTCATCGCGAATATGCTGGATAACGTGCAACGCTGGCGAGTCAGGCGGCAGACTAAAACCCTCCCCTTCCGGCTCGAAGAACAACGTTTCCAGACCCGCTTTACGATCGGCCCCTTTCGCCACACCCAGCAGCAACGGTTTATTTTTATTCCACGCCACATCCAGTTCGGCAAAAACGGCTTTCGCCTGCCCTAATTGCCCTTTACCACCATCGATGAGGATCACATCGGGGATTTTGCTCTCCTCGATCGCTTTACCATAGCGGCGACGCAGCACCTGATTCATCGCCGCGTAGTCATCACCCGGCGTGATACCACTGATGTTGTAGCGTCGATACTCCGCACGCAACGGCCCATTGGCATCAAATACGACGCATGAGGCCACGGTTTGCTCCCCCATCGTATGGCTGATGTCGAAACACTCCATGCGCTTCACTTCCGGCAGCTTAAGCACGCTGGCCAGCGCAGCAAGCCGCTGGTGAACCGTGGATTGCTGAGAAAGTTTGGTTGTCAGCGCCGTGGCGGCGTTGGTACGCGCCAACTTAAGGTAACGCGCACGGTCACCGCGCGGTTTGGTTTGCACATTCACCCGCCGGCCAGCGAGTTCGGAAAGCGAGTCGCTCAGCAGCGTTTTATCGCTCAAATTGAAATCGAGCAAAATTTCACCCGGCAAGGTACGCATCTGGCTACCCTGCAAGTAGAACTGGCCAACAAAGGTCTCCACTACTTCGCCAAGCTCGGTCCCGCCAGGCACTTTCGGGAAATAACTGCGACTGCCGAGCACTTTTCCCTGCCGGATAAACAGCACATGCACGCAGGCCATTCCGGCATCAAAAGCCACGCCAATAACGTCTAAATCATCGCCAGTATTAGAAACAAACTGTTTTTCCGTCACGCGGCGTACGGCTTGAATCTGATCGCGGATACGTGCCGCTTCTTCAAACTCCAGCGCCTGGCTGGCTTTTTCCATACGTGCGATAAGCTGAGTCAGTACCTGATCATCTTTACCGGCAAGAAAGAGGCGCACATAGTCAACCTGCTGCGCATACTCCTCTTCGCTGACCAACCCGGCGACACACGGCCCAAGGCAGCGACCAATCTGGTATTGCAGGCAGGGGCGTGAGCGGTTGCGATAAACGCTGTTCTCACACTGGCGAACAGGGAAAATTTTCTGCAGCAACGCCAGCGTCTCGCGCACAGCATAACCGTTCGGGAAAGGCCCAAAGTACTCCCCTTTGGCATGCTTCGCACCGCGATGCATGGAAAGACGAGGATGCGTATCACCGCTGAGAAAAATAAACGGGTAGGATTTATCGTCACGCAGCAGCACGTTATACCGGGGCTGGTAGAGCTTGATGTAGTTATGCTCAAGCAACAGCGCTTCGGTTTCCGTATGGGTAACGGTGACATCAATCTGTTTGATCTGTGCAACCAGCGCTTCCGTTTTGCGCGAGGCAAGGTTGCTGCGAAAATAGCTGGAAAGCCGTTTTTTCAGGTCTTTCGCTTTACCGACATAGATAACAGTGCCGCCGGCATCATACATACGATAGACGCCGGGTTTACTGGTAACCGTTTTGAGAAATGCTTTCGAATCAAAAACTTCAGTCACTGACTTATTAACGTCTCCGCATTGCACAACCCGTGGCGAATAGCGAGGTGCGTCAGTTCGACGTCGCCGTGAATGTTCAATTTGCTGAACATACGATAGCGGTAGCTATTCACCGTTTTTGGGCTCAGATGTAGCTGTTCTGAGATCTCATTGACCTTCTGGCCTTTGGTGATCATCAGCATAATCTGCAATTCACGTTCAGACAAACTGTCGAACGGCGAGTCCGTTTTTTCGGGTTCGATTTGGCTAAGCGCCATTTGCTGAGCAATGTCGGAAGCGATATAGCGCTGACCAGACTGCACAGAGCGGATAGCGTTCACCATTTCCTGCGGCGCAGCGCCTTTGCTGAGGTAGCCCGCTGCGCCTGCCTGCATCACTTTCGCGGGCAGTGGGTTTTCAGTGTGGACAGTAAGCATAATCACTTTGGTATCAGCATTACCACGCGCGATTTTCCGCGTCGCTTCAAGGCCACCGATACCGGGCATGTTCATATCCATCAGAACGACATCAACCGTATTGGCGCGACACCATTTAATGGCATCTTCCCCACAGTTGACCTCACCGATAACTTTTATGCCCTTAATGTCTTCAAGAATGCGTCGTATCCCTGCGCGCACCAGTTCATGGTCATCAACAAGTAGTACGTTGATCAATGGAGTATCTCCGGAATAGGGATAACGCGACAAAAGCCTAATTCAAGGTATATTAACTTTTTTTCATCTAACAGTGAAAGGTTAAAAAACCAGTAACTTTCGATTTTGTTCGCGTTTTTGGAAATTAAGTTATACAGCGTGTGGAAAGTCCCGCGATCTTTTAAAGCGCAGTGCTAAAAAAGTTTTAGCCCTGCTTTTCAAAAAGTTACTCGAAAATTGTCTTTGCATGTATGATTATTAGCACGCTTTGCATGTAACAACAATTAACTGCCTCTAAACCTTGCTTAAACATATATTCTTCGACAATTAAACGCAGTACCGTTAATTACCGTCAGGTTTAATTTAATAAACTGAAAACAATGATCAAAAAACAACCACTGCTTTCTTTTGCCATCATTATGGTATACTCCGCCGCTTTGACAGTGTCCGTCGCGCACCTGCGCGACACCGTAACGAGGAAAATAAATTGAGCACACCTGATTTTTCCACTGCTGATAATGCAAAGGAACTGGCGCTGGAAGTCTCCTGCCTGAAATCAATGATTACGCTGATGCTGCAGGCCATGGGCCAGGCAGACGCCGGACGCGTTATCCTTAAAATGGAAAAGCAAATCGAACAAATGGAAGACGAAGCTCAGGCGACGGTATTTTCCGGTACTGTTAAGCAAATTAAACAAGCCTATCGCCAGTAAATAATAACCGGCTGCCAAAATAAGTTTGTCAGCTGGCTATCTTTGCCGGGCAAAACATAAGGGATATTTAAATCATCCCTGTCGCCGCTGCGTAGCATGCGATCTGTGTTTTGTTCGGCGCGTTAAATTTCTTCTGCATATTTTTTTGATGAAAATTAACGGTGTTTTCGGAGATGGATAAAATCATCGCGATCTCTGCAGATGTTTTACCTTCCGCCGTCCACTTGAGAATTTCACGTTCACGCTTACTGAATTTCATTTCAGGCGCCAGCACCATCTGATCTTCCAGACGCGTTAATGCCAGCAGGCTTAACTGCACCAACGTCTGCAGGCGCAATTCAATTTCATCATCCGACATCATTTTGCCAAACAGACTGGTACGCGACACGGACAAAAAACCCATCGCATGATTGGGCAACATCAGGCACTGCGAAATACCTTTACGCAATCCGTGATCCCGTGCGGCATCCCACAATACCGTGGCATCGCGAAAGAGTTTGTCATTCCAGGGAAGATGTCCCTGAATGAAGTTTTCAGCCTTCAGCACCGGGTCAATAGCAAAGTAATTCTCTGCCTGATAATGCTGCATCCACGCTTGTGGATAAGAGGTTTCAACGCTCAACTTCGGCCGGGTAAAAGGCACCGGGTGACGAACGCAAAGCGAAAAATAATCAAATTCCAGCAGCTGTGTCTGCCGCTGTAATTCGGAATAAACATCCTGGGATGTTGTCATCTCCTGGAACCGCGACATCATGTCACGACGCCAGGTAAAGAATTCTGTATCCTGCATACCGACCGGTAATACCCCTGGTTTTAATAATCATTATTTTGTATACAATAAACTAACACATAAAACTTAATTATAAATATAAAATATCGATACCGCCGGAAATAAGTTGCGTTTAACGCCAACGTTAACGGTATCTTCAGGAGGGAATAACGGCCTGGCGTTTCAGGCGCACAACAGAAAGCCAGGAAATATCCCTGCAAAATTTGTATGTAATAAAACCAGCGAACTTTAACTTAAGTGAAATTAACGCGATTCAGCCGCAATGGGCGCTGAACCGCGAAGGCATTACTGCATGAGGAATTTTTCCAGAAACTGGCGCGTACGCGGTTGCTGCGGGTTGGCAAACAGCGCTTTCGCGGGTCCTTGTTCCACAATGCGCCCCTGATCCATAAATATTGCCCTGTCCGCCACGTCACGCGCAAAGCTCATCTCATGCGTGACAATCACCATCGTGCGTTTTTCCTGCGCCAGCTGGCGAATGGCATTAAGCACTTCACCCACCAGCTCAGGATCGAGCGCGGACGTCGGCTCGTCGAAGAGGATCACATCCGGACGCATCGCCAGCGCGCGAGCTATCGCCACACGCTGCTGCTGCCCGCCCGACAAGCGCCGCGGGTAGCGATTCTCTTTGCCACTCAGCCCCACTTTTACCAGCAGTTCGCGCGCCAGCGCGACCGCCTCGTCTTTGGGCTCGCCTTTCACGATCACCGGCCCTTCAATAATGTTCTCCAGCACTGTCCGGTGCGGGAACAGATTGAAGTTCTGAAAGACAAACCCGACATGCTGGCGTAACTGGCGGATAGCACTTTTCTGCTGGCTCAGCGATCGCGCAGTATCAATGGTGATATCGCCCACGCGGATTGTGCCGTTCTCCGGCTGTTCAAGCAGGTTAATACTGCGCAACAAGGTGGTTTTACCGGAGCCGCTCGGGCCAATAATCGCCACCACTTCGCCCTGTTGCACCTCAAGATCGATGCCGTGCAACACCGTCTGGCCGTGGAATTTTTTCACCAGATTTTTCACGTCGATAGCACTCATTTCGGATCACGCTCCTGACGATTAAGCTGGTTTTCGAAATAGTTTTGCAGCGAAGAAAGCACCGTCGCCATTACCCAGTAAATCAGCGACGCCGCAAGGTACATAGTGAATACTTCCAGCGTACGGGAGGTGATTAACTGCGCCTGACGGAACAGTTCCGGCACCTGGATAGTGGCTGCCAGTGACGTATCTTTCACCAGGCTAATAAAACTGTTGCTCAACGGTGGCAGCGCGACACGCGCGGCCTGCGGCAGAATCGCGCGACGCAGCGTTTGCCACGGCGTCATGCCTATACTGGCCGCCGCCTCCCACTGCCCTTTATCGATAGACGAAATCGCCGCGCGCAACGTCTCCGCTGCGTAGGCCGCCGTATTAAGTGACAGACCAATCATCGCCGACGGAATAGGATCCAGCTCAATACCAAACTGCGGCAGACCGTAGTAGATCATAAATAACTGGGCGATAAGCGGCGTACCGCGAAAAATCGAAATGTAAAAACGCGCCAGCCAGCGCACAGGTAAGAACGACGACATGCGCATCAGCGCCAGCAGAAAGCCCAGCAGTAAACCAAAAAACATCCCGCCAATACTGAGTTGTAGTGTAAATACCGCGCCCTTTAACAGGTAAGGCGCGGAGTCGATAACCAGTTGTAGACTCTCTTGCATTATTTTTGCTCTGTCTGGGAATTAAATATGGGGATGATAGGCAAACAGCGCCGGTGCGCCGCCCGTATGGATAAACAGGATTGGCCCGTTATCTTTAAAGCGATTCTGTTCAATACCATCCAGTAACCCGGCCATCGCTTTGCCGGTATAAACCGGATCGAGCAAAATGCCTTCCAGACGGGCAAGCAATTTGACCGCTTCCATTCCTTCATCATTCGGCGTGCCGTAGCCTGGCGCGAAGTAATCATCCCACAACAGAATATCGGCATTGGCCTGCAATTCGAGTTCTCGCGCAATCGCCTGTTGCAGCGTCACCACTTTCGGTTTCTGATCCGCAACGCTACGCGAAACCGTCACGCCAATCAGCTCCACCTCCGGCATCAGTTGCTCAAGCCCGACCGCCAGCCCGGCGTGCGTACCGGCACTGCCGGAAGCCACCACCACCGACGAAAGGGCCACCGCACCTTCGCATTGCCGGGCGATTTCCAGCGCACTTTCCACATACCCCATTGCGCCCAGCGCGTTTGAGCCACCAACCGGGATCACATAAGGGCGAAAACCCTGTGCTTCAACACGCGTCGCCAGTTCCTCCAGTTGCGCAGTGGGATCCGTCAGCGCATCGCACATTTCGATCTGCGCATTAAACAGATCCAGCAGCAAGCGGTTGCCATTGGTGAGGTAGTTTTCTGCTGTGGTGCCAATAGGGTTTTCTAATAGCGCAACACAGTGCAGGCCTAATTTGGCCGCCACGGCCGCCGTCTGACGAACGTGATTGGACTGAATCGCCCCGGCGGTAATCAGCGTATCAGCGCCCTCGCGCAGCGCATCCGCTGCCAGAAACTCGAGTTTGCGCAGCTTATTGCCGCCCATCGCCACCGGCGTGACATCATCGCGTTTAATAAAAATTTCTCGCCCCAGGTAATCGGAAAGCCGCGGCAAATATTCCAGCGGGGTGGGCGCACCAATCAACTCCAGGCGCGGAAAGCGGGTCACATTGTGCAAGGGCATAAAACCTCCGAAGACCGGGTAACGTTAGCAACTGCTTTTTATTATGCACACTAAAAGCGATCAAATAAAAAAGGCGCTTGATTAAGCGCCTTTTTTTAGCGGGCAACGATTACTTCGTCACATCCGCGCCAAACCATTTTTCCGACAGCGTTTTCATGGTGCCGTCTTTTTGCATTTCGGCAATGGCTGCGTCGATAGCTTTCAGCAAATCGTCATTACCTTTACGCAGCGCAACGCCGGATTCCTGACGTGAAAACGCATCCCCCGCTACCGCCAGCGTATCTTTGGTTTTCTTCACCAGATCAAGCGCGGCCAGACGATCGACCAGGATGGCATCAATACGGCCAACGCGCAGATCCTGATATTTTGTCGGGTCATCATCATAGGTGCGAATATCAACGCCCTGCACGTTCTTACGCAGCCACTCTTCATAGTTAGTGCCGAGACCCACGCCCACTTTCTTGCCTTTCAGGTCCGCGGCGGATTTGATGCCCGCTTCGTTCCCTTTTTTCACCAGCGCCTGGATACCAGAAACGGTATAGGGCGTGGAGAAATCATACTTTTTCTTGCGCTCATCGGAGATGGTGACCTGGTTAATCACCACGTCGATGCGTTTAGAATCCAGCGATGCCAGCATGCCGTCCCATTTGGTGGGTTTCAGGGATGCTTTTACGCCAAGATGCTGCGCCAACGCTTCGGCGAACTCCACTTCAAAACCAGTAAGCTTGCCGTCGTCGCCCTGGAAACTAAACGGCGGATACGTGCCTTCCAGACCCACCAACAGCGTGCCACGCTCTTTGACTTTATTGAGCAGGTTTTCCGCCGCGAATGTTTTCACGCTCATACCTGCTACCAGCGCGACGGCCATCACACCCATCAGCGCCTGACGTCCCAAAAGTGCTAGTTTCATAGTTACCCCGATAAAGAAATTGGCTGTAGTGTAAGGTGCCTGACGCTAAGTACAAGCACAACTCGGCTACATCTTATTCCTTTTTAATATAAATCAGATGTTGCACCTACAGCGATTTTTTGCACGGAGGCAAAACGCATCTGGGTTTTAAACTGCGCATATTTGCGCAAGGCAATCCGATAATTATTGGTGCTGGTCGCAGGTAACCACGGTTCCAGATTTTCGTCGAGGAACCCTTCTTCAAGCAGCTGTCGGGAAATATTAAGTTCAGTGAGATGGTTGCCGAGGCGGCGCAAACGCACGACATACTCGCGCACCGTACCGTGGCTCATTTCGGTTTGTTCGAAGAGATATTGTTTAAAACCGATGATATCGAAGAAATCGCTCTGCTCTTTGCAGTGCAGATCGCCGCAAAAACGACAGAGTGCGACCCACTCTTTTTGCTCTTGTTGCCAGGCCGCTTCATCCAACAGCATATCCAGACGCGAAATCGCGATTTTATTCACGATTTCGCCCCGGCGTACCAGCGTGATGCGATCAAGCAGCTTGTGGCAGTGTGCGCAATGCGTCTGGCTGTGTTTAAAGTCTTTAAGGTAGCGGCTTAGAGGCCGTCTTTTAGGTTGCTGCACCGTCATGATAACTCCTGGTTGTCAATGCGTTGTACGGCATTTACCAGGAGTGATGCAGAATCACTGACCTATAACTTACCCAGCTTGGTACGTAAGCGCTTAATGGCCTGGCTATGGAGCTGGCTGACTCGCGATTCCCCGACTTCCAGAACGGCGCCAATCTCTTTCAGATTGAGTTCTTCCTGGTAGTACAGTGTCAGGACAAGTTGTTCACGTTCCGGCAGCGATTCAATCGCTTCCATGACCCGGTGACGTAAATTACTTTCCATTAACTGGAATAACGGGTTTTCCTGTTGATGATCGTCAGTGACCAGCTCGATACTGTCGCCATGCTCTTCCCGCCATTCATCATAGGAGAAAAGCTGGCTGTTATTGGTATCGAGCAGCATCTGACGGTATTCCTCTACAGGAATTCCAAGACGCTGCGACACTTCTGTTTCCGTCGCGTTACGTCCCAGTTCTTGCTCAAGTTGCCCCATTGCCTGCGCCACTTCGCGGGCATTACGCCGAACGCTGCGCGGCACCCAATCGCGGCTGCGCAATTCGTCCAGCATCGCCCCACGAATACGCTGTACTGCGTAAGTGGTAAATGCCGTTCCTTGCAGAGCGTCATATCGGTCTACTGCATTCAGTAAACCGATACCGCCCGCCTGTAGCAGGTCGTCCAGTTCCACACTCGCCGGCAAACGCACCTGCAGGCGCAATGCTTCGTGACGCACAAGAGGTACATAACGCTGCCACAGCGAGTGTTTATCCATTACACCTTCAGCGGTATAGAGTGAATTCACGATAAACAGCCCTGCGTTAATTGAGTTATCGGCACGATTATCCGATTCTGGAGTGATTTTAATCGGATGAATAGTGGGTGAAATGGGGGTTATTTGACTTTATTGAACCATTCTTCCGGCTGGTAATGCATATAACATGAGCTCAAAAGCCTGCGCCGGATGATACCCGCACAAATAAAAGCGATAATTATCTGACAGTTCACGAAAGTATTGCGGCATCGACAGCAAATCTTCCGGCTTGTGATACAAGCTAATAGTCAGAACAGGCAAAGATGCACAAATGGTATGTTGCTCACCTTTTAGCACTTCCAGTTCCGCCCCCTCAATATTCCTTTTAATAAATGTAGCGTAATTCGAGTCTTCAAGGGCATTATCAATGCTGACCACATCAATGGCGGTGTTATCTTCCCCTTCGCTTAAACGAGACGGGGTATCCATTCCGGAATCAAAGCGTGAAGTGGTATTTTCCAACCAGGCACCTTTGTTGATGGTTTTCAGTTCAATATCACCACGCCGTAATAAAGCGAAGTGTTTCTCTTCCGCTTCAAAAGCGAGGATTGTTGCCGGTTTGTTCACACCCTGCTTCTGCGCAGCTTTCTGGAATGCTACCACGCTGTCACCGTCGTAAGCGTCGCAATCGATATACACTTCGTTATCCTGTAAACGCACCAGATCTTATGCCAGATAGTGGCTAAGATCGAAATATTTACCGTAGTACAAGCTGCGCGCGCAAATACGTTGATTAATAAACGCCACCAGCGTTTCTTTTGTGCGCTCATCGCCTAAGGAGTTATAAAATTCGATCAAAACGGTTTCATTTTCCTGACAAAAATTTGGCTACATAGCGCGTATCGGTATTCACGCCAATAAAAGCATGCCCGAAGAGCAATATGCTTTCGGCGTTGTTTACGAGCATCGCTTCTAATTCAGCGCCCGCATACTGGATAGCCAGAATGTAATTTTAGGTGCTGTCTTGTCGGGCCAGTTGGTCTAAATTGATGATATCGTAACCGTAAAAGATTGAACCTTCGGTAAAATATTTCTCATTGACCGCGACATACCCACCTTCACATTCTGGCTGGTCAAAAACATCCATGTTGTTTGCCCTAAATAACCAGCACCGCATAATACCAACGGACGACCATTGTTCTGCATTTCGTCGATCGTATCGAGAAAATGGTTTCTGGACTCGCTAATTTTTCAAGGATAGACATATCTACCTCGAGACTCATTCAGAACACTAAGTGGCGATCACAGTATGATTTTTTGTTGCGCTAATGCGCTTTTGTTGGCGTTTTCAAGGAAAGCTAATCCTTTTAAAGCCACCTGCGAGCCAATAGCATAACTATTCGCTTCGCCGCGTAATGCTGCCGCAATATCACAATAATAGTTCGCGAAGGCTTCAATAAACCCGGCGGGATGGCCTGCTTTAAAGCGGCAGTACCGCTCCTGGTTCGCCACCGTGTTGTCACTCGCCGTGCGGTCAATAATGCTAACGTTGCCGTGGATATCCGCGATACGTAAATACTCGGGCTCCATTTGCAGCCATTCCGCGCTGCCTTCTGTGCCGTACACCCTGATCCGCAAACCGTTGCGATAACCCAGCGCTGCCTTGCCATACCAGTAGTTGCACACCACATCATCGCTATAACGTGAGACGATATTGACCGTGTCCACGACGCCCGGCACACGGGCAAAGGTACTGTTAACGGCATAGACATCCAGCGCATGTTTCTCGGTGAGGAATTCCACCAGCTGATGGACATGTACGCCAAGATCCAGCGATACCGTCGGGATCGCGTTATCCGTGCGCCGCCAGGTTTGCGGCAACGCGATGCTACCGTCGCTGCGACAGCGGCTGAAACCCTCTTGCGGCATCTCAACCATCACGTGCTGAATTCGGCCCAGCGCGCCGCTTTGCAAACGCTGGCGTAATTCGCGCACCATCGGATAACCGGTATAGTTGAACGTCACGTAGAGCTGGCTATTCACCTCGTCAACGCGCTGCTGAATGTCTTCAGCATCCTTGACGCTCGCCACTAACGCTTTTTCGCAAATGATCGGCAGCGGATATTCCAGACACGCCATCAGAATTTCGCGGTGCGCGGGCGTGGGCGTTAGCACCACCACCGCATCCAGATGCGCGTGCTCTTTCTCAAGCAGTGTCAACGCATCCTGGTAAATCTTGCTCTCATCAAGCCCCCAGGCCATGCCGGTTTGCCGATTCAGGGCGTCATCCCGGCTGAAACAGCCGGCGGATAACTGGAAATGTCCATCCATCTGGCTGGCGATTTTATGGGTCATACCGATGGCGGAATTAAGGCCGCCGCCGATAAATGCCAGGGATAAGGGCTTAGCCATAATCCGGTCCTTACGTCGTTTTAAAAGAAAAATAGTTTTTAAGCTGCGGCGTCAGACGCGCCAGTTCAGCAACATCATCAAATTCGGCGAATACCAACCCTGCCCTGTCACGCGGCGCGGGCTCCAGCCGATCGCCTGGCAATTTCAGCGGAATAGTTTCGATAATGCGTGCTGCCAGCGGCGCAAAAAGGTAGCCGGTAAAATGGGTATCGACATCGCTGGAAATAGTGTGCCGCGCAATAGCGCGAAGATGCGCAGGTCGCCGCGCTGAAAACGCCGTGGCGTGCTGGTAACCCAGGAACGGGGCAACAAACTCGCTGGAGTAATCAACGCCGGTTGAAAGCTCAATCAAACGGGAATAGAGATCGCCCGGGCAGCGCCGGGTAAGTTCGATAAGCCAGAAATCATCGTCATTGGCTATAAACTGGGTGTGCAGCAAACCGTCGACCAGTTGAAGCTGGCGCACCAGGGTTTGCATACATTCGCTAACGCGGTCTCGCATGCTTTCCGTCAGGGAAAGACTCAAGCTGCTACTGTTGACCTGCCAGGGGTAGACGGTGCAGAACTCATCGACGAAAAATTCGCAGACAATCTCCCCGCCACGGATAAACGCAGAGTGGCTGTACAGCGCGCCCTGGCAAAAGGTTTCAATCACGCACTCGCCGTTTTGCGAAGCGCTACGTGCTTTTGCCACGGCATCGTTGAGTTCTGCGGCCTGCTGCACCAGGGTAATGCCGATGCCGCTATAGGCATCAATCGGTTTTACCAGCAACGGAAACGGGAGATGGCGCGCATCTTCAGCACGTCTTACCGCACGCGGTATTGGATAGCCCTGTTGCTCTGCCCAGGCGCGGAAGCGATCTTTAAGAAAAAGCGTGTCGCTGACATCCGGCGTGTCAAAACCAGGCAAGCCCAGTTCGGCGGCAACGCGGCTCCCCGTCAGGTACGAGACATCGGTCACACCAGGCGTAATGGCCGCAATATTGTGTTCGCGGGCAATCGCTAACACCGCATCGCAATCGGCGTAATTCTGGACTTTGGCAATATCCGCCGATTTCATTCCCGCATCGTGCGGCTTACCGCTACACACCAGCGTGGTGAAGCCCGCCGTTTTGATTGCCCGTTGTAAAGGCAACGAGGCAAATCCCGCATCGAGGATCATCGCAGTGCGCATAGCCGTCATGCGCCCTCCAGCGAAATCACCGCCGCACCGGGTGTCACGGTTGCGGCGACACCGCGAATGATGTCAGTGATACGCTGTTGATCTTCGCGCGTCAGCCCCGGATAAATCGGTAAGCACAGCACTTTGTCAGCGATAGCATTTGCGCACGGCAAATTCTCTTTCTGCGAGGAAGCAAACCCGCGATACATACTGAAAGAGCTAATCAGCGGGTAGAAATAGCGACGCGTTAAAATGCCGGCATTTTTCAGCACGTCATAAAGCGAATCGCGATCGATGCCGAACTCCGGTTCAATCAAAACCGGGAAGTAAGCATGGTTCCAGGTCACATCAGCAGGCACATCCAGCAGACGAACGCCGTCGATCCCCTGCAATAATTCCACATAATGCTGGTAAAGCGCCTGGCGATCGGCCAGCGCCTGATCGATATGTTTAAGCTGTAACAAGCCAAATGCCGCTTCAACTTCGTTCATTTTGGCATTGATACCAGGCGCAACAACGCGCGTTTCCCCGGCAAAACCGAAATTTTTCAAATAATCGATACGCTGCTTGGTCCGCGCATCGTGGCAAATAATCGCGCCGCCTTCGAAGGTGTTAAACACTTTCGTTGCGTGGAAACTCAGCACCGACAAATCCCCGTGATTCAAAATACTGACGCCATTTTTCTTCACGCCAAACGCGTGCGCCGCGTCATAAATCACTTTCAGGCCGTAGATATCCGCGACCTGCTGGATTTTGTCCACATCGCAGGGAATGCCGTAGCAGTGAACCGGCATAATCGCCGTGGTCTGCGGGGTGATCAGCTCTTCGACACGCTCAGGATTGATATTGTAAGTTTGCGGATCGATGTCGGCGAAAACCGGCGTCAGACCATTCCATAACAGGGTATGGGAGGTGGCAACAAAGGAGTAAGGCGTGGTGATGACCTCGCCGGTAACGCGGAGCGCCTGCAGTGCGGTGAGCAGCGCCAGCGTGCCGTTTGCGAACAGGCAGACATGTTTCACGCCCAGGTAACTTGCCAGCGCCTCTTCAAGTTCCTGATGAAAAACACCGCCATTAGTAAGGATCCGGTTGTTCCAGATCTTCTCAAGGTAAGGAATAAACTCTTCCAGCGGTGGCAAAAGAGGGCTGGTAACAAAGATATTATTGTCCATAGACAAACCTGCGCGCGTAGGAATTATCTGTTCATCATAACGACGCGCCTGGCGAGCTATCGGTGAAACAGGGGGCATTTTGTTATGCTTTTCCCCCCGGTGCTAAAGGTAAACTGGCCGGGTCTGCGCAGGCGGCGGGAAAATGGCAGGGCTTACGTAATCCCCTGTCAGCAAAAAACCCGGTAATGCCGCACTACCGGGTTTCATTGCCGCAAAATTACCTATTGTTTCAGCATGGCGAGCAGCGCTTGTTGGCGCGGTTCATCAAAGAGATAGCGATCTGTTAGCAAGTTGTTGATTTGCTCTTGATTCTCGCAGAGCGGATTGCCTTTGGCGGCAAAATCGTCGATGGCCTGCGTCCACAGCGCCATTTTAGGTTTCAGTTTCGTCACGAAGTCATACTCGCTGAAACAAGGGAAATCACTGCAAATAACGGTGATATTTCGTGCGGCGTACTGCAACACGGCATAACTATCCGCAAACCGATGCTCATGGTTATTATCGCGGAACAAAATCACCGCATCCGGGCTCAGCGCATCCAGCGTCTCCACCGAGACAGGATTAGCATGGTATCTGAAGGTGCCCTTCACCAGCGGGTACCAGCTGGCTGGACACTCGCCAAAAATATACCAGTCAACAATGTGATGCGTTTTTTCTATCAGCTGAAAGATAAAGTCCCGCTCTTTCCCGGTGAGAGAAAAGACAGGGCATAACACGCGCCGCGGAGCATTCACCGCAACGGCATTCCCCTGTGAAAACCATTCCTGCGGGAGGTAATCAGGGATTCGCAAAACGTCCAGCCCTTTGCCGCGCCCCCATTTTTCCAGCGCGGAATTTAATACCAGCCAGCGATCAAATGGCAGAGGTTGGCTATTCTGGCGTGCAATCAGCGGCTCGGCATTTTCATCGAAAAGACAATGCACAACCTGCCCCGTCATCGCGCGAAACTGCGTAACGGTGCTGATATCACTTTCACTAAACTGAGCATCCAAAATGGTGATGGCGGGACGCGTTCTGAGTAACGCGGGTAGCGCAGGCAACGCATCGTTGATAACAAGCGCGATCTCGCCGGCTTCTTCCATCACGCGGAAATAGTGCGTTAAGCGTTTTGTATAAATGGTCTGCGAACGCAAAACCAGCAATACCACCGGCGTGTGCGCCAGGCTTGCACAACAGCGGTTTTGTATAACGCTGGCGTCCAGCGTAAAGAGTGGCGAACTCAGCGACAAAGAGTTGCTATACGCGGGATCGCCTGCAAATACCGCGCTGAAGTCTTCCATCAGCACGGTCATTTGCGGTAGCAGTGATTGTCGGTACTCACTCTGCATAAAGTGATAATTGTCCGAGGCAATGATGCTGTACGGCGTCCAGACAGAGACGTAACCCATTTTTTGCACAGCCAGACAAAACGCCGCCGAACTCACTTCAAGCGACGTGTATTTTTCATCCAGCCCGCCTGCCTGCGTGAAACACTCTTTTTTGACAAGCAAACACAGGCTATTGAGCACGGAGTAATTTTGTTCACACTGATAGCGAGCCTGATAACCGAAAGATTGCCAGTCTTCTCCAGCGCCGACATTCGCGATGCCATTATCCGCGCCAACAATCATCCCTGCGCTGATGAGCTTTTTATCAAAGCTAATGATCTTCGGCCCGCTACACGCCACTTCCGGACGCACTATCGGATTGAGTAAGGTGTTTAACCAGCTTTTTAAGACGAAAACCGATCTTACGTCTAATAACAATAAAGACGCGCCCGCCGCGTGTGACGCAGCAATATTTACCGCCTGCACCTCACTGCAGTTATTCAGCTCAAACACCTGAACCTTGCCGGGTAATAGTTTTTCAACTTCCCGCGCGGTCTGCAAAACAATTGGGTCGGTGGTGTTTATCACGGGGATAATAACGTCGTAATCATGCCAGTCGGTGTTATCCACCAGCGACGCGATACAGCGCGTCATTAAATTAGCATCATGATTATGGGTTAAGACAACACTCACCCGCCCCGTATTATTCAGTGGGTAATGGATCCGCCACGCGACACCGTCGCAATACTCCACATGATCTACCGGCAAATTACGCTGCGCGGCGAAAGTCCCGACAATGCCGCCCTCTGTCTCAATGCTTGCCGGAGTGAGCATTTTCTCGTCAACAATATTGACGATATCCGCATAATGACCAATCGCGGCGGTGTCATAACGGGCAATTAATTTTGTGATGAGATCGAATTCAAAAGCCAGCCCGGCGTGAGGGTCCCAGCCACCGCATTCCAGCCATGCCGATGCGCGAAAGAAAACCCGTTGCAAATAACGGGATGGCGCACTGACAAAGAGATCAAGATTAAATTCTGGCTTGAAAAAATGCATCACCGAATCCGCATGCTTCACGGCTTCATCAGCATAAATAGCCTGTGCAGCGGAGCGCTGTTGCAGTGTTCGGGCTAAACGATACACGCTGTCATGCCTGTAGGCCACACCGGCAGGAACCACCTGTAACCAGTCGACAGAAGTGGTCTGAACCAGGCTGGCAAAATTGTGCTGGTAATGCTGAAAATCGACAACCGAGAGGGTGTTATCCGTTGCGTCGTGATGCGCGCCATCCTGCACGAGCAGAATGCGGGCATTCGGCAAATTGCCTAATTGTCCACGTAAAGAATCCACGGTGAGATTGACAGCGGCGCTGTCGCCGTGCGGATTGAGAATAACGAACAGCAACGCCAGTGAAGAGCGCGTATCACTGCGTTTTCCCGTCACGCTATTTTCAAGCCAACCCTGAAACGTATTGCGGTAAAGTTGTTGTGCTTTTTCTTGTGCTTTACGTTGTGTTTTTTCTATGAAGTTTCTGAATTGCACCAGCGATATTTCGCGTCTCAGCAATAATTGCTCGCGCGGCCTGTGCAGGTTTTCGCGCGCGTGTTCGATAGCTTCCGGGGTATTCACCAGCGTAAAACCGGCATTGCCGTTGTCGCGTATCGTTTGTTCACTTATTGCGTAGTTTTCGTAACCTGGGGCAATCAGCCCAACGACCGGGCAACCACATAAGTTAGCCAGCAGACAGGTCCCGGAAGATTCATAGCTATATAATACGCGCCCGCGTTTGAGAACTTTTGCCAGGTCTTCGAGCGGCAGCGGGTTTTGCATACTCAATACCGTCAGATTTTTCGGCAGTTTGTCATATTCGATAACGCTGGGAGGTAGGCGGTTAATATAGAGTAAGTCCAGATCTTTATGAGGATTATCATCCTGGAACAGCTCAAGGTCGTAATTATCAATATTTAACAGCGCTGGTTGATACTCTTTGTCGGCGAATTCGTCGCGATACCAGAAAAACAGATCGTCAGGCGAAAAATCGAGGCGATTGCCATTCATCACCCCTTCTCTGTTGAGCATATAGCGCACTACCACCGGCGCGCGCAGCGGGTTGCCGCTCGTCACTTCCGGGTAAACCGCAATCCACGGCTCACCTGAGCTCTGTAATTGCGCATAATCGTCTTCCGTAAGACGCGGCGTATTCCATTTTGGGTTAACCGTCCCGCCCACAATCCACGCTTTTCCGCCTGAATTATTGATTGTCTGGCAAAAATAGTGCAGCACTTGTATTCCGGCCGACGCCTCCGAGTAATCGGGTGCCACAATCAGATAGGGGTACTGAGCGAGGTTATTCATCGATATTCCTTGAACGTTTGCCAGGCCCGCCGGCCTGGCAGAGAAAATTATGCTTTCGGTAACCAGCCCTGCTGCCAGTCATCCAGGCCTGCGCCGCGCAAATACCAGTTATTCAGTACCGCTTCACGCAGCGCATCGCCCTGCCGGTGACGTAAATCGGCATCGTTGATATAGGCCTGAACCGCATTCATCCAGTCTTTGAAGCGGTTTTCCACCAGCGTCACCGGCAGATCGCAACGGTAAGGCACGATGTCGGTGGCAATGATCGGTACACCGCAGGTGCCGATCTCCAGCAGACGCAGGTTGCTCTTACATTCGTTGAACTGATTAATTTCCAGCGGCACTAATGCCAGGTCGAGATTGAGGCTGGCCAGTTTTTCCGGGTACATTTCAAACGGCACCCCAGGGTGGAATTCACAGCGGACATTGCGTGGTTTCATGCCCATAAAGACCCATTCCACCTTCCCTTCCAGCGCTTTAATCAGCGGCAATAAGATCTCCAGATCACCGGTATGAGAACTGCCGCCAGCCCAGCCAACGCGCACTTTTTTGCCCGTGCCACGCTCGCTCAACAGATGTTCCCACTGGTTCGGCGCAAGACGGTTTTGCGCAATACGGATGTCGCTATGGAAACGGCTGTAGGCGTCCGCCAGCGGCGCGGTGGAAACCACCAGCCAGTCGGCGCTGTCGACGACTTTGCGAAAATTCTTCACCATTTGCTGCGGGAAGTGCTGACGAGAACCATTTTTGATCGGCACATTAAGCAGGTAGTCATCATATTCGAGCACGATTTTGGCATTACTGGTGCTGCGTAACTGCTCAATAATCTGCGGAAAACGGCTGCCGGTAATCAGCTCCAGCAAAATCACATCCGGCTGCTGCGCGGCAGCTTCCATCACGCCAGGTATGGTATTGGTCAGGCCGCCTTCAATCATCAAGTGACGTTCCAGCGCTTTGAAGGGTTGCATCACCCGGTGGTGTCCGCCGCCGACCCAGTTAACATGGTGCGCCAGCACCACCGGCAGCGGCCGACCCGGCAACGGCTGATGCAGGCGCGCCAGGCTCGCGCTGAGCGTGAACGCCTGCCCTGCTTTTTGCATTAACGGATGGTATGACGGTTCTGCCAGCAGCCCTTGCCGCCATTCATTACGCAGCGTGGCAAAATCCGTCAGTAACGGGCGCTCCTGCACATGGAACTTATCGCCCAGTAAACGAGTGGCACCGCCCATATGTTTCACGCGGGCATATGGTGTCCAGACATTGAGATAGCCTTGCTGCTGCGCGCGTAACCCAAGATCGACATCGGCAAAATAGAGCGGATAGGTTTCCTGGTTAAAACCGTTGAGGGCGAAAAAGACCTCTTTGCGCACCATCATGCAGGAAGCGCTTACCGCCGCCAGGTTACGCGGCGTTTTCAGATAGTGCTGGAAACCGTTGCTTTCGCCGTCGACACCGTCAAACGCCACCTCAACACCATGCTGCACGCCGAGCAAAAAGCCGCCGTGCTGAATACGACCATCCTGATATTCCAGACGCGCGCCAACCAGCCCCACTTCCGGGCGTAGCGTCTGCTCCAGCAAGGCATCCAGCCAGCCGCCATCAATAATTTCACAATCATTATTGAGAAAAACCAGCACCTCACCGCGCGCCTGTTGCGCCGCAGCGTTGTTGATTTCAGCAAAATTAAACGGCGCGTCGTAGCGCAAAATGCGCACCTGATCGATACCCAGCGCCGCCAGATCATTGAGAAAACGGCAGGCATCCTCTTCCACCGACTGGTTATCAACAATTAACAGCTCATAGTGCTGATAACGCGTTTTCTCCATCAAACTTTCAATACAGCGTTTGAGCAGGGCAACGCGATCGCGGGTTGGAATAATGACCGACACCAGCGGCTTTGCGTCCCAGTGGTAGCGCAGGCGTTTGATGTTCGCCGCTAACCCCTCTTCCAGCGAGGCCTGAATGCCAAGCCGTTGCAGGTGCGCCAGTAAAATCTGTTCGCATTCGGCCACCACCGCCGGATTTTCGCTCCAGCACGACGCCGCTTCCGGGCTCTCTACCAGCACTTCGGCAACGCGGCCCAACGCCGGTGTTCCCTGCCCTTCAACAAAGCGCCACAGCAAGTCGATCATTGCCGCCTGCGGATAGTGGCTGTTCAGGCCACCGAGCTCGCGGGCAATATCACGCGAAAAAAGCAGAACGCGCCCGACATACTGCACGCCGCGCAGCAGGTCAATATTGACATCAGGACGCAGCGTCAGGAGTGGTTCGCCGTTTTCCGCGCGCGTCATTTCATCGCAATAAAACAGCCATGCATTTTGTTGCTGCATCCGTTGTTCGGCAAAGCGTAACAACGCATCATCCCGCAATGTAAAACCAGCGGGGATCAGTAACAGCGCATCGGCATCTCGCGTGCTCAGCAGCGCATTTACTGCCGCAGGCCAGGCGTTATCGTCGGCAATGACATCAATGCTGGCGGCAGCCAGCGACTGGCTTTCCACGGAGCTTCTGGTCTGCGCGCTGCGGTCGTTATCGCCAAGGATAACCACGCCGATACTGGCTTTGTCAGGGTTTGCGCCAGCGAAAGAGAGCAGCGCTTCGCGGCGCGCATCGCTAATCTGGCGATCTTCGAGCCAGCGGCTGAAGGAGTACTCGCTGGTCTGCTGCTGCGCCAGCACCGCTTTACTGTGGAAGTTCAGCGTATAGCGTGCTTTGTTATCCAGCTGGCGGGATTTTTCCACCAACGGCAGCGAAAAAATTGCCTCCAGCGCGGTATCCAGCGTCCATTTACTGACAAAAGTCGCACGCTGCGCCAGCGCCCACTCGCGTGCGCTGGCATAACCGCTTTGCAGCAGCTCCACCCATTCATTGGCGTCCGGGCAGTTGTGCAGCGTCACCGCGCAGAAATGATCGGCTTCATGACGCGCCAGGTTATCGGCATTCAGATAACCTTCAACGTAACCTTCGTTAACCAGGAACAGCGGGATCCCAAGCGTCAGCGCCTTCGCCACGCTTTCGTCATTACCGATGATCACGTCATACTGTTCCAGCCATGCGGGTTCGAGGCGTTGTACCTGCTGGCTAAGATCGAACCACTCGATCTGGATGCCCGCCTCCCTCGCCTGCTGCTGAACTTCATACATTTCCGCCGACATTTTGCCCGCCATATAAAGTACGCGGGACAAGGTTTGCGCGTCGCGCGTGCGGGTAAATGCGCCAAAACTGGCCGGTACTGACCACGGCAGATGTTTGAGCTGCGCGCTCTCCACACCAGTTTGTAGCAAGATGGCCGAAGTGCGGGCGGAGAGATCCAGCGTCAGCGCGGCAAACTGGTTTTCCAGCGCCACGCCCCACGGCAAGTAGAGATCGTTGTAATCGCTGAAATGGCGGAAAATCATCGCGCCGTCGAGTTTCCCGGCTTCGATGGCATCAAGTAACTTTTCGCTAAAGAAGCCGCGATAGATCCAGATGGCGTTGTAATAGGTTTCCAGCGCCCCCTGCTTTTCGGTGATGACAGTAAAACGCCCTGTCGCGCTCAGGCGTGCGATTTCACTCGCTAACTTCTGCCCGGCGGTTGAGCTAATGACATCCACGCGCCAGCCTTTGGCCAGCAAGGCGTCCGCAATATCGATAAGTTCAGAGGTATGGGGGGTAAACGCGTCAAATTGATCAACGCTGATTAGTATGCTTTGCATCTGTCATCCTCATATCACCGCGCAAGCCACCGGGGTGATAGCAAAAGGCGTTCCTGTCGTTATGCAATATTCTGGAGGACGAAAGAAAGATCGAGAGGCAAAACAGCTAACAGAAAAGGTGTTATATCTGGCGATTGCAGATAAAAAAAGGCATCCGAAGATGCCTTTTTTAAGCGGTTGCGAATTAACGCAGCAGGGACAGCATGGTCTGCGGAACCTGGTTGGCCTGGGCCAGCACGGAAGAACCAGCCTGCTGCAGGATCTGCGCGCGGGACATGTTCGACACTTCAGTTGCGTAGTCAGAATCCTGAATACGGCTGCGTGCGGAAGACAGGTTGTTCACGGTGTTGTTCAGGTTGGTGATGGTGGATTCGAAACGGTTCTGGGACGCACCCAGCAGGCTGCGCTGAGTGTCAACCGCTTTGATTGCCGCATCGATATCTGCCAGCGGGCTACCGTTGGTCACACCGCCGCTGCTTACCGTACCGCTCAGAACGTCGAAACCTTCAGCAGCGGTAGAACGTGCAGTACCGTTGATGGTCTGGCCGGTAGTCTGGGACGTTGCGCCAGAAGCGTTGAACAGGTTGTACGCGTTGGAAGAGGTCAGGCTGATGGAGATCTGCTCGCCGTCTTTCGCGCCAACCTGGAAGTTGTAGCTGCTGGTGCCGGAACCGGTGTTCAGCACTTTGATGCCGTTGAAGTCGGTCTGGGTGGTAACACGGTTAACTTCTTCCATACGCTGGTTAACTTCAGCCTGGATGGAGTCGATGTCAGAGGCAGAGTTGGAGCTGTTCTGCGCCTGAACGGTCAGGTCACGGATACGCTGCAGGTTGTTGTTGATTTCGCCCAGCGCGCCTTCAGCGGTCTGCGCCAGAGAGATACCGTCGTTCGCGTTACGTGCAGCAACGGTCAGACCGTTGATGTTGGAAGTAAAACGGTTAGCAATTGCCTGGCCAGCCGCATCATCTTTTGCACTGTTGATACGCAGACCGGAAGAGAGACGCTCGATCGAGGTGCCCAGAGAAGACTGAGATTTAGTCAGGTTGTTCTGGGTCATCAGCGACAGGGTGTTAGTATTAATAACAGCCATGATAATTATCCTTCAGTGAGAAATTTATATTCCGGTATGGGCCAGCGGCTTCATCACCGTCATAATTGTTATCGACGACCTTGTAGAACTCTTTAGTAATTTTTCTATTTTTTGAGCAATTTTCGTCGAAAATATGCGCAAATCACAAAATAAAAAAGCGCCGACAAGCGGCGCTTTCTGATACTGCATAATTTGCGATTAA
>NZ_DAMCGF010000003.1:116804-268475 GCF_032104925.1 Kosakonia sp.
CAGCGGTCTGCGCCAGAGAGATACCGTCGTTCGCGTTACGTGCAGCAACGGTCAGACCGTTGATGTTGGAAGTAAAACGGTTAGCAATTGCCTGGCCAGCCGCATCATCTTTTGCACTGTTGATACGCAGACCGGAAGAGAGACGCTCGATCGAGGTGCCCAGAGAAGACTGAGATTTAGTCAGGTTGTTCTGGGTCATCAGCGACAGGGTGTTAGTATTAATAACAGCCATGATTATTATCCTTCATTGAGTAATTTATATTCCGGTATGCGCCAGCGGCTTCATCACCGTCATAATTGTTATCGACGGGGTTAACGAACTCTTTAGGGATTTTTTTATTTTTATTCGGCTTATTTTTCAAAGAAATAAAAAAGCGCCGACAAGCGGCGCTTTCTGATACTGCATAATTTGCGATTAACGCAGCAGGGACAGCATGGTCTGCGGAACCTGGTTGGCCTGAGCCAGTACGGAAGAACCAGCCTGCTGCAGGATCTGCGCGCGGGACATGTTCGACACTTCAGTTGCGTAGTCAGAATCCTGAATACGGCTGCGTGCGGAAGACAGGTTGTTCACGGTGTTGTTCAGGTTGGTGATGGTGGATTCGAAACGGTTCTGGGACGCACCCAGCAGGCTGCGCTGAGTGTCAACCGCTTTGATTGCCGCATCGATATCTGCCAGCGGGCTACCGTTGGTCACACCGCCGCTGCTTACCGTACCGCTCAGAACGTCGAAACCTTCAGCAGCGGTAGAACGTGCAGTACCGTTGATGGTCTGGCCGGTAGTCTGGGACGTTGCGCCAGAAGCGTTGAACAGGTTGTACGCGTTGGAAGAGGTCAGGCTGATGGAGATCTGCTCGCCGTCTTTCGCGCCAACCTGGAAGTTGTAGCTGCTGGTGCCGGAACCGGTGTTCAGCACTTTGATGCCGTTGAAGTCGGTCTGGGTGGTAACACGGTTAACTTCTTCCATACGCTGGTTAACTTCAGCCTGGATGGAGTCGATGTCAGAGGCAGAGTTGGAGCTGTTCTGCGCCTGAACGGTCAGGTCACGGATACGCTGCAGGTTGTTGTTGATTTCGCCCAGCGCGCCTTCAGCGGTCTGCGCCAGAGAGATACCGTCGTTCGCGTTACGTGCAGCAACGGTCAGGCCGTTGATGTTGGAAGTAAAGCGGTTAGCAATTGCCTGGCCAGCAGCGTCATCTTTAGCGCTGTTGATACGCAGACCAGAAGACAGGCGCTCAATAGACGTACCCAGAGAAGACTGAGATTTAGTCAGGTTGTTCTGAGTCATCAGAGACAGGGTGTTAGTATTAATAACAGCCATGATGTAATTCCTTAAAAAAAGTTATCAGATTCAGGCATCTGCCTACGGTTTTCTCACCGTCCCCCTGATTATCGACCGCCTCTTAACAACCTTTAGAAAAAAAGATCATTTTTTTAAAGCCGCAAACTGCCCGCTATTCTTTATCTTTATTCCGCCATTGTTTTAAAAAAAACCCTCTAATCTTTTCGCAGTCGCTGCCGATAATCCCCACAGTGATTGTCTAAAACTGAAGGATAAAGAAATGGCAACTATTAGTTCTATCGGAGCAGGCACCAGCTTAAGTTCGTCGCTCAGTACGCTGTATAGCCAGCTGCAGACGGCCGAAGAGACCAGGCTGACGCCAATTACCACTCAGCAGACATCGTATAAAGCAAAACTCACTGCCTGGGGCATCGTTCAGACGTCGCTGACCAAGCTGCAAACAGCGGCCAATGCGCTGAAAGATACTTCCAAAATTGCATCGGCCAAAGTTTCCAGCACCAACACGGCGTTTACCGCCTCCCTGGCGACCAGTGCAACGGCGGGATCATATTCTATTGAGGTGACGTCGCTGGCAGCAGCGCAGTCGCTGCTCAGCCCGAAAGCGGCAAGTAAAGATACGGATTTAGGTGATAGCAGCCTGAGCTCGCGTACCATTACGATCACCCAACCGGGTCAAAAAGATCCGCTGACCGTTACGCTGGCAAGCGATAAGACCAGCCTGGCGGATATCCGTGATGCGATCAACGCGAAAGCAGGAAGTGTGACCGCAAGTATCATTAAAGCCGATGACAGCAGCTACTATCTGGCGCTGACCTCGCGCGATAGCGGTACCACCAACCAAATGACGATCACCACTAATGATACCGAATTAGCCAAGTACGTTAGTTATGATTCAAGCAATGCCGGCAGCGCCAGCAATACCATGACGCAGCAGGTTGCCGCTGCTGACGCCAACCTGAAGATCAACGGCGTGGCGATCACGCGTAGCAGTAACACCATCACCGATGCGCCGGAAGGCGTAACGTTGACGCTGAACAAGACCAATATCGGCAGCCCGGAAACGCTGGCGGTAACCAAAGATAATGCGCCAATGACTGCGGCGGTGCAGGCGTTTGTTGATGCTTATAACTCACTGCAAACGACCATTGCCAACCAGACAAAATACACGAAAGTGGATCAGGGCAGTACGTCTCAGGACAACTCTAACGGCGATCTGCTGGGTGACGGTACGCTGCGTAACATTCAGACGCGTCTGCGCTCGCTGCTCTCCTCTTCTCAGAGCAATACCGGCAGCTACAATATCCTGTCGCAGCTGGGTATTACCCAGGATGTCTCCGGCAAATTGACCGTTGACAGCACCAAGCTCGACAAAGCGCTGACGGAAAAATCAACTGACGTGATCTCCTTCCTGACCGGTGATGGCAAAACCACAGGTTTTGCGACGCAGGCCAGCAATCTGCTGGACGATTTCCTCGGTACTGACGGCACCGTGCAGAATGCAACCGATGGGATTAACAAGACGCTGAAAAAGCTGTCTGAGCAGTATGACCGGGTAAACGACCAGATCACCGCAACCATGGCTCGTTATAAAGCGCAATTTACAAGTTTAAGTACGCTGGTCTCGTCACTGGAATCAACCGGTAACTATTTGACCCAGCAATTTAACAAGACCAATTAATAAAGTATTCGTTGAGGTTTGAAATGTATACGAAATCGGGAACTCAGGCTTATGCTCAGGTCGGCGTGGAAAGCGCCGTCCTGAGCGCCAGCCCGCATCAACTTGTGGTACTGCTTTTTGATGGCGCGTTAAGCGCCATGAAAAGGGCTGCGATCCTGATTGAGCAGGGAGATATTCCCGGTAAAGGACAGGCGCTTTCAAAGGCTATTAATATCATTACCAACGGTTTGCGTGCCGGTCTCGACCACGAAGTCGGTGGCGAGATCGCCGCAAACCTGGACAGTCTTTATGACTATATGACACGACGTCTTTTACAGGCTAATCTCCACAATGACCTCTCCGCCATTGATGAAGTTTCAACGTTGCTCAACAACATTGCTGATGCCTGGAAAGAGATTGGCCCCAATAATCAAAACGCGCGGGACACTTACTAATGGAAGCAAATTTCGGGTTGCTCCACCACTATCAGCAGCTGTTGGTCACCAGCCGCACCATGCTTAACCTCGCGAAGGAAGGGCGTTGGGACGAACTCATTGAGCACGAGTTGAAATACATTACCGCTGTGGAGAAACTGACACAGTTCCAGGATATGAGTGAAGTCGCGCCTCAAATGCAGGCGCAAATTCGCCCGTTGCTACAGCAAATTCTGGAAAATGAAGTTTCACTCAAAGAACTGTTAAGCCAGCGAATGGACGAGCTGCGGACATTGGTTGGACAGACATCCCGACAACATAGCCTACATTCGACATATGGACGTCTCTCTGGAAACATTTTATTCCCCAACGAGATCTAATCTCATGCCCGGCGGGTGATACAGGAACAGTCCATCACCCGCTACGGTTTTCGCCTTCCCCCCTCTTCCCGTTCTTATCTCGCAATACAAATTCCCACGCCACTATGTGCGTAGCGGTTCGTCGTTTCTGAAATCTCAGCCATACTTCCAGCGTCTCATTCTGGAGCATGGAAGATGAAAAACCCCACCCTGTTGCAAACGTTTCACTGGTACTCCCCTGATGGCGGCGCACTCTGGCCGGAACTTCGCGCGCGCGCAGGTGCGCTGAACGACATGGGGATCAATATGGTCTGGCTTCCACCGGTGTACAAAGGTGCCGCAGGCGACCAGTCGGTGGGTTATGACAGCTACGATTTATTCGATCTCGGTGAGTTTGATCAGAAAGGTAGCGTCGCCACCAAATACGGGGATAAAGCGCAACTGCTCGCCGCCATTGACGCGCTGCAGGCGAACGGTATCGCCGTGCTGCTGGATGTGGTGGTGAACCACAAAATGGGTGCCGATGAAAAAGAAGCGGTACGCGTGAACCGGGTCAATCAACAGGATCGCACGCAAATTGACGACGAGGTTGTTGCATGTGAAGCCTGGACGCGCTTCACCTTCCCTGCCCGCGCCGGGAAATATTCGCGATTTATCTGGGATTACAAATGTTTTAGCGGCGTCGATCATATTGAAAATCCGGACGAATACGGCGTGTTTAAAATCGTTAACGACTATACCGGCGACGGCTGGAACGACCAGGTCGACGACGAGCTGGGCAACTTCGACTACCTGATGGGCGCCAATATCGATTTTCGCAACCATGCGGTGACGGAAGAGATCAAATACTGGGCGCGTTGGGTAATGGAACAGACTCACTGCGACGGTTTTCGTCTGGACGCGGTGAAACACATTCCGGCCTGGTTCTATAAAGAGTGGATCGAGCATGTGCAGGAAGTCGCGCCCGGGCCGCTGTTTATCGTCGCGGAATATTGGTCCCATGAAGTGGAAAAGCTGCAGCAGTATATCGGCCAGGTTGAGGGCAAAACGATGCTCTTTGACGCGCCGCTGCATATGAAATTTCACGAAGCCTCGCAACAGGGACGCGATTACGATATGCGCCAGATCTTCGACGGAACCCTGGTGGAAGCCGATCCGTTTCACGCCGTAACGCTGGTTGCCAACCACGACACGCAACCCCTGCAAGCCCTGGAAGCGCCGGTCGAAGCCTGGTTTAAACCGCTGGCCTATGCGCTGATCCTGCTGCGTGAAAATGGCGTGCCGTCAGTCTTTTACCCGGATCTGTTTGGCGCAAGCTACGACGATACCGGCGGCGATGGCGAAACCTACCACGTCGATATGCCAGTCATTGAAAATCTCGAACGGTTAATTCTCGCCCGCCAGCGTTTCGCCCACGGCGTGCAAACCCTGTGGTTTGATCATCCTAACTGCATTGCCTTTAGCCGCAGTGGCACCGAATGTGAGCCGGGTTGCGTGGTGGTGATGTCCAATGGCGACGAGGGAGAAAAGCAGCTAATGCTGGGGGAGAACTACGCCAGTAAAGTGTGGCGGGATTTTCTTGGTAACCGCGAGGAGACGATCACCACCGATGAACATGGTGAAGGAACATTCACCTGCCATGGGGGTAGCGTCAGCGTGTGGGTCATTGAGGATGCGCTATAAAATTGCGCCGGGCAACGTAATATGCAGGCCCGGCGTGCTATTTAGTGCGTAATGTTCAGCCCGGATTTAGTTAAAGCGTCCTGGCATTCAACCGTGGGTTTATCGACGCGTTGCAATGTCAGACCATCAAACTCCAGCGTATTACCTTCGCGCTCAAGGCGGTAAATGTCGCGTTTTTGCGTCACGTTATACAGCTTGTCGCCATTACGCATCAGCTTGCCCGGAACGGCAATCACGCGCTGCCACTGGCGGCAATCGAGTGTATCACCCTCTTTTGTCACGATAAGGCTGGCGATGGCTTCCGGGCTCACCAGGCTGCTTTGCGGCCCGGAAGATTGCCAGTAACCCGCCAGCCCTGCCGGTGCGGGCTGTTTCACCACCGCATCGTAATTATCCACCTGAACGCAGCCGCTCAGCAGCATCGCCGCGCCAACAATCACTCGCTTTTTCATTATTTATCCTGCTCGCGAAGAAAAAAATATTGTGGCATTAAAGCATTATCATCGCCACCCTTTCCCCCACCGCCTGCAAGTTTGATCTGTACCAGGTTTTTCGCCTTTTTTACGTTAGCTTGTCATCCCGCCCGTGTATTATCCGGGGTTCTTTTGCATTACCCGTTCCTTCTGAGTTCAGAGGCTCATTTCTATGTCATGGCAACAGTTCAAAGACCGCTTTCTGATTAAGTTCTGGTCTCCCGTCCCGGCGGTTATCGCTGCGGGCATCCTCTCCACTTACTATTTTGGTATCACCGGCACGTTCTGGGCGGTTACCGGCGAGTTTACCCGCTGGGGCGGTCAGTTATTGCAACTGGCAGGTGTACATACCGAAGAGTGGGGCTACTTCAAATTGATCCACCTTGACGGCACCCCGCTCACCCGTATTGATGGCATGATGATCATCGGCATGTTCGGTGGCTGTTTCGCCGCCGCGCTGTGGGCGAACAACGTCAAGCTGCGTTTGCCGCACAGCCGTATCCGCATCATGCAGGCCATTATCGGTGGGATGATTGCCGGTTTCGGCGCACGTCTGGCGATGGGCTGTAACCTCGCCGCCTTCTTTACCGGTATTCCGCAGTTCTCGTTACACGCGTGGTTTTTTGCCGTCGCCACCGCCATTGGCTCATGGTTTGGCGCACGCTTCACGTTGCTGCCGCTGTTTCGCATCCCGGTTAAAATGCAAAAAGTCTCAGCCGCCTCACCGCTGACGCAAAAACCCGCGCAGGCAAAACGTCGTTTTCGTATCGGCATGCTGGTGTTCGCCGGCATGGTGGCCTGGGCGCTACTGACGGCAATGAACCAGCCCAAATTAGGCCTGGCAATGCTGTTTGGTGTGGGTTTTGGTCTGCTTATCGAACGTGCGCAAATCTGTTTTACCTCGGCCTTCCGCGATATGTGGATCACCGGGCGCACGATGATGGCGAAAGCGATTATTTTCGGAATGGCTGCCAGCGCTATCGGTATCTTTAGCTATGTCCAGCTGGGCATGGAAGCCAAAATTATGTGGGCGGGTCCGAATGCGGTGATCGGCGGCTTGCTGTTCGGCTTTGGTATTGTACTGGCAGGCGGCTGTGAAACCGGCTGGATGTACCGCGCGGTGGAAGGCCAGGTACACTACTGGTGGGTTGGGCTGGGTAACGTGATTGGCTCAACGATCCTCGCCTATTATTGGGATGATTTATCCCCTGCGCTGGCCACCAGCTGGGACAAAATCAACCTGTTGAAAACCTTCGGTCCGCTGGGTGGCCTGCTGGTCACTTATCTTTTGTTGCTCGCCGCCTTCTTGTTTGTCGTCGGCTGGGAAAAACGCTTCTTCCGCCGCGCTAACACGGTGGCTACCGTTAAGGAGACTGCATGAACATCGTGCCCGATTACCGTCTTGATATGAGCGGCGAGCCCTGCCCTTACCCGGCTGTTGCGACGCTTGAAGCGATGCCGCAGTTAAAAAAAGGCGAGATCCTGGAAGTGATAAGCGACTGCCCGCAATCCATTAATAATATTCCGCTGGATGCGCGTAATCACGGCTATACCGTGCTGGATATTCAGCAAGATGGGCCGACGATCCGGTATTTGATACAAAAATAGGGTTTTACCTGTACTCCGCCCCCAGGCTAACGATAAAATTAGCCGCTGTAATTACAACGGAATGCATTAGCCTGGGGGCGTTTATAAAATGAAATTAGCATTAATTGGTAATTGCCAACTTGAAGTTCTGGGAAATTTGATAATGAACGTCAGCGGGCTGCATGAAGGGAAGTTCGACGGCATTTTCAATATGCCTATTTATAAACTTAACGAAAATAATGACTTCATTAACTTCTATCACGAATTAGAACAGTGTGATTTCATTTTTATGCAGCATCATGCAGAAAAATGGGGACCGTTTTCAACAGCAGCCTTAAGCCAATTCTTCGATATCACCATGCTACCGACCATGGAATCCCGCGTTTCAACGCCGCAGCTCGGGTACTATACAGATAAAATCCCTGATTTTATGGTCTACGTCGATTACCGCATGCTGCATCTTTATCTCACCAATGTGAGTATTCAAAACGTGGTGGAAACGTACCATTCCGTGAGTTTTTCCAGTGAAAAACAAACCAATATGCTTAAAGAAGATGCGTTGAAATACCGTACATTATTTCAACGAGGCAAGCTTTATTTCGATTATTCAGAAGAGTATTTCCGCACGCTTTCCGCTAATCCGGATTGCTACTCAACGGTAAGCCACCCGGATAACTATAATCTAAGTTTGTTATTACAAGTAATTTACCATAAATCACTCGGCATTAACGAGAGTTTCGATCTGCAGGGTAATGACCTGCTTAAAAATTATGTTGCGCCGAAAATTGGCTCAGGTGATAACACGTATCATATGATGCGCCCGACGGGTCTGGCGCTGGCCGGTAAAATTAATTATGCCTTTTTTGACAGCCAGAATCGGCGTGCGCTTAAACAAGCGCTGGTTAACTCTTCTTACTATACCGGTCTGGAAGACTGCTACCAGAACCTGTAATTCGCCTGGTGTTTTCCTGCTCCCAAAAAAGCCCTTTGCAGGGCTTTTTAGTATGGTTGAAAATAGAGTCAACCGCCGTTAATAACAGAACCCTTGCTGATAGTATTGAACGCGATATAAAACAAATCGCACCAGGGATAATGGAATATTAATGGGTAATAAGGTGAATCTCACCGCCTTCATCCATAAACATACAGCGGTTGCGCCCGGTCTGTTTTCCCCGATACATCGCCGCATCGGCTCTTTTCACGACGATGCCAATAGACTCGCCATCCCATGCCTGAGTCACACCGATGGTCACCGTAATGTTAAGCGCTTTATCGTCGTAGTGAATGGCTGACGCTGCAACCGACTCACGCAGGCGCAGCGCCGCCATGCACGCCTCTCTGTCCGAAGGCGCATACAGAATAATAATGAACTCCTCACCGCCGTAGCGGTAGGCAGTGTCGCCCCCACGGATCCGATCGCGCAGTTGCTGCGCCAGCTCGCGTAAAACGCCATCACCGACCAGATGCCCGTAGGTGTCATTCACATCTTTAAAACGATCGATATCAAGCAGCAACATATACATCTTCCGGTCTGATACTTCTTTCAGTTGCTGTTCAAACCTTTCATCCAGCATCCTGCGACCTGGCAGCCCGGTTAATATATCAACGCCACCGCGCAGCTTTAATAAATACGTTTTATAGGCGGTCACCGCTGCGGAAAATAATGCAAGACGATGCTTAAACTCTGAAAATTTATCAGTATTTGTTTTTTTATCCCTAATCACACACATCAATTCACGGCCGCAGTTATGCATTTTCGTGTGTGTCGCATCAATTGCCTGCAGGCAGCTGGATTCCTCCTGATTCATGGGTTGGTGTCCATCCAGCCAGCGGCCGAAATGGCACAGGTGGTGCGAGTGTGCGTTAATGCTTTCCGACTGATCAATATTATTATTGACCACGCAGGCGAACATATTGATTAACCAATCATAATGCGCATCAACTGCTTTATTAAGATCAATAAGGATATTATCAATCTGTTGCGTATTCCTGTACATCATATCCCTCACCGCGGTGTAATAAGCACTACAGTGTAAAAAAACAAAAGGTATTTTTATGTAAATATAATAAAATCAGCTAAAGAATCAGATATTTCAGCGCAAGAAATATTTGCAAAAAAGGAAATAAAACCCATTAATTCATGGTAATGGCAAAGCACCTGCGTGGAACCACGCGTAACTCAGACAGATACCCACGCCCTGTTTTGCAACACCACGCGGTAGCCGTCATGGTCCTGCCAGCTCTTGCCTGAAATATCCCAGTAAGGGTTAAACGAAACGATCTCTGTAAACCCTGCTTTGCGCATGGCTTCACAGCGCGCAACCCATTCATCAGCGTCCGGGTAATAAAGCACCAGTAAATCCTCTGCCGTCGCAGCAGGTTTAACCGGATGGTGATGACAAAGTGTGAATTCGATGTGCCAGGGCGCAGAGCGGTGCCCTACCATCACGCCACTGAAGCCCTCATGATCGGTGAAATCCGCAATTTTGCGCAGTTCCAGCGCCTCGCAATACATACGACAGGTCAGTTCAAGGTCGGTTACGGGCCGGGCGATTCTCATATGGGCAAACATTCGTCATCTCTCCTTCGGGCATCGTCAGTGGAAAACGGTAAGCATGACTGTACCCGCAACGGCTATGGTCGATGTGATCGTCTGTGCCCACGTAAAGTGGCAGGGAGGGTGTAAAAAGGATTAGGAGGGAAAGCGCACGAAACACAAAACAAGGGAAGATAACCGCCAGCGAGGTGGTTATCTTCCCATTATTCGTGGTTATGCGTGAGTCAGACTCACTACACCTGCATGTTCATAATATGACTGTGCAATTTTCATAAACAGTAAAGTTCGCCCAAGAGCACACGTAACAACAGGCGTTTACTGATATGCAAATTGATAACTAACCAGTTTCACCCACAATCGCCGAATATAAATGCCCCATACATGCCCCATCAAACTATCCCGTCATCATGCAGCCGGGTAATGGTGTACGTAAGTAGTCCATGCACGATGACGCCATCCAGCGCCTCACCTTCAACCGCTTCCCCGTCTTCCGTTATTAGCGACCCGCCCATCCACTTAGCGAACTGGACGCGGCCGTCGAAGGTTGCCAGTACCGTTTCACCTTCACTGGGCCTGGAAGCTCTGTCTATCACCGCATATCCTGTGTCAGTTTCGATGATCCGGCAATTGGCATCCATATGACAAATTGCATCAACGGTAAGCGTGCGCTCTGCATAATCTGTTGCTGGCGACGGGAATCCCATTAGTGAATCCTCCCCATGTTGCGCAGCATCCAGAGACGGTTCTCGCTGAATTCTGTCGTCTTATCAACAAAGTCGGTTTGATATTGCTCGATCCACGCGTTTGCATCCTCCTGGCTGAAATGCCAGTTACGAGCTGCCAGTTCCCTTATAAAATCGGCTGTGCGCAGGTATTGGTAACCCTTTGGGTTTTGCTGTATGGAAGCTACAAAGGCGGTATGTATTTCGTACTGGCGTGGCATGATGTGCACCTCATAAACACTGTTTTTATATACAGTAGATTTATCTATGCAGATGATCAAGAGCCAGCGGATATCTGTTTTACAAGTAACTGAAGTTCAGAGATTTGTTTTTGCTGAGCCTGAAACGCCATCGCCAGCTTGGCAAGCATCGCGATCGGATCAAGATAATAAGCCCCCTCCGGGTTATTCTCATCAAAGCCTTCTTTAAGCCCTTCCCCCTTCACACACTCAGGGCTGACCTGCACAAGGTCATTGGCGATAAAGCCTAACTTCTCATCGCTCTGCGGCGCGATGCCGCGGGCTTTATATCGGAATGATGCCACGCGCCACTGTTCAACTTCGGCTGCCGCGGCATCAGTATCGGTATGATATTCAATCTGTTCTTTCAGTTCCTTATCTGAAACTGCTGTTGTACTGATAGCCCCGACCAGATAATTGTCAATATAAAGTGTTGGTTGCGATCCGGTCCAGTTAATGAAATATGAGGCAAATGCCGGATACGTAGCGTCACGGCCAGCCTGACAAATAATTCCCCCCGTAGGGTAAATAGTCGCTTTTCGGTTGCCAACGGAATCAATGTTAAGGATGGTTCGACTTGTTCCGTCATTGAAATCAGCAAGAGACCCGCGCTGCCTTACCCCCTCAGCCCCGGACAAAGCTGTCAGTACAAAAGAATAAGAAAACACAGGCCCGTTCATCGGTAGCGAAATGTCTCCGGTAATTATGCCGCCTGATTTTCCATTAATTGAATTAAGACGAGCGTCATCACCGGCTGCGACCGTATTAGCTTCTGTGCCTACATTAAGAGCCGCCGCATTCCCCAGCGAACTTTTATCCGCCTTGCTGGCTAAAGACGTTGCCAGGCTGTTCCATGTCGGGCCGGTAAAAGACGTACCGTCGGGGATTTTTATCGTGGCAGTACCACTTCCGGCAAAGATTTGCTGCCAGTTCTGTTTGTCGTAATTCAGGCCGCGCAGCGCTTCAGCACTCTGCGCCACCAGCGCAGCGGTAACCAGGTTCATTGCGACGCGGGGCACAGCATACCAGGCAGCACCGGCCTGCGTTGGCCCGGTGTAATTGCTGACGAGCGTGAGTGCGGTTGCATTGTCTACCGTTTTCACCGGCAGCGTGTAAGGAATGCCGCCGACCGTAACCACAATAAAATCGGCTGCAGCAAGTTCAGTGGTGAATGAAGTGCCACTACCGGACACAGAGGCAGAATTATTCGTAAGGGTTAAGGTTCCTGCTGACATGTGAACTCCAGGCAATAAAAAACCCGGCACGCTGGCCGGGTCTGGTAGGGTGGCGTAGGGTTAATACATTGACGGGATGCAGGGGATGCTGACAGATGTCAGCCGCTGACCGACAACAGAATATCTGTCAGTCCATGTTGTGGTTGTGCGTCCCCGACCGCACCTGACCGCATTTCCGGAACGAACAAGCCCCGCCCATTTCAGGTAGTCCCATCCTCCGGATGTCCTGCTGTCGTAGCCGTACCGCCCGAGCATGATCATGCTGTCGCCGATATCCGTCCAGTTCCATGACGGAACAAACGAGGCATTACGGTAAATAAACGGGCGCCGGGTGGTGGAAAAGACACAGGTACCGTTTTTGAAAATATTGAAGCCTGTTCCCGGCGTGGGGATCATGCCACTGGCAAAAATGGCTATCTGCAGAGTTACCGTAGCTGCCACATCATCGCCATTTCGCTCCTGGTATGCGGTGACGTTAGCCCCGTCGAATTCGACGGTAACGCCGTCAGCGCTCCACTTCGCGAACACAAGATACTGATCGCGGGAAACGCCCGTATCCGGTGTGGCCCAGCTTCCTGTAAACGTTACGGTTCCGCGCCAGACACAGGATCCCACCATCGTTGCATCCGTTATTGACAGAAAATCGGTGCTGTCCTGAATCAACAGCCCCTGCCCCTGCGATGCCGGAAGGATTTGCCACACAGCAGAATTGAACGATCTGGCCCGGTTCCAGTTGTCGCTCCACCAGGTGTTCAGGGTAATGACGTTGCCGGATACGGAATAACCGGACAGCATCCCGATGGTCGGGATCAGATTTGTGCCACGGTACGTCATATAAACGGTATTGCGTGGCAACAGCACAACCTGACTTCCGGCTACATAGTTGGGGATCTGGTACTGATTAACGTCAAATTGTTCAGGGATAACCATGCTGAAAGAAGGACAGCGAAGACCGGCTGTAATTTCCATGCGCGGCCCGCCGTCCTTCAGGTCGATAAGTAAACCTTCAGGCATCACCATTTCCCCACGCGAATCATGCCGCCACCGGTCAGGTTAACGGTAAGGCCATTATCATCGAGCACCACGGTGTTATTCGTCCCGTTGAAGGAGAACTGACCGCTGGTTGCATAGACCTTCCCATGAAATTCCGCATCGCCGCCTTTCCCGAGCCGCCAGCCGCTGACGCCTGGCACGTAGTTCGACGACTGGAGCGTATCCGTGATTTTGGCGAAATCAATGGATGCCTCTTGTATCAGCACGCTCCTGATAAATACCTGGCCGTTGTAAACAAAGAACGCAGCCTGCCAGTTGCCGGGATTATTCCCGGAATAAACACCGAACTGGTCAGCGGCGACAACGACCGTCGATTTGTAGGCGCTGCCGTCTGGTTCTATCGACATGCCAAACCCGGCGCTGTACTTCACGCCATTGCGGACAATGCCGAGGTTAGTGACGTAAGACGCTTTCGCTGTCCCGTCGATGTTAACTTCAGCGGTCATTTTCTGGTTAACGGCGGCAACGAGGTTTCCTTCCGGACCAATCTGCGCCTGTACGTAAGTTGACAGGTCGGCCAGCCCTTTTTCGTTACTGGCGACCGTCGTCTTCACAACCAGAATATCGGCTCGTACCTCACCATATTGCTGATACTGATGCTCAACGGTGCCATGCACCGCCAGCGCATTCTGCATGGCGGCCTCAAGGTTGGTATCCACCCCGTTCTGTATATTCTGGAACGCGTCAGAATTACGGATCCCATCATCGATGATTTCAATCAGGCTCCCGGTATCCATTGAGCATTCAGCGGCGACAGTCACAAATGCTGATGTGCCGAAGGCGTTTATGGTCCGGATGTACCAGTAATAGGTATGCCCGACTTTGAGATCGTGTTTCGTCCAGGTCGTGCCGATACCTTCCCGCGTGGCGCCATTTTCCACCGTTATATCGCTGGCGTTAGGTAGCGGTGTTTCTCCGGACGTCCAGAAATCAAACTGTGTGGAAACGTTGACCAGATCAGCCAGCCGCGGGATCAGTGTGATGGCAAAGAACCCCTGTTCGATATCCACCCGCGACGGCGGTGGCGGTGCCTGAATATTAAATTCGAGGTATGCCTCCGGCGACTCCGCGCCCATCTGGTTAACAGCGATGACATGCGCGGTGTATGTGTTTCTCGGCAGCCCGGTCAGGCGGGTAAACGATCCGGGAACCTGCGCAGACAACACCGCGGTTCCGCCCTGGCGGATGATCACCTTGTTGTAGGCAAACTGCCCGACGTTCTGCCATGACAGCACACCCTGCACCACCTGCCCGATCTCCTCTACGGTGTATTTCAGGTTTTGCGGCTGCGCCACGCCGCCAGCAGGTAACTGAGTGAACGGCGGGCGCACAATGGGTTTACCAATGGCATCCCCCCACACGTCGGCGGTTTCCTGCTTGACCGTGAGTTGCACACCATTGCTGATGCCAAACTTCCAGTCTGTCACGCGCATTTCAACGCCGGTAATGCCAAGCGACGGGAGGCTGACTTTCACATACATGCCGGGACGATAGCGGTAGCCGCTCAGGTTAAGCGGGATATTCATCGTGCGGGAAATGCGTGTGCGCTTCAGCCGGATATCCGCCAGGCGCTGCGCCTGAAATTCGGAGGTCACAAAGCGAAGCGGCATATCCTGCGATATCTCCACCCCATCCTCGGTTACCCATTCAGCAACCGATACCGACGGGAAATCAACTTCAGAATAGCCCTGCAGCGGATCAACGAAAGTACCTTTAACCGTGTTCACCCGGTCTGTCTGAGCCACCTCCGGCATGATTTCAATATCACCGGCGATCTGATCTTCCGTGATGGTTTCAGTTGCCGGTCCGTAATATGCCCCGACCAGAATACCGTGTTTACCCGCCGTGTACGTGGGCTCTCCGGCGCAACATACCAGCATGGCTTCAAGGATGCTGGCCTTGTTTTCGCTGAGGTCAAACTCGCCATTGAGCATGTAACGGCGTTCTGAGGTGCCATCGCCGTTAGCAACAATCTCATCGCTGATGTTTGCCGCTTCCTGAAACTGATCCCAGTTGATATCGGTATCAGGCACTTTGAGATAGTTACGGTAGTAGTCGAGAATGCACAGCGCTGCATTATTGCTGTAAGCGGTCTGCCCGGTGCGCGGGTCGTAAACCTTCCGCCCGAGTTTTTCGACCTTGATATTGGGGATACCTGCCGGGAACTTCTCGGCATTGAACTTCATGGAAATACGCAGCCATGAAATGCCCTTCCCGATCATGTCCGCTTTCCACGACGGGCAGTTAGCCAGCATAAACGGATCGGCGGTCTGCCGGTCGATGTGTACCTCATGCGTGACGCTGTCGCCGAAGGTGCCAATCTCATCATCGGAAAGATAGATCGCGCCCGTTCCGGAAATGGGATGCCCGGCGAGGGTGATCGCCATATGCAGCCATTCACCATCGGTCTGGGAGCCAGGCTGTTCTTCTGAAAAGAAAAGCGTACCGGCTGACATTGTACGACCGTAAACCACGGTTTTCGGGCTGGCGGCGGCACGCAGCACCTGCTTGCGCTCAGAGGTATCGCGATACGCGTCAATCGACGGTTTCTTTGTCATCAGCTGGGTTGCCACCTGCGCAGCCACAGTGATAGCGATACCAATGGCATAAGCCCCCTGTGAAGCAGCAACACCCGCGGCAATGGTTGCAACGATTGGGATCGCAGCTGGCATTATCGAACCCTCCATACACTCAGGGGTTTCACCCGCAGGCTGACCAGCCCGGCGCTACCCGGCACCCACACCACGCCGGAATAAACCACACCGGCGCACCGGGCTCCGTTATTCTCCACGACTGCGATATCCCCGCGCTGCGCCAGTTTCACCGGCACTTCATCAAGGAATCTGCCCAGCACCTTTTCCAGCGTTCCGCCGTTGCGCAGCAACACTTTTTTTGCCCCTGTCTCCGAGTGGTAAGTACCGCGCAGAACAGCTGCAAAATCCTCACCGCACATCGCCAGAGCGCAGTCAGCCGAAAAAAGACAGCAGTCATTTTCACCCCATGAAAAAGGCCGCTTTTCAGCGGCCTTCATCACGGCGATTAATCGGTTATGCCAGTCCGGATGCTTCATGCGTCCTCACGAATAAGTAAAGCCCGGAGCATCTTTTTTGCTGCCCCAGTAGATTGAACGCTCCGCCATCTGCGCCACGTAACGGAAAATGCGATCGCCCGGTTGCGTGGCCTGGTGGGATTCATCGGTGTAACGATCGGGAAACGGGCGCTGCCAGTCCTCAAAGATATTGCTGACGGTGTACTGCAGGGCGTTCGTTTCCCCGGCGGTGGCACCGGTACTCGATACTTTGCCCTGAAAAATCATATCCGCCGCGCGTACCACGCCGCTGTCGTCAATAACGACAAGGTAGATATTCGCCTGCCTGCCAACACACCGCTCATTGAGCGTGGTGGCAAACAACGAAAGATCCAGACCGGAAAGCGTAAGTTTAAGCTGCGCCGGGCTGGTCGAATTGGTTTCACCCACATCATCAACCGCCCCCATTTTGCCCATGCCGTAATACACAAAACCGTTCAGGACAATCGTGCCGGTACCGGAATGTACATAGACGGTGCCCGATTCAAACTGGATATTCGCGGCGATCACCGCCGTCACCCGGTCGCGTGACAGCCAGTCCACCATCGCATCAGAAAACGGGGAATACAGCATTAAAACGCCTCCTCAAACTCAATGGTGTAACTGGTAAAGCCGCCGGGTATCCGGCTGCCAGCCCCCTGCTGATTGTCCTTCAGCTTAAAAATGCCGTAAGGGTTTGCCACTTCAATCGGTGCGTTTGGCGGTGGCGAAGTGCGGAGCATTGGCGCTATCGGGATAATCGCCGTCATATCCGCCGCGCTGGTCACATCTGCCGTAACCATTTTCAGTTCGTCATTAACGGTGATGTAATCCCCGGCGCGCAGCACTATCACACCCGCCACCCAGCCTTTGCTGTGTAACTCCGTGCCGGTCTGGTTTGCATCAGAAACGGTCGGGGTTCCCGCCGGCGTTCTTCCAGGCCTCCCCCAGTCACGGATTTTAACCCGCCCATACTCACCATCGAGGGACGCAATAAGCGCATCAACGCGCCGTGATTTCTCGTCGGTGAGGTTGGTCAGCGTCAGGGAGCATACCCAGCGGGTACCGGGATAACGGACGGTCTGTGAAGCACCGTTGAAAGGGGATCGAAATGTTTTGGTGTTGCTCTCCGGGCGCCATGTCAGCGCTGCGGGACAGACATCAGCAGGCCATTCAACAGCCATAATCACTCCTTACTAAACGTTCAGCAAACGGCGCGCCTGCCCGCGGGTCTGGAAGTCCTGAAGGAGTTCCTGCCTTGCCTGTTTCGCGCCATCCTGTGCCCCCTGCCGGGCGGCTTCCTGCATGGCCTGTTTAAGTGCGGCATCACCATTCCCGGAAATACTGAAATGCTGATGGATAATCGTGCTGCCACCGCCTGAGTTTACCCCCTGAGCGCCAACCATTCTGACACCAAGGGAACCATCAGCAGAGCGGGTTAGCGGCATGATGGCTTCCGGCCCGGCCTCACCCATCAGCCCGGCGCCCTTTGCAAAGGCAAAATAGGTTGGGGTATTCACCACGCTGTTGCTGTACGCGCTCAGGCTTTCGGATGCATAAACACCGCCTTTCGCATTTGGCCGGAAAGATGGCACGGCGAAAGACTGCCCAGCACCGGCTGAGGATCCGGAACTGCCGCCGCCAAATAAACCGCCGAACATTCCGCCAATCGACGAGAAGAGACCGCCGGAACTGGATGCAGATTTCAGGCTGTCCACCAGCATGGCGTTAATCAGTATTTTTTGCATCGAGCGGAGCACAGAATTAGCCCAGTCATCCCAGCTGCTTTTATTACCAGATAGCGCATCGGATATGCTACCTACCAGCCCATCCATTGAGGAACTCACGAGGTTTGCCGTCTGGGATGCGTAATCAGAAGCCTCATCTGCCCAGTTCGAGAAACCCTCCCTCATCCCAGCGCCCCAGTCAGCGCGCTGTGCATCAGAGGCTTCATAGTAGGCTTGCTGATCACGAAGGCGCTGATCGAGATACTCTTTATTCAGCGCAATCCCTTTTTCATAAAACTCCTGGCTAATTTCTTTTGCCTGATACTGCCGCAGCAGATCGGTGTTCTTATCACCGAACTCTTTCCGGATGCTGTACTCTTCCTGCATCCTCTCACGCAGGCGGGATCCCTGCCCGTACCCTGCAAGTTGAGCCTGATTTGCGGCAAGCGCAGTTGCATTGGCATCGGCCAGTGAATTCTCGTATGCAATAAGCTGCTGTTTAATTTTGGTCTGATCAATCAGGGCGGCATTCTGCAGAAGCGTCTGTTTTTGTGCATCGCTCAGCGTGGACAGTTCCCCCTGGCTGACCTGATATTTCACCTTAGCCAGTTCGGTATTCTGTCCTTCTAATGCGATTTGCTCCTTCTGCTGCTTGATCAGTCTGTCATAGGTATCAACGGCCTTTTCTTCATCTGTTTTCGGCCCTTTAGGTTTCTTCTTGTTAGCCTCATTATTACGCCACTCTTCCAGACCATTATTGATAAACTCTGCTCTGTTGGTCTGGAATTGAGGATCCGCAGTGAGTCCCAGATCATCAGCTGTGTATCCAAGCCGGGTTCGCTCTTTTGCCTCGCCCTTAAGGCGCGAAAGAGCAAGCTCACGGCGACTTTTTTCAAGCGCGTCTATCTGCTTTTGCGTGGCTGTGGCTTGAGGAACCCGCAGCGGTGTGACAGTCATTCCCTGTCTGGCCATCAGCAACTGGTTTCCCAGCCCAAGCAGGCGGTTAAATTCAGTATGCTGCCCATTCATCATGACCATCGACTGATAAAGGGCGTTTTGTTTCCATGCAGCATCTCGGATTAAATCGTTATGCCGACTTTCGTTCTCCTCCAGCGATTGTTGAATTAATTTTGCTCTTTCCTGAAGCTGATTTAACCTTTCTTGTTCAACAGCTAAATCCCCTGTGGCAATGGCAACAGCCTTAATAATATCCTCTCTGTTTTTGTTATTAAGAGAGGGATCAGACTGAGATTTGTTAAGGAGGTCTATTTGCCCCTTGAGGGCACCAATTTTTTTAGCCTGTTCGTCAATTAGTCGATTCTGTTCAGCGAGTGCATCTACACTTTTCTTTCTGTTATCATCAGCATCTGTGAGTGACATTTTCGATGTTTTATCCCTAATAACATCGATCTGGCTGGCGTATTCCTGAGCGGAGCGTCGAGCCTGCTCCTGATTTTGATACATTGTGTACCAGGCACCGGCGCCAAGCAGTAAGGCACCGGGAATACCACCAACCAAAGAGAGTAGACCTCGCGCGCCGCCACCTATTGCTCCAACAATGCTGGTAGCTCTGTTCAGCGCCTGCTGCGAAGCGGCAACGCCTAAATTGGACTGCGCGACCTTGGCATTTGCCGCAATCATCTCGCTACGTTTTTTAATCAGGTTGTCAGTTGCCAACATTGCGGCATTCGAACCTTTTGCGACATTAGCCTCAGCCAGTGCGAGGTTGTATGCCGATTTCGCGGCATCAGCATCTGCTACAGCTTTGCGCTGAATCTCAACAGCCGCGTAGTTCTGAGCGTCTGCAAGTGCAATGGCACCTTTCCTAGCCTCTATCAATTTAGCCGTTGCAGTAGAGGCACCATTAATCATGTTTCCAAACATTCGGCTGCCTCCAGCGGCGGCCAGAATACCAGCCACGGCGGCTATCTCGCCGATATTATCTGCAAGACTATCCAGCCCTCCAGCCAGGGCAGATGAAGCCCCAAGAGCATTGTTAGCTCCGCCCACCCATGCCATAAAGGCATTTTCAACCTTCTGAGCCGATCCGCTGATACTGGCTGGCAGCGTGTCAAACTCCTTACGCAATTGCTCGACATTGGTCAGTAGTGGAATGATCTTGTCAGTAGTCAACTGGCCGTTATTCGCCATGTTACGAAGACCACCGATCGTGGTTCCCAGACCAGACGCCAGCAGTTTAGCCAGACGACCACCGTTTTCCATAATGGCGTTAAATTCTTCGCCGCGCAGCACGCCGGAACCCAGAGCCTGACTGAGCTGGGTAATCACTGAACTGGCCTCTTCCGTACTGGCACCAGACAGTTTCAGCGATGTGGCGACCGTTTCTGTCACTTTTGCCACGTCAGAAGATGCGTATCCGGCGTCACGCAGGGCTGAAGCGATGCGGGAATACAGATTCGCGTTAGCCTCAAAGGATGTTCCTGTGCGCTGGCTGATATCCATCAGAGCTCGCTGTGACTCGGTAAAGTCATCTGCCCCGGTAGAGGCCAGACGCAGTCGCCCGGATAACTGATTCCAGGTGTCTGCATAATGAATAAGTTGACCAGTGGCAAAGGCACCAGCAAAAGCGCCAGCCAGACCAGTAGCGGTTGCCTTTACAGAAGCCAACTCACCATTTAAAGCTGCTAAGGCTCTCTGCGATTCACGTGTGGCTGCTGCGGCTTTTCTGCCGCCCCCCTCCATCGTTTTGTAATAATCAGCGCCCATACGCGAAGCACGGGCAATTTCAGACTGAAATGAGCTGGAGTTAGCCGAAATTTTAATAATGAGTTCGCGCAAAGTTGCCATTATATGAACCTTACTGTAGAAAAATTGCTCATCAGTCCTTACCATGTCGTATGGTTAAGAACATTCAATTTAAATGAAGAGGGAAGCATGCTGAGCTTGAATTTCGAAGTTCCTGGAAACCCAGGAGATTATTACGAGATAAAAAATAAAAATGATGGTTCGATTATTTATAAGTCAGTACGTTCTAAAATTAGAAACCTTGCACAAGTACAAAATGATTATTTTAATTACATATTATCCTCAGGGGAAAATTTGCATATAGCAATATTAGAGAGCAATGATGTTATTTCCTCATTTTTTGAAAATGAGCCAGAGGAAGCTCAATTAATAATATACAGCACTATTACAGAAGAGATGAATGCACTCGCCAGCACTATCAACGAACAAACTACAAAAATAAATGAAGAAGCACAACAGGAAAAACAAACATTCGAAAACATGGGGAAAGCAATTGGAGCTATTATTTTAGTCTTCGTTATTATACTAATTCTTTCCCAAATCAAATAAAAATTGGGCGGTACTCCGCCCTATAGTGAGGCTTCTGTTAATGCTTCCTCAAGCCCAGCGAACGGATCTTTATCTTCCGCATTCACATCTCCCCCCCACTGCAAAATAGCATCGCTAAGTGGGACTTTTGCACCCTGCGATCCGTAAATGGCTGAGACAATCTGCGCAGCATGAACGTCGCCACGGATATCTCCGACAGGGCTTATTCTGTCGTATTCAATCCACATCATCAGCTCGCTGGCTGGCATGTTCTGCCTGAGTTCTGAAAGAGTGCGCCCCATGCGGAGCGCAAGCGACATCAGAAATTTTACGCCGGGGGTTGCGACTTTTCCTGAGCGTCTTCCGCTGAAGTGATCAGATCAAGTGCCTGTTTAAGCAGACGGGAATGTACCGGGCCATAAATCTGGCGCACTTTCTCTTCATCATCAACTGAGAATACTGGCTGTTTATCTTCATCGCAGAGTACATCAAGGAAAAGTGCGACGTCAGCTTTGAGATTACGATGAGCACGCTCTGAAACAGAAAGCTCCTCATCCTCATTGCCCGTCTTTGCGATCTCCTGCCAGCGCAACCATGCTTCGCCGGAAGGTTCACGCAGTACCACTTTTGCGCCGTTCCACTCCGGTACTGCAACAGTTTTATGGCGAAAACCTGACAACTTAGCCAGGGCAAGCTCTTTAATTGATGACATGATAATCCTTACGAACCAGGTTCGATATTTTCAGGCTTGCCTTTCAGGCGAAGGGAGAATGTGGCCGCAACCACGCTGTTAGTACCGGATGACCACGTGTGCTGTCGAATTTCAGCCAGGAAAGTGAAACCTTTACCGGACGGGAAAATGACCTGAAATGCATACGTTGTGTCATTGTCGTATGCGTCACGTAGTGCGTCCTGCGCGGGATTTTTATAGAAGTTACCGGAGAGAGAAATCTCCGACTGTGCTGGCAGTCCGTTGATATTCTCCTGCTCGGTAGAACACAGGGTTGTCACATCGATATCCTGCTTTTGACCACCGGTAAACTGAATTTCTTTGATCGTGCAGCTAAGGTCAAGAAAGACGGCGGTACCCATCGTTTCTTTCGTTGCCGGCAGCGAAGAAATAAGGATCTTCGTTAACTGCGATTTTTCGTAAAGTGAGGACATAGCTGTCTCCGGGCATAAAAAAACCGCCTTTTGGCGGTTATGGATTTAAGGGATTGGTGGATTACTGAAGGATATGGACTTCAAGCGTTGCCCGGCGCAGGCCTGTATCTGGCTCATAGCCGCCGGTTTTGCTCATCTGCGTGAATCCCAGCGGCATCAGCGCGACAATCACTTGCTCGCGCAGCGCCCTGGACTCATCAACGGTACGGGAATACACATCGACCTGAAGCGCGCTGTTCTCTTCCGCCGGGCCGCAATACGTATCACCATAAACCTGATCCACCAGCGTGAAGGTGATCCACGGAGGCGAAACAGAGGGTGAACCCTGCTCATTCAGCGGCACAACATCGGGATAAACCTGCCCACCGGCCAGATAGCCAATAAGTGAAAAAACATCGGTCTCGGTCATTTTGACAGCGCCTTATCAATCGCCTGATTCGCACGCGCAAAAGCGGCATTGGTTGCGTCTTCCTGCCTGGCATCATAGGCCGGGCGGATAAACGGAACGGGCGCCATATACGACGTGCCAAGCTCAACAAACTTCCAGTAGAACGCGTTATGCGAATTGCTGGCTTTCATGGAATTATCACTGTTACCGGTGCGCGGATTCGTACCGCGAACATGCACACCGGATGTGATGTTGCCATTGCGGTCACGCTGGGTGATCACCACGATGTTTTTCTTCAGTTTCCCGGATCGCACCGGGGCGCGCTTAACTGCTTCATCTTTAAAAATGGTGGCCGCGGCGCGCGTGGCGTCAAGCATCACCTTGCGGTTTTCCGCTTTACTGAGCGCGGCGAGATCGTCCGATAAATCAAGTAAGCCGGAAAAATCCAGTTTCGTATCGATCACGGTTTCCCCCCCTGCTTACACAGAATTTCCAGCTGAGAGCCTTTTGAATCCGCAACAGGCGGCGCGGCAACATCAAGGATTTGTCCTTTATAGGGACCGGTCAGCACCTTCAGTTTTGAGGCGGCAGTGATATCGGTACGGAAGCGAACCCATACGCGGATCGTTGCTTCGGCCATTTCAGCACCAGATGAGATTTGCTCACGCCCACTGATGCCTTTTATTTCGGCATAAATATCGCTGCCATCCTGCCAGACATTCTCAGGCTGTCCTGATGGGGATCTGATGGTTGTGAAATTCATAATGCGCACGCGCTGATTCAGTCTTCCCGCCTGCATGGCACCTCCTAGAGACCATAAATCCGGTGCGGCTGTAACAAAGCCTCCACCGCCAGTGGAATTTCGGAAGTGATATTGCCGATATTTACCGCTTCACGGTTGGCGTACCAGTGCCCAATCAGCAGTAGCATCGCTGTGCGGATATCGTCATCGAGCAGGAGACGATCGGCATCATCAGCAAAACCCGGTTCATCACTGGTTTTGTAGAGCTTGCGCCGTGTCCAGGTCTGGACGTATCGCGCCGCTGCCCCGGTGAAAATTTCAAGCAGGTTATCATCGCCTGTAAAATCATCATCGATTCGGCAATGTCCGCGCACCACGGACAATTCAAGGAATTCCATAGACTCATCGCCTTAAAGAAAGGCGGCCCGCAGGCCGCCGTATACCTTAGCTGCCGGAAGCGGCAGAAATAGAACCGTAGATGAACGATTCCGGGCGTTTCACCGCCAGCGCCAGACGTTCTTCGCAACGAATCGAGATCATGTTTTTCTCGAAGTCGTCGGTGTTCTCGGTGGAAATCACCACGTTGGCATCTTCACGATCGAAGATCTGCGCACCGGCATTAAACGCCCCTGTCAGGAATTTACCGATGAACTGCTGCGCTTCGGTCGCCACGACCGGAAGCCCCCATAGCGTCGGGCCGGTCAGTGCCGCCGGGTTAGCCAGGATATAGCGGCCAAGACTGTCTTTGGTCAGTTCAATCTTCGCCCAGTCAATGAAGTGCAGGACATGGCCGGAAGCAGGGAAACGGGCAAGTTGCGCCTGCAGCATGGCAAGACGCAGAATATCAATCCCGTTCTGATGCTCAACCTGAAACGCCGGATCAAACGCTGATGCCTGCGGGACGATGCCATGCAGGTGAGCGCCGCTGCCGTCGCCGAAAAGGATTTCCTGCTCTTCGGCATATTTCAGGCCGTAACGCATTTCGGCATCAATGGTCGACTGCAACTGCGCGAAATCGTCCAGGATCTGTTTGGAGGCTTTGAACATATGCGCGATGGTAGTCACCGGCGTGATTTTGGTGGCGAATTCAATATCGCTGTACGGTTTGGCCGTATTCTCCGGAACAACCTTCGCGTTGTTGGTGAAACCAGTCTGTTGCACCCAGAAAATAGCCGGTGAGGTGGTACGCCCAGGCGCAATCAGGTCGCGAATGAAAAGACGCTGTTTCGGCGCGGTATCAATCCCCGGCAGTCGCTGCGGCTCGACAACGCGATCCGGCAGGTCAGGGGAAGTGATCGCGGCCTTCACCGGAACGCTAACGCGTTTGCCACCTTCCGCGCTGGCGGCAAAGGCTTTTAACGCCTCGGAAGAAATCACCTGTTTACCGACGGTTTCAATAACGGTTTTTGCATTTGCCAGCGGCATCTGCGCAACCTGCTGCTCCAGCTCACCCAGGGCGGCTTTCAGGGTTTTCTCAGCCTCTTTAAGGGCGTTAAATTCAGAAGCCATCTTATCGACGGTTTCTTTGGTTTCAGCAGACAACTGCCCGGTTTTCTTTGCTTCGGTCAGCGCCTCTTCTGCTTTTGCGTTGAATTTGCCGGTGGCTTCTTCAATGCTGGCAGTGACTTTTTTCAGAATATCGTTTACTTCAGACATAGCGGATCCTTATTTGACTAACGCAGCCAGGGCGTTTTCAAGAGATGAGATGGTTTCTGGTTTAATGTCGTCGGCAGCGCCCGGCGTACCGTCAGTGGTGGGGGCAGCGCCAGGCATGCCACCTGTTAAGGCTTTAATGAGTTTCCGGCGCTCAGCGCGCGGGGTGTTGGTTTTCGCCAGCAGGGCATCGAGTTTGCGCAGCGCCGCCGCGGGAGATTCGTCTTCGGTGGAAATTTCGTCGGCAGAAAGCAGGCTGTCGGCAAAACCTTTATCAACTGCCTCACTGCCGCCGATATAGGTTTCGCCATCCATCATTGATTCAATGTCAGCCGCTTTCAGGCCGCTGCGCGCAGAGTAGATATCGGCCATCGCTTTATCAAAGGGCGCCATTTCAGTAGCGACTTTTTCCAGGTCGTGCCGGTTTCCCATTGCGACTACCCAGCAGTTATGGATCATCAGGAATGCGCCACGCCCGATTTGCACTTCGTCACCGGCCATCGCGATGATGGATGCAGCAGAGGCAGCCAGGCCCAGCACCTTCACCGTCACCTTGCCTTCGTAATCACGAAGCAGGTTATAAATCGCCAGGCCTTCAAACATATCGCCGCCCGGTGAATTGATATTCACGGTGACGTCAGCACCATTCATGGAGCGCAGCGCGCCAGCGATACGACTGGCAGAAACCCCGTCTCCCCAGTAATCCTTCCCGATCACGTCAAAAATCGAGATGCTGTTGTCATCACTGCCTGCAGCACGAATGCCGCCGTTCCAGCGCTCCAGTGCAGATGCCGGGAGATCCGGTTTTTCGCGCGCAAAAGGCCGCCCCTCCGGCGCCGCCGGAAGGCTTCTGATTGTCATGGGTTCTCCTAGGCCGCCTGTTTCAGCGGTGACTGTTCGAAAGGAATATCGGGGAATACGTGATTATGGAGGCTTCGCAGTGCCATAGCCTGAGCGGTTGTGCTGCTCTGTTTCAGATCTTCAAGCGGTGTCAGGTTGAGTTGAACCGTATAGATATCACCGCCTTCGATAGGAGGCATATTTTCCAGCCGGCGAACGTCGTTACGCGACATCCAGCCATTCTGCAGCGCACTGGTGTAGTACGCCGCTCGCCCGGCACTGTCGGCACGCAGCAGACCTTCAACACTGAACTCGGCAAAAACATCCTCTTCACCGCCCAGCAGACACCGTGAAATTTCCTGCTCGATATTAACCAGTAACGGACGCAGCGTGTGGGTCAGGAACTGGAGGTTCATCCCCTCCAGGCTCGATGCCCAGCTGCTTTGTTTGGTGGTGTGCCCGACCATGAAAGGTGGCACGCGAAACCAGCGGCAGATCTCTTCTATGCTGAAGGATCGTGATTCAAGCATCTGCGCGGCTTCCGGGTTCATGGTGACATTCTGATATTTAAGACCGCCTTCAAGCACCATGATTTTTCCGGCGTTTTTCGAGCCGGTAAACGCCTGCATGTAACCCCGCAGGCGCTCACGCTGATCCTTGTCCAGTGCCTGCTCAGCTGAAAGAAAGCCCGAACTCTGTAACCCGTTCTCGAAAATCTTGGCGGCGGACTCTTCCACCGCCATCGCTGCGCCAATCACATCGCGCCCGGCCATCATCGGCATCATGCCGCAGACGCCATCCAGGCCAAAGCCGCGGATATGCATCAGGTTCTTTTCCGGGATCACGCGCTCTTTGCCGTTTTCGGTGTAGGTATATTCCAGTCGCCCGGTATCCAGACGTTTCACCACCATGTTCTGCGGAAGAAGCGGAACCAGTGAAACCAGCTTGTTGCCGATATACAGCTTCTCAATGAAGGCGTTACCCCGCAGGCAAAGACTGGCCACCAGCATCAGCATAAAGCGCGACGGTGTCATTTCGAGATTGGGCTTCCGGCATAAAACCTGATAAACCTGATTGCCCTGCGCCAGCTTTCGAGAGCCATCTGCCTGCCGTTCGTAAATTTTCAGCGGCAGGGTTGAAATGGACTCGCTCAGCAACCGGACACAGGCCCATACCGCTGACAGCTGGATTGCTTTGTCAGCCGTCACCACCTTTCCGCTGCTGCTTGTGCCGTACCATTCCTGCCAGAACGTCCCGGTGGTAAGGCTGATGGGGACGCCCAACCAGTTGAGCAGAGCGCTTTTCACCCTGCCCGGCTGCTTATTTTTATTCATCAGAAACCTACCATGATGGGATTATTGAAGAATCCGGAGAGATCCTGCTGGTCGTTGCCACCGTTAACCAGAACGCGGCTCATTGCTGTGAACAATGCCGCCGGGCCATCAATCTTGGCCTCTGGTGTGGACTTGTTCGGGAAAATGTTCTCGTTCCGGTCAGGTTTAACGGTTACGTTGGACATCATCCAGTTCATTACCGGATGATCGCTGTGATGGAAGCGGCCACCGTATACCAGTGCTTCGACCTCTTTCATCGCCTCAGAGAAATTGCGAACCGTCTGCGGTACTTCCACCAGCGGCAGTCCTTCTTCTGCCAGCGCAAGGCTGAACTGCGTCGCACTCCAGGGATCGAAGCCAATTTCTTTCAGACTCTCGCCAGCAACCCACACCTGCAACTCTTCCTTAATCTGAGCATGGTCGATTACATCCCCGTCGGTAAGGATCAGCTTGTCCATCTCGGCCCACTTACGATAGAGCTCTGCCATCTGGCGTGAACATTTCTCAAGGCGTCCTTCCGGCAGCCAGAATTTAAAATCCGCATGAACGTGGCCACCTGGCGCGCGCCAGACTTTAGCAGCTGCACAGATATCAATTTTGTTTGAAAGGTCAACGCCCACCCAGGAGGGATAGGTTTTAAGTTCGTGCTGCGGGGCGATAAACTCGCATTTTTCCCATTTCATCATGTCCATCCAGGCAGACTCAGCGGTAACCCAGATATTCATGTGTTTGGTGAAAAAGTTAATCCTGGCCGAAACCTGCTCTTTCGCCTTTTTAGCCAGACGTCGCAGATCATCCCAGCGCTTACAGATACCCAGCCCCGGATTCGCCTTCTGCCATACTTTTTCATCAAAGGGATCGTCACCTTCATCTAAGGTGTAGATGATGGCAAAAAACGTATCGTCTTTAACCAGTCCGCGTAGGACCTTAATTGCGTAATCGCGTAGTTCGTAACAGATACCTTCTTTGTTGAAGCCGGCGGTGGTGATACCGAAAAGCAGCGATTGCAGGCGCGCGCCGGTAGCCGTCTCCAGAACGTCCCAGACGTCACGGGTTTTATGAGCATGCAGCTCGTCGACGATGGCGCAGTGGATGTTCAGGCCGTCGAGGTTGTTCGCATCTGATGATAAAGGCTCGAATTTGGAGGCCGTTTGCTCCTGGTAGATAGCGAGCTTGTTGAATTCGAAGATCCGCCCAAGAGTGGCTTTCGCCTTCTTGACCATATTTTTCGCGTCTTCAAAAACAATTCGCGCCTGGTCACGGGTGGTTGCAGCGGAATAAACCTCCGCCCCGCCCTCGCCGTCTGCGCCAGCCATATAAAGCCCCACGCCGGAGCAAAGCGTTGATTTGGCATTTTTACGGGCCACCTCAACATCTGCTGTACGAAAACGCCGAACCATCACCGGCCGACCGCTGCCGTCGTTACGCAGGACGGTTTTCCCCGTCTCTTCGTTTACCAGCGGGATAACAAAACCAAAAATATTAATCAGGATGAAAACATGCCAGTCCATCAGCTCAATAGGCTGTCCTGCCAGGGCGCCTTTTACGTGAGGCACAAAATTATAGAAATTCAGAATGTGCTGCGCGCGCGGCTCACTGAAGAAAATACCGCGTTCTTCGCCGTGTGCCAGATCGTCAAGAAAACGCTGACAGGCAAGGCGCACATACTCACAGGCAATAATTTCCCCCGCCACCACCCTCTCGGCGTAGCGGATGCCTTCTGCAACCTTGGCCATTAATCCCTCGCTTTCATAAACTCGGCCAGCGGGTCAACCGCATCAGGACCTTTTGCATTCACTTTAGAGCGGCTGGCTGGCGTCATGCCGAACTCACCGAGCATGGCGCGCAGACGTTTCCAGGCATCAGCTTTCATGATGGCGGCCGGGTGAGCCTTGATCATGCGAATCTCACGCTCTTTGCCTTCGTCTGGCTCTTCGTCGCTATAAACGGCGTAGGTGTAGCCTTCTCTCTCCAGCGTATCGCAGTGATGCCGGTACTCGGTGTAAACCTCAACCAGAAGCTCAAGCGCTCTCGCGTCCAGCTGCGACATGACGCCAAGCGCATCGAGCTCTTCAGCCATACGCCTGAACCAGTATTTACCCTGCTTGTCGAAATGCTTCGGCGTTGGGGGTACCCCTGCTGCGGGTATTGGTTCGTTTTCGTTAATCGGGCGTTTTGATGGGTTACCCCTCACCAAACGTAGATGGGTCGGGGTTTTCGGTGGTCCTGACATAATCGAAAACTCCTATTAATCATCGAATGGGGGACCCCATAAAAAAGTTTTCTAACCTGCGGCGTTGTGAAAAGAGGTTAGGCGGCGGTCCTTAGCAGGCAGCCCTCTGAACTTTTGACCCACCCTCCCCCTTGATGAGAATCGATATCATTCACATCGATATAGTTGCAAATGCAATCAATTTGTTGATATCTGTTCTCATTTGAATCTTTCGCGCCCCGTCTTCGAACGGTGACATGACCAGCACAGGGCTTCGAGATTGGTCTGGTCGTCTGTTCCGCCGTTAGCTTTGGCAATGATATGGTCGACTGTCTTTGCCGGTGCTATCAGCCCGTTGCGTTTACAGTTCTGGCACAGATGTTTGTCGCGCTTCAGCACCTCAGCCCTGAGCACGTCCCACTTACTGCCATAGCCACGCTGGTGGCGGCTCTGACCGCGTTGGTGCCGTTGCCAGCCTTCGTTGCGGTGCTGGTCACAGTAACCTGATCGGTCTGTGGTTGTTCCAGAGCATCCGCGCTTGCGGCATGCTCGCGGTATCGCTGCTGGCATTAAGAAACCCTCCATGCGCGGCGCCGTTCCGTCCGCGCCTCACCATCGGGATGGCGCTCTACCGGTTCACCGTCAGCATGATCAACCAGCGACCAGCAGGGATACACCACCGGCGCACCCCATGCGTCACCCAGCGCGAAGTCAGCGGGCTTATTGCTATCCCAGCGTTCCAGCACCCTCGGTAGATGCTGAGGCGGCACGCTGTAACACACGCCATGAATGAGCTGCGGCAGTATGATGTAGTCTGCGCGCGTCCTGTCGGCGGCAATGAGCCGCTCGGCAATCTGCGCCTGATACTGAGGCGGGCGGCCAGTGCCGAGGTAAAAACTAATCAAGTCATCAGGCTTGCCATTAAGCCAGGGGATAACCTTATTGATAAACCACGGCACCGGCAGTGCGTCGTCCTCCAGCACCACCACACGGCATGATTGCTCGGCCGCCCATTCGAGAGCCCGGCGGTGATTCCAGTTAGCACCATGATTATCCTCATCAATAACCAGGTGCGCGCCGATATGCGATGCCAGGCTATCGGCCTGCTGACGCCGGGAGTGATGGCCAACAACCACAAATCTCACTTGTGCTGCCACCATGCCACCTCTTTACCAATACCGTTTGTTTTGAAAACCGTATGCACTGCCGGGCCTGTCACGATGCGACCGCCAAAGCGTTTCGCCACAATGCCAAAGGCCAGCATATCGCCGACGGCTCCCGGTGCTTTCTCTGTCTTCCAGAAGCGGTGACACTCCAGCAGGTAATACAGCCGTACAATGCCATGAGCAAAAGCCATCACGTCTTCACGCAGACCGCCAAGCAACCCGGCGTTGAGCATCACATCGTTACGGTGCTGGTCGATGAAGTCCTGATAGATGCGCTCCGGATGATGCTGCCGCGCCCATGCATCGGCATAGGTCTTTGGCTCGGAGCCAACGTAAACCATACCCGGTACCATATCTGCCCACGGTTCGCGGAGCATTTCGACATCGGTACCATCGGTACACCACACGAAGTGATATTCAGGATGATCGCGAAGGTGCTGCCAGATATGCAGCCACCGCCGGAAATAAACGTTCATCGCTACTTCCGGCACATTAACCAGACTGGCACCGGGTGGTGCGCTGGTGAGCTGGTCTGCCAGCACCACAGCTTCGGCGCCTTTGATTGATGCCGCCCAGCGCGCTAGCACTCCGGGTTCTGCCGTCATACGCTCATTGCGTTGCGGGTCAGGCTGGCTGGTTAACAGAGTGGTGATCACAACATCATGCCGCTGGCGATACTCTGCATAGCCGGTATACCCGGAGTCGCGCCGTTCGTTGTGAATCCGCACATTGCGCTTCACCTGCTCTTCCCGATCCGGACGCGGTACCGAGCGTTCAACCTGTTCATGCTCGTCCAGCGAGTGAATGAGCTTTTCTGAACCAACCACATCGGCGAAGGCCCATGAGGTCAGCCCGGCGTTGTGGATGCGCATTGCCAGATCGCTGTGCTCATACATGCCGCGTCCGTAAATCGGGTCAAAGCCGCCGACGCGTTCTATCGCGCTGCAGTGGTAGTAGAGCATAACGCCGCGCTGGCCGGTGTAAGCCACATGCTTATCGTCGCGATACAAAACCGCAATATCGTTCAGCTTGCGCGCGCCCGCAAGATCGAGAAACTGATAACTCAAATGCGGCTCGGGTGAATCGATATAAGGCAACCACCAGCCATCAGCAATTGGCCATGCGTCATCGTCCCACAAAAAGAGATGCTCGCACCCGGCATCCATCAGTGCGGACAGGCTGGCATTCTTCGATGCCACGATGCCCAGCGATTTATCGTGTCGGATCAGCTTAATGCCGTCTGGTACTACCGCTGGTTGCTGTGAACCATCGTCAACTACAGCCACCAGCGCACCAGGAGGAAGATGCTTGAGTTGATGCTCCAGCGCCTGGCTCAGCACACCAGCGCGGTTATGTGTGGAAATGGCTATGCCGATGCGGCTGGTGGTCGTGTTGCAGAAAGGCGCATATGGGACACCATCGATAGTGACCTGCATAAAGCTTCCTTTTAGATGTGAGCCTGTCGCATGGGACAGCCGCCCGAGAAAACAGCTTTCCCCAGGCTCACGACTGAAAGACTTTCGATTGATTAGCGCATGCGAAGCGCAATAAAAAGCCCCGTATAACGAGGCTAAAAAATTGCATTTATTTTAAGATATTATGTTTATATGCCTCAGCAAGATATACTAAATTTGCTTCGTCATTTGTAGATTTTAAGGTTTTTTCATATTTATCATTTATTTTTATTAAACCGACACCCGCCGTCAAAAGACCCAAACTTGTCACTAATGGGTTAGATGTATCCGCAGCAGCAGTCAGAGCACCCAAAACGGTTGCAACAAACTCTTTTGAATTCGGCATTTCAATTTTTAAATTATACCTTTGCCAGAAAAATTTTTTATTAATTTCGCTAATCGTATTAATATCAGCTAGTGCAGTGTTAAATTTATCATAAGCTTTTTTCTGAAAAAGTGGCTCATCAGGGGCGTACGCGACATCAGCATAAAGTTCATCTAAGTAATTATGGAACGATATAAAATAATCCGCATTTTTATATTTAAATTCTAAAATTTCCTCAGGTTTTACATTACCATCCGGTACAGGAAGAGCATTAAAAAGTTCAAATTGAAGGTTTCTAAGCTTATCTTCAGTAAACGGCAAAGCTAATTTGTTACCTATCTGGTGCAAATACCAATTGTACTCCCCAACTTTGGACTGCAACTCTTCATAAATACGTAATTGCTGAATTGGGAAAGCATGAACGTAATTATCGGTATTCATACCAATGGATACCCGAGGACGCTCAACAACCCCCAACCTTAATAAAGACTCCTCTTCCTCTAAAGAAAAATATATTTCTCTCGAACCAGGGATCACTACTTTATCCCAGTATAAAGAGTAGTAATTCACATCCGCACGACTCAGGCCACCTGTCGTTCTGAAGCCGCCTGTATCCAACACTTCTATACTCACTGGTGAAGCAACAACTCCTCTTTTCATTTACCTTTCTCCACATAAAAAGAAGATTTTAACACCAGTTTTTCAATTTATCACACAGTATCAGCAGAGATCATTTTTTTAGTTTACTAATACAAATAATAAGTTGAGTCATATCAGAACTGCTTTTGGTAAAAAATTCGAGATTTTTAGTTCGGCTATTTCAAACATTGTTGCCTGATGTAGTCCTGCAAGTAGTTCACTTGCCCGGTGATGGTGGCGATTCGTTCTCTGAAGGGAAAGCCAGGATTACTCTTATTAGCTACCGCTTACGCTTGCCAACCTGGCATTATGTGCCACGTTTAAATAACCCTAACGTGGCTCCTACCCACACCAGGGAAACGCTCAGGGATGAGCGTTAGTCAATGCTTGAACCTATCAGATAAACGAAATATTTCTCCATTAGCCCTCTTCGGAGGGCTGTTTTTATTGCTGCCTCTGGCTCTCAATATTCCGGATACCGGCAAGGTTGTTATTGCCCTGCTCGATAGTTGAAAGCAGCGGCCGAATCCACAGCACGGCCTGACAATACGTTATCCCGCCGGTGGCAACGGCACTACCATCGGCTGTGTCAGGCTGGCCGGAATCGGCGTGCATTGCGCTGGCACGTAAACGGTAGGCGTACTCGAGCAACCCGCGAGCAATGTCAGCAGGAACAGGCAGATCACAGGTTTTCTCACGGCGAAGAATCTCCCGGTATTCAATAACTGTTTTTTCGGAATCACCAGCTACCACGGCGTTTGCACTGGCTGCCTGTTGCGCCACCTGGTTAAACCGGTTCACGTTGAATGCCTGCGTGGCAATCACCTGCCCCTGTAATGCGTTGTCGCTCTTAAGGACGCGGTTATCGCTTTCGGCAGTGGACAGGTCAGCTTTTGCAAACGCCAGCAGCACTGCAAGAACGGCAATAACGACTACCGCCACAATTGATGCAATAGCAGTTATGCGATTCATCACGCGCCATCCAGGAATAACGCACGCTCTGCCTCTCGGCGTCGGGTAAGACCAGCCAGCACCTGCCCGCCAGCTTTGTTCCAGCGTAAGAACTCGTCGGCGGCGCCGCGGTAATCACCTGCATTTAGCTTCTTCAGCAGCGTCGATGTGGAAAGCGCCCGGGCGCCGAGGTTGTAGGCGAAAGCAACCAGCGCATCGAACTGACCCTGCGTCAGTTTCACTTTCACCAGCTTCGATACATCGCTCTCGTAGCTCACCAGCCCGGTACGCAACAGACGTTCAGCTGTTTCCTCTTTGATGGTCATCCCGGCGCGGATCGGTTTCCCGTCCACCGGCTGCGTCCAGCCGTAGCCTATCGTCCACACGCCGACGCTGTCCTGATATGCCGTCAGCCGCAGACCTTCAAACTGTTTGATGAGCGTAATGCCCTTATCGCTGATTTGCATTATTCTGGCCTCAGTACGTGAAAAATCCGGGCTACGTTACCGCGCGCCGCGAATACAGCAGCGCAGATGATGAGATTCATCAGCACGGTTGCCCAGTGGGCATGGAAATAGAAATTGAACATGAAACGGAATGGCACCGTGGCGTAAGCCAGGATAATCAGATAAGCCAGCCATGACGCCCACCAGTTGTGTCGCCCACCTGGCTTACGAAACATCATCAGGCGCAGAACGATAGCGGTACTGGTCACCACGTTGGTCAGTACCAGCGGATCACTTGTTACCATTTGTCCCTCCCCGCCACCTTTGCAGCAGCGACAGGGGATCCTGTTCGCTAAAGAAGGTGAGCGTCTTAATCGCCACCGCGGAAAGCAAAACCGCGCCGAGCGCATCAAGCGGTTTATCACTGTAATGGGTGACGCTCGCCAGCAGTGAACCCACCAGCCCGGAGCCGTACACGCCAGCGAAGTAAGAAACGATGAAGTAGGCAGAACGGCGGAGAATCGTCAGATCGGCAGCCGTGGCGACATAGAACACGGCACCAGCGAATGCACCGAACACAACGCCGTAATCGGTGCCAGTTAACAAGCCATACAAACTGGCACCGGTTAAAGCGCTCGCCGCAGCAGCGGAACCGGAAACAGGTTCGGACATTTAGCCCCCTCGTATATGCTGTGAGTCCTCTCAGAATGAGGGGAATAAAAAAGGCTGCCAGGTGGCAGCCTTAAAGATGATGGATTAGGCCAGAGCTGGTGAGACCCGATATGCGCCAGCATGGTTTTGCATTTGTAATATCAGTAGAGTCCGGATTTGAGAAGCGCCACAAAAATGTCGGCAACTACGCTACCGGCACTCTATTCACCAAGGCTTAGCCACCGTCCCGGCTGATGCACCATAGAAAGAGACAGAAGCTAATTTGCTCATGTTGGACATTTCTATCACCTCCGAGTAAACCAAGGCGTTTTTATTGTAAAAAACGTGATATACACAAGTTGCGTTTTATCACGCCCAAGCTGATATTGGTTCCTGCATACTAAAAAATGGCTTATGCGATTGTCTTTTAGATCGGGAAACTCACTTATTAACAAAAAAGTCAAATTAAAAACCTTAGGAAACAAAATACCTCATGGAGAAAAAATGCAGATAACCCAAAAAGTTGATTCCATAACTTCTTTTCTTTCGCTTGTATTCAACCGAGAATCACCAGAACATATAAGGTGCTATAGAGGGCAATCGTCAAAAAGCTGGGTATTAAAGCCTTCAGTTATGCGAGGCTTACGTAAAGATGCCGAAAAGCAAATTTTTAGTGAATTGATGACGGAAGCACCCGGAGAGTTTAGTGGAGACCGCTTGATGTTCGAAAAACTTGTCCGAGCCCAACATTACGGGCTGCCTACGCGCCTTCTTGATGTTTCCTTAAACCCTCTAGTTGCACTTTATTTTGCTTGCGATGAAATAGAGCACCACGAAACTGACGGAGTTGTCCAGCTGTTAGACTTTGCAGAGGAGAGAGTTCGTTTTGCTGATAGTGATACTGTAAGTCTTATATGCAATCTAGCTCGCTTGTCCGATTCAGAAAAAAATGCAATATCCAATTTCATTAAAAACAACAAACCCTTTGACGAATCAGTGAAAGATGAATTCAGGAAGTTAGAAGCAATGAAGCGTTTAACTCAATTCATTCGAGCAGAAAAACCATATTTCACAGACAGTGCAAACCACCTCGACTTATTGAAATATTTCTTTGTCCACCCAGCCAAAAATAACCGTAGAGTTATAGCTCAATCAGGTGCATTTGTAGCTGCTGGCCTCCTTAAATACGAGGCTGCAGGCACAAACGGAAAAGGTTTTGCATTGAGCAAAATAATTATACCAGCAAGTGCAAAAAAAACCATCCTCGAACAATTGGACGTACTAAACATTAACTCCAGAACTATGTTCCCTGAGGTAGAGTTTGCATCGAGGTACATAAAGCAGAAATGGGAAATGCGTGAAAATTCATAATTAAAAAAAAGAGCCGGAGCGCTGCACTTTCGGCTCTACATAATCATTGATCAGTAATTAACTTAATTTCCATTGAAGTCTGAATAAAGCGCTCTTTATCAAGCTCAACCCCAATAGCTCTGCGTTCCAATTCCAAAGCTGCTTTGATTGTGGAACCTGAGCCCATAAAGAAATCGGCAACCAAATCGCCCGGCCTGCTGCTGGCTTTGATAATGTCCCTGAGCATGTCCGCAGGTTTTTCACACGGATGTTTGCCAGGGTAAAACTGCACCGGCTTGTAGGTCCACACGTCCGTATACGGAACCGCCGCGGTAACAGAAAAGTGTCGCCGTAGCGATTTGTACTCTTCCAGTAGCTCGCAGTATTGACGGTTAAGCGATTGGTACGTGACCACCAGCTGATGGTGTGGCTGAACCAGCCCGCTCCGCTGCTGCTTCTCTGCCGCTATGCGCGTGAACAGCGCCTGCAACTTCAGGTAATCAGGTTCGCCGGGCAGTTGCCACTGGCTCGCGCTGAACCAGTGCGAGACCATATTTTTCTTTCCGGTGGCGTCTGCAATTTCCTTTGCCGTCACACCAAGTGATGCGCGGGCATTCCGGAAATACTCGATCAGGGGAGCCATCAGGCTTTGCTTTAGTTCAGTCCCTTTCTGCTCATATCCATCATCTTTAGGTCGGTATGGCCCCAGATAATGTTCGGCGAAAAAAACCCGCTCAGTCGCCGGGAAGTAAGCCCGCAGACTTTCTTTATTGCAGCCGTTCCACCTTCCGGACGGCTTCGCCCAGATGATGTGATTCAGCACACTGAACCGGCGGCGCATCATCAGTTCAATATCTGCCGCCAGCCTGTGACCGCAAAAAAGATAGATGCTGCCCGATGGTTTGAGGACTCGCAAGAACTGCGCCAGGCAGCCATCGAGCCACTTTAAATAATCCTCGTCGCCTTTCCACTGATTGTCCCAGCCATTCGGCTTAACCTTGAAGTAAGGCGGATCGGTAACAATCAGGTCAATGGAGTTATCGGGAAGGGTTGCGATGTAATGCAGGCAGTCAGCATTGATTAAATCAACACTGTTTAAATTTACAGTATTTTTCATGGATCAGTCAGCGGGACTCTGATAGGCTCACTATGCTTTTGCGCTAAAGCAGTGGGCCCTGGTTCGCTTGTGACCTTGAACATGAGCGAATGGCTGGTCGGGTGCTACAACACCCACCAGCCGCCCATTTCCACAAAAAGGAAACCCCGCCGAAGCGAGGTCATAAAATCGTTTTAAGTTCGTGTCCAAGTGACCACTCTTAACAGCTTACGGAAGTTTTTGCGTACGCGTTAGTTATTTTGTATTGTCACAAGAACTATCTTAAAAAAACAGATAAAGAAAGAATACCTATACAAGGAGTTTTCAGATGTTTAAATGCCCTGAATGCGACTACGAGCACAAAAATGTTGTTGAAAAATGTGAAAACTGCGGCTACGAAATTGAAATAGAAAAGATTCTCACTTATGAATTTGCTCCAGTTTCGGCCTTAACTGCCCAGCTAGAAAAAAATGAAAATCGAAAGCTTGAATCAAAAGTTGGTCGGTTATGGAATTTAAACAATGAAGTTTCAAACTCATTCATTACAAAGTTAGAATCCAAATTCAGGAACAAAAATAAATTTCATAACTTCCTTACTAAGGACGACCTACCAACGTCCATACCAACAATACTGAGAAAATATATAGATAAAAAAATAAATTTTAAAAAACTTGTTGAAGCAGTCTTACAAAAAATAAAATTTGAAGTCGGCAGTGACGGGAGAAAACTATCAGGAGTTACCGAAAACAATATAATTTTTATTCACTATAAAACCACCCACGATGAGGATGATTTAGGAAGACTTCTAATTGTAATGGTTGACAAAAAAGGTGGATTTGATTTTGAAAAAGTAGTACTTACGCCTAAACAGCTATCTCCTATCGATACAGATGCATTACGCCAAGCAGCATTATTCGACTTAACGTTATTTGAATTAAGCTATCCTAAAAATGATAGTGAATCTTATGTAAGATTCATTCAAGGTAAGTCAAAAAGCGATTTTTTCAAAGATGCGTTAGGATGTAAAAAGGATGTAGATAACGCTCGAAGTATTAATGAATTATTCAACGCTTTTTACAAATTTTCAGAGGCCAATTCAATCTCCATACCACTTAGGGATAAAATCGAAGAAGATATCAGAGAGTATCTTGATAGCAAATCCAGAGATAAAAATGACAAGTCAGTAACACTGCGAACCATTCAAAAAAGAATTGATAAACACTTGCCAGATGAGCATAAATCAAAAGGGCAGTTTTTGACTTTTGTAAATACAAACGAATATAAAATTGATGACATATTCGAACCTACAAATTTCTCTGCTGAAAACGCAACATCTTATAAATTTTCCGATCAAAATAAAAACTTTATATGCAAAGTAAGAAAAACGGCTATTGGTAGCCAAAATTCGACAAAACCTGTTAAACTTGATATAGAAAACAGGTGTCTAATCTTTCCATTAAATGATACCGATTTTACAGAATTAAAAGGTTTGGTCGAGGAATAAAATTATGGATAAAGAATCGCCATTTAACATTCTGGTGGACTTATTAAAAACTAGTAAGCTATCAGATGAGGATGGCTATTTACGCGCTGAATTGTCTCAAAACCGCAATGTTACTGATGTTGAGATATATTCAGCATTAGAAAAATGTGGACATAAAAAAACCACTAACTGCATAATCGATAACGTTTTATATGTTAACAGGTCCTCACATACATGGAAAGATGGGTATTGCCCTATTTTTATGGATACCGTTCAGTTTTGGAAGCAAATACAATCCGCTGAAAACTTACCCAACATGTATTTTATTGTTAAGGAGGCCATTTCATCAGTTGATAATGAAGCAGCCTCAGTAATATGGGCATATAATTCATTTTTCATATGGAAACGACTTCTAACACGTATCGCTGATCATTTCCAATCAAATAAAGCCATTGTTTTCATAACAAGTGAAAACTCCGTGACAAAACTAGATATTCCATTAATTGTAAACAACTCAGACTTACAACAACTGGAGCAGCCTAAAAGATGTCATGACGAAATTTTAAAACTTTATTCATTGATTGAAATAAACGACCCTCACAGCAAAGAAAGAGTCGCAGTGTTACGAACAGCTCTGTCTGAGGTAACATCTAGCGCCGACGGAACTGAAAAATTACTCTTCGAATTGATACAGCGAAGCCCTTTGCTACTTCGTAAATATGATGAACTTTATGATATTTACACTAGAAGATTCTCTGTAAACAAATTACTTAACGAGTTGGACGAAAAAAGCTTAGAGTTCACGAGTAAAATAAACGAATATATTTCATCCAGTCAGAACAAGGCACTAACGATCCCTGGCGCCTTAATTGCCATTGGAGCACTTGTTAAATCAGGTGGAATTCTAGAATCAGCGATAATTTTTTTAGGCTTATGGATAATAATGTCCGTAACTAAAACAGCCAATGATATTTATCGAGAATCTTTTGATTCATTAGATAGTAGACTAAATACAGCATTCAAAAAATATCTCAAATTCGATGAAGGAAAAGAGGTAAGAGACAATGCGACTCAAATTGAGGCTGAATTAAGAAGTCAGATCAAAAATGCAAAAGCCAGATTAAGGAATATTGATAAATGGGCTTTATTTATGCTGGTAGGTGGTGCCATTTTTCTAATAATCTCTATTTATAATAACATCAATATCAGTGTTCCCTTTGATTTTCAAGAACAACTGAAGCACTACGTTGGATTTATCTATCAATTAGCCAGCATTAAATATGCTGGCTTATAAATCAATTAATAGCGCAAATCACGCCTTCTATAAATCCTAAAGCTTTTTCTAATTCTTTTCTAATCGTGCCGTCCGAGCATTTTCTTTTTTTAGCAATGGAGCGCAACGATATCCCAACGATAAAGTGAGCAATAATCAACTCATATTCTTCAGGTTTAAATTTACGCAGTCGGGCTACACAACCATCAATCATGATCCCTTCATCATCGTCACATTGAAGGCGGGACTTTTTTCCATGTGGCAAAAGCCCTTTAAAACCTGCTGCTATTGGTTGCCAATCTACGCCGCTATTATCAGATGCAGCCCACGCGCCCCACAAATCCATGACTTCATACATATCACGCATCAGTTATCTCCACTTCACGCCAGCACGCCGATGGCCAGCGCGCGATCTAAAAAACGAAACAGCAGCACAAGCTGGCTGCCATATTTTTCTTCAAATGCCACGGTGTCAGCGTGCAACGCGTCGTGATGCGCTCTGCAAAGCGGGATCACAAACAGGTCGTGCGCCTTTGTACCCATTCCACCGTTACCGTGGCCGATCAGGTGGTGGGGATCGTCTGCCGGGTTGTTGCAGCACATGCATTGCTGCGCTTTAACCCAGCGGGTGTACTTCTCGTTTTCCCAGCGGCGGCGCTTGGGGCGCAGCATGAAGGATTCCGGCGTCTCCGGATCGATACGCAGCGCCAGCACCTGCTTAGCCACTTCCTCAACGATTTCCCGCGCCTGCGGCATGCCGGGCACCAGGTCAAGCTCGCGCGTTACCGACTTTATGACCGGCTTAGGCATAAGAAGAACCTGCCGGGCGGCTTCCTCCGGCAGCACGTCGGCAAGCCCGTTACGGGCCAACCACCAGCAGAATTCCGGCAACGTCAGTGAATGGGAATCGTCGAATCCAAGCTCACGGCGTGCTGTCGTGAGGATGTATGCAGCACAATTTGCGCGAGCAATTCCCGCCAGTTGCTCGGTGCTGTGCTCGCGAAGGATGTTGTCGCAATGCCAGCACAGCCGGATCGCGCCCGGCGCGTGACGCATGGTTGTCATGTTCTCATCGTGCCAGCTTTCGTGTGGCCACTGGCACCCGGTACCGGATTCAAGCCAGCTTTCCAGACCGTTGATGGCGCCAGCGCGGCGTAATACCGATTCATTTTCGAATACGCCAGCCAGGGCAGGATCTTCCGCCAGCGGCTGCTCTGCTGGTGGCAGTTCACCGTTCGGCATACCTGACAGGCGCTCGGGTTCGTTCTCAAGCAACATGCGTCCACGGCGAAAATACGGCAGGAGGCTGACGCCGGGACGGAACATGACGAGGCCAAGCTCAGTTACGACGACAGGGTTTAACAGCGCCCTCACTCCGCGCCCTCCTTCGCGATATGTGCCGCCCACAGCCCGCCAATCCACTGCACACCTTTTGCCGTGAATCGTGCCTGGCTGAATGCATGATTGTTTTCGGTGCTGGTACCGGTTTTCACTTCGAACCGGCCAAGGGCGATATGACGGTGGCGCGGTGTCAGCGTGCCGCCCAGGCGGTAAAGAATGTCATTATCCAGCAGGAAACATCGAAAATCTGGCTCTTTGGCGTTAAGCAGCTTAGCCACCTGCCGGAAGGACATCGAGCCATTCGCGGTGCAGTAACGATCCACAAACTCAACCTTTGGGGCAGCGGCGGCCAGTTCATGTTTAAGCTGTTGCTGCTGCTCAGCCAGATCAGCGGCGAGGCGCAGCGCCTCAGGTAAAGACTTCGGTACCTGCATTGCCTGTTGGCTTTCCAGTTCCTGCCAACGATCCACCACTGCTGCAGTAAACTGCGGAGACAAACGGGCTACAAGGACCAGCGAATCGCGCTTATCGAACCAGTATTCCTCATACCACATCCCGTTTTGCTCATTCTGGTATGGGGTATGCGCCAGCGGCGCACTGAGGATATCCTCAGCCATTAGCCTGCCAGCAGACCGTTTAACATCGGCGTGACGGCTATTGACCAATCGCGCTATTTCACGGCTCGACATCATAGTGCCGGTGATCTGCGCATGTACTGCCGGACAAACATTCACTGTGTTTAACTGTTGCATGCGTATCTCCTTTAAGCGGCTGCAACCGCTGTTGGTTCAAATTTAGTGATCGTAATCTCCACCATGCCGCCCTGTTGTACCGGCCCCCACTCCACCAGCAGGCGTTTAACCTGGCTGTCGTCCTCCCACACTCCGGCATGTGTCAGCGCGTCAAACAGCGCCTTGTTGTAGTTATCGATATCGCGGCGGCGCACGTCCGGCGGGTAGAGAATGACTTCCACCGAAGCTGGTTCGCTGGATGGCTTCGGCAGACGGCGCAACTGCTCGATAATTGCCGCGCAGGCGTCGCTCTGGTACTTGCGACCGGCGGCGCTGATAAGGTGGCGGCCTTTAAGCGGCCCTTTATTTGGGGCGCGCCAGTATGTGTTCACGCTCGGCGGGAAAGGTAATTTCAGCTTCATGCCGCGGACCCTCTGCGTTTGAGCCACTCATGAGCCAGATCAGCTGATCTGTCTTCACCATCCAGGAGCGCCCGGATCACTTCTTCAGCTTCATCGAGCGCCAGCGTGTCGTTTACGCCAATCACTTTGATTCCGCGCGCGGTGCCGCTGGCGATCGTGATGTAGCCTTTTTTTACCAGGGCGCGAAGGTGTTCAAAGGCAGCGTTACCCGAGGCGACGCCAATCAGCGCCGCAAGTTCGGTATAGGTCGGCGGGTAGCCGTGCATGTTGTGAAAATCCACCAGCGCGTTAAGCACCTGTTGCTGCCGGTCAGTCAGTGGTTTACGTTCTTTCACGGTTCCCCCTCAGAGAATGGCCACGATGTCGGTTGCGGTTTCGCGCGTGCTGCCTTTGCTTGATATGGCGCGGCGGGCGCTGACGTGGTGCAGGTCGAAGCCATGCCCCTTATAAAGCTCGATGATGCGAGGCGCGGTGGAATTGCTGATCACCACTCTGGCGCCACGCTGATGCGCAGCAACGCAGCAGCGCGCTAACTCCTGCTGGTCGTCCCACGTAAACCCACCAGCGGCATAGTTGGTAAAACCCGCGGTACCGGGCATCGGTTCATATGGCGGATCGCAGTAAACGACATCGCCATCACTGGCCAGCGACAGCGTGCGGATGTAACCGGCATTCATGAACACGCAGCGGCGCGACATTGAGACGAAGGCGTTTATCTCGGCGGCGGGAAAATACGGAGCACGGTATTTGCCATAGCCGACATTGAAACGACCTTCGCGGTTGTAGCGGATCAGTCCATTGAAGCAGTGGCGATTGAGATACAGGAAGGCAGCGGCCTGCTCAGGCCCGGACATTTTCTGCTCATTGAACTCTTCGCGGCACGCGATAAAGCCATCCAGATCATTCAGCTTTTCATATAATCCCTTAGCCCATTCGGTTACCAGCTCAGGAACCACTGTCAGCATCTGGTACAGGTTGATCAGATCAGCGTTTACGTCCGCCAGCAGGAAGCTTTCATGCTTATCGGAGTTGAGAAACACCGAGCCGCCGCCAACAAAAGGCTCAATGAGGCGTTTACCAACCGGGATGAGGCGATCCAGTTCCGGCAGCAGTGAATACTTGCCACCAGCCCATTTGAGGAACGGACGCTGGTAAATGCGCGGGGTTGGTTCAGCAACTGGCAAAGCAGCAGCAATGCGTTCGCCAATCCAGCGCATTACCGGTACCGCCATGCTGTTCCCTATTGCTTTATAACGTGGGCCATCCGGACAATCGGCAGCATCTTTGCCGCGCCATGCAATCAGAGTGTGATCGTCAGGGAATCCCTGAAGGCGTTCACATTCGCGCGGTGTAAGCCGGCGAACAGATAATGCATGTACGACTGCCGGAGGCTGGCCGCTGTTGGCGTGGCTGGTGTCGTGGTTACCGGCGCGAATAGTTGGCGATAAATCAATTGTTGCGTCAGCTCCATGATCCTTATAGCTGAAGGTGATACAGGCATTTTCCTGCCCATGATTTCGGCCTATGGTGTGAGCAAGCTCTTTATTGATATCAGGATCTTGCGTACCGTGCACGACGTATGTTTCAAGGTCTTCTGCCGTGCTGTCATTCTCCTTGGCAAGAAGAGTGCGGGAAACATCTGAGTAAGCGTTTGATACAAGCCCCGAGCCTCGCTGACTGAAAATTTCCTGATTACTTGCACCAATACCACCATCATTGTTCGACTGGTTCAGGGTTGGGTGCGGGTTGGCTGGGTTGTCCCAGTGACTACCGCTTTCAGTGCGTTTTCCAGCATCAGCGGCAACTGCCGATTGCGATTCCCTGCACGGCGGAGTATCCCGGCGCACGCTGTCGAGCTCAAAAAGTACCTCTGCGGGATCGAATCCTTTTCTAGAACTTGCGACAACGAACACACGGCGGCGTCGTTGGGCCAGTCCGAAAAATTGAGCGTCGAGCACTCGCCAGGCGACAACGCGCGATGGTCCAAAGACACAACCAGCGTTCGCCCATTTACCCCCTGCTGGCTGCAATTCGCTATCTTCTCCGGCAAGTCCTGCAATAAAGCAGCCAAACGCATTGTCTTTGCTGCTGAGGACGCCTGGAACGTTTTCCCAGACGATGATTGCTTCTTCTTCACCGGCTTCGCGGCGCTTGTCGTCGATGGCATCTGCTAACTCCACATATGAAAGGGTTAATTGCCCGCGCGCGTCGTCAAGCCCGTTGCGTAAACCGGCGATACTGAATGCCTGGCATGGCGTACCGCCGACAAGAATGTCTGGTGCTTCAACTGTTCCGGCGCGAACTGCCGCGGCGATTTTGGTCATGTCGCCCAGATTGGCTACGTCAGGCCAGCGCTCTGCCAGCACCGCCGATGGGAATTTTTCTATCTCAGCGAACCATGCCGCTTTCCAGCCCAATGGTTCCCACGCAACGGTGGCGGCTTCAATGCCACTGCAAACGGATCCGTATCTCATCCCCGAAACCCCGCTGGAATCGTTGTATCAGGGCGGCTTATCGCATTAATATCGCGTTCCCGTTTCTGGTCCCATGTCTCGCGAAGCGGGCGGCCCTTTGCTGCCCAGCGAGTGGCGCTTTGCAGGTAACCTTCGAATTTCTTCGGCCCGAACAGCGTCTCAGGGCGCATGTACTGGTACTGCTCGTCGTTGTCGTGCCAGTGCTCATGCTTCAGGTCGATTACGAGTTTGAGATCGCTGACGCTGTAGCCGTCACGCAGTCGGGCGCGGATGTGCTCCAGCGACGTACGTGATTTCTGATAGCGAGATCCGCTGACCTGGTTCAGATGGGTAAGAACCTCAATCGCTGAATCAGTTATTGCCACTTCCGGGTCGGGTTGCGCAGCAACCTGACAAGAGGGTTTTGAGATCTGTTTGTGGTAATCTGTGTAATGATCTGTATAGAGAATAGGTTCCGCGACTTCGCGGTTAGGGTTCTGCGAATCTGCGGTTTCGGTTCCGCGATTCTGCGTAATGGGTTCCGCAACTTCGCGTTTCCCGTTCCGCGATTCTGCGGAATCCACTGGATTCGCAGGAAAGAGAGCATTTATCAGCGCATCACCATTAATGCGGTAATGCGTTTTTTTAGTGCCGTTAACCTGACGCTGTGCCTTCTCTACCACACCGGGCAGCCAGCGGGTGCAAATCTTGTTTACGAGGCGTTGCACCTGGTCTTCGCTTACACCACGGATTTCGGCAGCAAGTTCGCTGTGCTCTTTGTAAAACCAGCCATCATTCAGATCTGATTTACCTGACCAGAACACAAGCTGATTTAGTATTGCCCCAAGCGCATGCGCCTGCTGATCGCCGGAAAAGAAGTCGAGGTAAGGAACAGGTATCGTAATGCTGTTCCTCTGCCCTGACAGCGACTGGACGATTTCAAATATCTGGCTCATGGTCGTCCTTTATTTCTCTGAATTTACGCTGGAACTGCTCAAGCGGGCTGAAGCATTCATGCTCGTAACCTTGCGCTTCACGAAGATAGATAACGCGCTGCTTTTCTGTCTCCCAGCGGATGACCCGTACCGGGATTCCGCGGTGGTCTCTGAATTGCCGGTTAACTTCAGCCATTCTTCGCGCCCCTGCTCGTTCATAGTGGCAAACGCCTCTACCATTCCGGCGGCGCGCTGGTAGTTGTGGACGTCAGCGGTACCGCGTACTCTTTCCACATAGCCGAACGGTGCATTACGCCCCACCAGCGGTGGGCAGCGAAATTGCTTAGCTGGCCGATATCGGTTTAAACTGTTCATGCGTAGGTATCTCCACAACGATCGACACGCCACGACGCCAGAGGCTGCAACCTGCTGGCGTCACTTCTTTTTGCGGCTGAATAATTCGACGATGGCCGCGACTTCTTCTTCACGCGCAGCCATATGACGGCGGTGATATTCGTGGATAAGTTCTGCTTCATGCTGTTCAATCACCCCGTCTTCCAGTGCCTGTTGGATAATCTGATCAACCTGCCCGCGTGCTGCTGCGGTGCGCATTGCCCTGCTGAAAAGGTCAACACGATCGAGTTCTTCAAAGGTTGGAACTTCCACCAGCAGACAGCCGCGGCGCTTCGCAAAGTAATCAGCCAGGAATGAGGTATTCGATAAGTCCTCCATCGCTTCCAGCTCTGTCACTTCGAAAAAACGGCAACCGTTTTTCTCGTAGAGGTTGTTATTGAACTGCGTGGCGGTCATGCCAAGCGCACCGGCCATCGCTTCACGACCACCGGGATAGGCTTTACACATCGCCTTAACCACTTCTTTCAAACTGTGCTCTACCATGTTGTTTTCCCTTTGGTAGTAACCGAACAGCGCACTTGCTGTTACTGTTTCGGATAAATATCCGGACGCAGATCCGACTTGGTAATAGAACCGCCCGTTTTCTCTTCCAGCTTTTTAGCCAATGAGAAACCAGCTTTTTTGTAGCCATTAAAAACAAGGCGTAGATAACCAGGAGTTGAGCCGACACATTTGGCTAACTCGCCTTGCTGCCCTTTGGTTAGTGAATCCCAGTAGTCTTTCATGCTATGTACCTCCTGTGTACATATTACACGAAAATAATGAACCCTCAAGGTACTTGTACCCATAAGGTACACGATGTTTAATTTTGGAATGAAAACGATTAACGAAATTCGCCGGGATAACGCTCGGAAACTAAGAGATGGTGCGGGTGGCAATACTTCATTTGCCGCCATGATTGACCGCGACCCGACTCAAACAAGCCGCTTCATGGGGAATGGGGCAACAAAAAACATAGGCGATGATATGGCTCGCCACATCGAGAAATGTTTCAACCTGCCGACAGGCTGGCTGGATCAAGAACATCAAACCACTAATGTTTCCAAAGCGCTTGATGTGTCGAATACCAATAAGACATTCACATTGGTGCCGGTAATATCTTGGGTACAAGCTGGCGCATGGACAGAAGCAGGTTATACAGAGGTTGATTTAAGTGTGACGGAAAACTACCCATGCCCTGTAGCTTGTAGCCCTATGACATACATTCTTCGAGTCATAGGGGATTCAATGATTACTGAATACAGTCCAGGCGATATGATTTTTGTAGACCCGGAAGTAGCTGCATCTCATGGTGATGATGTTATAGCTCTTATGCATGAAACCGGAGAAACAACTTTCAAAAGACTTATTGAGGATGGCGGAAGTAAGTACCTGAAAGCGCTAAATCCAAACTGGCCTGAGCCTTACATGAAAATAAACGGTAACTGCTCAATTATAGGAACCGTCATTTTTTCAGGTAAGCCTCGAAGAAATAAGATAAAAAATTAAACCATTCATTAAACCTGCTCCGGCAGGTTTTTTTGCGCTTGACAATGTACCCATGCGGTACATAATGTACCTGTAAGCAACAACGACGTATGGCACATGCGTCGTTAGCGGTCCGGGGATTCCTTTGACAGTATCCCGATCCAGCGGGTAGCCGGAATGTGCAAGCCAGCCCCGTACTTAGGCCTGAGCGATTCACCATCGTGGCGATTCGGTGTGACACCGGGAAAGAACGGAATGCCGTAAGGGGCTACAACCCTTCAATCTCGTTCCGGGCGAGTTCAACCCGGATGACAGCCGGAAGAGACGGCACAGCCCAGACGATATCTGAGTGGCTTAAAAAACAGATGGGCGCCGGTGGAATCCCGGCTCACAACATGAAAGCGCACTCCTTCTCTCATCAGTTATGGGTGGCAGGTGTGATTAAGCGGGAGTGCGCTCCCAGTTGTTAAGCCATAAAAACCAGTGAGTACGTGATCGTTTGGCGGAGTCGGATCTTATTTTCCCGTGAAGGCTCCGCAATTTTTTACGCAACACACGAGAGCATCACCGCCGGGACGGCTCATTCCCCAATCCCGTCGGGCGGCTTCTCACCGCAGGTGCTCTCCTGTGTTGTGTGGAGATACTAACCCGTAGCGCCTTTGCAGCGGCGCAAAGAGGAACGTAAAATGATTCACCATTTTTTCAAAAATATTATGTCCTACCGCCTGAGCCGCGATGTGCAAATTATCGATGACGGGAACACTTCCGATCTGGCTAAGCAGTTAGAACCGCTACGCTTTACCCCTTGTGGGAGCCAGGATATGGCTAAAGCTGGCTGGGTATCTCCGCTGGGTGAAATTTCTGATCAACTTTTCCATTTTGTTGGCGGCCAGTTGCTGCTGGCTATCCGCCGTGAGGAAAAAATAATACCTCCTCAGGTCGTTAAAGACGAACTCACCAAGCGTATTAGCCGCCTTGAAAGCGAGCAGGGGCGCCGTCTGAAGAAGACCGAGAAAGACTCACTTCGCGATGATGTGCTTCACTCACTGCTACCTCGCGCTTTCACCAAAAATTCAACAGTCCGGATCTGGGTGAATACCTCAAATGCGCTGGTAATTGTCGATTCAGCCAGCGCACGCCGGGCTGAAGATGCGCTGGCGCTACTTCGTAAAACTCTCGGGTCGCTTCCGGTTTTTCCTCTGACTCTCGAAACGCCGGCTGAATTAACCATGACTGAATGGGTGCGTTCCGGCGCTATTCCATCAGGCCTGGCGCTTGGCGCTGAGGCAGAGCTTAAAGCTGTGCTGGAGGATGGTGGTATCGGGCGATTCAAAAAACAGGATCTGTTTTCCGATGAGATCCGCACTCACCTTGACGCCGGGAAGCTGGTAACGAAAGTGGTTCTTGACTGGCAAAAGCGCGTTCAGTTCGTGCTTGGCGACGATTTCAGTATTAAACGGCTCAAATTCTCCGACGAGCTGATAAGCCAGAACGATGACATTGACTGTGAAGATGCCGCACAACGCTTTGATGCTGACTTTGTATTGATGACCGGCGAACTTAACCAGTTACTCACTGACCTGATTACTGCCCTCGGCGGCGAAGCCAAGCGATAGCAAAAAAAAGCGACTTAACCCATGTCAATGGGTTGGGTTGCTGCAACCTAAATTTGGCGCGTTGCAGCGCGCACAGGAGATACAACGCAATGAGACAACAACTGGCATCAATGACCATTATCGAGCTGGTGAGAACCGCCAACAATTACGCCACCAGCATCAAGCAGACCGGTGTTTATTCGGATCTCATTAAAGAGCTGTCTTCCCGCCTTGAGGCGCTGAACCTCGCATACATCGCCCAAGTTCGTACTCAGTCAGCACCATCACCCGCGCCTTTGTCCGCAGCGATACCAGAAGGCTATGTACTTGTACCGCAAGAATTGCACATCCCTGCTGAGGCTATGGAAGGTGTTTGTGCCCACTGCGGAGATGGTGGGCATATGTTCGGCGAATTTACTGACGGCATTTTGTTTGTTGGCGAAGTCGATTATGGCGACGGCAAAAAGATTTATGGCTTGCACGTAGCCACCGCAGATTACCCCGATGAAGGTTGCGCAACCATCTGTGAGTTTGAGCAGGTGAAGGGGGTGCAATCGTGAGCACAGGAATCGAACTGATGCAACACGCCCTCGGCATCAATGAGCGCCAGCGTGAACCATACCGCAATTACTTTCTAGCATGTGGTGATCACCCTGATAACACAGAGTGGCAAAAACTCGTTGAGCGGGGACTTGCAAAGTCGTCCCCTGCGCCCGAGTGGTCATGCGGTGATGTTGTTTATCAGGTAACGGATGCAGGCCAGGCGGTAGCTATTTCCGCACTTCCTGAGCCAAAGAAGCCAACCCGGTATGACGAATACCTGCACTCCGAAGTTTGCGAATCGTTTGGTGAATGGCTTGGCATCCAGCTACCGGAATATGAGTACCGCGCGGTTGACAGCTTCAAAGGGAAATACGAGTACCGCATGTTCCGCCGATCGCGCATCTACTGGGACTACAGCGTCGATGTGAAGGGCGAATGGTGCCCCACCAAGAAGGCAGCGAAAGCCAGCTACAAAGCTGCGCTGCGGGCGGTGAAAGGCAACGCAGGAGAAGGAGCACAGTCATGAGCGAAGAGAAGAAATACTGCTATCGCTTTCACGATGGCAACGATAGCGAAGGTCGACCGATTGTTACTCTTTGGAAGCGTTTAATCATTCGTGAAACTGACAAAACATTCTGGCATGTAGACGATTTTCCATACATGAGCTTTGAGCAGGTAGTCAGTTACTGGACGCGCGGGCGCAAGGAAGACCAAAAACGATACATCAAGCGCTGCGCAAAAGGCGCTGATCGCTCTCGCTATCACTACACGAAAGAAGAGGCATTGAAAGCATTTATCTACCGCAAAAGATATCAGTTAGAACGGATCCGCCTAACAGCCGAAACAGTAAGCCTGATTCTGAAGGGACTGACAGATGCTGGCCATGTAGCTTACTCAACCGACCAGCATGGATTTCAGAAAAGAAACATTGTTAGCGTTCCGGAGGTCGAATGCTTCGTTGCCTCAGAAGAGCCCGGGCCGATCGCCTCAACATATAGCTGGGGAGAATACTGATGACTAACAACGACGAGCTGGCCCTGAAGCTGAAAGCGGCGGCTGAGAAAGCGACTCCGGGCCCGTGGTATGTACACGATAAACCGTGTGAAGACGGCAACTATGGCATTGATTCCAGCGATAAAGAATTCCTGGCTGAGGCTGTAGTTTGGTGGGGGTTTTCCCGCCAAAGCATCTGGCGCGAGGAAGACGCGAAATATATCGCTGCTTCCAACCCTGCGGCCATCCTCGCCCTGCTGGCAGAGCGTGACGCCGACAAGAAGCGTATTGCTGAACTGGAACGTGAGAAAGAAGCAATGACGGCTGTTGCGCTCGCGATGCGCGATGACATGCGCGATGCCAGATCATTAGTGGAAGCGCGAACGGTTAGCGTTAAGCCAGCAGAGCAGTACGAGGATGATTCAGCTCTGTTATTTGCCATCGATTTAAATGATGAGTCCGAAGACTATCAAACCGCGCAATGGCTGAAAGAATTACGACGTCGCCGCGCCGCCATGCAAGCTGAACCTGTAACGGCCGCTACGGTGCCGGATGGTTACTGTGTTATGCCTCTAAAACTGACAGCGGCAAACGGCGCAAAAGGTGCGCTATCCGGTGAATTCCATATTCTCCGTACTGTTACGTGTCGTGAGTGTGGTGGCGATGGCTGTGAAGATTGTGATGACCAAGGGGAATGGGAAGAAGAAATTCCGATTGGTTGGGACATTATCAAATTAATTTATGCCGCAGCAGTTGAAGCTTGTGCGCTCACGGAAACCCAGGCAGCGCCTGAGCAGGAGGTGTGAGGTGGAAACTATCCAGGATATTCGCATCCAGTTAGAAAATATCGTTACCGCTGCGCACCGGGTTGCTTGCTCTTTAGATATCGGCGAAGAACGCACCGAAGCTTTCGAGCTTTATGAAGCGCTGCGCAGGCTTCAACGCCGTGCCGCTGCCAGTGAAATGCTGGCAGCAACCAATCCCCTTCTAAATTTCCCATGTATTGATGACGAGGACGATGAAGACTGGGACGAGGACGACTAATGCCCAGCAAACTGAAACTGCGGCGTCAGCGCCGCCTGAAAGCGGATCTGTGGTGGTGGCGTGAGGAAGCAAAAGACCTTCACGCCCGCGTCATGGAACAGGCCGACGAGATTGCCGCGCTGCGCCGGCAGATATTTCGCGTGCCGATGCCAGTGCTCGTCCCTGCCCCGATCATGAAACTGGTGGCTCCGGCCACCAGCGAGCCTGAAATATGTTTGAAATGTAACGACGGTGCCAGGCTTGGCTGCTCGTCATGTGCGTACAGATTGAAATAGCCGGTTGCAGCCGGCATGGAGATACCCGGATGAATGAAAAATCTTACGTTGTCCCCAATGAATGGGTGACTGAGCAGAAGCTCACTGAAATTACCGGCCTGCGCCACGGCACGATAGAGGTGGCACGTAAGAAGTCATGGCTTCTTGGCCGTGAATACCTGCATGTTGCTCCAGATGGTGATCCGAAGCCGAACAGTGAATGCATGTATAACCGTAAGGCTATTGACCAGTGGATTGAAAGCCTCAAAAAGAAACAGCCAGGTGCACGGTCATTACAATCCGTTTATTCTTGTCAGGCTCTTGGGCGTCAGGAGGGTGAATGAATAAAACATACCCAACAGGCGTTGAAAACCATGGCGGTTCACTACGCATATGGTTCATCTACGAAGGGAGGAGGGTCAGAGAGAATCTCGGTGTTACAGATACACCAAAGAACAGAAAGATGGCGGGAGAATTGCGGTCGGCAGTATGCTTTGAGATAAAAACAGGGAGATTTAATTACGCAGCAAATTTTCCAAACTCCCCTAACCTTTCAAAGTTTGGCGTTGCAGATCGGCAGATAACTCATATAACAGTGCAGGAAATTGCAGAGCGCTGGCTTGAGTTGAAGAAGGTCGAAATCTGCGCGAATGCACACGGAAGGTATCTGTCAGTTGTGAGAAATATGCTTCCGCGCCTTGGTAAAGACAGGTTTATATCATCCTTTACGAAGGAGGATATGCTGAACCTCCGGCGCGAACTGCTGACGGGTTATCAGATACTGAAGAAAGGGCATACTAAGCCAGTGAAAGGCCGATCTGTCCCTACGGTCAATTACTATATGGGCGTGGTAAATGGCCTGTTTCAGTTTGCAATTGATGGTGGATATATAAAGGAAAGCCCGTTCAATGGACTGTTGCCACTTAAAAAATCACGTTCTGAGCCAGATCCGCTTAGTCGTGATGAATTCGACAGGCTTATTGATGCGCTACGGCATCAGCAGGTCAAAAACATGTGGTCTCTGGCTATTTATACCGGGCTGCGACACGGTGAGTTGGTATCTCTTGCCTGGGAGGATATAGACCTCGTACAGGGTGTGGTTACGGTTTCAAGAAATCATACTTTGGCTAACGAGTTTACATTTCCTAAAACTGAAGCTGGTACAGATCGGAAGGTTTTTCTTGTTGATGCCGCCATAGAGATTTTGCGAAATCAGGCTGAAATGACAAGGCTGGGTAAGCAGTACGAAGTTGATGTTATGACGAGAGAGTTTGGAAGGTCAGTCAAGCATAAATGCACGTTTGTGTTCAATCCACAAATCAGTTCGATAAACGGTAAGTGTGGTCATCACTATTCCGTAAGTTCGATAAATCAGATCTGGGGGGATGCACTAAAAAAAGCGGGACTACGGCACAGGAATGCATACCAGTCCCGACACACTTATGCATGCTGGTCTTTATCTGCCGGAGCTAACCCTAACTTCATAGCCAACCAGATGGGACATGCCGACGCCCAGATGGTTTACAAAGTTTATGGGAAATGGATGGCCGACAACAATCTGGATCAGATCGCAATTCTGAACCAGAAATTGTCAGCGTTTGCCCCACCCATGCCCCAGGCAGTAGGATCCAATCTGTAATACTGTTATGCAACAGTATCTTAGGTTGGTCACACCTGCATGTTCATAATGTCCTGGTATGCAGAAACCAGTTTGTTACGTACCTGAATGCCCATCTGCAACGAAATCGATGATTTCTGCAAATCGGTCATCACGTCGTTCAGCGCTACGCCCGGCTCACCGAGTGTAAATTTTTCCGCCTGGGTACGCGCTGCGTTTTGCGTGTCGCTAATGCGATCCAGCGCAGCATGCAGTTGCCCGGCGAAGCTGATAGACGGTTCACTTTCCACGCTCTGATTACGCGCAATCCCGGCAGTTGCCTGCAGCTGACTGACGACGCTTTCAATGCCCTGTATAGCCATGGTAAATCCCCGGATGGTTTGATACCTGACAAGGTTAACAGCTTGTCAATGGGATAATGGCGGTAAATAGCGATAAAAAACCAGGTTATTTGAGGCATAGAAAATTCGGATTCATCAAATAATGACACTGCCAGTTAATGGACATTTGTCGAGTTTGCCGACCCGGGAGTCTGTTTTGTTTCTCAACTCAAATAACAACATCCACCCAGAGTTACGAGGTGCGCAATGAGTGCGACTGCAACAACTGCACCGCAGAATAAATCTCTTGAGTGGCTTAACCGCTTACGCGCGAACCCCAAAATTCCTCTTATGGTGGCCGCTGCAGCAGCGGTTGCCATTGTTGTTGCTATGGTACTGTGGGCGAAAAGCCCGGACTACCGCACGCTTTATAGCAACCTGTCCGATCAGGACGGCGGCGCTATCGTCACCCAATTGACGCAGATGAACGTCCCCTACCGCTTTGCTGACGGTAGCGGTGCTATTGAAGTTCCCGCCGATAAAGTCCAGGAGCTGCGCCTGAAACTGGCTCAACAGGGTCTGCCGAAAGGCGGCGCTGTCGGTTTTGAACTGCTGGATCAGGAAAAATTTGGTATCAGCCAGTTTAGCGAACAAGTGAACTACCAGCGTGCGCTGGAAGGCGAACTGGCACGCACCATCGAAGCACTCGGTCCGGTAAAAGGCGCCCGCGTTCACCTCGCGATGCCAAAACCGTCGCTGTTCGTGCGCGAGCAGAAAGCCCCTTCCGCATCCGTGACGGTGAACTTGCAACCGGGACGCGCGCTGGATGATGGCCAGATCAGCGCCGTCGTACACCTCGTTTCCAGCGCGGTGGCAGGTTTACCGCCGGGCAACGTGACCGTTGTCGATCAGGGCGGTCGTCTGCTGACCCAATCCGGCGTTGCCGGTCGTGACCTGAATGATGCACAACTGAAATACACCGCCGACGTTGAAGGCCGTATCCAGCGCCGTATCGAAGCGATCCTTGGCCCTATCGTGGGTAACGGCAACGTTCACGCGCAGGTAACGGCGAAACTCGATTTTGCGAATAAAGAGCAGACGGAAGAGCAATACACGCCAAACGGCGGCGATCCGTCACAGGCTGTGCTGCGTTCACGTCAGGTAAATAGCAGCGAGCAGATTGGCGGCCAGTATCCTGGCGGCGTTCCGGGTGCGCTGTCGAACCAGCCTGCTCCGGCGAATACCGCGCCGATTACCACACCGGCTAATCAGCAGAACGGTCAGCAGAATCAAAATGCGCAGGGCCAGCAAGGCACGAGCACGGCTAACACCACCACCACCGGGCCGCGTAACACCACGCATAACGAAACCAATAACTACGAAGTCGACCGTACGATCCGCCACACCAAAATGAATGTCGGCGATATCGAGCGCCTCTCTGTTGCGGTGGTGGTCAACTATCGTTCGCTGCCGGGTGGCAAAACCGCCGCGCTGACAGCCGACCAGATTAAACAGATTGAAGATTTGACTCGCGAAGCGATGGGTTACACCGAGAAACGCGGTGACACCCTGAACGTCGTCAACTCGCCGTTCAACGCAACGGATGATGTTGGTGGTCAGCTCCCGTTCTGGCAACAGCAGTCGTTTATCGATCAGCTGATGTCCGCAGGTCGCTGGTTGCTGGTGCTCATCGTGGCGTGGCTGCTGTGGCGTAAAGCCGTACGTCCGCAGCTGGTACGCCGCCAGGAAGAGGCGAAAGCCTTGCAGGAAGCGCAACAAGCCAAAGCGGAAATCGAAGAATCGGTGGAAGTTCGCCTCAGCAAAGACGAACAGAACCAGCAGCGTCGCTCTAACCAGCGCCTGAGCGCCGAGGTGATGAGCCAGCGTATTCGCGAAATGTCAGATAACGATCCGCGCGTCGTGGCGCTGGTCATTCGCCAGTGGATGAGTAACGAACATGAGCAATAATCTTTCCGGAACGGACAAAAGCGTCATCCTGCTGATGACCATTGGCGAAGATCGCGCGGCTGAGGTGTTCAAACACCTCTCCGCCCGCGAAGTCCAGCACTTGAGTACCGCGATGGCCAGCGTACGTCAGATCTCCAACAAACAGCTGATGGACGTATTGCAGGAGTTCGAGAACGAAGCGGAACAATTCGCGGCGCTGAACATCAACGCCAACGATTACCTGCGTTCGGTACTGGTCAAAGCCCTCGGCGAAGAGCGTGCCTCCAGCCTGCTGGAAGATATCCTCGAAACGCGCGATACCACCAGCGGCATCGAAACGCTCAACTTTATGGAGCCGCAGAGCGCCGCCGACCTTATCCGCGACGAACACCCGCAGATCATCGCCACTATCCTTGTGCACCTTAAACGTTCTCAGGCGGCGGATATCCTTGCGCTGTTTGATGAGCGTATGCGCCACGATGTGATGCTGCGTATCGCCACCTTCGGCGGCGTACAGCCTGCCGCACTGGCGGAACTGACCGAAGTGCTGAACAACCTGCTCGACGGCCAGAACCTCAAGCGCAGCAAAATGGGCGGCGTGAGAACCGCGGCGGAAATCATCAACCTGATGAAAACGCAGCAGGAAGAAGCCGTTATTACCGCCGTTCGCGAGTTCGACGGCGAGCTGGCGCAGAAAATTATCGACGAGATGTTCCTGTTCGAAAACCTGGTGGATGTGGACGACCGCAGCATCCAGCGCCTGCTGCAGGAAGTGGATTCCGAATCCCTGCTGGTTGCCCTCAAAGGCGCCGAGCAACCGCTGCGCGAGAAGTTCCTGCGCAACATGTCGCAACGTGCGGCAGATATTCTGCGCGACGACCTGGCCAACCGTGGGCCGGTGCGTCTGTCTCAGGTGGAAAACGAACAGAAAGCCATCCTGCTCATCGTTCGCCGTCTGGCGGAGACCGGCGAGATGGTAATTGGCAGCGGCGAGGATACCTATGTCTAATGAATTGCCGTGGAAAGTCTGGAAGCCGGACGATCTGGCCCTCCCGCTGGCCGCCGAGTTCGCTCCCCTGCTGACGAAAGAGTCGTCGCCAACCGCTGAAGCGGACGGCGAAGAAGATGAGATATCAGAAGAGCAAAAGCTGCAGCAGCAGTTAGCGCAGATCCAGATGCAGGCGCACGACGCCGGGTATAACGCCGGTCTGGCGGAAGGCCGCAAAGCGGGTCACGACGTCGGCTACCAGGAAGGTCTGGCGCAGGGGCGCGAAGATGGTCTCAACCAGGCGCGCCAGCAACAGGCGCCAATCCATGCGCGTATGCAGCAGCTGGTCAGCGAATTCCAGTACACGCTGGATGCGCTGGACAGTGTTATCGCCTCTCGTCTGATGCAGATGGCGCTGGAAGCCGCGCGCCAGGTGTTAGGCCAGGTGCCGGTTGTTGATAACAGCGCGCTGATCAAGCAGATCCAGCATTTAATCCAGCAGGAGCCGCTGTTCAGCGGGAAACCGCAATTGCGCGTGCATCCGGACGATTTGCAGCGCGTGGAAGAGATGCTTGGCGCAACCCTCAGCCTGCACGGCTGGCGTTTGCGTGGCGACCCGACCCTGCATCCGGGCGGGTGCAAAGTGTCCGCCGATGAAGGCGATCTCGACGCCAGCGTAGCAACACGCTGGCAGGAACTGTGCCGTCTGGCGGCGCCGGGAGTAGTTTAATGACCGCACGTTTGACCCGCTGGCTAACGACGCTGGATAACTTTGAAGTCAAAATGGCGCAGCTGCCCGCTGTGCGCCGTTATGGTCGGCTGACCCGCGCGACCGGGCTGGTGCTGGAAGCCACCGGTCTGCAGCTGCCGCTGGGCGCGACCTGCATTATTGAGCGTCAGGACGGTGTCGAAACGCGCGAAGTCGAATGCGAAGTGGTTGGCTTCAACGGCCAGCGCCTGTTTTTAATGCCGCTGGAAGAAGTTGAAGGTATTTTGCCTGGCGCGCGCGTTTATGCCCGCAGCGTGTTAGGTGATGGTTTGCAAAGCGGTAAACAGCTGCCGCTCGGCCCTGCCCTGCTTGGCCGCGTGCTGGATGGCGGCGGCAAGCCGCTCGACGGTCTGCCTGCACCGGAAACCGGTGAGACCGGCGCACTGGTCACGCAGCCGTTTAACCCCTTACAACGTACGCCGATTGAGCATGTGCTGGATACCGGCGTACGCGCCATTAACGCCCTGCTGACCGTCGGTCGTGGTCAGCGTATGGGGCTGTTCGCCGGTTCCGGCGTCGGTAAAAGCGTGCTGTTAGGCATGATGGCCCGTTATACCCAGGCCGACGTTATTGTCGTCGGGCTGATTGGTGAACGTGGCCGCGAAGTAAAAGATTTTATCGAGAACATCCTTGGCGCAGAAGGCCGCGCACGTTCGGTGGTGATTGCCGCCCCGGCAGACGTTTCTCCTTTATTGCGTATGCAGGGCGCTGCGTACGCGACGCGCATTGCTGAAGATTTCCGCGACCGCGGTCAGCATGTGCTTCTGATCATGGACTCCCTGACGCGTTATGCCATGGCGCAGCGTGAAATCGCGCTGGCAATTGGCGAACCGCCAGCGACGAAAGGTTATCCCCCTTCTGTCTTCGCCAAATTACCGGCGCTGGTGGAACGCGCGGGGAACGGTATTCACGGCGGTGGTTCGATCACCGCGTTTTATACCGTTCTGACCGAAGGGGATGACCAGCAGGATCCGATCGCTGACTCCGCACGAGCCATTCTTGATGGGCACATTGTCTTGTCCCGCCGCCTGGCGGAAGCCGGTCACTACCCGGCCATTGACATTGAAGCCTCTATCAGCCGTGCGATGACAGCGTTAATTACGGAACAACATTACGCCAGAGTCCGGAACTTTAAGCAGTTGCTGTCGAGCTTCCAGCGTAACCGCGATCTGGTTAGCGTTGGCGCGTATGCGCGCGGTAGCGACCCAATGCTGGATAAAGCCATCGCATTGTGGCCACACCTGGAAGCCTTCCTGCAGCAGGGCATTTTTGAACGTGCCGGGTGGGAAGATTCAATGCAGGCATTAGAGCTGATCTTCCCGACAGTCTAAGGTAGTGGAGAGCTGACTTATGACGCAAAACAGCGCATTAACGACGCTAAAGGATTTGGCAGAGAAAGAAGTTGACGACGCCGCATTGAAACTGGGTGAGATGCGTCGCGGCTGCCAGCAAGCGGAAGAGCAATTAAAAATGCTGATTGAATATCAGCATGAGTATCGCAGCAGTCTGAATAACAACATGAGCCAGGGGATTGATAACCAACGCTGGCAGAATTATCAGCAATTTATTCAGACGCTGGAAAAAGCGATTGAGCAGCACCGTCAGCAGTTAGCGCAGTGGAATGAAAAAGTCGATAGTGCCCTGGGTAGCTGGCGTGAAAAGAAACAACGTTTACAAGCCTGGCAAACCTTGCAGGACCGACAAAGCGCCGCGGCGTTACTGGCGGAAAACCGTCTCGATCAGAAAAAAATGGATGAATTTGCACAGCGCGCGTCCCTGAGGAAAATAGAATGATCAACTTGTCAAAACTGTTAATGACAGAATCCGATGCCACCACCGGTGTACAAGCCGGCAAAAGCGGCGGCGATTCTGCACAAGACTTCCTCGCTCTGCTGACGGGTGCAATGACCGGCGGCCAGGGACAGGAGAGCGATGCGCCGATTACGCTTGCCGATCTGCAGGCAGCCGCCCTGAGCGGCAAGCTGGCGAAAGGCAACCTGGCGGCAACCGCAGCTACCGGCGAAGAGACGCAGGCACAAACACCGGCGCAAAAACTGGCGGAACTGCTGGCGCGCCAGAGCGCGAAAAGCGATGTGATTGCTTCAGCGGCAAGCGACGCTGACGTGCAAAAACTGTTTTCTGGCCTTACACCTGCGGCGAAAACCGATGTGCTGGCCGCGTTAAGCAAAACGGCTAAAGCCACTGACAGCGAAAACAAAACCGATTTAAATGATGAAGAGCTGGCTGGTTTAAGCGCGCTGATGGCGATGCTGCCGCATCAACAAGCTGCGCAGTTAAACAACGCCAGCGCCCAACCGGCTACCGCGACAAACGGTATTGATGTGGCCAAAGCAGCAAACCGCGCACTGAATACCAGTTCACTGACGACAGATACCGATTTACCGCGCGGCAGCGCGAAAAATGACAGCCCTGCCAGCACCACGCCGTTCCATGTAGCGGATGATGCCCAGCAGACGGCGGTGCTCGCCTCTTCTTCTGCGGCGGTGAAGAAAGATAATGACAACGCGCTGCAAACCACCAATACCACGGCCAGCATCGCACCGGTGACGACTACCGCCAGTGCCGCCCAGGCCAGCACGCCTGTCGCCGCACCGGTGATCAGCGCACCGCTGGGCAGCCATGAGTGGCAGCAGAATATCAGCCAGCATGTCACGCTCTTTACCCGCCAGGGCCAGCAGAGCGCGGAGCTGCGTCTGCATCCGGAAGATCTGGGTCAGGTTCAGATTTCTATTAAGCTTGAAGATAACCAGGCGCAGCTGCAGATGGTTTCAGCGCACAGCCATGTTCGCCAGGCACTGGAAGCGGCGCTGCCGATGTTGCGTACCTCGCTTGCAGAAAACGGCATTCAGCTGGGTCAGAGCAATATCAGCAGCGAGTCTTTTGCCGGTCAGCAGCAGCAACAGCAGGCCTCTCAACAGCAGCAACAGGCTTCACGTTCGGGCGCAGGCGATCTGTTTGGCGCGGATGATGGCGACGCGTTAGTCGCCCCGGCAAGCCTGCAATCTGCGGCTCGCGGTAACGGCGCAGTCGACATCTTTGCCTAAACGCCAGAGGTAGCATGATTATCCCCGTCTTTTCCGCGCTTTGACGGGAGCAGGACACGGGATAATCAGCTCATAAGCAGTACTAACAGGAAGCCCGTAACAGATGACTGACTCCGCTATTAACAAAAAACGTAAGCGCTCTATCTGGATCCCGCTGCTGGTGTTAATCACACTCGCAGCTTGCGCCACCGCTGGCTATAGTTACTGGCGTATGCAACAGAAACCTGCGGCTAGCGCAAAAGTGGAAGCGCCTCCTCCGCCAGCGCCGGTTTTCTTCGCTCTCGACACCTTCACAGTGAATCTGGGCGATGCTGACCGTGTGTTGTATGTCGGTATCACACTGCGTCTGAAAGATGACGCTACGCGCGCCAGACTTAGCGAATATCTGCCGGAAGTACGCAGCCGCTTGTTGATGTTGTTCTCACGTCAGGACGCAGCACAGCTTGCAACCAACGAAGGCAAGCAGAACCTTGCTACCGCGATTAAAGAGACGATCGCAACGCCGTTAGTGCCAGGACAGCCGAAGCAGGAAGTCACTGACGTTCTTTATACAGCTTTCATTTTGCGGTAAAGACATGGGCGATAGCATTCTTTCTCAGGCCGAAATCGATGCGCTGCTCAACGGAGACAGCGATAAGAGCGATGATCCGCAACCGGGTATGGGTGGCGATAGCGATATTCGCCCCTATGACCCCAATACCCAGCGCCGCGTGGTGCGTGAGCGTCTGCAAGCGCTGGAGATCATCAACGAGCGTTTTGCGCGTCAGTTCCGTATGGGGTTGTTTAACTTGCTGCGTCGTAGCCCGGATATCACCGTTGGCGCGATCCGCATTCAGCCCTATCACGAGTTTGCGCGTAACTTACCCGTTCCGACCAACCTTAACTTGATCCACCTGAAACCCCTGCGCGGCACCGGCCTGTTTGTTTTCTCGCCAAGCCTGGTGTTTATCGCCGTGGATAACTTGTTCGGTGGCGACGGGCGTTTTCCAACGAAAGTGGAAGGCCGTGAATTTACGCACACTGAACAGCGCGTCATTAACCGCATGCTGAAGCTGGCGCTCGAAGCCTATAGCGATGCGTGGAAGGCGATTAACCCGCTGGACGTGGAGTATGTGCGTTCGGAAATGCAGGTCAAATTTACTAACATTACGACATCGCCGAACGATATCGTCGTCAATACGCCGTTCCATGTTGAGATCGGCAACCTGACGGGTGAGTTCAATATCTGTCTGCCTTTCAGCATGATAGAACCGCTGCGCGAAATGCTGGTCAACCCGCCGCTGGAAAACTCACGCAGTGAAGACCAGAACTGGCGTGACAACCTGGTGCGTCAGGTTCAGCACTCTGAACTGAATTTGATTGCCAATTTCGCGGATATTCCCCTGCGCCTGTCGCAGATACTTAAGCTCCAACCCGGCGATGTGCTGCCGATTGATAAACCCGATCGCATTATCGCTCATGTGGACGGCGTACCGGTGCTAACGAGCCAGTATGGTACGGTCAACGGACAATATGCGTTACGTGTAGAGCACTTGATAAACCCGATTTTGAATTCGCTGAATGAGGAACAGCCCAAATGAGTGATATGAACAATCCGTCCGATGAGAACAGCGGAGCACTGGACGATCTGTGGGCTGACGCGTTGAACGAACAAAAAACCACTCCCGCGACGAAAAGCGCGGCCGATGCCGTGTTTCAGCAGCTCGGCGGTGGTGATGTTGGCGGCACTCTCCAGGATATCGACCTGATTATGGATATCCCGGTCAAACTGACCGTGGAACTGGGTCGTACGCGTATGACAATTAAAGAGCTGCTGCGTTTGACGCAGGGTTCCGTGGTGGCACTTGACGGGCTGGCGGGCGAACCGCTGGATATCCTGATCAACGGTTATCTGATTGCTCAGGGTGAAGTGGTGGTCGTTGCGGATAAATACGGCGTACGTATCACCGATATCATCACCCCTTCCGAGCGTATGCGTCGTTTGAGCCGCTGAGTCGAGCATGAAAACACAGGCCACGGTTTCCCAACCGTCTGCCCTTTCCGGTTCGCCACTGTTGCAGGTCAGTGGCGCGCTGTTTGGCATGATCGCGTTAATTCTGATTATCGCGTGGCTCGCCAAACGCCTTGGCCTCGGTGGCAAAACCGCCAGCGGCCGGGGTTTAAAAGTGACCGCCAGCACCACGGTTGGCCCGCGTGAACGCGTGGTGATCGTGGATGTTGAGGATGCACGTCTGGTGCTGGGCGTTACGCCCACCAACATCAATCTGTTGCACAAACTTCCTCCCGCACCCGCAGAAAGTGAAGACGTGAACGTGAAAAATGTGGATTTCCAGACCGTGATGAAGAATTTGCTTAAGCGTTCCGGGAGATCCTGATGCGCCGTTTGTTTTCTTTTGCACTGGCCGGATTATGGCTGGTTGCCCCTGCGGCATTTGCACAACTTCCGGGTTTGATTAGCCAGCCGATAGCCGGTGGCGGCCAGAGCTGGTCGCTGCCTGTGCAGACGCTGGTATTTATTACCTCGCTCACCTTCCTGCCCGCCATTTTGCTGATGATGACCAGCTTTACCCGCATCATCATTGTGTTCGGCCTGCTGCGAAACGCGCTGGGAACACCGTCTGCGCCGCCGAACCAGGTGCTGCTTGGGCTGGCGCTGTTTTTGACCTTTTTTATTATGTCGCCGGTGATCGACAAGATTTATACCGACGCCTATCAGCCGTTTAGCGAGAATAAAATCTCCGTCGATGTGGCGCTGGAACGCGGCGCGCAACCGCTGCGCGAATTTATGCTGCGCCAGACGCGCGAAGCCGATTTGGCGCTGTTTGCCCGTCTCTCTAATAGCCCGCCGATTCAGGGGCCGGAAGCCGTATCAATGCGTATTCTGTTGCCCGCTTATGTCACCAGCGAGCTGAAAACCGCGTTTCAGATTGGTTTTACAATCTTTATTCCGTTCCTGATTATCGATCTGGTGATCGCCAGCGTCCTGATGGCGCTCGGGATGATGATGGTACCGCCCGCAACCATTGCCCTGCCGTTCAAATTGATGCTGTTCGTGCTGGTGGATGGCTGGCAGTTACTGGTCAGCTCGCTCGCCCAGAGCTTTTACAGTTAGGAGTAAGCCATGACACCAGAATCGGTCATGATGATGGGCACCGAGGCGATGAAAGTCGCACTCGCGCTCGCTGCCCCACTGCTGCTGGTTGCGCTGGTCACGGGCCTGGTTATCAGTATTTTGCAGGCGGCGACACAGATCAACGAAATGACGCTCTCCTTTATCCCGAAAATCATCGCCGTGTTTGTCACGATTGTGGTTGCCGGGCCGTGGATGCTGAATTTACTGCTTGATTACATGCGCACCCTGTTCAACAACATTCCTTATATCATCGGGTAAGCCGACTTATGTTGAACGTCACCAGCGATCAGTGGCTGCATTGGATCAGTATGTATTTCTGGCCACTGCTGCGCGTGATGGCGTTAATTATGACCGCGCCGATCCTCAGCGAATCGCGTATTCCGCGCCGGATAAAAGTGGGGCTGGGGATTGTGATTACCATCGTTATCGCCCCCACCTTGCCGCCAACGCCGGATGTACCGGTATTCGCCCCGGCGGCGCTTTGGCTGGCGCTACAGCAGATCCTGATTGGCGTCGCGCTCGGTTTTACGATGCAGTTCGCCTTTGCGACTATTCGTACCGCCGGTGAGCTGATTGGCCTGCAAATGGGCCTCTCCTTCGCCACCTTTGTCGACCCCACCAGCCACTTAAACATGCCGGTGCTGGCGCGCATCCTCGATATGCTGGCCCTGCTGCTGTTCCTCACGTTTAACGGGCATTTGTGGTTAATCTCAATGCTGGTCGATACCTTCCACACCCTGCCGATTGGCGGTAACCCGGTAAACAGCAATGCGTATCTGGCGCTGACGCGTGCAGCAGGCATGATCTTCCTCAATGGGTTGATGCTGGCGTTACCGGTTATCACATTGCTGCTGACCATTAACCTTTCCCTTGGTTTACTGAACCGCATGGCACCGCAATTGTCGGTGTTCGTGATTGGTTTTCCCGTTACGTTAAGCGTTGGGATTTTACTGATGGCAGCAATGATGCCGTTAATCGCCCCTTATTGTGAGCGATTATTCAGTGAGATTTTCAATCTGTTAGCTGATATTGTTAGCGAACTTCCACAGAATAGTAATCCCTGACTTTAGTAATGCCTTTCTGAGGATATTCCTAAAGTTAAATTTGAAAAACATCCCCCACCATATATCTGGCGCGGCTTATTTGTTTTTAGCCTTCTCACATAACGCAACATTTACTTTACTTTAAGATGATTCCTGGCAAATTATACCTAACTTTACGGGATAGTGGGTTCGCCTGAAGTTTCGCGTCGTACTTCAGTAATATAAGTTTTTCCTGTATGGCTTCTGAAGCTTCTGGCGGGTGGTGAATTATCGTTACGCATTGAGTGAGGGTATGCCATGTCAACGATTATTATGGATTTATGCAGTTATACCCGGTTGGGATTAACAGGGTATCTGACAAGCCGGGGGGTTAAAAAGCGAGATATCAACGACATCCAGACTGTTGATGAACTCGAATCAGCTTGCGCCACACTCCAGCCAACCGTGGTGTTTATTAATGAGGACTGCTTTATTCATGACCCAAGCAGCAGTCAACACATTAAGCAAGTCATTAATCAGCATCCCCGTACACTTTTTATTGTGTTTATGGCTATCGCCAATATCCACTTTGATGAATATCTTTTGGTTCGAAAAAACTTATTGATTAGTTCTAAATCAATCAAGCCTGAGTCGCTGGATAATATTCTGGGAGATTGTCTCAACAAAGAGAAAAAAAGCGTTGGGACCATTAACTTACCAACACTTTCACTAAGTCGTACCGAGTCAAGCATGTTGAGAATGTGGATGTCCGGGCAGGATACGATTCAAATCTCCGATCAGATGAATATTAAAGCGAAAACGGTATCATCACATAAGGGTAATATTAAAAGAAAAATTAAAACGCATAATAAGCAGGTTATATATCATGTAGTGCGGCTAACAGATAATGTTACCACCGGTATATTTGTTAATATGCGTTGAGGATATTTTTTATTTATTCACCCTCCAGGCGGAGGGCGAAATATTAATCTGCACGTTCTACAAATACGCCGTCCGGGTGGTCTTTTTCATTAAAGAACCAAATCCCGAGCGGGTAATCTTCCAGTGAGACCAGGTACATCGTACCTTCATTAAACGCTTCGACAGCCAATACCACCCCCGGACGGCGTGGACCCCCGTCCGTTTTGACCGTAACCCGATCGTTAACTTTCATAAGTACCCTCCTCTCGCATTTACGCCAGTGTAGAACAAAACCGCAGCCCTGACAGCGTGCCTGCGTTTAGCTGGCGATTTTTTCTACCGACTATACTTAACACTGCATTTATGAAGGAGGTGACGGCGTGAAAACAGTCAAAGAGTACAGCGAGACCGCAAAGCGGGACGTGCATATCGATGTTGATGCCCTGCTGGCTGCGATTAACGAAATCAGCGAAAGCGAAGTGCATCGTGTCGACGACGAAGATGGCCAGCGCGTGAGCGTGGATGGTCGGGAATATCATACCTGGCGGGAACTGGCGGAAGCATTTGAACTGGACGTGCATGACTTCAGTATTACGGAGGCGAATCGCTGAAGAAAACATCCCGGCCGCCGAAACGGCCGGGACAAACTTGCTCTCGCAAGAAGCACTTAAAATTCGTACACCAGGGAATCTGATGTGGGGACAACTTTATAGATAAAACGTCCACATGACAAGAAATAACTATAAATCAATGAATTAGCAGATACATCTGTATTCTACTGCATACAATGCGCGACAAAAGTCTCCCGACTCATACTGCCAAAGGAGCTCACTATGCCGAGCCTGGACGACCCGTTACTGATCTTTTCTGACATAGAAGGAACGCTGCTGGATAGCCACACCGGTGAATGGCAACCCGCTGCCGGGTGGCTTGCGCGCCTGCGCCAGCGCCAGATACCAGTGATCCTCTGTAGCAGCAAAACCGCGGCAGAAATGATCGCTGTGCAAAACATGCTGCAACTGCAAGGTCTGCCTTTTATTGCCGAAAACGGCGCGGTGATTCAGTTAGATGAACACTGGCAAGATCATGACGACTACCCAAGGATTATTACGGGTTCCCCCCATGCGGAAATCGCCCGTGTGCTGACTCAATTACGCCTGAGCAATGGCTGGAAATTCACAACCTTTACAGAGCTGGATGAACATGTGCTGGCAGAGTTAACAGGCCTTACGCCTGCGCAGGCTACTCTCGCTAAGTTGCAGGAAGCCTCTGAAACCCTGATCTGGCGCGACAGCGATGAACACATGGCCGCCTTTGATGATGCGCTGGCGCAACTGGGCTTACGTGTTGTTCAGGGAGCCCGTTTCTGGCATGTGCTGGATGAGCGCGGCGGAAAAGATCAGGCCGTAAACTGGCTGACCCGGCAATATCGCCATTACCGGGGTAAACGCGCTGTCACGGTCGGGCTGGGTGACGGGCCAAACGATGCGCCGCTACTTGATAACGTTGACTACGCCGTGGTGGTAAAAGGCCTTAATCGTCAGGGAGTAACGCTGCGTCAGGATAGCCCGCCACGGGTTTATCACACGCAACAAGAGGGAGCTGCGGGCTGGCGTGAAGGTCTGGATCACCTCTTTGGCATCACATCCACTGAACAGACCTGATTGCGACCACTGTTTTTCGCCCGGTATAAGCGGCTATCGGCGACGGATTGCAGATATTCAAAATCGTAATTGCCGTTTTCCTGCGCATCGCAGACGCCGAGGGAAACCGTGATGCGCAATGTCGTACGCTTGTGGATCAGGATCTCTTTACTTTCAATGCGCGAACGGATGTGCTCGGCAACCTGTACCGCCTGCTCAAGTGTGCTGTCCGGTAATAAAATACAGAACTCCTCGCCGCCGACGCGCCCGGCAACATCCTGCTCTCTGAGGGAACTGCTGATAAGCCCGGCGGCGTGGGATAGTACCAAATCACCAGCCTGATGACCGAACTGGTCATTGACGCCCTTAAAATGGTCAATATCAAGCTGAATGATCGAGAAAGGCCGTCGCTGAACCCGCGCTTCTTCAGATAACACTTTCGCCTGCTCAAAAAACGAGCCCCGATTATAAAGGCGCGTCAGCGGGTCGAACCACGCCTGCCATTGCAGCGTGTGTTGCATGCTATACAAGTTGGTCACCATTCTGCGGATGACCACCCAGGAAAAAAGCAGCATGCCGGTAAACAACACCCACAACAGCGAGAGCGCAATGCTGATACGCCCGAAATCCCCGGCGAGGCCTTCCTGCAAAGAGTGAATGCGCACCAGCACGCCGCCAAAATGTTTAAGTTTTTGCCAGCTCACATAACGGGTGCCCAGATGCAGGCCACCGACGGTATCGCGTGTCATGTCTGCTTGTAGCCTAGCGATCTCATCCTGATTAAACTCGCCGCTGGCATTTTGTTGCGGTTGCGTACTGGTCAGCAGCCGGAAATGGTTATCGTAAAGCTGATACTCCCCGCCATCCTGCTGGAGTTGTACGCCAACCAGTAACGGCTTAATCGCACTCAACGGGAAACTCATGACCAGTACACCGTACCAATAGTATTCATAATCAAGCGGCACACTGGCGGCAACAAAGCTGTTGCTTTCTGAGTTGGTAAAAAAAGTGAACCAGCGAACCCCACGCGCGCGGTTTTTCTGCAGCTGTTGGCTGCTAAACCAGGGGCGCGTTAATAAGCGGTAATAGGTAGAAATAATGTCCTGCTCATGCTCAACAGCGCGCGTGGAGAGGAAAAAGCCCGCACGTGAGAAATAATAAGCCTGACGCGGCAACATAGAGGCCTCAGAGGAGAGGCGAAACAGGTAGCCAAGTTCCATTGCCGCCGTGAGTTCGTTGTGCAACAGCTCCTCGTCGCGACGCAGCAGCTCGCTCTGTTCAACCAAAGCATCGGAAACGCCGTAAATGGGCAGCGTCCGGCTGTTATCCAGCCCAATCTGCCAGTACGGTAAGGCACGTTTACGATCAAACTCGCCCTGCACGGAATTTAACGCTTCAAATCCCAACGGCGTTTGCAGGGCGGCCTGCATCCCATTTCGGAAAAAGAGCAACCGGTCCACACCGACCTGAAACTGCATATCCAGCGCATTACTGACGTTTTCCAGCGCGCTACGCTGACTGGCGACATAAGCCCCCTGCAGCACAATGACTTCACGCCACGTCAGGATCGTCGAGCACACCATCACGATCACAAAGCAAAGGTTGACCACCTGAGCCGGAACAAAATAGCGCTGCAGTTGTTTAAACGACCTGGGCTGTTTTACGACACGGTTCTGCCGCACACGGGCTCCCTGAAATCTCTGTGAGTGCTCTTTCGCCCCGCTCGTATTTTATCCGGCAATAAAAACGCCCAGCAATGCCGGGCGTTTTAGTGGTTATGCTTCTTCGTGGATCCGCCGCCTGTCGCCAGGCATCAGCTCATCTTCACGAAAGGCTTCCCGTTTGACGCCGTAGCCGTCATACCAGCGGCACTCAACCATACCGCTGGCATAACCGGTAACAATCATGAGCGGACCACCCTTTTTACTCTGCACTTCATCGCTGACCAAAAAGACCATTCTTGCCTCCGGTATCAGGGCGAAACTTTTTCACCTTAGACGAAGTTACTTAAATTTGCATAATCCCTGCCGCGAGATTTTATTTTTCACCGCCACGTAAACGTTCCACACCTTTCAAAACCGCGACCACCACGGCACCAATCACAAAGCCCAGCACCAGGTTGGCCGCCATCGGTGTCAGCGCCTGTAGCAGTGCGGGCTGGCTCGCGGCAAAATGTTCGATAGCGTGATGTAACGGCGCAATACCATGTACCACAATCCCGCCGCCGACCAGAAACATTGCCAGCGTACCGACGACAGACAGGATCTTCATAAGCCAGGGCGCGGTGAATAACAACCCTTTCCCCAGCCCTTGCGTCAGAACGCCCGGTTTCTCTACCAGCCAGTAGCCCATATCATCGAGCTTCACGATGATACCCACCAGCCCGTATACACCAATGGTAACCAGCACCGCGATGCCCGACAGGATCAGCACCTGATTCAGCAAAGGCGCGTCGGCAACGATGCCAAGCGTGATGGCAACAATCTCGGCAGAGAGAATAAAATCGGTGCGCACCGCGCCTTTGATTTTATCTTTCTCGAACTGCTGCGGATCCTGCGCTGCCAGGGCCTCCAGACGCTGCTGGCGCGCCTCCGGGCTCTCTTTATGTTTACGCGCTTCAAACGTGTGCAACACTTTTTCCACACCTTCAAAGCATAAAAATGCGCCGCCAAGCATCAACAAAGGTGTAATAGCCCAGGGGATGAAGGCGCTAATCAGTAACGCCAGCGGGACGAGAATCACCTTATTCAGCAATGACCCACGCGCGACGCTCCACACCACCGGCAATTCACGATTGGCGCGCACGCCGGTGACTTGCTGCGCGTTAAGCGAAAGATCGTCGCCCAGCACACCGGCGGTCTTTTTCGCCGCCAGTTTGCCCATCACTGAAATATCATCCAGCAACGTCGCAATATCATCGAGTAATGTTAATAAACTACTTCCTGCCAAAATGTCTTCCTTTTGAATTTATGATGTCACGCTTCTCAGTATGATGGAAAAAGTCCGGGACGAAAATCACCGCCTTGAGTCAACAAAAATTTAACACTTCTTTCGCAATTAACCACTCGCCAGGCCGATAGTTTTAACGTTTACTATAAGCCTCTTATCTTTTGCCGTGGTGGGTTATGCGTTTCAGGCAGGTTTTACCGCTTATTGGCGCGCTTTTCGCGCTCTATATTATTTGGGGTTCCACGTACTTTGTTATTCGCATTGGTGTTGAAAGCTGGCCGCCGTTTATGCTGGCCGGTACACGCTTTTTATCTGCGGGCGTCATTCTGACCAGCGTCTTATTACTGACCGGCCATAAATTGCCGCCGCTGCGCCCGATGCTTAATGCCGCACTGATTGGCGTGCTGCTGCTGGCGGTGGGCAACGGGTTTGTGACCGTCGCCGAACACCAAAATGTGCCATCGGGAATTGCCGCTGTTGTTGTGGCGACCGTTCCGTTATTTACCTTGTGTTTCAGTCACTTTTTCGGCATTAAGACGCGAAAACTTGAATGGTTTGGCATAGCCATTGGTCTGGCAGGCATTGTTTTACTTAATAGCGGCGGGAATTTAAGCGGTAATCCGTGGGGGGCCGTGTTGATTCTGGTCGGTTCGCTAAGCTGGGCATTTGGCTCGGTATACGGTTCGCGCATTGAACTGCCGGGCGGAATGATGGCGGGCGCAATCGAAATGCTGGCCGCAGGCATTGTGTTGTTAGCGGCTTCGGCATTAAGTGGCGAGCGCCTTAGCGCAGTACCGCCACTTTCCGGTTTCTTTGCCGTCGGTTATCTGGCGCTCTTTGGCTCCATTATCGCCATCAACGCCTATATATATCTGATCCGCAACGTCTCGCCTGCCGTTGCCACCAGCTATGCGTATGTCAATCCGGTTGTCGCCGTGCTGCTCGGCACAAGTTTTGGCGGGGAACATCTCTCATCCGTGGAATGGCTGGCGTTGGGCATTATTATTATGGCGGTGGTACTGGTGACGCTGGGTAAATATCTCATTCCGGCGCGCCCGATCGTTACGCCTTGCGAGGCAGAGAAGTAACCGTCGTCGCATGGATCCCCTGAGTGTCGATCTGCGCGGTCTGTTGACCTTCGCAGATCCACTCCTCCAGCCGTTCACTTAGCGCCTCGTCGCTAAGTTTTAACCGCCCCCGCAGCGCACACTCCCAGACCACCAGCACTCGCCAGCCCTGCTCCAGCAATAACGCCGTGTCGCGTGCATCGCGTTCAACGTTTTTACCAATCTTTTCCAGCCAGAAATCCGTGCGCGTGGCAGGCACTTTGAACAGATAACAGGTGTGGTGATGCCAGAAGCAACCGTGGGTAAAGATAACGCAGCGATAATCGTCGAGCACAAAATCAGGCCGCCCCGGCAAGGCGGCGTCCTGGACACGAAAATCGAGTTCCAGTGAAGCAAGACACGCGGCAAGCCGCTTTTCAATCGCCGTATCCTTTGTGCCGATGGCGCGCATATTTTTACTGCGCGTCGCTTTATCATGCACATCCGCCATCACGCGTCTCCGTCAGGCCAGATGAAAACAAAAGCGGCGTAGCACCTCTTCATCAACGCGCTGGTGATCGCCTTGCAGTTCGGCGCTGAGTTTCGCCATAAAGTGCACTAAAAAATCCGCGTTGTGTTCGGCGAGTTTGCGCCCTTGTTCAGTCTGCATGGTGGCGGGTAGTTTCAGCAACTTGCAACGAAAATGATCGAGAGCGAAGGCTTTATCATCCAGTTCACGTTCGGCGGCAAACGGATCTTCGCCATCGAATAAGGCCGCTCCCATTGAGCCGGAAACGGCAAAAACGCGTGCCAGGCCAATCGCCCCCAGCGATTCCAGCCGATCGGCATCCTGAACAATTTTCGCTTCCAGCGTTTGCGGGGCGATGCCGGCGCTGAAGCTGTGCGCTTCAATGGCATGGCGCACGCCAGCCACGGCGTGTTGCGGGAAATCAGGAAACTCGCTTGCAAGAATAGCCGCCGTTTTTTCTGCGGCCATGACCGAGGACTGATGACGCTGGGGGTGATTTTTGGCAAAGCTCACAATGTCATGAAAATAACAGGCGGTCAGCACCACCAGCGCATCGACCTGCTGGCCCTGCATGAGCGTTTGTGCTGTTTTCCAGACCCGACGAAAGTGTGAGACATCATGCGCGGCGTCGCCGTGGTTGAAATGCTGAGAAATCCATTGGTCAAAACGGTACTGCCAGTCGATTACATTCATGCTTGTTCCCGTCAATGAAAGCCCTTACCTGCTGTTTCAGCCATCCGGATCCTGCGGACGTGTGTACCAGGCAATAGCGCCAAGTATCGCACCCACGACGGCTAACACCAGCACGCCAAAAAACGAATTCAGCCAGCTCCCGGTCGCGGTTCCCACAGTGCCAGTATTAAACCCGGCCGGCAAATTTGTCTGGCTGACTGGCCAGATATCATTAAGCACCGACCAGACAAAATAGACGCAGAAAATCCAGAACACCCAGAGTGCCAGTTTGCCACCAAGGCTGCGCACCGCTTTATCGTCCATAATGGTTTTTTCCGCATGGGTTAAGGGATGAAAGAAAGGAAATGGTTCCGACATAAATGTGACAACTCTCTCATCATATCGCCAGTTGATGAATTTTAAAGATATATCAGCGAGACTGATGAATCCCCTCACCTGCAACGGCCGCAGACCGCCAAAGAGTGTGCAACACGTAAATGACAAACAGACGTAACGGGATAAAAATTAATAAGAAAAAGTGTAATTAACGTGCATGCTGTGACATTTCCAGGCCGCGGAAAAACGCTACAAAAATTAATGGTAAAAGCGGCAATCATTTCTATCAATTATGTTAAGAAAAGGTTATAAAATGTGCAAATGCAAGAGTGGAAAAGCAACTGTGACGGGAGTCGTTGAAAGCGAAGCGCGTAACTGTTTGAATAATGGCGGAGAGAGGGGGATTTGAACCCCCGGTTGAGTTGCCCCAACTACGGTTTTCGAGACCGTCCCGTTCAGCCGCTCCGGCATCTCTCCGTTCAGATGGTTGCCATGATGCCAGGTAATTTGGCATTTTAACAGACCCTGTCCCGTTAATTTGGTTCAAGTGGCGAGTTTGCGAGCAAAACGATGATTAAGTGGCCCTGGAAGACAAGGGAATCTGCCGAAGGCGCAGAATACCCCTGGGAAGAAGCGTTAAATGCCCCTGTGTTAGCAAATTTGTCGCCGGAGGAACAGGAGAAACTTGTTCATCTGGCTGACCGCTTTTTGCAGCAAAAACGCCTGGTTCCGTTGCAAGGATTCGATCTGGATGCGCTGAAAAGCGCGCGCATCGGCTTACTGTTTTGCCTGCCGGTGCTGGAGCTTGGCCTTGAATGGCTCGATGGCTTCCACGAAGTGCTGATCTACCCGGCGCCGTTTGTTGTTGATGACGAGTGGGAAGACGACATTGGCCTGGTGCACAATCAGCGTGTGGTTCAGTCCGGGCAGAGCTGGCAACAAGGCCCTATCATCCTTAACTGGCTGGATATTCAGGACTCGTTCGACGCTTCCGGCTTCAATCTCATTATTCATGAAGTGGCGCATAAACTGGATACGCGCAACGGCGATCGCGCCAGCGGCATTCCGCTGATTCCGCTGCGTGAAGTGGCCGGCTGGGAACACGATCTGCGCGCCGCGATGGACAATATTCAGGATGAGATTGACCTGGTTGGCGAAAGCGCGGCCAGCATCGACGCCTACGCGGCAACCGATCCGGCAGAATGTTTTGCCGTGCTTTCCGAGTATTTCTTTAGCGCGCCAGAGCTGTTTGCTCCCCGCTTCCCGGCGCTGTGGCAGCGCTTCTGCCATTTTTATGGCCAGGATCCGCTAAGCCGTCTGCGCGGGCAGGCGGGCTGCGATAACGAAAGCGCAAGGCAGGTACATTAAAACGCCGCCTGTGTTTTAATTCGCCAATTGAATCAGTGTGTTAAATTTAGTGTTGACACTCAAGTACGGGGCCAGTAGTATGCGCCCCGTTCACACGATTCCTCTGTAGTTCAGTCGGTAGAACGGCGGACTGTTAATCCGTATGTCACTGGTTCGAGTCCAGTCAGAGGAGCCAGATTCAAAAAAGCCTGCTTTTAAGCAGGCTTTTTGCTTTTCAGGCCTGGCAACGTGTTGTCCCCTTCCCTTCAGCCGTTACTTCTCTTTTTCCGTACAGCGAGCGGCCTGATTTACACACATTCCAGCTCGCGCGAGAGAATAAACAGCCACCGGCACACGGAGGTCACGCGCAATCATCGTCGCGATTACGCGGTGGGTACTGTGCCGCCATCGATAACGTACTCCGTACCCGTGATTGCCGCCGCGCAGGATGAAGCGAGGAACACAATGAGATTCGCGACTTCCACCGGTTTTGATGGACGCCCCAGCGGAATGCCACCGAGCGAATCCATGATGATTTTCTTGCCGCCTTCGTAATCCGTTCCTGCCTGATGCGCGAGCCGTTCAGCCAGCGCGACAGAGGCTTCCGTTTCAATCCAGCCGGGTGCGACACGCAGCACGCGGATCCCTTTTGGTGAGACCTCTTTCGACAGGCTTTTACTGTAGGTCGAGAGTGCAGCCTTTGCCGCGGCATACGCTGTTGTCGATTCCGGCAACGGCAGTTCGCGCTGGATGGAGGTGACATGAATAATAACCCCCGCTCCCTGCGCGAGCATGCCGGGTAAAAGTGCTCTGTCGAGGCGGACCGCAGGCAGCAGATTGAGATTCAGTTCCTGCTGCCATTCCTCTTCGCCTAACGCCGCAAAACCACCCGCGGGCGCTGTCGAGCCGCCAACCACATGAACAATAATATCAACACCGCCAAAGCGGCTCTGCACCGCCTGCGCGACGCGCTGACAACCTTCAACCGTTGTCAGATCGGCCGCCACAAAGTGATCCGCTAACGATTCATCAGGCTGGATCCGCGCGGTGGTTAACACTTTCGCCCCCTGTTCATGAAACAGGCCAACAACCGCCTTTCCGACACCTTTAGTGCCCGCCGTGACCAGAACGCGTTTTCCTTGTAAGTTCAGATTTATGCTCATCAGACGATCTCCAGTGCGGCAATCTTCCCGTCCAGCAAAGTGAACGCATGGCTAAGTTGCACCGGGCTGCCGGGAAAATTGCCCGCCACATGCGAGGTCACCGTTAACCGTGTTCCCTCATCAGCAACCCGGATCGGTTCAACGGTGTACTCAAACGCACTCTGCACGTCGCGTTGCCAGGCCTGGATAGCGTCAAGGCCACGATGGGTCTTATGTTCATCGATAACCACGGCATCAGGCGTAAAACAGAGGTTAACGTTGGCGATATCTGCGCCATTGCTGATGGCGAAGTAGGTAGCAACAGCGTCGGGTAGTGACAAAGACATGATGAGAGGCTCCTGTGGTTTGCGGTGCTCTCATTTTCACCATATAGTGTCAAATCATCAAGAACGCACAAAAAAGTTAGTAACAGGCTTATGAGTAAGATTTATACCCCCGATACCGCCGCACTTGGCGTCGAACAGGTGCTGCGATTACTGGAAGGCCGCTGGAAGCTGGTCATCCTGTTTCATTTATTTGATGGAAAAGTGCAGCGCTACTCCGATTTCAGCAGGCTTATTCCGGGCATTTCGCAAAAGATGTTAAGCCAGCAACTAAGGCAGCTTGAAGCGGATGGCATCGTGTCGCGCAAGGTCTATCCGCAGATCCCGCCGAAGGTGGAATACCGGCTGACGGAGTGGGGCCAGGCCCTGTGCCCGGCGCTGGATGCCATGCTGAAATGGGCAGAAAAACGCGACACCTTCCCACCGAACGAGCCTTAAATCCGGCAATCACCTTTTCCTTCGTTCTGCCCCAGCCTGCTGCGCGCTGAACCGTTCTGTCGCGCAGCGGGCATTTCTTCTTTTTTTTGGCCGCACTCTCCAGCACATACCGCGGCCTTCATGTGCCATGCTAAAGAGGTTATTACTCAAATAATGGCGCGCAAAAAAGAGGCCATTCGCTGCAAAACCCTTTAGCACTGACGTATCCGCAACAAAGAGGACGATAATGATCACCTTATGCAACGCGTGCGGCACATCGTATGAAATAACTGACACTCCACCACACCGGTGCACTATCTGCGAAGATGAGCGCCAGTTCGTGCCGGTAACCGGGCAGAAGTGGGTTGATTTCCCCACCCTTCTGGCCTCGCATGTCAATAAATGGCAACAACACGAAAGCGATCTCTTCAGCATTAAAACCGTGCCTGATTTCGCGATTGCGCAGCGCGCTTTTCTGCTGCGAACAGCGCAGGGCAATATCCTGTGGGACTGCATTTCCACCCTCGACGACGCCACAAAAACGCTGATCGCCTCTCTGGGCGGGCTCAGGGCTATTGCTATTTCGCATCCTCATTTCTATACCACCATGCAAGACTGGGCTGACGCATTTGACGCCCCGATTTATCTGCATGAACGCGATCGCGAATGGATCATGCGCGACAGCCCGCACATTACCCTCTGGGATGGCGATACCCTGCAACTGACATCAGACGTAAGTATCATGCGCCTTGGCGGTCATTTTGCCGGCGGCTGCGTCCTTCACTGGGCGCGGGATGACGGTGTGCTGCTATCCGGCGATATCGTTCAGGTCACGCCAGGCGCTAATGCCGTCTCCTTTATGTGGAGCTATCCGAATATGCTGCCGCTGCCGGCAGAGACGGTTCGTGAAATAACGCGCCGGCTGGATGCGGTGAAATTCGCGAAACTCTACGGCGCGTTTGAAGGGCGGGAGATCGCGCACGATGCTGCGGAAATGGTGCGCCGTTCAGGTGAGAAATATATCGCTTGCCTGCGCTAAGCGATTGTTTATCTATCCGTCCGTGCGCGCTTGCACATAAAGCACTGCGACCCTTGATTTCAATATACTAATTGCATGGCAACCCGGCGTTTCGGATCCAGCCCGGCGAGGATTTCCTCTGTTAGCACCGCTTTCAGCCGGGGTGAAATGGCGTTGCCTTCAACGATGTCAAAACCCAGCGAAGCGTAAAAAGGCGCGTTGAAGGGCGCATTACGATCGGTCGTCAACGAGGCACCGTTTAAACCGCGCGCTTTGCCTTCCGACAAAAGCGCGTGCATCAGGCGCCGGCCAATGCCCTGCCGCTGCCAGTCCGGGTGAACATCCGCTTCGGCAATGTGCAGCCAGTCTTCCCTAATCACGGCACCGGCGAACCCGACGGGAATATCGTTCGGTGCAAACGCGACGAGCAATACCCCTTCCCTGCACAGTTGGTGCAACGCTTCCAGGCTGTTAGCAACAGGCGTTCCGCTCACTGCACCCGCCTCGCGCAAGGTTTCAAACGATGCAAGTTCGATGGCTCTTAACGCCGCAAAATGCTCGCTTCGCGCTGGTCTGATTGTGATATCTGTCATCTGAATGTTCCCAAAGGTAACAAGCGTTAAGCCTGAGCGACACGAGAGCATCAGGCGTTCCCGCACCGTCTCGCGCCTGGTATTGTACATCCCGCATGCGCCAGCACAATTTTCGTGCTGCGCCCTTACTCTTTGTCGCTTATTTACATCGTTTCATTTACTTACATAAAACGCTCACCAGGAAATAATCCATTCACGTAACTAATAGAATATGAATCGTGTTAGTGATTTTAGCCGTGATGGTCGATTCGCCGTTCTTCCCCGAGAACGGCTTTTTTTTGGGTTTTGACAGGAGGGTAAGTTGATGTTCCAGTCTGCGGTTGTTTTCCTTTCGTCACTGTTCATGTGCGGCAATGTGTTTGCAGGCTCCGTCGCCTCGGTGTCGCTCAGCACACTTTCATCAGCACTCAATGAACGCATGCTGATCATGAAAGACGTCGCCAGTTACAAGGCACAGCACCACTCCCCCGTGGAAGATGTCGGGCGGGAACAAAAAGTACTGGCAGAAGCAGTGAAAAATGCCCAGGACGCGGGTCTGGATCCCGGTTCCGTGGAGCCTTTTTTCCGCGCATTAATGAACGCCAGCAAGGCCGTTCAGTATCGCTATCTGGCCGACTGGTTAGCCACACCGGATACCAGCCACTCGGTCAGAAGCCTGGACGCAACCCGGCAACAGATAAATCAACTCGATAGCCAGTTGCTCACTGCCATCAGCCAGCGGCTGCTCACCGGTGCCTTTACTGAAGCAGACACCACATGGCTGTCGGCACAAATTATGGCGCCCAATCTCAGCGAGGCGGATAAAAACAACCTGCTTGCCGCTTTACGCCGTATTCATCGCGTACGTTAGCCATCAATGCCGTATGCAATGAATAACATGGATACCCGGCCTGCCAGGCGCATGACAGGTCGGGCATCCGATAAGAAGATTAACGGCTTATGGTCGGCGCCTGCGGTGTAACATCAATCGCCCGAATACCACACATGCGAATCATTCGACAACCGAATAATCTTCTGCGCATTAACGCCCCCTGAGTTAAATTCCCCCTTTCATGCCGCCCGCTCTGCAAAAGAGTTTTCACCTGTCCGCTGTCGCTGTAGTCTCAATAGCGACTTTTTTAGCTGCGTACGATGTGAGTAACCTTTTCTCCTATTAAAACTAGAAAATTTTGCAATTTTGAGGAACGGACAGAACAACTATGGACTCCACGCTCATCACAACCCGCCCCGATGAAGAGGTACCGCCACTAAATCGCGCCCGCCGTGCAGCCTGGGGCAGCTTCGCTGGCGCAGTGGTCGACTGGTTCGATTTTTTACTGTATGGCATCACCGCCGCGCTGGTGTTTAACAGCGAATTTTTCCCGCAGATAGATCCGGCGATGGGCACGCTTGCCGCTTTCGCCACGTTTGGCGTCGGATTTTTATTCCGCCCGCTCGGCGGCATTGTCTTTGGTCATTTCGGCGATCGTCTCGGTCGCAAGCGAATGCTGATGATGACGGTCTGGATGATGGGGATCGCCACCGCCTGTATTGGTATTCTGCCCTCTTTTGCCACCATCGGCTGGTGGGCACCGGCGTTATTGGTCATCCTGCGCGCCATTCAGGGTTTCGCCGTTGGCGGCGAATGGGGCGGCGCGGCGCTGCTGGCAGTCGAAAGTGCGCCCTCCGGCAAAAAAGCCTTCTATAGCAGCGGCGTTCAGGTCGGATATGGCGTCGGGTTATTGCTCTCCACGGGGCTTGTGTCGCTCATCAGCAGCCTGACCACCAACGAACAGTTTCTGAGCTGGGGCTGGCGTCTGCCTTTCTTGTTCAGCATTGTACTGGTGCTCGGTGCGCTGTGGGTGCGTAACGGCATGGCGGAATCAGCCGAGTTTGAACGGGCGCAGACGCAACAACCGACGCAAATAAAAAAACGCCCGCCCGTATTTGAAGCGCTGTTTCGCCATCCGGGGGCGTTTTTGAAAATTATCGCCCTGCGCCTGTGCGAACTGCTGACCATGTATATCGTCACCGCTTTTGCGCTGAACTACTCGACGCAAAATCTGGGTTTACCGCGTGAGCTGTTCCTTAATATCGGCTTGCTGGTCGGCGGGATAAGTTGCCTGACCATTCCGTTATTCGCCTGGCTGGCGGATCGTTTTGGACGGCGGCGCATCTATATCACCGGCGCATTGATCGGCGCGCTGAGCGCCTTCCCGTTCTTTATGGCGCTGGAAATGCGCTCCATTTTCGGCGTGGTGATCTTCTCGTTACTGCTGGCCAATATCGCTCACGATATGGTGGTTTGCGTACAGCAGCCGATGTTCACCGAAATGTTCGGCGCGGGTTATCGCTACAGCGGCGCGGGTGTTGGTTACCAGGTCGCCAGCGTGGTTGGCGGCGGGTTTACGCCCTTTATTGCCGCCGCGCTGCTGAACTTTTCCGGCGGTGAGTGGCATTCCGTCGCCATTTATCTGCTGGCAGGCTGTCTGCTCTCCGCTCTGACAGCGATGCTGATGAAAACACCGCCGCACGCGCATCAATAAAAAAAGCCTCCGCATGCGGAGGCTCTGTTTCTTGTGACCCTTGTTAAATCTGGTAATCGATCGCCGCTTCGTCCGGCTCCATCACCTGGCGTTTGATATCGTCTACCGACAGCCCGGCGTTACACAGTTCAATAAAGCGCCAGACATAATTTCGTTGTAACTGGCCGCGTTTTAACCCTAACCAGACAGTATTGGCATCAAACAGGTGTTGCGTATCCAGCCGCACTAGTTTGCCCTCTTCGTTTTCGCCGCTCGATTGCTCCGCCACCAGCCCGACGCCCAGCCCCAGCTCGACATAGGTTTTGATAACATCGGAATCCTGCGCGCTCAGCACCACATCCGGGATTAACCCCTTGCGACCAAACGCTTCATCAATACGCGAACGTCCGGTTATCCCCTGGCGATAAGTGATAAGCGGCCAGCGGCTGATATCTTCGAGCGTTAACGGTGAGGATTGCGCCAGCGGGTGATCCGCCGGTACCAGCAAACTGTGGTGCCAGCGAAACCAGGGGAACGCCACGAGTGAGCTGTCATTGCTTAAGCGTTCGCTGGCAATGCCGATGTCTGCGCCACCGTTATGCAGCAGAGATTCAATCTCTTGTGGGGTGCCCTGAATCAACTCCAGCCGCACTTCCGGGAACAGCGCGCGAAAAGCTTTAATCACCGATGGCAAGCTGTAACGTGCCTGGGTATGCGTCGTCGCAATAGTCAGCACGCCAGAAGTGTCATTGGTAAAGAGATCGGCGAGCCTGCGCACATTGCTCGCTTCGTTAAGAATGCGCTCGGCAATCACCAGTAGCGCTTTACCGGGTTCCGTCATGCCCAACAAACGTTTGCCGCGACGGATAAAAATCTCAATCCCCAGCTCTTCTTCAAGCTCACGAATATGGCGGCTCACGCCGGATTGTGATGTGTAAAGCATGTTGGCGACTTCGGTCAGGTTGTAATCCCGCCGCGCCGCCTCGCGGATAATTTTGAGTTGCTGGAAATTCACCCTTCGCTGCTCCTGGCCTGTCAGACATGACGATATTGTTAAAGTCTGCGGCCAGGCAGAACAAATAATAAAAACCAGCATCTTATTCCATTAAGGAATAATGCTTAGCTCACCAGCTGCAACTCGTGGCTTTCCATTGCCGGGCGGCTGACTAATGACATTAAAATATCTTTCACCGCTTGCGCCTGCGGCGAGAGCGTGCCGCGCGCGGAAACGTTTAACGACAACGGCAGGTTCATCGACGGCGTGGTGATACGCGCCATCCAGCCGTTGGTCGCAGCGCACAGCGAACGCGCGGCAGACTCCGGCAGTACCGTCACGCCCATTCCGCTGGCAATCGCCGCCGTCAGCGTGGCGATCGACTCAATTTCGCCAATGATCTTCGCGGTCAGTCGACGCAGCGAAAAGGCTTCATCAACACGCAAACGGACAGCGCTGTAATCGCGCGGCAGGAAAAGATTCATATCGGCAACCGCCGTCAGATCGACGCTCTGGCCTGGGCAGTCACGCGTGCCCACCAGATACAGATCTTCTTTCAGCAGCGGCAGGCTGTTGATCCCCGCGCCAGGCGCGCGTTCATACAGCACCGCCATATCCAGTTGCCCGCTGAGCAATTTATCGTTCAGCGTTGAGCCGCTATTTTCATGCAGATAAACCATAACTTCCGGCAACTCGGTCCGCACCGCCTGCAACAACGGCATGGTGACGGAAGACGCAGCAGTGCCCGGTGCCAGGCCGATGGAGACTTGTCCCCGCAGGCACTGACCGACATTGTTTACCGCCAGTTGCGCCTGTTCGCATTGGCGCAAAATCGTCCGTGCATGGGTGTAGAGGATTTTGCCCGCTTCGGTCGGCGTCACACCGCGTTTGGTGCGAATAAGCAATTGCTGATCCAGCTCGCCTTCCAGAGTGGCAACCTGCTGGCTCAGCGCGGGCTGCGCAATGTGTAATACTTCGGCTGCCTGAGTCAGGCTTCCAATATCGACGATTTTTACGAAGTATTTCAGTCGTCTTAAGTTCATTTTGCCTCCTGTACGGGTACCAGTGCCAACGCCGGATGTGATGTAGCCAGAGGAGTTGCAATATGCTTGCCAGTTTTAGTTAGGCAAAATGAAAGGCGCTAACAGGCTGGATAATAAGAGATTCTAATTACGAGCGGGGGAATTATTACTGAAACAGTGGTTTGTATGATGCCCCATGGCGGATGCATTGCACAATTTTGGTGCAAATGCGCGCTTAAGTGCTTATCCCGGCAGCAGATTGCTGAAATAGTCAGCAAACGATCGCGACGGCACGATCCATCCTTTGACAAGGCTCTGGGGCATCGCTAATATTCGCCCCGTTCACACAATTCCTCTGTAGTTCAGTCGGTAGAACGGCGGACTGTTAATCCGTATGTCACTGGTTCGAGTCCAGTCAGAGGAGCCAGATTTAAAAAAGCCTGCTTTTAAGCAGGCTTTTTGCTTTTCTGCCAACCACACGCGATAAATCACTCACCTTTCATCCAGGCAAAACGTTGCTTTGCGAGCCGAGCGCGTGCGTCCCCTGCACCAGTCGCGGTTTTCAACCTCGCGTTTTTTCAGGTATTCCTGACCAGCAGCATTGTTGTGCTCAGGTCTTACGCTTGCCGATTGAGCAATAAAGGCAGTCCACCGTAAAAGTGAAGATGAACTCCCGTTGTTGCGATTTCTGGTTTGCCTGTAATGGCGAGGCTGACTGGGATAAGGCTTAACGGGCCTGCCTTCGCAGGCCCAGGAACGTGATGTCGCGGTGATTATCTGCCGGTATTAAAAAAGGCCACCGTCTGCGTCAGTCGACGGGTCTGCTCTTCCAGCGCACTGGCCGCCGATACCGCATGCTGAACCAGAGCGGTGTTCTGCTGCGTGACCGCATCAATTTGCACAATCGCTTCGTTAACATGGCTGATGCCTTTACTCTGCTCCTCGGTCGCGACGGAGATTTCCGACATGATGTCCGAGACGCGCCGTACCGCCACAATCATGTCGTCGATACTGCTGCCGGCAATTTTGATTTGTGACGAGCCGTTATTGACGCGCGTGACAGACTCTTCCACCAGCCCTTTAATCTCCTGCGCTGCCTGCGAACTGCGCAATGACAAACTGCGCACTTCACCGGCGACCACCGCGAAGCCTCTGCCCTGTTCACCCGCTCTGGCTGCTTCAACCGCCGCGTTCAGCGCCAGAATATTGGTCTGAAACGCGATGCCATTGACCACCTCGATAATGCTCGCTATTTTCCCGGCGCTCTCGGAGATACCGTTCATGGTTTCATTCATACTCTGCATTACCACACCGCCGCGCGAAGCAATATCCACAGCTTCACTCGCCAGATGACGCGCCTGCCCGGCGTTCTCCGCGTTTTGTTTCACGGCGGCGGTGATCTCTTCCATGCTGGACGAGGTGCGCTCCAGCGACATCGCCTGCTGCTCGGAATGTGAGGCAATTTGTTGATTTCCGCCAACAATATCATGGGTGCTGGTGTTAATGATCTCCGCCCCTTCACGGATATCATTGATCACGGCGGTCAGTTGCTCACGCATCACGCCCATTTCGTGGATCAGGCTTGAGTTGTCCCCGGATTTTTTATCCACCGTCTGCGAAAGATCCCCCGCGGCAATCCGCGCGGCGACATCAACGGCATAACGAGGTTCGCCCCCAAGTGCCAGCAACGTTCCCCGGTTGATGAGATAGACGATCACCGACAGCAAAATACTGATAGCCACAAATTCAATCAGGTTCTGATACAGCGAAACCCGAAACGCCGCGTCGATATCATCCACATACAGACCGGTGGTGATGATCCAGCCCCAGGGCGTCCACGGAATGCTGTAAGCGATTTTCGGCTGAGCTTCCGTCTCGCCGGGGCGCGGAAAAACATAAGCGGTAAACCCGGCCTGATTATCACGGGTAACCGCAACCATATCTCTGAAGATGTAGGCACCATTGGCATCCGCAACCTGTGGCCCCTGACCAATCAGCTTGGCGTTGATCGGATGCATAATCACTTCAGCCTGGGTATTGAGAATCGTGAAGTATCCCGTTTCTCCATAGCGTAAATCCTTAATTAACTGGGTTGCACGCTGCTGCGCTTCCTGTTGCGTGATCGCCCCTTTATCAACCAGCGCGGCCTGTGTTTTGACGATACTCAGCGCCAGTTGCGAAACATGCCGCAACTCGTTTTTGCGCAGTGACAGTTGGTCTTCTTTGACCGTAAAAGAGCTGTAGAGCAGTGTCCCGGCAAGGCACACCAGCGCCACGATGAGAGGGAGCCAAAGTTTTTGCGCGAGGGATAGTTTCATGGCATGAGTACCTATTGTTGTTTTATATGGCGGGTACAGCATCGGCTTCGGGCATTCGAACCGCGCCTTATCTCTATATCGGAAATAAAAAAAAACGAGTTAATCGATAGAAGTTGTATATCTTTCACAACTTAACCGTTTTGAGGTTATGAAAAAGTAACTGATTAATAAATAGAGTGTTATTTTTGGCGGGTTAATGCAGCCAGCGAAAGTCTTATTAATAAATAAGAACGCCGTCACATTCATGCGCGAAGGCGTCTCCGAGAGGTAACAGCACTCCCGCCGCATTCGCTAAGGAGTCCTCGCCGTTTTTGCGCGTACTGCGCAACGTCTGGCCTACGGTCAGGTTGTTTACGTGTTGCGCGTAGTTTGCGGGTGCGACAGTTCTTTCAACATTTTCTGCAACCACTGCGCCGCCCCGCGCTTGCCGCTGCGTTTATGGGAATAAATCTTCACCTCGAACGGCGGAACCGCAAAAGGCAGCGCAAAAATGGTAATCCTTGCCGCCTGTTTTAACTTTTCCGCTGCCGAACGCGGAAGCGCCATCAGCAGATCGCTGTCGGCGATAATAAAAGGCGCGCTGAGCATCGAGGGGGTTTTTATCGCCACCTGTCGCGTATAACCCAGACGTTCGAGTTCACAATCCAGCACACCTTTGCTTTCATTCCACGGCGTTACCACCAGGTGGCGCGCGGCAAGGTAATCGTCCAGCGTTAACTGTTGCCTGTGTTGATTGCTGATAACGACATATTCATCTGCAAACAAGCCGATCTCATCCAGCTCTGCGTAATGAATATCCTGCGGCGCGCTAAACCCCAGCGCGAAATCCACTTCTCCTGCCAGCAGCTCATTAAGCGCCGGGCTATGAGGCAAATAGCGAAACTCAAAACGCAGGCCGGGCGCTGTATGCTGTAATGCGGCCATCAGCGCGGGGAAAATGCTAAACACGGTGAAATCAGTGATCGCGACCTGCAAACAGTCTGTGGTCGTTGCGGGATTAAACTCCGCGTGCGGGGTGAGTTCATGGTTGAGATGCGCTAATGCCGACGCAATGGCGGGCGCAAGCTGGCTGGCATAAACGCTTGGGCACATTACGTGCCCTTCCCGGTAAAATAACGGGTCGTTGAGCGTCACACGTAGTCTTGAGAGCGCGTGGCTGAGTGCCGATGTGCTCATCGCCAGTTCTTCTGCCGCCTGGCGCACAGAACGGTGGCGGTAGACCGCGTCGAAAACGGGTAACAGGTTGAGATCAAGACGCCGTAACGTGGGATGCATAATATTCATCGAGTAGTGATTTCATTGCACTTAATTCTTTGCACAATACCGCTTATGCTGGCGGCCATCAATTTTGAACTCCCGGTAACAACAACAGGAAACGCAATGAGCATCACCATCCGCCCGGCCCGCCCGACTGACGCAAGCGCTATTTTTGCGATGATTTATGAACTGGCGGTGTATGAAAAAGCGCCTGAAGAAGTGATCACCACAGCAGATGAGATCCGCGAAACCCTGTTTGGCCCTGAGAGCAAAACGGAAGCCTTAATCTGTGAAATCGAAGGCAAAGCCGTGGGTTATGCGGTTTTCTTCACCAGTTATTCGACCTGGCTTGGCCGCAACGGCATTTACATGGAAGATCTCTACGTTTCGCCCGATTTTCGCGGTAACGGTGCCGGAAAAGCGATGCTGCAAAAGATTGCGCAGTATGCCGTTGAGCGCCGCTGCGGTCGTCTGGAGTGGAGCGTGCTCGACTGGAACCAGCCGGCCATTGATTTTTACCAGAGCATTGGCGCGCGGGCGCAAAGTGAATGGGTGCGTTACCGGCTGGATGGCGATGCCCTGCTGAAATTCGCCGAAAGCCCCGGCGCTTAATCTTTCTCCATTAACCCGCCACGGCGGGTTTTCGCTTATTCATCATCGGGTTCGTCTCACGCCTCGCTTAAAGATCCCGCGCTTACTGCCGATAAAAATTGTGCAGCTATACTCATAGCTGTTCTCTGGTTGTTTTTTCTACAATAAAGGATTTACAGCATGGATCCGATACAAATTGCATCATTAGCCAGCAGCCTTGACTCTTATCAGCTTGATAACCAAGTCAACACGCTGGTGCTGAAAAAAGCGCTCGATACCCAGAAAACGATCGCCAGCGACTTGATTCAGCAGATCCCGCAGTTACCTTCCAACCCGGCAATCGGTCGTAATATCAATACCACCGCCTAACCCGGTTTGCCCGCTGGCGTTTGCGGTAACAGCGTCAACCGGCAAGTTTGCAAGCCCGCCTCGTGCGGGCTTTTTTGTTTCTTCGCTTGCCTGGAATGGTAAATCGGCGTAGCCTCTGCCGAATTAAAACCGATCGGTCTAAATTATGAATGGCGAAACAGCAGCACGGCAAAAACCCCGCCGCGGACGGCCGCCAAAAGTCGAGCGCGACTTTACCGATACCCGCCAGGAGCTGATTCGCTCCGGCCTGGAAGTGCTAACCGAAACCGGCTATCTGTCGGCGGGCATTGATGCGGTGATCAAAAATATCGCGGTTCCTAAAGGCTCGTTTTATCACTGCTTTAAAAGCAAGCAGGAATTTGGCATGGCAGTGCTGGCCGCTTACGGCGACTTTTTCGCGCATAAACTGGATAAATTTTTAACCGATACCCAGCACTCCCCGCTGCAACGCATGGCCGCCTTTGTGCACCACGCGGGCCAGGGAATGGCGAAATACGATTTCCGCCGTGGTTGCCTGGTGGGCAACCTGTTGCAGGAAACGCCACTGTTACCGGAAGCCTTCCCGGCGCGCCTGAAAGCCATCCTCACCGACTGGGAAACGCGCGTCGCAACGTGTCTGGATGAAGCAAAAGTCTGCGGCGAACTGCCGCCAGATGCCGCGAGCCGCGAACTGGCCAGGGTGTTCTGGTCCGGCTGGGAAGGCGCAGTAATGCGCGCCAAACTGTTCCGCTCCGTCGAGCCGCTGGATCAGTACTGGAAATTTTTCCACCACAGCATAACAACCGCCCCTGCTGCGTGAAGCATGACGGGGGATGGAGCATCTGCACAGGACGGCGAAAACGCCGAAAAATACACCTCATCCGACGAGGAAAACGCAGTCATGAAAGCATTAGTTCTGGAACAGAATGAGAATAAAACCCTGGCGGAAGTGAAAGAGGTCGACCAGCCCGCATTGGGTGAAGGCGACGTTCGGGTCGATATTGACTGGTCCAGCCTTAACTACAAAGACGCGCTGGCTATCACCGGTAAAGGTAAAATCATTCGCCAGTTCCCGATGGTGCCAGGCATTGATTTTTGCGGTCGCGTGAGCGAAAGCCGCGATGCGCGCTTTACTCCCGGCCAGGCCGTGATCCTCACCGGCTGGGGCGTGGGCGAAAACCACTGGGGTGGACTTGCCGAGCAGGCCTGCGTAAAAGGGGACTGGCTGGTGGCGCTGCCGGAAAGTTTACGTGCGCGCAATGCGATGATCATTGGCACCGCTGGTTTTACCGCCATGCTGTGCGTCATGGCGCTGCAGGATGCCGGGATTAAACCGCAGGATGGTACCGTGTTGGTCACCGGTGCCAGTGGCGGCGTTGGCAGCACCGCTGTCGTGCTGCTGAAAGCGCTGGGCTACACCGTTGCCACCGTAACCGGTCGCGAATCTACCCATGATTTTCTGCGTAAGCTGGGCGCCGATGAGATCCTGCCGCGCAGCGATTTTGAACAGACCCGTCCGCTGGAAAAACAGCTGTGGGCCGGTGCGATTGATATGGTTGGCAACCACGTGTTAGCAAAAGTGCTGGCGCAGACGAACTACGGCGGATGCGTTGCCGCATGCGGTCTGGCAGGCGGTTTCGAACTGCCGACCACCGTGATGCCGTTTATTCTGCGAAACGTGCGTTTACAGGGCGTGGATTCCGTGATGGTGCCAACCGCACAGCGCGGCGCGGTGTGGGAAAATCTCGCACGTACGTTGCCAGAAAGTTACTACCAGCAGGCGGCAACCGAAATTACGCTGGAACAGGCTCCGGCAACCGCTGCCGATTTCCTCAATAATAAAATCCAGGGCCGTACACTGGTGAAAATCAGCGGCTAATCCGCCTTCCGGCGCGCGCTGTCGCGCCGGATTGTTCCCTCATCCGTTTCCTCTGAATCCCGTTGCGCGCTGCTTTCGTTTCACATTCCTGTGACATACTATCGGCTACAGCCGTAGAGCAGATAAGGAGATAAAGATGAATAATAAGGGTGCAACTCTGACCCCGGAACAAGCGCTGGATCAACTTGAAGCGCTGTATGACCGTTCCGTCGAGGCCCTTCGTCAGGCGATCGCTCGCTATATTGACGACGGTCAGCTTCCCGATACCGAAGCCCGCTCACAAGGGTTATTCGTCTATCCGCAGTTATCCGTAAGCTGGAATGGCAGCGCGACGAACCCACCGAAAACCCGCGCCTACGCCCGCTTCACCCATTCGGGCTGTTACACCACCACCATCACCCGCCCTTCGCTGTTTCGTCCCTATTTACTCGAACAATTAACCCTGCTGTGTCAGGACTATGGCGCTCATATCGAGGTGGGGTTATCCGCGCATGAAATCCCGTACCCTTACGTGATTGACGGTTCGGAGCTGACGCTGGACAGGTCAATGAGCGCGGGCTTAACGCGCCATTTTCCCACTACCGAACTGGCGCAGATTGGCGACGAGACCGCCGATGGCCTGTTCCACCCGACCGAGCTTTACCCGCTTTCCCATTTTGATGCGCGCCGTGTCGATTTCTCGCTGGCGCGACTGCGCCACTACACCGGCACGCCGGTTGAACATTTCCAGCCGTTTGTGTTGTTTACCAACTACACGCGTTATGTCGATGAGTTCGTGCGCTGGGGCTGTAACGAGATCCTCAATCCCGATAGCCCTTACGTCGCGCTCTCCTGCGCGGGCGGCAACTGGATCACTGCCGATACGGAAGCGCCGGAGCAGGCCATTTCTGATCTGGCGTGGAAAAAACACCAGATGCCGGCCTGGCACCTCGTCACCGCTGACGGTCAGGGCATTACGCTGATAAATATTGGCGTTGGCCCGTCGAACGCGAAAACCATTTGCGATCATCTGGCCGTGCTGCGCCCGGATGTCTGGCTGATGATTGGCCACTGCGGCGGCCTGCGTGAAAGCCAGTCGATTGGCGATTACGTACTGGCGCATGCCTACCTGCGCGATGACCACGTGCTGGATGCCGTGCTGCCGCCGGATATTCCGATCCCGAGCATCGCTGAAGTGCAACGTGCGCTATACGACGCGACCAAAGAGGTCAGCGACATGCCGGGTGAGGAGGTTAAACAGCGGCTGCGTACCGGCACGGTGGTCACCACCGACGATCGCAACTGGGAGCTGCGTTATTCCGCTTCCTCCCTACGCTTTAACCTGAGCCGCGCGGTGGCGATAGATATGGAAAGTGCCACCATTGCCGCGCAGGGTTATCGCTTCCGCGTGCCGTATGGCACCCTGCTCTGCGTTTCTGACAAACCGCTGCACGGCGAGATCAAACTTCCCGGCCAGGCCAACCGTTTTTACGAAGGGGCGATTTCCGAGCATTTGCAAATTGGCATCCGCGCCATCGACCTGCTCCGCGCAGAGGGCGATCGCCTGCACTCGCGTAAATTGCGCACCTTTAACGAACCGCCATTCCGATAACAATTAAAAAGGATTAACCATGCAAACCCCGACACCGTTACAAGCGTTACGCGATCGGCTGGTCGCCCTGGAGCTTGACGGCATGATTGTTCCGCGTGCCGATGCGCACCAGAGCGAAGACTGCGCGCCACATGACAATAAACTCCAGTGGCTCACCGGCTTTACCGGTTCTGCCGGGCTGGCGCTGGTGCTGCGTGACAAAGCGCTGCTGTTTGTGGATGGTCGCTACCAGGTGCAGGTGCGCAGCGAAGTCGATCTCCATGATTTTGCGATCCACCATTTGCACAACGAACCGCTGGATCAGTGGTTAAACGCTTCCTTGCCTGCGGGCAGCCGCATCGGCTTTGAGCCGCTGCTGATGGTCAACAGCCAGTTTCAGGCGCTGAACGCCACGCACTGTGAACTGGTGGCGCTGGACAGCGATCCATTCGACGTCATCTGGACCGATCGCCCGGCGGCACCGTACGGCGCGATCCGTGAAATGCCGCTGGCGATAAGCGGTGAAAGCAGTGCCGATAAACGCGCACGCATCGCGCGGGTGCTGGCGGAAAAAGGGGCGGATTACCTCGCGATTACGCTGCCGGATAATATCGCCTGGCTGCTGAATATTCGCGGTTCGGACATTGCGATGAACCCGGTGGCGCACTCCTTCGCCCTGCTCAGCCGCGAAGGTGCCGTCGAATGGTTTGTCAATCCACAGAAAACCGCCGGTTTATCTGCGCAGCTCACCTCCACGCTGACGCTGCATGATGTCGGGGATTTCCTGCCGCGTTGCCAGCAGATCGCTGCCGGAAAACGCATCCTGCTCGACGGTGATTTCGCGCCGGTAGCGCTGCGTTTCGCTATTGAACAGCAGGGGGGCGAAGTGCTGTGGAGCGCCGATCCTATTACCTTTATCAAAGCGCATAAAAACGCGACCGAATTGGCAGGCTACCGCGAAAGCCACCAGCAGGATGGCGTGGCGTGGGTCAATTTCCTCGCCTGGCTGGCGCGCGAAGTGCCCGCCCGGGAAGCGGCGGGTAACCCGGTAACCGAACTGGAAGCGCAGCAAAAACAGCTGGCATTCCGCCAGCGGCAACCCGGCTTTATTGAACAGAGTTTCAGCACCATTTCAGCCTCTGCCAGCAATGCGGCGATGTGCCATTACCACAGCAGCGAAAAAACCAATAAAGCCATCACCAGCGCCAATTTCTATTTGAATGATTCCGGCGGCCAGTACCAAAACGGCACCACTGACGCGACGCGTACCCTGTCGTTTGGCGCACTCAATGCTCAGCAACGGCTGCACTACACCGCCGTGCTGAAAGGCTTTTTATCGATGTTCACCCTGCAATTTCCTGCAGGTACGCACGGCCACCAACTGGATGCGTTTGCCCGCCGCGCGCTGTGGGATTTAGGGCTGGATTTCGATCACGGCACCGGTCATGGCGTTGGTCATCAGTTGCTGATCCATGAGCAGCCGCAACGCATTGCGAAAAAGGTCAACCCCTGGCCGCTGTCGGCGGGCAACATTATGACTATTGAGCCGGGTTACTATTTAGCGGACAACTATGGCATTCGTATCGAAAACCAGGTGGAAGTGGTGGAAAGCCAGCCGGGATTCTGCCGCTTTGCTTCGCTGACGCTTATTCCCATCGATTTAAGCCAGGTGGAATGGAGCCTGTTGAGCGAACAGGAGCAGCAGTGGCTGGATGATTATCACCAGCAGGTGCGCGACACCCTGTCGCCACTGGTTGATGACGATGCCCGCGCGTGGCTTAATGCAGCCACTGCACCGCTGCGCGTGCAGGCAAGCTAAGCGTTCGGTTCATTCACAAACCCGCTGCGGCGGGTTTTATTTTACTCCGTGCAGGCATAATGGCTTTTCAGCGCTTCTTTACCAGCGTATCGCCGCCCGAACTGACGATGTCGATAGCCTTTGTCATCGCGATGCATTGCTGCTTCAACGAGAAATTCCCGCAGGGAAAACGCTAAGTTGCGGGATGTGAGAACGCAGAAAAGCAAAAAGCCTGCTTAAAAGCAGGCTTTTTTAAATCTGGCTCCTCTGACTGGACTCGAACCAGTGACATACGGATTAACAGTCCGCCGTTCTACCGACTGAACTACAGAGGAATCGTGTGAACGGGGCGAATATTAGCGATGCCCCAGGCCCTTGTCAAAGCCTGATTTTCACATTTTGGTGCGTTTGCCGAATTATTCTCCATTCTGTGCAGAAATGGCGCTTTTTTGCGGCTTTGGATACTTCCACAGCCAGCGTCCGCTGACCATACGCCAGTAAAAGAGCGCGCCGCGCACCGCCCAGTCAAGGAACATCCCGAGCCAGACCCCAACCACGCCCATACCGAGCATAATCCCGAGGGTATAACCGGCGACGACGCGACAACCCCACATTCCAAGCATGGACACCCACATGGCGAAACGGGCGTCGCGCGCGCCTTTCAGTCCGGCGGGTAGCACCCAGGATGCCGCCCAGATGGGCATAAATGCCGCGTTAAGCCAGAGAAGCACTTTAACCACCTCTTTTACATCCTCTTCCTGGGTGTAAAACGAGGCGAAAAGCCCGGCAAACGGCGCGGTTCCCCAGGCAAGCATCGTCAGTAACAGCGTCGAGAGCCAGAATACATGCCGCAACTGGCGCTCAGCCTGGCTTATCTGTCCTTTGCCCAGTCGTTTACCGGTAATAATTGTGGAGGCGGAACCCAGCGCGTTGCCCGGCAGGTTAATTAGCGCCGCAACGGAGAAAGCAATAAAGTTACCGGCGATAACGTTGGTGCCCATACCGGCAACGAACATTTGCGTCAGCAGCTTGCCGCCGTTAAACAGCACCGATTCGATACTGGCGGGGATGCCGATACCCATCACTTCCCAGATAATGCTGAAGTTGAGCTTTTCGAAGTAACTTTTTAGCGGAATACGCAGCGCCGGGTTAAAGCCAATCATCAGTACCCAGATAATCGCCACCGCGCCAATATAGCGGGAAATGGTCAGCCCCAGCCCTGCCCCGGCGAAGCCCATCCCTTTCCAGCCGAAGAGACCATAGATCAGCACGCTGCTGATAAGAATATTGAGGATATTCATGCCGCCGTTAATCAGCAGCGGGATTTTGGTATTGCCCGCGCCGCGCAGCGCACCGCTGCCAATCAGCGCAATGGCCGCAGCCGGGTAGCTGAGAACCGTCAGTTCAAGGTAGGTCAGCGCCAGCGCCTTGACCTCCGCCGTTGCCGCCCCGGCGATAAAATCGATAATTTCCGTACCGTAGTAGTGGATCACCGCCGCCAGCACAATCGAAAACAGCGTCATGATCACCAGCGACTGGCGCGTCGCCGCCCTCGCCCGCTCGCCATCCAGCTTACCGAGGCTGAAGGCCACCACCACCGTGGTTCCCAGGTCGATTGCCGCAAAAAATGACATTACCACCATGTTAAAACTATCGGCAAGACCTACCCCCGCCATCGCCTCTTTGCCCAGCCAGCTTACGAGGAAGGTGCTGAGCACGCCCATCATCAGGACGCAGGTGTTTTCGAGGAAGATAGGTACGGCAAGGGGGGTGATTTCTCGCCAGAATAAAACACGGTAGCTTTTACGCTTTCTGTACCACGGCGTGCGCATGACAGCCTGGCGAAGAGGAGTAACGACGTTCAAATTGGTCCTTAGCCGCAAAAGGTGAAATCACATTTCAAATGATGGGGGAGAAACCGTGATCCTGCAAAGCATTTCCACAGAAAACGATGATAATGAACTCAAATTGTCGATGGATTCGGCAGTCAGCACACCCTGCGAGAAATGAGGTTTGACAAAAGATTTTTCGCCGCTAAGATAAGCCTCCACAACGATTCCTCTGTAGTTCAGTCGGTAGAACGGCGGACTGTTAATCCGTATGTCACTGGTTCGAGTCCAGTCAGAGGAGCCAGATTCAAAAAAAGCCTGCTTTCAAGCAGGCTTTTTGCTTTTTATCGCTCCGCTAAACATAGCGATAAGTTTTTCCCCTTCAGAAACCGCCCTTTCCGCTTCTTGAGCATCAAGCTGAACCTGTAACGTAATCCATTGAAAATGTTTGCTTACCTTAATGCTATGCTCACGGCTTGCAGAAAGTACCGACATGCGTGATCAATACCGCGCGACAGGAAATAGAAAAACAAGTGACCAGCTCTCCAGTCACGCCGCGCCTTTTAAGGCCAAACATTTCAGGGTTAACCACCATGCGCAACCGTTTTACGACTCGTACAGCAAAACGCCTTTTCACCACCGCCCTCCTTCTTTTTACTGTTGCAGGCCATGCAGATGTTGTAGAGCAAGCCCCGGAATATCAACAGATTAACGGGTTGATAAGAGAGCCGCTTTTGCTGGCGGTCACCTTAGATAATGGTCAGCCGGCCGTGCTGGATGCCTTTGTGACACGCATGGACAGCCAAACGCCTTTACCCGTGGTGTTAATCACTAATGGAACCGTTGGCAGTGCTGAATTTGATCGCTGGATAATCAACCCGAACCGTTATGCCTCAGCGGCTATCGCTTTTGCGCGCCACGGTTATGCGGCGGTGGTGGTCCTGCGCCAGGGCTACGGGCAATCAAGCGGTGCGGCGGAGTATGCCGATGGTTCCTGCGCGCAACCTTTACATCTGCGGGCCGGGGAGCAGGATACCCGTAACCTGCTCGCGGCCCTCGAAGCCGTGCGCCACCAGCCGTGGGCCGCAGCCGATAACGCGATCCTGGCCGGGATGTCCGCAGGCGGTTTTGCGGTGCTTGCTGCTGGTGCGGCTAATCCACCAGGCGTTAAGGCGGTGATCAATTTCGACGGCGGAAGGGGCGCGATTGACGGGAAATCACTCTGCGATAAAGCCGGTCTGCTGCAAGCCTACGCACGTTACGGGAAAACAGCTAATATCCCGTCCCTGTGGCTGTATGCGAAAAATGATAAATCCTTCCCGCCGTCGATGGGCAAAGAGATGTTTGATGCCTATCAGCAGGGAAGCCACACGGCGCAATTCATCACGATGCCTGCCTTCGGTAATAATGGCCATGTCTTTATGGATTCAGCGCCGGAAAGTTTCTGGTGGCAGACGGTGGCCACATTTCTAAAACAGCAGCATTTACCGACCAGCGAAGCTGTGCCTCTGCCCGAAACGCACCTGCCTGCACCGCCCGCGCTTAATGCCGCCGGGAAAAAGGCGTTCTCAGAATATGCAGCAACACAACGCTATGAAAAAGCCTTTGCCACGGACGAGGACGGCGACTGGGGCGCGGCGTACTGGGCCAGAAACAGCCGTCAAGCCGCAGAAACGGCGCTAAGCATCTGTCAACAGGAGCAGCGTCCGGGCGCGGGCAACTGTACGGTGTACGCCATTAATAACCATCTCGTAACCGCAAACACGCCTTAGCCCCCACAGAAACCAGTCACAGAGAAAACACACTCAGCATGGGTTGCCAGAATGGCAACCCATGCTGAGTCTGGTCATAACGTCAAAGCGCTTCTATTGGATATCATTCATGTATCCTGTTTACGTTGCCGAGGTTTATAAAATGCGGCCGGATAGGTTTTTTCGTAATACCCTTTCATTTCAACTTCATCAAGTGAAAGTGCCCGACGCAAATGAAGCGAACATAAAATAACGGGAGTAATTAACACCACAACGGCACCGGAAATAACGGTAAACGGAACCACGCCTAATAAACTGATATACCAGCCAGCAATGGCCACGCCAAAAGGGTTGGCCAGGCTGGATAAAAAGCCTGCCATGGCGCTCATTCTCGTTCGGTAATTACGGGGAGTTGCCGTTGAGCGCAGCGTACTGAGGTTGACGTTAATAAAAATAAACGCCATACCGCAAAAGAACGCCAGCAAAATAGACATATAGATATTTCCCATCAGGACAATTGCCATGACGCTGCTGCCCAACAGGACAAAGCCAAATAAAACATTCTTGAGCCGTCCCGCCCACGCTCTTACAAAAGCGTTTATATAAAGACTACTGGCAATGAGTCCCAGAGCAAATGAAAATTCAAACGCGCCAAGATAGGTGGCGGGAAGCTTTAATTCAGTGCTGATCCAGTAGGGTATCGTCACGGAAAAGAAAGGGAACATCGTAAAGTTAATAACAGAGGAGACCAGCGCAATATGAAGCTCAGATTTAACATGGTAAATTGCTTTAAATGCTCCCTTAGTTTTATAAAACCAGCTCTCCTTTTCGCCAGTTGAAACGGCTTCCACATCATATTTAAACCATAAAATAATAAATGCGATACAAGATGATGCATAAACTAGCGCAGAAATATACAACGCAACACCAGCGGAAAAAAGTGAAATAAGCGAGGCCGCAATCACCGGCCCTATCAACATAATAAAGGAATTAATGGTCGAGCGGTGCGATATAGCTTGCGTCACTTTCCCTTCTGCAACGAGATCGGGAATAAGCCCCATATCAGTAAGTACATTCTCAATGCCGGTAATAACCCTGAGCACTTCCCCGGGATGTCACAACCACTTACCCGATTCCAGCCAGTTGCGAACTACAGCGCTTAAACGTATGTTGGTGATCATTCTGCTGGTTATTCATTGCGTTAGATAATGAGGAAAAATGGAATCACTGTTTGTTTACGGGACGCTTCGCCCCGGTCATTCGAATGCACATATTCTGGAAAATATCGGTGGAGAGTGGCTGCCTGGTTACGTTACGGGAACATTTTATGAATTTGGCTGGGGAGCCGCCGCCGAATTCCCCGGCATTGTGCTGGATAAAGACGGTTCCCGGGTTGATGGTTACCTGTTTGTATCCGCTAATCTCGCGGCGCACTGGACGATGCTGGACGAATTCGAAGAGGGCTACGATCGTGTTCGGGTGGATGTGACCACGCTCGACGGCAAGCATGTGACGGCATGGATTTATCAACTGCAACCGCAGGAAAAAGCATAGCATCGCTGTGATTAACAGCCTTCATCGCAAAATGCCTCATGTCAGAGGCAAGTCTGCGAAACTTTTCTGTTGAACCAGGCCCTCTTTTGCGGGGCTTGTGCCTCGCTAACCGTTAAGCCACAAAACGCTGGCGGTTTGCAAAATACCGGAACCTGTTCGAAGCAAATCCAACACCGGCGATACCGCTTCTCGCAGGCCGCCCCACGTCAGTAGCCCCCATCGTTATTAACCATGTTGAGTTGAACTCACAGCAGACCGCACAATTATTCGTTTTTCAAACCGCACATTATCAATAATACTCATCGCGTAAGCCTGGCAGCGCGCTGCTATTTAAATATGAAACAGGATCTGCGTGACGTTTTAAAAACGTTCATTTAAAGCACCTGTCATATACTGGCAGGCCATGCGTTATTTTCGACACGGGATTTATTAACAATGACACAAAGCTGCCAGCACTATTTTCAGTATCGCCAGTTAATACCGCACAATGAAATTCATAAGGCACATTAAATGACTTTAGAAATTTTAAATTATTTAATTGAAATTGCATCAAATAGCACCCAACCTTCTTCTGAAGCCCAGCGGAAGACGCATTATGATCACAGCCCGCCTGATGAGCTATCCGCCTTTATTGCGGCACTCTCGTCAGAAAAGACGAATAGCGATATTTTGTCAAGAATGAAATATCGCTTACAGCTACTTTCAACTGCACAAAGAGATCATAAAAAAGCAGAAGAGTTGTTATTAGCCAACATATCATCTGATAAAGAAGCGTTCCCGTTAATTGATTTTACAGACTGGCCAATTGTCCGTTACGCCGTTTCAGGAGAATTACAAACTGCGGAATCAGAAGAGTATTTCAACACTATTTCTACGGCGGCGGCGACAATACGTTCCGCGATTGTTGATGGCGAACGCGCTAAAGGGGCGCCGACATTTTCTACTGTTGAAAAAGTCCTGGCGCTGAACAGCGCGTTACCCGAACGGTACAAAGCGATGGCAAATATCCTCTACTGATGTTTTGCACGTTCGGGGATGTTTGCGATGTCCGCTTCCGGCGGCGAGCGGACATAAAAAATGCACTTTCGCGCTTTTGAAAATCACGGCAACAGAACTACTCGTTGCCCCACTGATTCAGAAACGTCGCAATCTCGTCAATACGCAGCGCGTCAATACCCGCTTCATTGGCCATTTCCTGCTGCGCCTCTTCACTGATTTCTTCGTTATTCATCAAACGGGTGATCAGTAGCTGGAAATAGTGCGCCAGCGCATCGCGTTCTGATTCTTTTACCGTTTTTTCGGTTTCCGTCGAATACTCATCAACGATGTCATAAAATTTAAGCGGTATTTCGTTACTCATACATTCCCCCGGAGGTTAAAATCGTTTGCAATGGTTATTACCACATCAAATCATCGGGCACTTTAAAATCAGCGTACGGATCATCTTCATCTTGATCTTCCTGACTAAGCGCGCTGTTTAACACAATACTGTTCGCATCCCGCTGAGCGATTTTATCGGCTACGATTGCGGGAATAATCGCATATTCACTCTCATCCTTGCCATCAACAACCAGACGAGCAATGGCGAGACGACCGCTAATCAATTGTGCCTGCGTATTTTTATCCACCACTATTTTTTTAATTAACTTATTATCTGTGAAATTAAAATCAATATTGCCTTTGGCAATAGTGATCCTGTTCATTTCAATAAGTTGCTTAACCTGCGCTTTATATTCTTTTGATAACGCCGCTTGTTTTTGTTGCTCGCTTAATTGCTTATCGCGCTCAAGCTGTGCTTTTTTATTCTCTTCCACGGCTTCTCTTGCCTCACGCGCCTGAACACGTGATTTTTTGGCAGTGCGCTGGACTTTAGCCATTTTCTTGCTGGTTACTAATCCCGCTTTGAGCATCTGCTCTTGTAAAGTGAGTTTTGTCATTTTCGTCTGTAAACCGGTTGAACATTGGGTCGGATTATAGCTGTAATTGCTGCGAAGAGACCAGATTGTGGAATCGACTCATTACCCGCGAAGCGCAAACATTGCGCTCGCCATTCCACACTCGCACGGGGCGAAAGCATTGCTCTGGCGGGACGGATTGAACAGAAAAACGGGAACCACAGCGAACAGTAAATGATGCCGAAACGCGGTTTAGAAAAACGCCGGTTTCGGCAGCAAACCAATCTGGATGTTTTAGACGTTAAGCAGCTTAACCGTCGCATCCACGTCTATCTCGTCTTCGGAGAAAATCAGGGTCGTACCCTGAAAAGTGGTGATTGCCAGTTTTTTTAGCGAACGCATTTCGCCAGGCTTAGTCGCGGATTTCGGCCGGATACTTCCCATCAGCGCGCCAACGGAGAGCACGGCATTGTCTTTATCGATGCGGGTATCGACAGGAACTTCTTCGCTGTATACCAGATAAGATTTGATCGACGTAAGCTTAATTCGTTCACCTGCGATATAGATGTATTTGCTTTCCGGGACAACTTTCACCGCATAAGCAGACAACCCTTTGTTGTTTGTCGTGGGTTCGAACGTTACCGCCGCATCTTTTTTAATCAACTCAGGGTTGGCGACCTTAATCACATGAAAGTAACGGTTTTCGCCGTTTTCATCTTTGATAAATCCAAAACCTTTATCTTTAAACCAGGTTGTGATCTTTCCGTTCATCGCCTTACCACCTACTTAATCGTTCATTTGCTCTGTTTTTTGCAGCGCGCAGTGTAAAGCACAATGCCTGCGCCGACTACGTCTTTGGCTCAAGTGTCGGTGATAAATTTCTGTACTGCAAAACGAAATGCGGCGCTTTACAAAGCGCCGCAAGAAAAGGAAGTTATGCTTTCAACTGCAGTTTCACATCAATCACGCCAGCCCATCCCCGGCGCGACATGCTTGAGAATCGACTCAATCACGTGCGCATTATAATCCACGCCTAATTGATTCGGCACGGTCAGCAGTAGCGTATCTGCTTCAGCAATGGCCTCATCTTTTTTCAGCTGCTCGATCAATTTATCCGGTTCTGCGGCGTAGCTGCGGCCAAAAACAGCGCGGGTTTTCTCATCAAGAAAGCCGATTTTATCGCTGTCATCACGGCTGCCACCAAAGTAAGCCCGATCACGATCGTCCATGAGCGCGAAGATACTGCGACTAACGGAGACGCGCGGTGTGCGCGAGTGCCCTGCTGCTTTCCAGGCTTCACGGTAGGCCCGAATCTGCTGCGCCTGCTGGATATGGAACGGTTCACCGGTTTCATCATCTTTCAGCGTGGAGCTTTGCAGGTTCATCCCCAGTTTTGCCGCCCAAACCGCTGTCGCGTTTGAGCCTGCGCCCCACCAGATACGTTCGCGCAAACCTTCAGACCAGGGTTCCGGGCGCAGCAAGCCTGGTGGGTTCGGGAACATCGGCTGCGGGTTCGGTTTGGCAAACCCTTCGCCGCGCAGCACATCCAGAAACGTTTCCGTATGATGGCGCGCCATATCCGCATCGGTTTCGCCTTCCGCCGGCTGATAGCCAAAATAGCGCCAGCCATCAATAACCTGTTCCGGTGAGCCCCGGCTGATACCCAACTGCAAACGACCGCCGGAAATCAAATCCGCCGCGCCGGCATCTTCCGCCATATACAACGGGTTTTCATAGCGCATATCAATAACGCCGGTGCCAATCTCTATTTTGTGGGTTTTGGCGCCAATAGCGGCCAGTAACGGGAAAGGTGAGCTGAGCTGACGGGCAAAGTGATGCACTCGGAAATACGCGCCGTCCGCACCAAGTTCTTCAGCGGCAACCGCCAGATCGATGGATTGCAGCAGCGTATCAGCCGCCGAACGCGTCGCAGATTGCGGCGAAGGTGTCCAGTGACCAAATGACAAAAATCCGATCTTCTTCATGGCGTCGTTGTCCTTCTGTTCAGGGAGGTAATCAGCAGACGGGGGAATTTCCCGTCCAGGATTGTCCTTACTCTACGCACTCCATGAGAAGAATAAATACCGATTGTTTAACCTTAGAGTTCAAATTTATTGATAAACCATTCTATAGCGGTTGTTTATCTATCGGATGATTCACCGCAGGCGCACTAATATTTACCGGCATACCGGAACGGCGCTCCAGTTCCTGGCTTGCGCGGTTCGCATCGATGCCTTCGTCTTTCATTAGCGCATGTAGCACCGGAGTGGCAGGCAGCGGCACTTTATTGCTGGACTCAAACTCAGCGCGATTGCGAGATAGCGGTTCGTGAACTTCCACCCAACTGCTGCCATCCGGCTCGGTGGTGATTTTGACCGGCTGGTCGATAATCTGTACCCGTGTTCCCACAGGCACATTGTCGAAGAGGTATTTAATGTCATCGCTGCGTAAACGGATACAGCCCTGGCTGACGCGCAACCCAATGCCAAAATTAGCGTTCGTGCCGTGAATAGCGTACAGCTTTCCAATATAAATAGCATAAAGCCCCATCGGGTTATCCGGCCCGGCAGGCACAAACGCAGGTAAGGTTTTTCCCTCTTTCTCGTACGCTTTCCGCGTATTCGCCGTAGGTGTCCAGGTCGGCCCTTCCTGCTTGCGTTCCACCGCAGTCACCCAATTGCGCGGCGTTTCGCGTCCGGCCTGGCCGATGCCAATCGGTAAGATCTCGACCGTATTCGACTGTTTGGGGTAATAGTAGAGGCGCATTTCCGCAACGTTAATCACAATGCCTTCGCGAACAGTCGCAGGCAGAATCACCTGCTGCGGAATAACCAGTTGTGAACCGGCTTTCGGTAAAAAGGGATCGGCATCCGGGTTGGCTTCGAGCATATTACTCAGCCCCTGTCCGTATTTCGCGGCAAACGCTTCCAGCGGGAAGGTGTTGTCATGAGGAATGGTGATAGTTAACGGGCTGCCCACCAGACGGCTGCCTTCCGGCGGCAGCGGATAGCTCACAGCCTGCGCGCCCTGGGCGCAGAGTAACGCAACACAACAGCAAAAAAGTTTAACGCAGCGCATCATCTTATCCTCAGGCGCAACGGGTATTTGCTAATCATAGTTTGCTTTGTGGGTTTTCTCTTTTTTACAGCGCATTATCGCTTCACAGCGCAAAGCCATAGTGCGAGCCATCCGGCAGCTCAATATCAATGCGTAGCTTGCTGCCTGTCGCTTCCACGTAGCGCTTCAGCGTGGAAAGTTTAATATCCCGGCCCTGCTTTTCCATCACCGCTACCGTGGGCTGTTTCAGCCCCAGCGCCTGCGCCATTTCGATCTGCGTTTTTTGTACCCGCTCACGCAGCTCCGCAAGATGGATATTGAGCAGCATCTCTTGCGCGAGTGACTGCGCAGCGGTGACAACATCAGCCTTTTGTTCGGCAATTAGCTGTTCCAGTGTTTTGCTCATCGTATTACTCCTTGATTTTAAGCTGGTGCAGATGGCTCGTTAGCTCCCGATCTGCAATCTGGATCATCACATCGTAAAAGCGTTTTTCATGACTCGCCTTGTTGCCAGCACAAAGCAATATGCCCACGCGCTGCGGATCAAAGGCATAGAAGACCCGAAACGGCTCACCCCGGCTTTGTATGCGCAGCTCCTTCATATTGTTATAACGCGAGCCTTTTACCGTATCCGCGTAAGGCCTTGGTAGCTGCGGACCTTTAACCCGTAGCACCATCAGCGCCGCCAGCACACGGGCGCGATCGTTGTCACCCAGTGCATCAAACCACTTTTCAAACGTCTGCGTCATCATTATCTGCCACACAGCACACCTCATTAATATAGAACAAAAACTATATAGATCAAATTCTATATTTTAATAATGCGGTGTTCGGGCGATTTATGCATGCACAGAGGGACAGCAATGGAAGCGTGATTCCTGAATATCCGCAGCAAAATGCAATGTTGCATTGATTTTGCGACCCGGCTTCACGCAAAAAAAACCCCGCCGGAGCGGGGTTTGCTGTTACAGCGTAGACGTTACGCTTTCGCACGGCTGGCGATGATGTCGTCCGCCACGTTGCGCGGCGCTTCCGCATAGTGGTGGAACTCCATGCTGTAGGTCGCGCGCCCTTGCGACATGGATCGCAGCGTGGTGGAGTAGCCGAACATTTCAGCCAGCGGCACATCGGCGCGGATAATCTGGCTACCGAACCGCTCTTCCATGCCCTGCACCATCCCGCGACGGGAAGAGAGATCGCCCATGATGTTCCCGGCGTACTCTTCCGGTGTTTCCACTTCCACATGCATAATCGGCTCAAGGATTGCCGGATCGGCTTTGCGCGCGCCCTCTTTAAAGCCAAAGATCGCCGCCATGCGGAAGGCCATTTCCGAGGAGTCGACATCGTGATAGGAACCGAATGTCAGGGTTGCCTTCACATCGACCACCGGGTAACCCGCCAGCACGCCGTTGTTCATGGCTTCGCGCAGGCCTTTTTCCACTGAAGGAATGTACTCGCGCGGCACCACGCCGCCTTTGGTGGCGTCTTCAAATACAAAGCCGCTACCCGGCTCCAGCGGTTCAAGCGTCAGAACCACATGACCATACTGACCTTTACCGCCGGACTGGCGCACAAATTTACCTTCGATATCCTTCACGGTTTTACGCAAGGTTTCGCGGTATGTGACCTGCGGGCGACCGATATTCGCCTCCACGCCAAACTCACGTTTCATGCGGTCAACAATAATTTCCAGATGCAACTCGCCCATCCCGGAAATAATCGTCTGTCCGGATTCCTCGTCAGTATGCAGGCGGAATGACGGATCTTCCGACGCCAACCGTTGCAAGGCGATGCCCATTTTCTCCTGATCCGCTTTGGTTTTCGGCTCAATAGCGAGCGAAATCACCGGCTCAGGAAACTCCATGCGCTCCAGCGTGATCACTTTATCCGGGTCGCTTAACGTGTCACCGGTGGTGACATCTTTCAGGCCGACGCAGGCGGCAATATCACCGGCGCGCAGCTCATCCACTTCGTGGCGATCGTTGGCATGCATCTGCACGATACGTCCGATACGCTCTTTCTTGCCTTTCACCGGGTTGTAAACTGCATCCCCTTTTTTCAGCACGCCGGAATAGACGCGGATAAAGGTAAGCTGGCCAACATACGGGTCGGTCATCAGTTTAAACGCCAGCGCCGAGAACGGTTCGTCGTCATTCGCATGGCGCTCTGCCGGTTGGCCTTTTTCATCCACGCCCTGAATAGCAGGGATATCCAGCGGCGACGGCATCAGTTCCACCACCGCGTCGAGCATGCGCTGGACGCCTTTATTTTTAAAGGCGCTGCCGCACAGCATCGGCTGAATTTCCCCGGCAACCGTGCGTTTGCGCAGGCCGGCAATAATTTCCGCTTCGTCGAGCGAGCCGGTTTCCAGATATTTATCCATCAGCTCGTCACTGGCTTCCGCCGCCGCGGAGATCATCTTCTCACGCCACTCCAGCGCGGTTGCCATGAGATCATCCGGCACCGGGCCATAGCTGAAAGTCATGCCCTGCGTCGCGTCATCCCAGATGATTTCGCGCATTTTGATCAAATCCACCACGCCGGTGAAATGCTCTTCCGCGCCGATAGGGATCACAATCGGCACCGGGTTGGCTTTCAGGCGGTCGATCATCATCTGCACCACGCGGAAAAAATCCGCGCCGGGTCTGTCCATCTTGTTGACGAACGCGAGACGCGGCACGTGGTATTTATTAGCCTGACGCCACACGGTTTCCGACTGCGGCTGCACGCCACCCACGGAGTCATACACCATTACCGCGCCGTCGAGCACACGCATGGAACGTTCCACTTCAATGGTGAAATCCACGTGCCCGGGGGTGTCGATAATATTAATGCGGTGCGGCTCAAAACCTCTGTCCATACCAGGCCAGAAGCAGCTTACCGCCGCAGACGTAATGGTAATGCCGCGCTCTTGCTCCTGCGCCATCCAGTCGGTTGTTGCCGCGCCATCGTGTACTTCACCCAGTTTGTGGCTCATCCCGGTGTAAAACAGAATGCGCTCAGTAGTGGTTGTTTTACCGGCATCGATATGCGCGGAGATACCGATGTTGCGATAACGTTCGAGGGGGATGGGTCGGGGCATGATGCGTCCTTAGTCATTTGACTGTTAGTTCGCGGCCGGAATTGGCCGCTATTCATTCACGGCATCTATAATAGTACAACTGTACGAGTATATTCGAACTATTTTTGCTATTCTTACGATTGGTTGAGCCGCGATTGACCTCGTGGCTTTCGCAAAGCAGTTTGCGTATAGTACCGGCCCAGCCGCCGATACGGGCTGCTGCTTTTCCAGCACAGCCACCGCCGACACAGGAAGATTATGATCGCTAACCACCCCGAACGTGAGCAATTTCGCCTTGAAAATGTGCTCTTTGCCCTTGGCAATCCCCTGCGCCTGGCGATGATCAAGCGGCTTGCCGACGGCAGCGAATTAAGTTGTAACGCCCTGCGCCCGGAAGATGTGGCGAAATCCACGATGACGCACCACTGGCGCGTCCTGCGCGATAGCGGCGTGGTCTGGCAGCGCCCGCAGGGTCGGGAAAATATGATCTCCCTGCGCCGCGAAGATCTCGACGCCTGCTATCCAGGTTTGCTGGATACGCTGTTGCAGGCAATGCAAAAAGAGGGGTAATGCCGGGCAAGTCAAAACTCCCCCGGCAACGGACATCGTTATTTCGTCTCCGGCAGCACGATATTGCTCGCTGCCAGCGTACCCATATGGTTGTAGATCGCGCAGGCCGCATCAACCAGTTGCATCGCCAGCGCCGCCCCGCTCCCTTCGCCTAAACGCATGCCCATATTGAGATACGGCTCCAGCCCTAAATGTTCCAGCGCCAGGCGCGCCCCTTTTTCCGCCGACAGATGCGAAGGGATCAGATACGGTTTTACCTGTGGCGCCATGCGACACGCCGCCAGCGCCGAGGCATAAGAAAGGAAACCGTCCAGCACCACCGGCAGACCACAAGATGCCGCGCCGAGCATCACGCCGGTCATTCCCAGCAGATCGTATCCCCCCACTTTTGCCAGCACCTCAAGGCCATCGGCGGGATTGGGCTGGTTGACGGCAATTGCTTTACGCACCACCTGCGCTTTATGCCCGAGCAGGTTTTCCGGCAAATTTGCGCCAATGCCGACCACATGTTCAGGTTCTTCGCCGGTCAGCACGCTGACAATCGCCGCCGCTGGTGTGGTGTTGGCCATGCCGAGTTCACCGACGCCAAAGAGCTTCACGCCTTGCGCCGCCAGCTCTCGGGTGTAGCGCATCGTTTCCAGCAGCAATGCTTCAGCTTGCTGCTGGCTCATTGCGGGGCCGGTAGCGATATTGCCGCTGCCGCGCGCGACTTTCATATTCACCAGGCCGGGGATCGGATCGGCATCAATGCCAACATCCAGCACATGTACTTTCGCACCGGCCTGCGCGGCCAGTACGCAAACGCCCGTCGTCGCCTGCGTCATGTTCGCCGCCTGAATCGCAGTGACAACCTGCGGTGATACCGCCACGCCCTCATGCCAGACACCATGATCGGCGCACAGCACCACAATGGCTTTCTCACCGCTGCGCGGCGTGCCGTTTAATCCCGGCATTCCCGCCAGTTGTACCGCTAATGCTTCCAGTCGCCCGAGGCTGCCAACCGGCTTCAGTAAACCATCCAGGTGGCGCTGTGCCTGCGCCATTGCTACGTCATTGGGAGTCGGGATACTTGCCAGTAGTGTCGTCAATGTCTGCATGTTGTTTCTCGTTATGTTGCGGGCTGTTCAGAGTAGCGCCAGAAGAAATACCACTTCGCCAAGTTCAATCGCGGCGCCCAGCGTGTCGCCGGTTTGCCCACCCAGGGTGCGTTTAAGCATCTGCCCCAGCAGGAAGATCGCCGCCAGCGTCACCAGCAGCGCAATAATCCCTTTCAAGCCCAATATGGCTATTGCCAGCAACGCAGTGATGGTCAGCGTAACCAGCGTGTCTCTGCCGGAAACTTTCCCGATAAACAGGTTGCCCAGCCCCTCTTCGCGCGCATAGCGATGGCCGAACATCAGTAACACCGAGCAACCACGCCCGGCGGCACAGGCCATCGCCAGTGCGGCAATGATGCTGACACCGCGCAGTTGCAGCTCGCTGATAACCAGGATTTTGGCGACCAGCACAAACACCAGTGCCAGGCCACCGTGGGTGCCAAGTCGGCTGTCACGCATGATTTCCAGCATCCGTTCGCGTCGACGCGCGGAAAAGATACCGTCGCAGGTGTCCGCCAGACCATCCAGATGAAAGCCTCCGGTTAGCAAGGCCAGCGCCAGCACGCCAAAAAGCGCTGCCAGCGGCACGCCGCACCAGGGTTGTAACGCCAGTACGACAACACCGCTGAGCGCCCCGAGCAGCAGCCCGACCAATGGAAAGGTCACAACACCGCGCACATATTCCGCGACATCCAGCCCCTGCACACAACGGCCAGGCACCGGCAAACGGCTGATAAAAGAGAGCGTGGCGAAAAATAATTTGATCATTTGATTTTGACTCCAATCCCTGACACCACCAGCCAGACGTGATCTGCCGCCTGCGCCAGTCGCTGGTTGACGCGCCCGGCGATATCGCGAAAATGCCGCGCCAGCCGGTTTTCCGGCACAATGCCCATACCTACTTCATTGGTCACCAGCACCACCGGCGACGGGCACGCCGCACAGGCGGCAATCAGGTGTTCAATCTCGTGCTGAACCTGCGCTTCCAGCGCGGCGTAATCCCAGTTATCCGGGTCGTCGCCCGCGCCAGAAGCAAACAGCAGATTGGTGACAAGCGTCGTAATGCATTCCAGCAATACCGCTTCGTCAGGATCGTTATGCGGGGTAATGACGGCTGACAACTGTTGCCAGCGCTCTTCGGTGCGCCAGTGTCGGGGGCGTTCCTGCCGGTGGTGCTCAATCCGCGTCGCCATTTCGTCATCAACGATTTGCGAAGTGGCGATATAGAGCACCGTTTTTGCATCCGCGACCAGCGATTCAGCATGACGGCTTTTGCCGCTGCGCGCGCCGCCGGTAACAAGGGTTAACATGCTTGCTCCTGATGTTGCTGCATAATTTGATAAATACGATCAATGTCCACATGCTGACGCATGGCGTCGGCGAGGATATCAAACTGCTGCGCTTTGTACTGCGCGTAATCAACGCGCGCATCCAGCGGCGGCAGCCCTTTGCGCTGACGCAGCCCGTTAAGCAGTGTGCGGGTGAACGTGTCGCTATCGAACAAGCCATGCAGATAGGTGCCAAACACCAGACCGTCACGGCTGACCGCGCCATCTGCCACGCGCTGCCCCGCTTTTTGTAGCCACAACGCCGGCTGGCAACCATTGCTGCGCGTGGTTTCACCCAGATGAATTTCATACCCGCGCACCGTTAGCCCGGCGCACGGTGCCAGCCAGCCGGGGAGCGTCTCCTGCAAACTCGCTTCCACTCGGGTGGTGGTTTTGTCGCGGGCAAACCGCGTCACCGTCTCCAGCAGCCCCAGCCCTGGCTGTTGCCCCAGTCCGGACTCCACCTCATCAATAATGGTTTCGCCAAGCATTTGATACCCGCCACAGACGCCAATAATCGGCACACCTGCACGATGACGTTCCAGCACTGCTTTCGCCAGCCCGCTTTCGCGCAGCCAGTTGAGATCGCCAAGGGTGTTTTTACTACCAGGGAGGATTAGCAGATCGGCGCTATGCAGCTCCTCCGGCGTGCGCACGTAGTGAACGCGTACGTCGGGCTGAGCAGCGAGCGCATTGAAATCGGTGAAATTAGAGATATGCGGGAGTTGCACCACGGCGATATCCAGCGCCCGCTCGCCGGTGCGCAAGTATTTCCCGCGCTGTAACGCCACGCCGTCTTCATCTTCAAGGTCGACCTCCAGCCACGGCATAACGCCAATCACCGGTACGCCGGTCAACTCTTCAATCTGCTTAATTCCCGGGATAAGCAGCGCGACATCGCCGCGAAATTTATTGATGATCACCCCTTTCACCCGCCAGCGTTCATGCTCCTGTAATAGCGCCAGCGTGCCGTAAATCGCGGCAAAAACGCCGCCTCTGTCAATATCCGCCACCAGAATGACCGGGCAAGCGGCCATCTCTGCCATGCCCATATTGACGATATCCCGGTCGCGCAGGTTGATCTCCGCCGGGCTGCCCGCGCCCTCCAGCACCAGCGCGTCATACTCCTGCGCCAGGCTCTGGTAAACCTGGATAATCTGCTCGCGCAGCCGCGGTTTATAGTCGTGATAACTCACGGCGTCCATATCGGTGGCGACTTTGCCCATCAGCACCACTTGCGCTTTGCGATCGCTGGTCGGTTTGAGCAGCACCGGGTTCATGCGCACATCCGGCTGGATACCCGCCGCTTCGGCCTGAAATATCTGCGCGCGCCCCATCTCCTGGCCGTTCGCAGTGATACCCGAGTTGAGCGCCATATTCTGCGATTTAAACGGCGCGGTTTTTAACCCGTCCTGATGAAAAATACGGCACAGCCCCGCCACCAGCACGCTTTTGCCCACGTCCGATGCGGTGCCCTGCAGCATAATGGCCTGCGTCATGACGCCTCCTTAACCTGCGTCGCCCGCATGCGGGCATGTTTGCACAGCGGCACTGCTGCCCGCCGTGCCGTTTTACTTCTCACAAGCCATGTAGAATAAAGCAATGTCATGGCTGACGATAATATGATGGTTACTCCATTATCGGCATGCTCCGCTTAACCTCGCGGATGAACACCGGTAGCCCTCGCACATCAGGGCGCTGTTATGCCTTCTCCCACTGTTTATTCACCAGAATGGTCGAAAAATAGGGCAGCGGCTGATCGTCGCTCACCTCGCCCAGCCGCCGCCAGCATTGTTCTCCCGGCAGCGTGGCTTCTGCCATCATCAGCGCATGGTCGAGCAGCCCCGCTTGCGCAAGCAGCGCTTTGATCCGCGCGAAACGGCCATAGACTTTCATCAACACCAGGCTGTCGTGCTGCGCCAGTGCCTGGCGGATGTCGCTTTCCGGCGCGGTGCAGGAGACCACCGCCAGCGACTGTTGTTCCATCGCCAGCGGTGTTTGCGCCCGCGCGGCAATAGCGGCAAACGAGGTGACGCCGGGAACAATCTCCAGATTTTGCGGGTGTTGCAGGCGCTGCAGCAAAAACACCCAGGTACTGAACAGCATGGCGTCGCCAAGCGTAATAAAACCGACCTGCTTACCGGCCTGCACTTCAGCCTCCAGCGCAGCGGCAACCTCATCCCACACCGCCTCTTTTTCCGCGCTGTCGGCGCTCATCGGGAAGTGACAACAGCGCACGTCGGTCTGCTCACCGAGATACTCGCGCACAATCGACAACGCCAGGCTGTCGCCGCCTTTGCGCCCGGCCGGCGCATACAGCACATCCAGCTTTCCGAGAATACGCGCACCGCGCACAGTGATAAGATCCGCCGCGCCCGGGCCGGTGCTGAGGGCGTAGAGTTTTCCGCTCATGCCGCCACCTCCAGCGCGTGTTCGAGCGCCTGGTGTAAATGCTGAACAAACATGGCGCGGATATCGGCGTTTTCGCCCAACCCTTGCAGCCACGGCGTGGCAGCGATACCGACGCGTTCGAACTGCGTTTTCCACGAATCGTCATCATCGGAAGCCATATCATTAATCGCATGATCGCCTGCCACCAGCATCAGCGGCATCAGATGAACGGCTTTGACATCTTCCCGGCGCAGGCTGTCGATGATGACATCGATTTCCGGATAGCTTTCCACCGCGCCGACGCGCGCCGGGAAGCGATGCGCCGCCATCATATGGTCAAGGCAGGCATACGCGGCAAAAGCATGGTGGCTGGCACCGTGGCCCATAAACACCACGCGTTCGTCCGCGGCGACCATCGGCATCTGACGCGAGAGCGCCTGCATCAGATGCAGGTAATCTTCATGGCTGCTGAGCAGCGGCGCACCAATCACCAGCCGTTTAAACAGCGGACGCATCGTTTGCACTTCACGGGCAATTTTTTCGTACTCATCGCCGTTGATAATGTGCAAAGACTGGATTGCCACATCCTGATAACCCTGTTCCGCCAGCTTTTGCAGCGCTTCGAGCGGGGTATCAATGTGCAGGTTGTCGCGCTGTCTGAGCTTGCGAATGATCATGCCGGAGGTGAACGCGCGAAACAGGGTGCGATCCGGGCAACTGGCCGCCAGCTCGCGCTCGCAGGCAACAATGTTTTTCTCACAGGTGTCGTGATAGCTGGTGCCGAAGCTCACCACCAGAAGGGCTTTTTTCATGCTGTTCTCCTCACTGTGCCGCCAGCCAGCGCCGCAACCGCCCGGCGAAGGCATCCTGACTGTTGAGTAACTCTTCCCCGCTCACCGCAGGTTGCGGGCGGGCAATGACGATGCACGGGATGCTGGCATCCAGCGCGGGCTGTACTTTTTCCAGATAACCGCCTTCCGCCCCGGAGGCTTTGGTGATCAGCACTTCCACACGATACTGGCGATAAAACGCGGCGTTAAACCCGGCGCTGAACGGGCCACAGAGGGCGAAAATATCACCAACGCCAAAACCCAGCTCCGCGCACTGCGCCACCACTTCCGGCACGGGAAGCACCCGTGCCAGTAAGGTTTTATCCGGCAAGCCTTCGCGCCAGCGCGCCAGATCTTTACTGCCGGTAGTCAGCAAAATACGCTCGCCCAGTTCGCGGGCTTTGGCGCAGGCCTCTTCCAGCGTGGCGACATAAAACAGCAACGGATGGGTTAAATCCGCTAACTGCTCCGGGCGCTGATAACGGCTGAGCAGCACCTGTGCCTGCTCGCAGGCCGCGGCAATATTGCGGCTCACCACATCGGCATACGGGTGCGAAGCATCAATGACCCAGCGCGTACCGTGGTGTTGCAGCCATGCGACCATATCGCGCATCTCCAGCCGCCCGCAGCGCACCTGACCGCGAATATTTCCCGCCAACTGCTGCCCGGTCGGTGTCGCCACCGACAGCGTGTAGCACACATTGGCTGCATCCAGTTGCTGGCAAATTTGCCGTGCATCGCTGGTGCCGCCGATAACCAACACCTCCCCGGCGCTCACAGGGTGTAGCCCCGGGGCGTGATCATCAGGCCGTTTTGCACATAAGTGGCGCGGTTGCCGACGATCACCAGGCTGGTCATATCAACGGGTTCAAAATCCATCTCGCCAAGCGTGGTCAGCCATTTCTCTTCTTTTTTGCGCCCGGCAGATTTCACCACGCCCACCGGCGTGTCGGCGCTTTTGCTGGCCGTAAGCAGTTCAAACGCGCGCGCCAGGTGGCCTTCGCGGCCCCGACTGCGTGGGTTGTAGAAGCAAATAACGAAATCCGCTTCACCCGCCGCGACAATGCGTTTTTCAATCACCGGCCACGGCGTCATCAGATCGCTTAAGCTGATATGGCAAAAGTCATGCATCAGTGGCGCACCGAGCAGCGCGGCGGCGGCAATGCTGGCGGTCATGCCCGGCACCAGACGGACTTCCACATCGAGTTGCTGCTTGTTCACCAGCTCAAGTACCAGCCCGGCCATGCCGTAGATCCCGGCGTCACCGCTGCTGATCAGCGCCACGTTATGTCCTGCCTGCGCCAGCTCAATCGCCGCCTGGCAGCGCTCAATCTCTTTGCACATGCCGGTTTTGATCACCTGTTTATCGCCGGTAAAGGCTTTCACCAGATGGGTATAGGTTTTGTAACCGACCACAATTTCTGCCGCCTGCAGCGCTTCAACGGCTTCCATGGTCATCATTGCCTGTGAGCCGGGGCCAATCCCGATTACCGTTAACATCAGTGTGAAACTCCCAAAGTAATAGTCACGCCCTGCTCGCGCAGGGTTTCGCCAGTCAGTTGCCCGTCGCTCATCAGCCATGCCACCGGGCCGGAGACGCTTCCGACTCCGGCGGTGTGACGGACAAATTCCGAAGCGGGAAAATGGTGTTCGTGCTGCCGCAATGCCTCAGCCGTGAAAACGTCAAACGGCACGCCCAGGCTTTGCGCCAGTTGGATCAGCCCTTTTTCATTCTGCTTTAAGGTGATGCTGCCAATCGCACGCAGCGCCAGCGGGTCAATGGCGTTCGTCTGCAACTGGCGTTGCAACAGCGCCGAAAGCAGCGTAAAGGGCGTATCGCGCCGACATCCCATCCCCGCCACAATGCGTTTCGGCACCAGTTTGAAAACAGGCACAGGGAGAACCGGCAGCGCCGCTTGTGTGGTCACGCACACAAGGCCATCCAGTTGCGGTAACGCATCGAGGCGATCCACTGCGATAAAACCGCGCGTATCGCAACGCGCCACGTCCTCACGCATCGCCGCGTCACACCACAGGCCAACGCGTTTACCGCTGACCAGCATCTGATTGATGGTCTTTACCGCTGCGCGAAAATCCTGCATTCGCGCATCAAGCTGGATGGCCAGCGTGTCGAGCGCCGCCACATCGTTCACGTCTGTCGCGGTGGTGATCACCGGATCGGCGTCCAGCACAGCCGCGAGGTAACGCGCCAGCGCATTCGCACCGCCGCAATGCCCGGAGAGCAGGCTGATAACATGCTGTCCGCGTTCATCAATGACGATCACCGCCGGATCGTTAAACTTGTCATTCACCAGCGGGGCGATAACGCGCACGGCAATGCCTGTTGCACCGATAAAAATCACCGCTGAAAAGTGGCAAAACGCCTCGCGCAACGCCTGGGCAAAACTGCCGTCAAAAGACTGAAACCCCGCCGCGAGAAGTTTCTCACTGGTAAAACAGGTCATCGGCAGCGCAGATTGCAGACGCGCCGCCAGCGCCACACCGCCCGGCGTCAGGCAAAACAGCGCTATCGATTCAGGCTTTGCGGTATTCATGGCTAAAATCCGCCGCGTAAAGCCGCGAGTAGTGGAACTCTTCGCCCAGGAATGCCCCCACGAGGATCAGCGCGGTTTTGCGGATCCCGGCATCGCGTACTTTGTCAGCAATATCCGCCAGCGTGCCGCGCACCGTCTGGCTTTCTGGCCAGGTCGCTTTATAAATAACCGCCACTGGCGTGGCCTGCGGGTAACCACCTTCGATTAAACGTTCCGCCACCCGGTGTATGCGTTGTACCGAGAGGTAGATCGCCATCGAGGTCTGATGACTGGCAAATGCCTCCAGTTGTTCGCGCTCCGGCACCGGCGTGCGTCCTTCGAGGCGGGTGATGATCAGGCTTTGCGACACCTCCGGCACGGTGTACTCCACGCCCAGCTCCGCCGCCGCGCCGAGAAACGCGCTGACGCCGGGTACAACCTGCCAGCGAATACCACGGCGGGTTAACACTTCTCCCTGTTCACGCACCGAGCCATACAGAGAAACATCGCCGGTTTGCAGGCGTACCACCACTTTCCCGGCCTTCACCCCGGCTTCCATCAGGTCAATGATTTGCTCAAGGTGCAGTTCTGCGCTGTCGTGGCACTCTGCGTCTGGCGGGCAATATTCCAGCAGTTCGGTATTAATCAGCGAACCGGCGTAAATCACCACCTGCGCCTGCTGCAACAGGCGATACCCTTTCAGCGTGATGAGCTCCTTATCGCCTGGTCCTGCGCCCACAAACCAGACAGTTTGTGCATCCGCGTGCTCAGCCATGGTGTTGCTCCTTTTCACAGGAAATTAAAAAAACGGGATTATGCGCTTTGAAATAGTGGCCGCTGCCAAGCGAGGTCAGTTGGGAAACCTGAAGTTGCTGGCAATCCAGCGCAGTGACGGGGCAATCGGCCAGGTGCGCCAGGGCGGTACTGAGGTTTTCCTGCAGAATAAAAGTCATCACCAGCCGCCCGCCGGGCCTAAGCTGCGCCAGCGACCAGTCGATAAGTTGCGTCAGATTGCCGCCACTGCCGCCCATAAACACCGCGTCCGCGGGCTGCTCAATGAATAGCGGTGCAACGCCGGGGATCAGGGTGATATTGCGACAAGCAAAGCGCTGACAATTCTCTTCCAGCAGCCCGAGCGCTGCCGGGTTGCGTTCAATCGCCGTGACCTGCAACTGCGGGTGCGCCAGCGCCGCTTCGATGCTCACACTGCCGGTGCCCGCGCCGATATCGATCAGGTGGCGGGCATCGTGCAGCGCCAGCTTTGACAGCGCTACTGCGCGCACGGCCTCTTTGGTCATCGGCACCTTTTCACCGCGAATAAACCGCTCATCTTTCATCGAGGATCACCACCACATTCATTTCGTAATGCGCCTGCACATCCGCAGGGCGCAGCCTGTGGATACGTTCATTGTCCATACCGAGATTTTCGCCAATCACCAGCCAGCGCTTTTCTGCCCCGCGCGAAATCAGCGCATCGGCAATGGCTTTTGGCCCGCAGCGGGCATCGGTCACCATCGCGACCTTGCTGGCACGCGCCAGGGCATCGAAATCGACATCGCGCCCGTGGCTGCTGGTCAGCCAGATATCGTTCATATCAATACCGGTGCGCGAGCAGAGGTACTGCGCGGCGCTGATGCCGGGAATAATGCGCAACTGTTCGATACCAAAATGCGCCACCAGCCGCGTGCCGATGCCGTAAAACAACGGGTCGCCGGAGGCCAGCACCACGACATTGCGCGCGGCGTGTTTTTCCAGCCACGCCAGCAAAGCCGGGATATCGGCATCCAGCGCCCGCCGTTGCCCGGCAAAATCGGGGAACTGCGCCAGGTGGCGGTTACCGCCAACCAGCACTTCAGCCTGCGCCACCGCCTCCTGCGCCTGCGGCGTCATCAGCGCCAGATTGCCCGGCCCCATTCCGGCAACGGTCAACATCTGAGATCCCTCGCAATTTCTTCAACCGGACGGTTCGCGCCCAGCACGTTGTTATCAAAGGAGAACATCACGGCATCGCACTGCGGCGGGTTGTTTGTAAAGCGCAGCATCTGGGCGATACGCTGACAGATTCGGGTTGCCAGGTGATCGTAAAGGTGGCTGAACCCGGCGGCGTCGATGTGTTCCATTGCCGCTTCGGTGGTGTCGCACTCGCTCACCGCCAGCAGCAGCGCGTGCGGCGCACCGAGCAGCGCCAGATGTGCGACCAGCGTTTCCATGCGCGCATCCGCGATATGGCTGTGGGTGTGAAAGATCCCGGCGGCGATTTTCACCAGCTTGCCGGGGTGACCGACCAGCACGATATGCCGGAAACCGAGGCGCACCGCCTCTTCCAGCATGTAGCCGACAAAGTTACTCATGGTGACCACAAGTTCGCCCGATACGCCCAGATGTTCGCGCACAAAACGCTCGCCGTGGTTGCCGGGCACCAGGATCACCCGATCCATCCCGGCGGCGCGTTTTAACTCCAGCTCCAGCGCCAGCGCGCGTTTCCAGCTCTCTTCTGACATCGGCGTGACAATGCCGGTGGTGCCAATAATTGAAATGCCGCCAAGAATACCGAGCCTGCCGTTGTAGGTTTTCTTCGCCCGCGCTTCCCCTTCCGGGGCAAAAATTTCCACCTCGGCGCCGCGCGTCGGGCCAATCACTTCACGCACAGCGGCTTCGATAGTCTGGCGCGGCGTGCGGTTGATGGCCGCCTCTCCGACCGCCAGGCCAATGCCTTTGCGGGTCACCGTGCCGATGCCTTCGCCGCCGCGCAGGATGATCTCCCCCTCATCATTGAGCGTGACGCGGGCAAAAATCAGCATGCCGTGCGTGGCATCGACGTCATCGCCGCCGTCTTTGCGGATCGCGGCGACAGCCTGAAGCCCCTCCACATGCGGACATTCGACGCTCAGGCGCAGCGTGACACCCGATGGCGTGACAATCGACACCTGGTGAATAAGGTGCTGGCGCAGCACCATCAGCGCTGCCACTTTCGCTGCCGCCGTCGCGCAGGAGCCGGTGGTATAGCCTTTGCGCAGCGCTTTTCCGTTGTGCCACACCGGATCGTCGAAGGCCTGTTCGCTCATTGCGCCTCCCGCAGGCTGTAAAGCAATGCGTTAACGATCGCCGCCGCCACGTTGCTTCCGCCTTTGCGCCCGCGAGCGGCAATGCCCGGTAAACCGCTCGCCACCAGTGCCTCTTTCGATTCTGCCGCGCCGACAAACCCGACCGGCACACCGACCACGCCGCTTACCGGCGCGTTATGTTCCAGCAGGCGAAACAGCGCGGTGGGCGCATTGCCGAAGACAAACACTTTGCCGCCCTCTTCGCCCAGCGCCAGATCAACCGCCGCCATCGAACGGGTGATACCGTCGGCTTTGGCGCGGCGCACCACGCGCGGATCGGAGATATAGCACCGCACTTCGCCGCCGAACTGCGCCAGCAGCGTTTTGTTAATGCCGGAAAGCGCCATGGTGGTATCGGTGTAGAGCGTGCAGCCCTGTTTAATCGCGGTACACAGGCTTTCCAGCGCATCAGAGGAGAACCATAAGATATCGAGCCAGTCGAAATCTGCTGTGGTGTGAATGACCCGTTTGATCACCGCTTCATGCAGCGGGCTGGCAAAGCGGTAATCGGGACGCGTCTCGTTGATGATGTCGTCGATAATGACAAAACTTTTGGCTTCAATAGCCTGCGGTTGCTGTAAATAATCCATCTTTTCCATCCTCAGGCTCCCATCCACACAAAACGCACCAGTGCAAACAGCACCAGCGCCAGCGTCGAGGCCAGCCACATCATCCGGATGGCTCGCCCGATGTCATCCACGTCGATGGCGCGGGTGTCATCGCCAATCCAGGGTTTGTCGACACGTTGGCCGAAGTAGTCATTTGGCCCGCCAAGGCGCACGCCGAGCGCCCCCGCCACGGTGCCTTCTGGCCAGGCGCAGTTCGGGCTGCTGTGATTGTTCCGATCACGAAAACCAATACGCAACGCGGCGCGGGCATTCTGGCGGCAGCAGCAGGCGGCGACGCTCAGCAGCAGCCAGCTCAGGCGTGCCGGGATAAAATTGGCGACATCATCCAGCCGGGCGCTGACCATGCCGATGGCGCGGTACTTTTCATGTTTGTAGCCGACCATCGAATCCAGCGTATTGACCGCTTTATAGGCTATCGCCAGCGGCGCGCCGCCGAGCAGTAAAAAGAAAAGCGGGGCAATCACTCCATCGACGGTGTTCTCGGCGACCGTTTCCACCACCGCGCGGGTGATTTGCGGCGGCTGCAACTGGCGGGTATCGCGCCCGACGATCCATGAGAGTTTTTCGCGGCTTTGCGCCAGAAGCCCTTCGCGCAGCGGTTTTTCCACTTCCCGCGCCATGTCCGCCAGACAGCGGGTGGCGAGCGTGGTGAAAATCATCCACACCTCAACGCACCAGCCGAGCCACGGGTGAATGGCGTTCGCCAGCGCCAGCACGCCCCAGGCCAGACTCCAGCTCACGCCGACCACCACCAGCCACATCACACCGCCGCCCACGCGCAGCGCGTTATCGCTATGGCAGCAGCGCCGCACGATGCTTTGCAGCAGGTTGATCAGCGCGCCAATCCAGCGTACCGGATGCGGCCAGTGCGGCGGGTCGCCCAGCAACCGATCGAGTAAAAAAGCCACAGCCCAGGCAAGCAGCGTCATTGCGCGCTCCATGCGGCGGCAAACCAGTGGTTGAGCATTTGCGGGCGTTGGGCGAAGTGCAGATGCAGGTAGCTGGCGAACGTGTTGCCAACCTGCCAGCCGCCCTGCCAGCGTTTGAGTACTTCGCCGTCGCGGGTTTTATGGCAGTCAAGCACCGCCGCCGTTTGCGCGGTGAAATCCGAGTAGTGAAATTCATGACCGCGCAGGGTTTCACCCGCCGCCGCCAGTAAGGTCTGCTGCGTGGCGCGGGCTTCGCAGTAGCCAAAGCGGGTCAGTTTGCTGCCCATCACGCTAAGACCGGGGATCACATTCGCCATTGGCCACTCCTCGCCGTCCGCATCACGCAGCGCGGTGCCAAGATACATCAGCCCGCCGCACTCGGCGTAGATCGCCACACCACGCCGATGCGCCCCGCGGATAGCCTCCAGCATCGGGGTATTTTCTGATAACGCCCGCGCATGCAGCTCCGGGTAACCGCCGCCCAGCCACAGCATCTGGCATTCCGGCAACTGGCGATCCCGCAGCGGGCTAAAGCGCACAATGCGCACACCTGCACGCTCCAGTAAATCGAGGTTATCGGGGTAGTAAAAATTGAAGGCTTCATCAAAGGCTAATGCCAGCGTCAGCCCTGCAACGACATTCGGCAACGGCGGCATTTGCCCTGCGGGAAGGGTCGTGACCTGGCTGAGCGTCAGCAGTTGGTCGATATCAAGGGTTTGCTCCAGACGCCCGGCAAAATCGTGCCACGGCCGCGCTTCCTCCACTGATTCACGGGCGGTCACCAGCCCGAGATGGCGCTCCGGCAACGCAACGCCGGGCGTGGTCGGGACATAGCCCAGCACCGGGAGCGCGCAATAGCGTTCAATGGCGTGTTTAAGTAGCTGAAAATGGCTGTCGCTGTTGACCCGGTTCACGATAACGCCGGCAATCGGCAGTTGCGGATCAAAGTGCTGAAAACCCATCACCGTGGCGGCAATGGAGGTCGACACCGCTTTGCCATCAACGAGTAAAATCACCGCAACACCGAGCTGTTTTGCCAGCGCGGCGCTGCTGCAATAATCCGGGTCGGTGCCATAGCCGTCGTACAATCCCATCACCCCTTCAATAACCGCGACATCGCATGCGGCAGCATGATCGCTAAAGAGCGCGTTTAGCGTGGGTTCCGGCAGCATAAAGCTGTCGAGATTGTGGGAGGCAACGCCAGAAACGGCGCTGTGCCAGGCGGTATCGAGATAATCCGGACCAACTTTGAATGGCTGAACACGTAAGCCACGGCGCTTAAAAACAGTGAGCAGCCCCAGCGTGACGGTGGTTTTTCCACAGCCGCTGCCGGTTCCGGCAAGGAGAAAGGCGCTGCGCCGGTTTGACATTCCTGACACCCCATTACGGGCGGAAAGCTGAAGTCAGGCGCGCGTTTGCCCGGTCTTGCGACCGTTCGCTTCTGAGCAACCCACTTCCCACCGAAGTTGTTGATAATGGCCCATCAGGTCGGTCTTCTGGCTTAGCATCATCCTCACCCGTCCTTCCCGATCTGGCGATCAGTGGTGTTTTCGGGGTTGTCAGCATCACAGCAGCGGGGGCTGCGGGGGATTTTCACCCCCTTCCCAGCCGCGCAAAAAGCGGCGGCAAAACCTGTTGGCTTATTGCGTCACGGCGCGAAAACAGGGTTCGCGCTCTCATGACATTTCCCCAAAGCGCACTGAATTGCCGCAGGGAAATAAAACTGAAGCAGTTTATCGTCGCGTAAACACGAGTTTGTTGCGCTATGACAATGTATTGCGTGCCCGTTTTTATCAACACCTGATTTATTCAGCTTTCGCCAACCGATCTTTAGCGCTGGAAACTTCATGCGTAATTCAACACCGTCTCAGGCGGTAAAAAAATACCGGCGCAGCCGGGTGATAGCGCTGACGGAAAAGGCTGTGCACTATCGATCCTGCGAAAATCCTTACCTGCCGAAGGTAAAAGCCATCTGCGAGTGCAATAACAGGGTATGCTTCGTGCCCTGATGGATATATACCGGCAGTGGTTAACGCTGGCATTCGCGCGGATGAAGTGACACTATCCGGTTTTATTTTTAAGGGGAAGCACCGTGGCGCAGGCAGCATGTCCCGCATCCTGCGGCGAAATTATCCAGGGCTGGATCCTCGGCGGCGAAAAGCTGGTCTCCTGCCCGGTGGCGTGGTACAGCCACGTCGAAGTCACCACCGGTACGCCGCTTGCCAATGAACGCCCGCTCACCCGCGCGATGCTCAGGCAACTGCTGGCGCACTGGCAACTCCCCGCATCCCTCTCATCGACCCTGCGTATCGACTGCCACTCGACGATTCCGGTGGCGAAAGGCATGGCCAGCAGCACCGCCGATATTGCGGCGACAGCCGTGGCGGCGGCCCGGCACCTCAATCAATCATTGGATGAAGAGACGCTGGCGCAACTTTGCGTGGCGCTGGAGCCGACCGACAGCACCCTGTTTTCAGGCCTGACGCTGTTTGACCACAACACGGCGGCAACGCGCATTCCCTGTGGCGCGCTGCCGCCCACCGAGATCCTGCTACTGGAAAGCCCGCTGACGCTGACGACCGCAGATTATCACCGGATGGCGCGCCAGCAGGCGCTGCTGGACAATGCGAAAAACCTGGACAGCGCGTGGCAAATGCTACAGCGCGCGTGCGCGCAAAAAGATGCCGCACTGCTCGGCGAAGCCGCAACGCTCAGCGCGATAGCCAGCCAGGCGCTATTGCCGAAACCTGCGTTCACTACCCTGCTCAACCTGGTGGAGCAGTTCGGTTTATACGGTCTGAACGTGGCGCACAGCGGGAGCGTGGTGGGTTTGTTTCTGGATTCGGCACGTCACGATGTGGAGGCGGTTTGCCGGTTTTTAGCGAAGAGAGAACTGGCGGCGCACTGGCCGAAAAATTATTTATTGAAGATGGTGGCGGGCGGCGTGAAAGAAGGGTGAGAGGCGAACCTCTCACCGCGAGGCATTATTCGGTTTTCGTTTCAGCCGGCTTCAGTTCGCCCATGGTTTTCAGCTTTTTGGAGATGTCGCGACGCTCTTTCGACAGCTCGGCGTTTTTGATGATGTAATCATCTACGCGATCTTCGTAGTCGGTTTTCATGCTGGCGATAATGCCCTGAATGGCTTCAACGCTCATGCCCGGTTTGATGTAATCGCTGAGGTTATCCAGCAGCAGTACGCGCTTCTGGTTATCACGGATCTTCTTCTCAACGTCCTGAATTTCACGCTGCAACTTGTTTTTGCGGCGGAACAGACGCACAAACTCCAGAACGTCCTGGAACGAAGGCTTGGTTGTTTCCATTTTTACACCCCTGATAATGTGAGATTCGGATTCGTTAACGCAACAAGCTTAGAGGCAAACCTACCCAAAGCGGTTGCATATGACAATAATTTTTCCTTTTCCCTATCATAACCACAAATCCAGCTGAATCGAAACAACCAGACTGTGTACAGCGGCTATTTGCCGCTTATTTGCGCAATGCCCGGCAGATCAAATGCGATAACAATTCCAGCTGGCGCGCCAGCTCCAGGCTTAACCAGACATAACCATGAATCGAGGTTTCGGCCAGTGCATCCCCCTGATGCGCGCGGCTTAACTGGCGTAACTCGGTGACAATCTCATTGAGCTTTTCCGTGTTTGCCAGAATCGGCTGCGGGTTGCCTTCATACAACGCGTGGGCAATGGTCAGCAACGTCTGCTGCGTCATCTGCTGCGTTTCACGCAAAGTATTCGCATTGATCATGACAAAATGGCTGGCGCGCGAGCTCCAGTGGGCGTTGATCTGCAACTCCAGCATGCACACCAAATTACGGCTGACGGTCTGGATAGCTTCAAAAATCGCTTTCTGGATATGGGTTTCTTTACTGGCTGGCGTGATTAAGCCGCGCATTTTTACCACGTCATTAAGAATTTTTTGCAGGTGCTTTTCCAGACGCGGCCGCTCCACCAGGTTGCGGGACAAACCCGCCTGATAGACCCGGTTAAACGCCGTGACATAATTCGCCATCTGAATGCGCCAGTGCAAAAACGCCCGCTGCGGCCAGATGCCGGTGAACAACATGGCCAGCAGCGAGCCAATGATCACATCGCCACTGCGCCACAGCGCCGTATGCATATCCCCGGTCGGCGCGCCAACTACCACCGAGAGCGTCACGCCGATAATCAGCGCCTGATAAGGTTTTTTACCGAGTGCCAGCCAGCCGCATATAAACATCGCAACGGCACACCACACCAGCATCAGCGACAAAGAAATCAGCTCCAGCCTTAACGCTACCAGCCCCAGTGCGGCCCCGAAGATAGTGCCGCCGATACGTTCGAAAGCGCGCGGTACTACATTCCCCCAAAAGGAAATTGGCCCCATCAGCACCACCAGCGTTATTAATGGCCAGGTGCCTTCCGGCACATCCAGCAGGCGGATCAGCAGGAAAGTCAGCACAAAGGCCAGAGCAATGCGCACGCCGTGAACGACGCGATAATGGCGGTAAAGACGAATTTCAAAAGGGCTGAGTGATTTGTCGCGGCGCACGGCCGTTCTCCGGGCTAGTAGTAAAAAGAGGCGCAATTGTAGGATTTTTCAGTGGCAGAGATCACCTTTTAAAACAAAAAAGAGACGCCAGTTTGATCCTGACGTCCCTTTGCGTGCGTTTACAGCTTACAGCGCTTTCGACTCCACCGGAATATACATCTCAATCTCCCAGTAACCGTCGCGCTGCCCGTCGTTGCGATAGATTTCGAAACAGGGTCCGGACGAAATTTGTAATGCCTGATCGGCGAGCAACTCATCGAAAAAGAGATCCCAGTTTGCTGCAAACTCTTCGTTGTAAACCCGCGCCTGCGCCACCGCGTACTGGCCGCCCGGAACCTCAGTGGTCATCACCCCTTCGCTGTTGGCTGGCACCTGAAACGCAGCGTCAACGGTGATTGCCACATCCGCCCGCAATTTTTCTGCGGGTACTTCATCCGGGTTGTCGTAATAAACGCAAATCCACTCCAGCGGCTGGATCTGCTTGTTATCAACCCACATCGACAGCTGTGCAAATCCCTGTTTAACTTTCTCGTCCCACGGCCCGACCAGATGAAACCCGGCGATACGGCGTTTTTCACACTGCTTGACTGTGTAGCTCATACTAACTCCCTTAGCGTTACTGTTCGAACATACAGTATAACGGGCAGGCCTGCGCCTGCCATCTGCAACCGCTCAATTATGCGAGCAACTTCGCATGCCTTCCAGCCGACGCCTGACGGTGTCAGCCTTTGTGGTGGAAGTAATCACTAAGACGCGAGAACAAGCCGCCTTTGCAGACGCTATCCAGCGTGACCAGCGGCCAGTGCGCGATCACTTTATCGCGGTCATAAAGCTGGATTTCCCCCACGCGCTGATGTGCTGCCAGCGGCGCATCCAGCTCCTTGCTGTCCAGTACATATTTGGCTTTTACGTTTTGCAGTTCCGCTTTCGGCAGCACCAGCCAGTAATCCCGATCGGTGCCAACATCAACCTGCTCTTTATCGCCGTACCACACGCGCTCACTTCCGACTTTTTTACCGTTACGCAAAATTTCCACGGTATTAAAGTTCTGCTGGCCCCAGTGCAGCAGCTTACGAGCCTGCTCTTCACGCCCTTTCGGGCTGTCGGCGCCCATTACCACCGCAATCAGGCGACGTTCTCCGTCCACGCTTGAGGCTATCAGGTTAAAACCTGCGCCAGACGTATGGCCGGTTTTCAGCCCGTCAACATTCAGCGTCTTATCCCAGAGTAAACCGTTGCGGTTTTGCTGGGTAATGCCGTTCCACGTCAGGCTTTTTTCACTGTACATATGGTAGAAATCCGGCTCGCCATGAATGATGGCGCGCGAGAGCACCGCCAGGTCATACGCCGAGCTGTGCTGACCCGGTGCATCCAGCCCGTGTACGGTTTCAAAATGGGTATCACGCAGATTTAGCTTCTGGACGTAATCATTCATCATGGCGACAAACTGCGGCTGCCCGCCCGCCACGTGATCCGCCAGCGCCACGCAGGCATCGTTACCGGAATCAACAATCAAACCGCGGCTCAAATCACGCACCGTCAGGCGATCGCCCGGTTTGAGGAACATCAGTGAAGAACCATCGAACACCGGGTTTCCTTTTGCCCAGGCATCTTTTCCAACAGTGACGACATCATCAGCGCTGATGCGGTGGCTATCGATGGCGCGGTCAACCACGTAGCCGGTCATCAGTTTGGTCAGGCTCGCCGGGTTACGTTGCTGATGTTCATTGCCCGCCGTTAAGATTTGCCCGGTGGTGTAGTCCATCAATACCCAGGAGCCTGCCTGAATTACCGGGGGCTGAGGGGCAAAAGGTAAGTCGTCGGCGTAAGCGTGGTTAACGCAAACCGCCAGCAAAGAAGCAGCAAACAAACGGCGTTTCAATGAAATATCCTCAATGGCATCTAAAATCGTCGTTCTTTGTACGGAACTTCGTGTGTCGTTACCTGGTTAAATTGCAAAAAAGTGTGACATGGATCGATTTCAAGCGTCTGTTTTTGCGAAGGTCTGCGGAAGAATGACCGGTTTTCCTTCGGCACACGCGACAGGATGGTTTACCATAGAGCGCATATTTACTGACAGGATGAGCATCTGGTGTCTGATTCCGCCGCAACGCCCACTTTTCTCTTTCACGATTACGAAACTTTCGGTACCAGCCCGGCGCTGGATCGCCCGGCGCAGTTCGCCGCGATTCGCACCGACGCGGATTTCAACATTATTGGCGAGCCGGAAGTCTTCTATTGCAAACCGGCGGACGACTATCTGCCGCAGCCGGAAGCGGTGCTGATAACCGGTATCACCCCGCAAATTGCCCGCGCTAAAGGCGAGAACGAAGCAGCTTTCGCCAAACGTATTCACGATCTGTTCACCGTGCCGAACACTTGTGTGCTCGGTTACAACAATGTGCGTTTTGACGACGAAGTGACGCGCAATATTTTCTACCGCAACTTCTACGATCCTTACGCCTGGAGCTGGCAGAACCATAATTCACGCTGGGATTTGCTGGACGTTATGCGCGCCTGCTACGCCCTGCGCCCGGACGGGATTAACTGGCCGGAAAATGAAGACGGTCTGCCCAGTTTCCGCCTTGAGCACCTGACAAAAGCCAACGGCATTGAACACGCCAACGCCCACGATGCAATGGCGGATGTTTACGCCACTATCGCCATGGCGCAACTGGTGAAAGCGAAGCAGCCGAAGCTGTTCGACTACCTGTTCAGCCATCGTCACAAGCAGAAGCTGGCGACGCTGATCGATGTGCCGCAAATGAAACCGCTGGTGCATGTCTCCGGGATGTTTGGTGCCTGGCGCGGTAACACCAGTTGGGTGGCACCTCTGGCCTGGCACCCGGAAAACCGCAACGCGGTAATTATGGTGGATCTGGCGGGAGACATGTCACCGCTGCTGGAACTGGATACCGATGCGCTGCGCGAAAGGCTGTATACACCGAAAGCGGAACTCGGCGATAGCGCGGCGGTGCCCGTGAAACTGGTGCATCTGAATAAGTGCCCGATCCTGGCGCAGGCCAATACGCTGCGCCCGCAGGACGCCGGGCGGCTGGGCATTAACCGCCAGCAGTGCCTGGATAATCTGCAAATTCTGCGCGATAACCCGCAGGTGCGCGAGAAAGTGCTGGCGATTTTCGCCGAGGCGGAACCGTTTGTCCCTTCTGAGAACGTGGACGCACAAATCTACAACGGCTTTTTCAGCGATGCCGACCGCGCCGCGATGAAAATTTTGCTGGAAACCGAGCCGCGCAACCTGCCCGCGCTGGACATCACCTTTGCCGATGCGCGCATTGAAAAACTGCTGTTTAACTACCGGGCGCGTAACTTCCCCGGCACGCTGGATGAGCACGAACAGCAGCGCTGGCTTACGCATCGCCGCAATGTCTTCACTCCCGAGTTTTTGCAGCAATACGCCGAAACGCTGCAGGCGCTGTTCCAGCAATATGAAGGCGATAGTGAAAAGCAGGCGCTGTTGAAAGCGCTGTGGCAGTACGCCGAAGAGATTGTCTGAGAGAGCCCTCCCGCTAACGGGAGGGCATCGGCTTACGCTTTACGCTTTCTGCACGGTAATACTCCAGGCGGCGTCGCCAACCTGTTGGTAATCCGTAATGGTGTGGCCCTCTTCCGCCGCCCATTGTGGGATAGCTTCCGTCGCCTGGGTGCAGTCGAACTCAATAATCAATTCATCGCCGCGGGCCATCTCCGCCAGCGCCGCTTTTGCTTCTATCAGAGGAAACGGGCAAACCTGCGTTACCACGTCCAGTTTTTTTACAGCCATAACAGCTCCTGTAAGTTAAGCCGCAGCCGCCGCCAGTTTCGCTTTGCGCTGCGGACGGACATATAAAAACCATGACGCCGTCCATACGCCAAGGATCATAAATACCAGCCCGACCCAGCCCTGCCAGGTCATCATCGCGGTCATTACCAGACCATTACCAATCGAACAACCGCCAGCCATACTGGCTCCCACACCCATCAGCAGGCCACCAAACCCGCTACGCAGCGTGGTTTGCGCATCCGCCGCGCGTACGCGAAACTCGCGGCTGGCTTTCGCGGCAATAAACGACCCCAGGAAAATCCCCAGCACCAGGAAGACGCCCCAGTTGAGGAACTTACTCTGCCCCGCCACCAGAAACTGCAAAATGTTGGCGGTGGGTGAGGTAATGCCGAGGCCAAACATACGGCCAGTCGCTTCACTAAGCGGCCAGGCCAGCAGTGCGATAAGACCGATAAGTACCGCAGTGACAAAAGGATGCCAGCGCTTTTCAAACAACAGATGTGCAAGCCCGGTGCGACGCGGCGGTAATGACGCAATCTTCAGCTTCGGCTTACGCAGCTCTCTGGCAACTGCCCACAGCGTGACGGCAAGCAGCAGGGCGATAAAGGGCCAGACAGAGACACCGAAAGTTTCGGCAATCGAGTTATGTTCGGTGCTGTAGGTTTTCAGCAACCCATTAATGCCGTCTGCATGTGGGGAACGCATAACCGCGCTCATTACCATATAGGTAAACAGCGCAATCCAGCTCCCGATCAGCCCTTCCCCTGCACGGTACCAGGTGCCTGTCGCGCAACCGCCAGCATAGACAATCCCCAGTCCGAAAATGTACCCGCCAACAACAGTGCCAAGCCACGGGAACGTCCCGGCATTGTATTGCAGCACTCCGCTCTGGATTAAGGCAAAGACACCCACGCTTTGAATGGCGATGGCAATCAACAGGGCATAAAACATCCGGTTATTTTTGGCGATATACATATCGCGAAATCCGCCGGTCAGGCAGAAGCGCCCGCGCTGCATCACAAACCCCAGCAGTGCGCCGCAAATCAATCCACTCAATATCATTGAAAACATAACGGTAGCTACGTCAGAAAAACCAGATCGTGAATTTTCCACGCGCAGCTTGGACGGAACCAATAACGAAATTATCTAACTTAGTTCGCCGGGTTATTAATAGGGAGGTAACAGATATAAAAAAAGCCGGAGACAAGGCTCCGGCTGAGTAGATATGCAGAAGAAAATTTACTGCGCGATATCTTCGTACTGCGGGACTGGATTGCGGAAGCTGCGCGTCACGCACGCCAGGTAAACCAGGCCGATACCGCCCCAGATAAGCCCCAGGATCATCGAGCTTTGCTCAAGGTTGATCCACAGAGCGCCAACCGTCAGCGCACCGCACACTGGCAGCAGCAGATAGTTGAAATGGTCTTTCAGCGTCTTGTTGCGTTTTTCGCGGATCCAGAACTGGGAGATCACCGACAAGTTAACGAAGGTGAACGCCACCAGCGCACCAAAGTTGATCAGCGCCGTGGCCGTGACCAGGTCAAAACGGATCGCCAGCAGCGCAATTGCGCCAACCAACAGCACGTTCCACGCCGGAGTGCGCCATTTCGGATGGATATAACCGAAGAAACGGGTCGGGAATACGCCATCGCGTCCCATCACGTACATCAGACGGGAAACGCCCGCATGCGCGGCCATACCGGACGCCAGCACGGTCACGCTGGAGAAAATCAGCACGCCCCACTGGAATGTTTTACCCGCAACGTACAGCATGATTTCCGGCTGAGAAGCATCCGGCTCTTTAAAGCGGGAGATGTCCGGGAAGTAAAGTTGCAGGAAGTAAGAGGCCCCGATAAATACCATGCCGCCGATCAGCGCAGTCAGGAAGATGGCGCGCGGGATCACACGCTCAGCATCTTTGGTCTCTTCGGAAAGAGAAGAGATACCGTCAAAGCCGAGGAACGAGAAGCACAGGATAGTCGCGCCAGTGATCATCGGCACGACATGGGCGCCTTCAGACCAGAACGGGCGGGAACTTACCAGCGTGCCAGCACCTTCGCCGTGGGAAACGCCGTAGATGATCAAACCAACGATGACGGCGACAATCCCCATTTGCAGGATAACGATCAGGGTGTTGAAGTTCGCCACGGTTTTGATGCTGCGCAGGTTGGAGACCGTCATAAAGGCCACCAGCGCCACCACGAAAATCCACGACGGCACCGAAGGCACCAGCGCTTCAAAGTAAATTTTCGCCAGCAGAATGTTGATCATCGGCATGAACAGATAGTCCAGCAGCGACGACCAGCCCACCATAAAGCCGACGGCCGGGGAGATGGATTTCTGAGCGTAGGTATACGCAGAGCCAGCAGACGGGAAGCGGCGTACCAGCTTACCGTAGCTCAGCGCAGTAAAGAGGATAGCGACCAACGCAAAGGCATACGCGGTTGCCACATGGCCATCGGTCAGGCCAGAGACGATACCAAACGTATCGAACAGCGTCATTGGCTGCATATAGGCCAGGCCCATCATTACAACCGGAATCAACGTAAGCGTTTTACGTAATTCCACGCGAGAGGTTTTTGGAGTAACGTTATGCGTCATGGCGATTCTCCTGTACGGCGAGTGCCGGCGCAAAAGCAAAAAATTGCCCCATTTGTGTTATTTCCTCAGCGACAACGACTGTCGGTTTTTAAATGTGTATCTATCCGGTACGAAGCCCGGCCTCTTTTATTGAATGACGTTTGTGCCTGCAAAAAAAATAACCGACGGATTAACGTCGGCTAGTCTCTTCATTTTTTTGCAGCGGCGTATTTTGCACCATCCTGAAGCAGGATGACAATACGGTAAGGCCTACCCTGCACCGTTTATGCATCTAAATGCTTGAATTTTAGGCTATCGCTGAATTATTAAACATTTTAATAGCACTAATTGCTAAAAAAATTACGCCAGCGGCATCTGAGCCGGATCCGGATAAAGATAGTCAAAGCCCAGTTCATTGCAAATACGGCTGCCGTCTATGATTTTTCCCTTCTCATCATCGCTACGCGACGCAGTGAAGGTGGGCGGCGTAAGGCCAAGCTGTCGCGCCATTGCCGTGTAGAAACTTTCGCGCGACGGATGTCCCGGCGCGCAAAGATTATAGATGTGTCCGCCTTTCGGTGCCTGCAGCAACAAAGTAATTGCAGCGATAACATCTTCGAGATGCACCAGATTAACGCCGTGCTGGCCGTTAGGCGCGGTTTTTCCGGCCAGAAAGCGCCCCGGATGGCGCGCCGGTCCCACCAGCCCTGCCAGGCGTAAAATATCCACCGATGTGCCAGGCAAATTATGCAGCCAATCTTCCAGCTCTTTCAGCACCCGTCCGCTTGCGGTGACAGGCTGGCGCGGCGTGGTTTCTTTGATGACACCGGGCGCATCGCCATAAACAGAGGTGGAACTGGTAAAAATAATACGCGGTATGCGATAAGCCAGCGCGCTGTCGACAATCTCCTGCATCGCTTGCAGATAGAACTCTTCGCCGGGGCCGCTGCGGCGCGCCGGGAGGGTGATAACTAACGCATCGACCTGCATCAGCGCATCCAGATCCGCCGATTCGCAGACTAATTCTGGTTCAAGGTTGAGCACATAACTTTCGATGCCGCACATACGCGCCGCCTCGACGCCATCCTGGCTGGTTTTACTGCCGGTAACTTGCCAACCTCGCGCTGTTAATGACAGTGCCAGCGGCATTCCCAGCCATCCTAATCCGATAATCGCGACCTTTTTCATGCCTCTCCCCTGCACTCTCGCTTCCACCTGTTTAAGGCTACGCCAGCCAGTGATAACTGACAATTCATACAACGAATATGAAATGATTTAATGATAAAAAAAAGCCCTTGCCTTCGGCGACCAAAGTGGTTTACGTTAACTGACAACTTATGAATAAACATTCATCGAGAATTTTATGACCCGCGTTCAATTTAAACACCACCATCATCACCATCATCCTGACTAGTCTTTCAGGCGATGTGTGCTGGAAGACGTTTGGATCTTCCAGTGGTGCATGAACGCAGAGAAAGCCCCCGGAAGATCTTCTTCCGGGGGCTTTTTTTTGAACCAAATTCAGCAGGATAAAAGAGGACAACAGAATGTTAGACAACTCGCGTTTACGCATAGCTATTCAGAAATCCGGCCGCCTGAGCGATGATTCACGCGAACTACTGGCCCGCTGCGGGATTAAAATTAACCTGCACACCCAGCGCCTGATCGCCCTGGCGGAAAATATGCCGATTGATATTCTGCGCGTACGCGATGATGACATTCCGGGCCTTGTGATGGACGGTGTCGTTGATTTGGGCATCATCGGCGAAAACGTGCTGGAAGAAGAGTTGCTGACCCGCCGCGCGCAGGGTGAAGATCCGCGCTATTTCACCCTGCGTCGCCTCGATTTCGGCGGCTGCCGCCTGTCGCTGGCAACGCCAGTGGATGAAAGCTGGAGCGGGCCGCAAGCGCTGGATGGTAAACGTATCGCCACCTCTTATCCGCACCTGTTAAAACGCTATCTCGATCAGAAAGGCGTCTCTTTTAAATCTTGTCTGTTAAATGGTTCTGTTGAAGTCGCCCCGCGTGCAGGTCTGGCGGATGCGATTTGCGATCTGGTTTCGACCGGCGCGACACTCGAAGCTAATGGCCTGCGCGAAGTGGAAGTGATTTACCGCTCCAAAGCCTGCCTGATCCAGCGCGACGGTGAAATGACCGACGCCAAACAGCAACTTATCGACAAACTGCTGACCCGTATTCAGGGTGTTATCCAGGCGCGCGAATCGAAATACATCATGATGCACGCGCCAAGCGAGCGTCTGGAAGAGGTCGTTGCCCTGCTGCCTGGCGCTGAACGCCCCACCATTCTGCCGCTGGCGGGCGATCAACAGCGTGTGGCAATGCACATGGTCAGCAGCGAAACCCTGTTCTGGGAAACCATGGAAAAACTGAAGGCGCTGGGAGCAAGTTCCATTCTGGTGCTGCCGATTGAGAAGATGATGGAGTAATGCCATGAGCTTCAATACCGTAATCGACTGGAATAGCTGTAGTGAAGCGCAGCAACGCGACTTGCTGATGCGCCCGGCGATCTCTGCTTCTGATAGCATCACGCGTACCGTGGTTGAGATTCTGGATAACGTGAAAGCGCGCGGGGATGACGCCCTGCGTGAATACAGCGCCAGGTTCGACAAGACTCAGGTCGACGCGCTGAAAGTCACCGAACAGGAAATTGCTGATGCCAGCGCGCGCCTGGGTGACGATATCAAGCAAGCGATGGCCGTGGCGGTGAAAAATATCGATACCTTCCACACCGCGCAGAAGCTGCAAACGGTGGATGTTGAAACCCTGCCAGGCGTGCGTTGCCAGCAGGTTACCCGCCCTATCGCCTCGGTTGGCCTGTATATTCCCGGTGGCTCCGCGCCGCTGTTTTCAACCGTATTAATGCTGGCCACACCGGCGCGTATTGCCGGTTGCCAGAAAGTGGTGCTCTGCTCACCGCCGCCGATTGCCGACGAAATTCTCTATGCCGCTAAGCTGTGCGGCGTGCAGGCGATCTTTAAAGTGGGTGGCGCGCAGGCGATTGCCGCGCTGGCCTTTGGCACCGAATCGATCGCGAAGGTCGATAAAATTTTTGGCCCAGGAAATGCCTTTGTGACCGAAGCCAAACGCCAGGTCAGCCAGCGTCTGGACGGTGCGGCGATTGACATGCCCGCCGGTCCTTCTGAAGTGCTGGTGATTGCCGACAGCGGCGCAACGCCAGATTTTGTCGCCTCCGATCTGCTTTCGCAGGCGGAACACGGCCCGGACTCGCAGGTGATCCTGCTGACGCCGGACAGCGAAATGGCCACCCGTGTAGCCGAGGCGGTTGAACGCCAGCTTGCGGAGCTGCCTCGCGCCGAAACCGCTCGCCAGGCACTCTCTGCCAGCCGCCTGATTGTGACGCGCGACTTAGCGCAGTGCGTGGCGATTTCCAACCAATACGGGCCGGAGCACCTGATCATTCAGACTCGCGACGCCCGTTCGCTGGTGGAGAGCATCACCAGCGCGGGCTCGGTGTTTCTCGGTGACTGGTCGCCGGAATCCGCAGGCGATTACGCCTCCGGCACCAACCACGTGCTGCCAACTTATGGGTATACCGCCACCTGTTCCAGCCTGGGTCTGGCCGATTTCCAGAAACGTATGACGGTGCAGGAACTCTCCCGGGAAGGTTTTGCGCAGCTTGCCAGTACCATTGAAACGCTGGCGGCGGCAGAACGCCTGACCGCTCACAAAAACGCCGTCACGTTGCGCATTAACGCATTAAAGGAGCAAGCATGAGCATTGAAGAACTGGCGCGTAAAAACGTGCGCGAACTGACGCCCTATCAGTCGGCTCGCCGTCTTGGCGGTAAAGGTGACGTCTGGCTGAATGCCAATGAGTTCCCGACAGCGGTTCCTTTTGAACTGACACAGCAAACATTAAATCGTTACCCGGAGTGCCAGCCGAAAGCGGTTATCGAAAGTTATGCGCAGTATGCGGGCGTAAAACCGGAGCAAGTGCTGGTCAGCCGTGGCGCAGATGAAGGGATTGAACTGCTAATCCGCGCGTTTTGTGAACCGGGTAAAGACGCGGTACTGTTCTGCCCGCCGACCTACGGCATGTACAGCGTCAGCGCCGAAACGCTGGGCGTGGAATACCGTACCGTTCCGGCCCTTGCCGACTGGCAACTGGATCTGCAAGGCATCGCCGACAAACTGGATGGCGTCAAAATTATTTATGTTTGCAGCCCGAATAACCCCACCGGGCAGATTATCAATCCGCAAGATTTCCGCGTCTTGCTCGAAATGACGCGCGGCAAAGCCATTGTTGTGGCGGATGAAGCGTATATTGAGTTTTGCCCGCAGGCCACGCTGGCGGGCTGGCTCAGTGAATACCCGAATCTGGTGGTACTGCGTACGCTTTCTAAAGCGTTTGCGCTGGCTGGCCTGCGTTGCGGTTTTACCCTTGCTAATGAAGAGGTTATCGCGCTGCTGTTAAAAGTGATTGCCCCCTACCCGCTCTCCACGCCGGTGGCAGATATTGCCGCGCAAGCGCTCAGCCCGCAGGGGATTGTCGCGATGCGCGAGCGGGTGGCGCAGATTCTGGTTGAACGCCAGTATCTGGTTACCGCACTACGGGATATTCCCTGTGTGGAGCAGGTGTTTGACTCAGAGACCAACTATATTCTTGTGCGCCTGACCGCTTCCAGCGCAGTGTTTAAATCTTTGTGGGATCAAGGCATTATCCTGAGAGACCAGAACAAACAACCTTCTTTAAGCGGCTGCCTGCGTATCACCATTGGCACCCGTGCAGAGAGCCAGCGCGTCATTGACGCCTTACGTGCGGAGCCAGTATGAGCCAGAAGTACCTGTTTATTGACCGTGACGGAACCCTGATTACCGAGCCGCCTACCGATTATCAGGTGGATAAATTCGACAAGCTGGCCTTTGAGCCAAATGTGATCCCGGTACTGCTGAAACTGCAAAAAGCGGGCTACAAACTGGTGATGATCACCAACCAGGACGGTCTGGGCACCAGCAGTTTCCCGCAGGCGGATTTTGATGGCCCGCATAACCTGATGATGCAGGTCTTTACTTCGCAGGGTATTGCGTTTGAAGAGGTGCTGATTTGCCCGCATTTTGCAGATGATGAGTGCGACTGCCGTAAGCCGAAAGTGAAACTGGTGGAACGCTGGCTGGCGGAAGACGCGCTCGATCGCATGAACAGCTATGTGATTGGCGATCGCACTACTGACATTGAGCTGGCGAACAACATGTCGATTGGCGGTTTGCGATACAACCCTGAAACGCTGAACTGGGCGATGATTGGTGAGCAACTGACGCGCCGCGACCGTTATGCGCACGTTGAACGCAACACCCGTGAGACACAGATTGATGTCAAAGTGTGGCTGGATCGCGAAGGCGGTAGCAAGATCCACACCGGCGTCGGTTTCTTCGACCATATGCTTGATCAGATTGCGACACATGGCGGTTTTCGGATGGAAATTGTGGTGAAAGGCGATCTCTATATTGACGATCACCACACGGTCGAAGATACCGGACTGGCGCTGGGTGAAGCGCTAAAACTGGCGCTCGGCGACAAACGTGGTATTAACCGTTTTGGCTTTGTGTTGCCGATGGACGAATGTCTGGCTCGCTGTGCGCTGGACATCTCCGGCCGTCCGCACCTCGAATATAAAGCGGAATTTGCCTACCAGCGCGTGGGCGATTTGAGCACCGAAATGGTCGAGCACTTCTTCCGCTCGCTCTCTTACACCATGGCGGTGACGCTGCATCTCAAAACCAAAGGCAAAAACGACCACCACCGCGTGGAAAGTTTATTTAAAGCATTTGGCCGCACGCTGCGCCAGGCGATCCGCGTGGAAGGCGATACGCTCCCCTCATCAAAAGGAGTGCTGTGATGAATGTGGTGATCCTCGATACCGGCTGCGCCAATCTGAACTCGGTGAAATCCGCCGTCTCGCGCCACGGTTACGAGCCGCAAGTCAGCCGCGACCCGGATGTGGTGCTGCGCGCAGACAAACTGTTTTTACCCGGTGTCGGAACCGCGCAGGCGGCGATGGATCAGCTGCGCGAGCGAGACCTGATCGAACTGGTGAAAGCCTGTACGCAGCCGGTGCTCGGCATCTGCCTGGGAATGCAACTGCTTGGGCGCTTTAGCGAAGAGACCCACGGCGTCGATTTGTTGGGCATCATTGAACAGGATGTGCCGAAGATGAAAGACGCTGGCCTGCCGCTGCCGCATATGGGCTGGAACCAGGTTTACGCAAAAGCCGGCAACCGTCTGTTCCAGGGCATCGAGGATGGCGCTTATTTCTACTTTGTGCACAGCTACGCCATGCCGGTGAATGCGTACACCATTGCCCGTTGCGATTACGGCGAGCCGTTTACCGCTGCGGTGCAGAAAGACAATTTTTACGGTGTGCAGTTTCACCCGGAACGTTCCGGCCGCGCAGGTGCGCAACTGCTGAAAAACTTCCTGGAGATGTGATGATTATTCCAGCTTTAGATTTAATTGACGGCACCGTCGTACGTCTTCATCAGGGCGACTACGCGCAGCAGCGCGATTATGGCAACGACCCGCTGCCACGCTTGCAGGATTACGCCGCTCAGGGCGCGCAGGTGCTGCACCTCGTCGATTTAACCGGTGCGAAAGATCCGGCGAAACGCCAGATCCCGTTGCTGAAAACGCTGGTTGCCGGGGTGAACGTTCCGGTACAGGTGGGCGGCGGTGTACGCACGGAAGAGGACGTCGCCGCCCTGCTCTCGGCCGGTGTTGCCCGCGTGGTCATCGGCTCGACGGCGGTAAAATCGCCTGAGGTAGTGAAAGGCTGGTTTGCACGTTTTGGCGCAGACAAGCTGGTGCTGGCGCTGGATGTGCGCATCGATGAACAGGGCACTAAGCAGGTCGCGGTGAGCGGCTGGCAGGAGAACTCCGGTGTGACGCTGGAAGCGCTGGTGGAAACCTATCTTGCTGTTGGCCTGAAGCATGTATTGTGCACCGACATCTCGCGAGACGGCACGCTCGCGGGCTCGAACGTTGCGTTGTATGAAGAGATTTGCGCTCGCTGGCCGCAGGTAGCGTTTCAGTCTTCCGGCGGTATTGGCGGTTTAAATGATATTGCCGCCCTGCGCGGTACTGGCGTGCGAGGCGTGATTGTCGGACGGGCGCTGCTGGAAGGTAAATTCACGGTGAAGGAGGCCATTCAATGCTGGCAAAACGGATAATCCCTTGTCTTGACGTGCGTGATGGCCAGGTGGTGAAAGGCGTACAGTTTCGTAATCACGAAATTATTGGCGACATTGTGCCGCTGGCAAAACGCTACGCCGAAGAAGGCGCGGACGAGCTGGTGTTCTACGATATCACCGCCTCAAGCGATGGCCGCGTAGTGGATAAGAGCTGGGTAACACGCGTGGCGGAAGTGATTGATATTCCTTTCTGTGTGGCAGGTGGGATTAAGTCTGCTGACGATGCGGCGAAAATTCTCTCGTTCGGTGCAGATAAAATTTCGATTAACTCCCCTGCACTGGCCGATCCGGAATTAATCACACGGCTGGCCGATCGCTTTGGCGTACAGTGCATTGTGGTCGGTATCGACACCTGGTTTGACGCCGAAACGGGCAAATATCACGTTAATCAGTACACCGGTGATGAGAGCCGGACCCGGGTCACGCAATGGGAAACGCTGGACTGGGTGCAGGAAGTGCAAAAGCGCGGCGCCGGGGAGATCGTGCTGAACATGATGAACCAGGATGGCGTGCGCAATGGCTACGACCTTGAACAACTGAAGAAAGTGCGCGCGGTGTGCCACGTGCCGCTGATTGCTTCTGGTGGCGCGGGCACCATGGAACATTTTCTGGAAGCCTTCCGCGATGCGAACGTTGACGGCGCGCTGGCAGCTTCTGTGTTTCACAAGCAGATTATCAATATTGGTGAATTAAAAACGTACCTGGCAGACCAGGGCGTGGAGATCAGGGTATGTTAACAGAGCAACAACTGGCCCAACTGGACTGGGAAAAAACCGACGGACTGCTGCCCGCCGTGGTGCAACATGCGGTTTCCGGCGAAGTGCTGATGCTGGGTTACATGAACAAAGCGGCGCTGGCTAAAACGCAGGAAAGCGGCAAAGTGACTTTTTTCTCCCGCACTAAAGGGCGTTTATGGACCAAAGGTGAAACCTCGGGTCATTTCCTTAACGTAGTGAAGATAGCGCCTGATTGCGACAACGACACATTGCTGGTCCTGGTTAACCCAATCGGCCCAACCTGCCACACGGGAACATCCAGCTGCTTTGGCGATACCAGTCACCAGTGGTTGTTCCTCTACCAGTTAGAAGAGTTGCTCGCCGCGCGTAAGACGGCCGACCCGGCAAGTTCTTACACCGCCAAACTTTACGCCAGCGGTACTAAACGTATCGCGCAGAAAGTGGGCGAAGAAGGAGTAGAAACGGCACTGGCGGCAACCGTGAACGACCGCGAAGAGCTGACTAACGAAGCCTCTGACCTGATGTATCACCTGCTGGTACTGTTACAGGATCAGCAGCTTGATTTAACGACCGTGATTGAGAATTTACGCAAGCGGCATAAATAACGGGCGTAAAAAAACCGGGCGTTGCCCGGTTTTTTTGTACTTATGCTTTTGATTGACGCTCCCGAAATTCGTTACGCATCAGCACAAAACCAGAACCCAGGATGCCCCCGAGTAAAATGGCCACTACAAGAGTAATTACCTTACGCGGGCTATCGCGGTGGATAGGCAAAGTTGGTTTCATCACGTAACGATAAGCATGTATATTTTGTGGCTTCACGACAATCGTCTGAATATTAAGAAGATTCTTGCGTGTTTTGTAGTAATCATCAGGAAATACCAGCGGGCGGGACGACTCATTCTTGATCATCGACTCCAGCGCCGCGCTGCCAAGCAGAAACAGCGTATCCTGAGATACGTTTTCCGTTTGCCGCACTTGCGGTGAATGCACTTCCGCCTCTTTTGCAACAGAAAGTGCCTGGGCGATCTGTTTGATCCTAAGGTCTTTTTGCTCCTGTGCAACTTTTTCCTGCGTCGACAGCAACTCAACTAAATCGCGAGTACGCGATTTCACACTGGTCTGTAAATCATCAATCAATTCTTTAGCGATTTGTTGATCAATTTGCTCGATATATTGCGCCAGCTTTTTCTGCGCATCCTGAGCGGTTGATCCCTGGTAGGTAACTTTTAGCGGTAGTGATTGTCCCTGAACTGCAGTATCGATGGTCAGTTTTTCGGGCTCTTCCTGGTTGTCAAGGGTTTCAGATAATGCCGCGAATGCGGAATTAAAGCGGCCAATCACGCGCTGTTGGATACCAGCGATGTCATACTTGTCATCGTTACTTAATATGCTCATCGCATTGGAATAACCGGCAATCTGTCCGGCATCAGGTGAACTGATTACCGCAACGGAGGTCCATTTCTCTTTTGCGACACTTAAATAAATCCCTGCAATAATAATAAAAAGAATGATGAACAGCGACACGATCCATTTACCGCGCCAAATTTGAGATAAAAGAACAATTATATCGATCTGTTCCGGCTCAATGCTCTGCCCGGCAGACAGATTGTTTTTTTCGTGTGTCATAGCAACCCTAAATGAGAAGCGCAAAAGAGAATCATAGAGCGCGAGTTTAGCGGTTCGTTATTTTTTTTCTATAGGACTACGTGTAAATAAGTTTTACCAGACACTCTTTTAACCGCTTTTACGCTTTTATAACTGATAGCGATTACCTGTCGGGGATCATACAATAGAAGGATTGTACGTTTTTGATGTAAGAAAGGATTAGCTATGAAATTTCTGGTCACCGGCGCTGCCGGGTTTATCGGCTATCACGTCAGTGAACGTTTGCTGAAAGCGGGCCACCAGGTGGTGGGTATTGATAACCTGAATGATTACTACGATGTCAGTCTGAAACAAGCGCGCCTGGATTTACTGGCCTCTCCCGATTTCCACTTTCATAAAATCGATCTCGCTGACCGCGAAGGGATGGCGCAGCTGTTTGCGCGTGAAAAATTCGACCGCGTTATTCATCTCGCTGCACAAGCAGGTGTCCGTTACTCGCTCGAAAACCCGCACGTTTACGCAGAATCTAATCTGATTGGACATCTGAACGTACTTGAAGGCTGCCGTCATCATAAAGTGCAGCATCTGCTGTATGCCTCCTCCAGCTCCGTTTACGGGTTAAACCGTAAGATGCCGTTCTCCACTGATGATTCAGTTGACCACCCGGTATCACTCTACGCGGCAACGAAAAAAGCCAATGAACTGATGTCGCATACCTATTCGCATCTGTATGGTCTGCCAACGACCGGCCTGCGTTTCTTTACGGTTTATGGCCCCTGGGGGCGCCCGGACATGGCGCTCTTTAAGTTCACGAAAGCGATGCTGGAAGGCAAGAGCATTGACGTTTACAACTATGGCAAGATGAAGCGCGACTTCACCTACATTGATGATATCGTGGAAGCGATTATCCGTATGCAGGATGTTATCCCGCAGCCGGATGCAAACTGGACAGTTGAAAGCGGGTCACCGGCAACCAGCTCTGCGCCTTACCATGTTTATAACATTGGCAATAGCTCTCCGGTCGAGCTGATGGATTACATCACGGCACTGGAAGAAGCATTGGGTATTGAAGCGCAGAAAAACATGATGCCGATTCAGCCAGGTGATGTGCTGGAAACGAGCGCAGACACCCAGCCGCTGTATGAGGTGACAGGCTTTAAGCCCCAGACTTCAGTCAAAGATGGTGTGAAGCGCTTTGTTGACTGGTACAGAGCGTTTTATAACGTGTAAAAAAACGGCCCTGACGGGCCGTTTTACTTTAAGCAATAACAATTAGTCGTTACCGAATAAATCGCGGGTATAGACTTTGTCCTGTACATCGGCCAGTTCTTGCGCCATGCGGTTGGAGATAATGACATCCGCTTCTTGCTTGAACGCGTCCAGATCGCGTACCACGCGGGAGTGGAAGAATTCATCTTCCTGCATTACTGGTTCATAAATGATGACCTGCACGCCCTTTGCTTTAATACGCTTCATGATGCCCTGAATTGAAGAGGCGCGGAAGTTATCGGAACCACTCTTCATGATTAGACGATAAACACCCACCACCTTGGGTTTACGCGCCAGGATGGAATCCGCAATAAAGTCTTTACGTGTACGGTTAGCATCAACGATAGCCGAAATAATATTATTCGGTACTGACTGGTAGTTCGCCAGCAGCTGTTTGGTGTCTTTCGGCAGGCAGTAACCGCCGTAGCCAAACGACGGGTTGTTGTAGTGATTGCCGATACGCGGATCCAGACATACGCCTTCGATAATCTGGCGGCTGTTCAGCCCCAAGCTTTCTGCATAGCTATCCAGTTCGTTGAAGTACGCCACGCGCATCGCCAGATAGGTGTTGGCGAAGAGTTTAATCGCTTCGGCTTCAGTTGAGTCTGTAAACAGCACGCGAATATCTTTTTTGATGGCGCCTTCCTGTAGCAACGCAGCAAAACGCTCGGCACGTTCGGAGCGTTCGCCGATAACGATACGCGATGGGTGCAGGTTATCGTACAGCGCCTTACCTTCACGTAAGAATTCCGGTGAGAAGATAACGTTATCAATGCCGTATTTTTCACGGATGGACTGGGTGAAACCGACGGGAATAGTCGATTTAATGATCATCACCGCTTGCGGGTTGATCTCATGAACGTCACGAATCACAGACTCCACGCTGCTGGTGTTGAAGTAGTTCGTTTTCGGATCGTAATCCGTCGGCGTGGCAATGATGACGAAATCCGCGCCGCGATAGGCGTCGAGTTTGTCCGTCGTCGCACGGAAGTTCAGCGGCTTATTCTGCAAATACTCCTGGATCTCCTTATCCACGATGGGAGAGATCTTCTGATTAAGCATATCTACTTTGGACTGAACGATATCCAGCGCCACCACTTCATGATTCTGCGCAATCAGAATCCCGTTCGATAGCCCAACGTAACCTGTTCCGGAGATTGTTATTTTCATTCGATAAGCAACTTTTGTGAGTGTATGAAACCGGAGATGACGATCCCGTCGCCACCCGCTTAATATCAATAACTGTTGGGGTTTTTACCTCTTCTGTTGAGGGACTGTCAAGGCGACAATCGGCCGTCAACAGCGGCGTTTATGTATGGTTTAGCGGGAAATAATCGACAAAATGAATATGACTGCCCGAAAAAACGGCGGTTGAGACGAAAAAAAGGCCCGGTTTTAACAACCGAGCCTGGGTAAACCAGATGGGTGATTATCAGATTAATCCAGCCATTCGGTATGGAACACGCCATCTTTATCTGTGCGCTTGTATGTGTGCGCACCGAAATAATCACGCTGAGCCTGGATCAGGTTCGCCGGTAGTACCGCAGAACGGTAACTGTCGTAGTATGCCACCGCCGCAGAGAAAGTCGGTACCGGAATACCATTCTGCACGGCATAGGCCACTACATCACGAAGCGCCTGTTGGTAATCGTCGGCAATTTTCTGAAAGTACGGTGCCAGCAACAGGTTTGCGATGGCCGGGGTCTCGGCATAAGCATCGGTGATTTTCTGCAGGAACTGCGCACGGATGATACACCCTGCGCGGAAGATCTTCGCTATTTCGCCGTAATTCAGGTTCCAGTTGTGCTCGTCAGAAGCAGCACGCAGCTGAGAGAAGCCCTGTGCATAGGAAACAATTTTACCGAGGTACAGCGCACGGCGTACTTTCTCGATAAATTCAGCTTTATCACCCGCCGGTTTCGCCTGCGGACCGGAAAGTACTTTAGACGCGGCAACACGCTGCTCTTTCAGAGAAGAGATATAGCGCGCAAACACGGATTCGGTGATCAGCGACAGCGGCTCGCCAAGGTCCAGAGAGCTCTGGCTGGTCCATTTGCCGGTGCCTTTATTCGCCGCTTCGTCGAGGATCACATCAACGAGATATTTACCCTCTTCATCTTTTTTGGTGAAGATATCTTTGGTGATGTCGATAAGATAGCTGCTCAGCTCACCTGCGTTCCACTCGCTGAAGGTTTTCGCCAGCTCTTCGTTAGAGAGATTCAGGCCGCCTTTCAACAACGCGTAAGCTTCGGCAATCAGCTGCATATCGCCATATTCGATACCGTTATGCACCATTTTAACGTAGTGACCCGCACCGTCCGGACCAATATACGTTACGCAAGGTTCGCCATCTTCCGCCACTGCAGCAATTTTGGTCAGGATCGGAGCAACCAAATCGTAGGCTTCTTTTTGACCGCCAGGCATGATTGATGGACCTTTCAGCGCGCCTTCTTCACCACCGGAAACGCCTGTGCCGATGAAGTTGAAACCTTCTTCCGAAAGTTCGCGATTACGACGAATGGTGTCCTGGAAGAATGTGTTGCCGCCATCAATAATGATGTCGCCTTTATCGAGATATGGCTTGAGGGAATCGATAGCGGCGTCGGTGCCTGCACCGGCTTTCACCATCAGCAGGATGCGGCGCGGGGTTTCCAGTGATTCGACAAATTCTTGTACGGTGTAGTAAGGAACCAGCTTTTTGCCCGGGTTTTCGGCAATGACTTCTTCGGTTTTTTCGCGCGAGCGGTTGAAAACTGAAACGGTGTAGCCACGGCTTTCAATGTTGAGCGCCAGGTTGCGCCCCATTACCGCCATACCAACAACGCCGATTTGTTGCTTGGACATTACATACTCCTGTCAGGTTTGGTCACCGCGACATATGCACGGCTTGAAATGTGGCTTAGATGTTAACTCAAGTTTGTTGAGCCTGGATAGCGGAAGATGCCATCAAGCCTTGTCATTGACGTAATGAGAAGAAATGTATCAATAGGCGCCATCGCGACGTAGCACGACGTTAACGGTTTTGAACAAAATCGCAATATCGTTCCATAATGACCAGTTCTTGACGTACCATGAATCAAAATAAACGCGCGTTTCATAGTCCACATCATTGCGACCACTAACTTGCCACAAGCCCGTCATTCCTGGTTTTGCCATCAAATAATAATCAACATTTTCGAGGTATCTCGTCAATTCATCAGGAACAACAGGACGCGGACCGACAAGACTCATTTCGCCCTTTAAGACATTAAATAACTGTGGCAATTCATCAAGGCTGGTTCTGCGAATAAAACGACCAACCTTTGTGATACGCGGATCATTCTTAAGTTTGAAATCTTTATCCCATTCGGCTTTTGCTTCTGGATTGCTTTTAAGTAACGCATCCAGAATCTCTTGCGAATTGATTACCATTGAGCGAAACTTATAACAGGGAAAGAGTTTTCCATGTCGCCCTACTCGCTGATGTCCATAAATAGCAGGTCCCCCATCACGCGTCACTTTGTACCAAAGATAAATAAAGAGCGGTGAGGCTAATATCAGAATTATCATTGAACAGATAATATCAAAGCTTCGTTTCAAAAAACGAGAAGAACGCTTAGCCAAATTGGTATGAATGCGTAATAGCATTACCTCATGGCTAAATATAAATGACATTTCTGTGTTATATAATGGTAGCCCGCGCAACGAGGGCACAACTGTGACAGAGCGACAATGGTGTTTTGAAAGTTCACGAATCCATGCAAGTGATTTATCGAGATTTTCATTATCGAAGGCGACGATAAAATGCACTTCTTTTAGATCAGCGACACGCCATATATCATCAGGATTGTTGATAAGGGGCAAACCTAATATTTCTGTTTCATCAGTTATATTTTCATCATCATAGAAAAGAGCAACCTCAAACCCAAGCATCTCCTCACTTTGAATCGCATGGTATGCCTCGCGCGCATTGACTCCACTGCCTAAAATAAACGTTTTCTTTTTCCACACTCCCGCCTTGTTTAGCATGCTCTTAACTAAGAAACGAAGTGTTGGCACCAGAATCATGGCAAACGCCCAGCAAAATACCCACAAATAACGCGAGAACTGCCATTTTGTAAAAGCCACCAAGGCAAGATCGAAAACAGCGAAAATGACAATGGTACGGAGAATTTCCTTTAATTCATACCAAAAAGGTTTGCGATAAGTGTAATGACGTAAGCGAATGAGAAACCAGCCTACACAGGTTATGGACAAAATGACATGCGAAATGACTCGATATTCAAACTGTTCAGCCGGTATAAAACGATATAAGTCATTAAATAAAAAATAAACAACTCCCAATGAAAGCCATAAAGAAGCGTTGAACGATAAAAAGTCCGAAGCCGCAAGAGCAATTTTGCAAACCCGGGGTTTATATTTGTTTGTTATATCAATGCGTTCCATCATCCCCTCACATTGCCCACTGATAAAATAAATACCAAACCGACATTACATTTTTTCATGAATGCTTTTTAAAACTAAATCAACAAGTTGCTCAGCTTTAACCATTGAATCAGACTCAGCATAACACCGAAGCTCTGGTGCGTTCCCTGAAGGGCGTAAGTGGATGATATCTTTTGTATTCAAAAGTATCCGCGCGCCATCGAGCATATTCGTACTGACGACGACAGATTGCTCCATCCCGAGGGAGTTTAATGCTGTTTGTGGCTGAGTTGATAACATTTCAAGGAGTAAGCGGCTCTTCTCAGTCGGGAAATTTTGCAACCGATTTGAAGCTGTAAAGCGAGCAGGAAGTGCCTGAACTTGTTTAAAAATAGGGGTACGTTTACGGGAAATTAACAGTACCAATGCCGGGAGTACAGCATCACGTGTCGGTAAGGCTTTTATACTGGCAGAGCCATAGTTAATATCGCTACCCAGGAGATAGCCGCCATTCGCTTCAAACCCCGCAACTTTATTATACTTTTTGCGCAATTTCTCAAAGGTTTCAATAATATATGGCGAGCCTATTTTAGTAAGCTCAACATGCTCAAAAAAACCACCTTCGGCAATAGAGCTATTGCAGCTCACGGGTACAGCAACTGCATCAATGCGTAAATGCTGTGAGCAGAGTAATCCCAGAATATCTCCTCTCAGCCAAATACCGTTCTCATCGCTGAGCAATGGACGGTCACCATCACCATCAGTAGAAAATAAAGCATCTAGTTTATATTCTGCGACCCATTCTTGCGCACGTTTTTTATCATTTTCACTTACCGCTTCCGTGTCGATAGGCACAAATTCGTCGCTACGACCAATTCTGATAACTTCGGCACCCAGACCACCAAAAATTTGCGGATAAATATCCCGTCCGGCACTGGAATGCTCATAAATACCAATGCGCATACCTTCAAGAGCATTATGCTCGATAATTGAGAGGTAACGCTGGACATAAAATGTATTCGCATAATCAGAAGCGGCAAGCGAAGGTAAAACGTCAGGCAGCGCCACAGGCAACTCTCCTTGCAGAATCGCCATCTCATCTTGCTTGGAAATTTCACCATCCGGACGATAAAATTTTAGCCCATTGCGATCAAAGGGGATGTGGCTACCAGTGATCATGATGGCTGGAATTTGATGATCCATTGCATAAAACGCTAAAGCAGGAGTCGGCGTTACGCCGAAATAGAGAATCTTAAAGCCCAAGGATTCTGCCGCCGCCGCGCATGCTTGTGCCATTGAATAGCTTGAGGGGCGGTTATCAATTCCAATAGCTACGCTTTTCGCAAAACCAATAATATTGAGAAAATTAATAGTAAAAGCCGCGCATACTTCAGGTCGGAAATCCACGACTAATCCTCTGGCGCCACTGGTGCCAAAAGCGACATTGCTGGTTCGAATGATCTCTGCGCTAATTAAACTTTCCATAACTATTTCCCTGAATTGAACTCACTAACACGAAGAATGTCATCCTCGGATAACAAATTACCGGACTGAATTTCAATGATCTCGAGCGGAATTACTCCAGGGTTAGATAAAGCGTGAGCAGTGCCGACAGGAATGAACGTGGACTCATTTTCATGAATCAGAAACTCTCTTTCTTCCTGTTTTACCAGTGCGGTACCGGAAACCACAATCCAGTGCTCGGTTCGATGCTGATGTATTTGAGCGGAAATTGTTTTCTTTGGCTGAATTGTCAAACGGTTGACAATATAATCCTTTCCACGCGCTAAAGTATCGATGCTTCCCCATGGGCGATAGGTGATCTTATGCATTTTATATTCTTTACGCTCATGTGACTTAAGAACCTCAACCACATTTTTAACATTTTGAACGCAATTTTTGTCTGCAATGAGTAAAGCATCAGGTGTTTGAACAATAACTGTATTTTTTAATCCGATTGCAGCAACCAAAACGTCTTCAGAGTGTATATAGGTGTTTACACAGTCACGCTGAATGACATCCCCTTTAAGAACATTCCCACCGGTATCTTTTTCCGATATATCCCATAACGAGGACCATGAACCAACATCTGACCAACCCGCTTCCATTGTTATAACAACAGCATGTTGAGTCTGTTCCATGACCGCATAATCTATCGACTCGGCAGGGCACTCAATAAAATCATCTTTATTTATTCGAACAAAGTCGAGATCTTCAGTCAATCGTGAAGTTGAATGCTCGCAAGCAGTATATATGTCAAGGCGATACTTTTTCAACTCAGCAAGAAAGCGAGTTGCCCGGAATAGAAACATGCCGCTGTTCCAATAATAGTTACCATTGTCCAGATAGCGCTGTGCGTTTTTAGCATCCGGTTTTTCGGCAAACTGTGCCACTTTAAATGCATTTTCACTAACTTCTTCGCCTCGAAGGATATATCCATATCCTGTCTCTGCATGAGTTGGGACGATACCAAATGTAACGAGATTCCCTGCTTCAGCTAAAGTGACTGCACTATTAACAGCCCTGACAAAGCTTGTCTCTTGCTGAATAACATGATCTGCCGCAAGCACTAACAGCAACGGATCATTGTCAGGATTTTTTTTTAAGGCCGTAAATGCTGCAAGCGCAATAGCAGGTGCGGTATTACGAGCTGCGGGTTCAAGGATAATATTATTGGCAAGTTTACCAATCTCTCTTAATTGTTCAGCGACAAGAAAACGATGATCGTCGTTACAAATAATAACGGGATCCTGCGTATCTAGTGTTGCAAGGCGTGAAATAGTTTCTTGAAGCATGGTCGTATCTCCATGCAATTTCAAAAACTGCTTAGGGTGTTGTTCACGCGAAAGAGGCCATAATCGACTTCCTGTCCCACCCGCCATAATGACAGGTAAAATAAAGTTATTACTATTTGTTTTCATTCTTGTATCCTACCCGGTTCCAGTAACTTTTATACATGCTCAGTTTTTTACATAACGTGAGGGGCAATTTTCGCCAGTTCAAACCGAGCTTATAGCCAACGTACTTTGCACCAGTAGCCAAAATAGAACGAGGAAGCCAAAGTGGATGATTGTGCAAAAGGAAATTCAATTCTGATTTCACAAAACGAGCTCCCTCACCAGCCGCACCGCCAAAATCCTGTTGTATCCATTTATTACAAGCGTGAAAAACTCCGGTATCGAAGTATCTTTGAAATTCTTCTCGAGTGGAATAATTATGCGAATGTCGGACTATTGCTTCAGCACAATACCCTACTTTATAACCAGAAAGAACCATTTTTGCAGCGAGGAACATATCCTCTGCCAGGATAGTATGTTCCGGAAAACGACCAAGCGCATCATAAATATCACGGCGATAAGCCGCAAATGAATTCGACATGAATGCAACTTTTATCCCAAGATCACGAATATCTTCCCGTTGCTTAATTCTGGAAACGGAACTGTAATTAAATTGACGTGCATGTATTGCGAGTGGATTTGCATCCAGGTGCGGTAACTGACGTCCGCAAACAGCAGCGATAGTCTCATCATTGAAGCATTTTATGAGTTGCTCCAGGCTGGTCGACTCATGAAGAATCGCATCTTGTGTCAGAAAAACAATTATCTCTGCAGAGTTAGTCGCAGCTACTGCTAAATTACGGGTTCCACCATGGTTAAAATTTTCTTTTTTAATAAATAGGACTTTTGTGTTTTTCTGTCCGACTGCTATATCAACCGTATTATCCGTGGAACTTGAATCAATAATGATTACCTCATCTGGATAAACTGTTTGGGAGTTTAAAGCATCCCACCAGGCAGACCAGTTACTTCCAGCCTGGTAAGTTGGAACAATAACTGCAAATCTCATTTACAGATTCCTTCCAACCAATGGTTAACCATTTTATCCATATTCGTAACGCTATATTTTACGGCGATACCCTTCATTTTATTTTGCACATTTTCGTTATAATTGATGGCCTGAATAGCTTTACTCCAAGATTGATGCGACAGAGGATTAACATAAATAGCAGACTCCCCTAGTATTTCTTTAAAAACAGGGATATCCGCCACAATAGCTAATGTACCAGAGGCCATCGCTTCAACGGGAGGAATACCAAATCCCTCATCTAAAGAAGGATAAACCAATGCTGCCGCCTGGCTGTAAAGCTTTTTAAGTGTTGCAAAGGGGAGCTCATGAAGAAATTCAACGTTATCAGTAAGCCCTAGCTGTGCCACAAGTGACTTCAAAAAATCAACATATTGCGTCCGGCCACAAACAATTTTGAGCTTATATGTATCCTTCCATACAGTATGCGCATTAAGCAAAGTATGGATATTCTTGTGGAACCAGCTTGCTCCTACTGCTAAAAGAAAATTATCTTTCTTTTCTGAATATTCGAACTCACTTTTATCTATAGCATTATAAATTACCGATACATTTTCCAATGGCAAGCCAAAATTTGAACATATTCTTTTTTTGACTGTTTCAGAAACGGTCAAAATACCAATGCATTTTTTAACTTCTCGCGGAAGTATATGATTAAAATAAATCTTTTGCATAATGCTATCAGGATAATTGCAAGGCCTCAAATCATGCACAGTGATAACCTGGTTTCGAACGAGTGGAAGTGCATGATGAGTTGTTGAAACAATAACTTCTTCCGGGTATTTTCTTTTTATTTTCCATCCCAGCCAATAGCTATAAAGCAACCAAAAGACAGGACGCAACCTGGAGATACGAGACGTATTCCCGACAATTGAAGGTATAATTATAAAATCACTATTATATTTCTCTAACCCTGCCCGGTGATAATCTGCGCAAATAATAGCTGATATTTTTTTCCTGCTAGCCAGTGCATCCAGAAATTTTAGACTATATTGCCACATCCCTGTGCCATGCTTTCCTAAGCGTGAAAGATTTACAATCATTGCTGTACCCGCTCCCCTTGAGTCCAATATAACACTGCCATTATTAAAAACACTACTAGCACGAAAATTAAATTGTTAAACAACATTTTTAGAGCAATAAACCATGGATCCCTGTTAAATCTGAAAAGAGTATCACAAATGAAATAAACATAAGTTATTAACTTCAATAACGGGAGTTTTTTATGGCTTGTAGTTCTCCACAGTATGAACAAACAACACCCAAAAAGAAATACCAGACAAAATAAAATGAGGAAAAATATATAATAGTACTAGCATACCCAGACAGTCCTCCAGGGGGGGCCTAAATTCCCAAAGGCTGAAGGTGACATAAGTAGTGCTTTGTTTGTCGTATCAAACGATGGCAATGAAAATATAAATGTATCGACAATAAGATTTTGCGGTGCAAAAGGTACCATGTGTGCATTCAAGGAAGTTAACATTTTGACAAATGAAATCTGATTGATATAGATTCATAAACTACCGGACTTTATATTATATCCAAATTGAGGTTATCCATACTTATAGCAACATCAGATCTTTGTACAAAGACAGCAAGAAATGCAAGTAAAACAATAAAGCCGCTTAATAAGCCATAGATTATAATTTTAGTCTTACTAAACATTTTTCCATAAAAAATAAAATAGTAAAAATACATATCAGCGTAAAAACCCTAGTACCGTGCAATAAATTCGAAGAAATAGTAAGGAATAGGAAAAATGAAAATTTATTATTCCCACTGAATAACGAGTATATGAAAATTATAACCGCTAACTCAGTTAATCCCATGGAGGTAGTCCACGTTTTGCTACTCATCGACCACGAGTCAAACGCATAGCTATTGTAAGCAACTTATTTATATAACAAAGTTTGTCACAATCAAAAGAATAATAACGATAAAAGAAATAAACTTTTCGACTGAATTCAATGAATACTTAATAATCTTTATCTTATCCAAATGCAGTAAACCATGACCTAGCAGAGAAGCACAATAGGCTTATTATATAATAAGTCATTATTTGTTTTAATATGCCGTCATTTAATTGCATAGTTTGCCTTGTCCCCCTTCAGAAAAATAAAAAAAACATACAGAACGGGTAGCATGTAAACCAAATTAGAAATTAAATAGAAAACCTCATGAGGAAGCACTCTTAGCCTCTTAGCCTCTTAGCCTCTTAGCCTCTTAGCCTCTTAGCCTCTTAGCCT
>NZ_DAMCGF010000003.1:268575-635347 GCF_032104925.1 Kosakonia sp.
TTAGCCTCTTAGCCTCTTAGCCTCTTAGCCTCTTAGCCTCTTAGCCTCTTAGCCTCTTAGCCTGAAAATTTAAATTTTATATCAAAGTAAGAGTTAGTATGATTAGTAAAATATTCTAATAAATATCTCAACTACAAAAAATACGTTGAGCTAAATCTATATTAATTAACTTCACATATGTGAAACTCTTTTAATTAATTTATTACATTGTAAAAAATCACTGTAGCTACTGTATGTATGCCTTCCTTTTTATTAACTAATACTATGGTATGACTGAAGCGCATTTAAACAGAGCAAAGTAGCTAAAGCTTATGAGGCTATTTCATTTTAATATTTTTTTTATCATTTCCTTGAGGAAAAATGATTTTTTTAATACCGTGGCAGCAGGCCCAAACAAAAATAACAGATTAGTCACTAGCTTCGAATGTCCTAATCTTTTCTGATAGGAACAATAACTTTTTTTCTCTTGACTATCAGCATATGAAGATATCATTAAAGTGGTATATATATATGGTCTTTCTTTGGCAAGGATATTCTCAAAGCTTTTTTTGAGAATCTGCTTATTATTATAGAGTACATCAGATAACTTGAAATAACCCATATAATCGATCAATATCCTTCTGGCTTTACCGGAGGATTCGAATGTGTCATTATCCCCACGACAAAGAACCAATGGCACAGATATATAACTTATTGAACTACCTTGTGCCTCCAGTATTTTCAGTAAAATATAGACATGAGGATATGCTGTACCAATAAAGCTCGCATCAAATTTGATATTATTCCAAGCCGAACATTTAACGATAATAGAACTTAAATAACTAAAGACGCCTCCCAAAGATTTACAACTATTGAAATAATTAATTCGATCATTGTCGTCATTGAAAATATATTCCTTATTACCGTTCGATAACCATTTCCGATGCTCATTTTTAATGACCGACATGTTAATATCTAGTTCTTTACGATCGCAAAGATAAATATCAAATCCCTTATTTAATTCACTCTCAATAAACGCTAACGCATCAGATTGCAACATGTCATCGCTACCAAAAATCCAACAGTAATCCCCGCTAGCGAGGCTTACAGCAGCCAGATAATTGCGGTCAGGCCCAATATTTCTCTCATGTTTTTTATATCGAATAGGAATGCCAAAATTTTTCTCCCAAACGGGGATTAACTTATCAGTACCGTCCTCCGAAGCATTATCAGAAATACAGATTTCCAGTTCAAGCCCATGCGATTTCTGTAACTTTATGCTTTGAAGTAATGATTCCAAATATACTGCACGGTTGTAAGTAGGTATACAAAATGATACTTTCACTGATGAACTTCCTTTTTCACTATATTAAAATATGTCACAGGCAGCCCCCAAAATACTGTTAACAAAAATGAAAGGGTCAATCCAATAAGAACACCTAATATTCCATATTTATCAGCAAGCACCCACTGAGCCCAACCGCTTATGATCGCCTGGCATGGAACTAATAACCATAACACTTTTAATGCATTCATACTTTGCAAAAGCATTGCAAAAGTATCACACCATACTCTCACAGAGAAATAAATTGCTAACAGTATAAATATGTACATACTTATGTTCGCATCAAGCATAGGTGAGAGTATTCGATAAAGGGTGCTTTTGAATAAATAAAAAATGAATGTACTAACAAAAATAAAAAAAACCCCTCCGATAACATTAACGGCGACTGTTTTTTTTAATTTATTCCATTCTTTCCTTATCCTATATTCGGTACAAATAGGCCATAAGGCCTGAAGCACTGCTGTATAAATAAAAAATATCAGGCCAAAAATTTTCATCGTGACTGTATATTTCACAATGTCTGAAGAAGAAAGTTTCTGAGATATAACGATATAATCTGCCTGAAGAACCATTATTGATAACAACGTAAAAATAAAAAAACCCCACGTCCGTTTCAGTATATCTTTGTAATGTTCTTTTTTTGGCTTAAATTCTGGTAGATGATAATAACGGTAACATAAATAAATTACTGATAGCAAACCTACAGGCGCATATAGAGCAATCAAAGCTGCGATGATATTTATTTTTATTTCCAAAAAATAGAACGCAAGTACACAAATTAACCCCACAAGATAAGAGATTCCATTGATGATATTTGCTTTCCATCCGATAAGTTCAGCATACAGTATTTTATATCCTACCGTGCCTGCACCTACAAGACCAAAAACTACTATCGCACTGAAGAAAACACAGGCCTCATGCCCTTGAAGAGACTCATGAAAAGATGCAAGGTAAAACTCAGAGATTAGTTTCGACAGAACAAATAAAACGCCAATAAAACCAATTAAAGCAATAAGCAATAATTGTAATGCCGCTTTAATATATAAATTATAGTCTTGGTTTTTGGCCCTTAACTCTGAAATAAAGTTTTGCAAACTACTACCTATACCAAGATCAATGATACTACACCATACCATTAGACCTGTCAGCAGACTAAAAATTGCATAATTATTCTCTCCCAACATTTCTAACAAGTACTTTACACTAAGTAATTGCACGCCTGCAATTATAATTTTAGACAACCATGATGTACTGGCAGTTATTAGATGCGTAGGGATTTTCAACATATTTACCATTGACTATAATATAAAAACAGGCGTCAGTGCTATTACAGAAGTAATAAAACAATGCTCGCCATGCGAGCATTGTTCATCAAATAGAGCTGGTCCAATCATACATTCTCTGAACACCATCTACAGCAGAAACGGCGGGCTTCCATCCAATAGCTTTGCTAATTTTATTTATATCGGCAACAAAAACTTTCTGGTCGCTTTCTCGCACTGGAAGTTGTGTGTACTTCATTTCAATACCCGCATGTTTTTCAAGAATCCCGAATAACTCCAATAAAGAAAGGCTATTCTTAATCGTTCCACCAACGTTAAAAGCATTACCACGGATTCTAAAAATATTTTTAAGCGCTGTGTAATATAGAGACACCATGTCTTCTGCGTGTAATACATCACGCACTTGTTTGCCGTTGCCTGATATAGTGAAAGGTGAGTCGATACCTTTATTTATTTCGTAGGCTTTCTGACAAAACCAACCTACCCAACCCTGATCATATGTAGCAAACTGACGACCACCATACATTGATGAATGTCTAAAAACGACAGTATTCAGACCAAACACGCGCGCGAAATCAAGCATATATTGATCTGCAGCGCCTTTCGAACATCCGTATGGAGAATGAAAATCCAGTTGCGTTGTTTCATCAAAGCCATCGGGCTTTTCGGCGCAGACGTAACGGGTCTCTAATTCATTATAAGTAAACTGCTCAAGATCACCGTATACTTTATTTGTTGAAGAATAAATCACGTTACATGTTGGATTCGTCTGCCGTATTGCATCTAACAGATTAAATGTACCACCGACGTTAGTCTCAAAATCAGCAAATGGATTATCGATAGAGGTAGTCATCGCAACTTGCCCAGCAAGATGAAAACAACTATCTGGCTGATATTTACTAATTAGTCGGGTAACATCATTCTTGTTGCGAATATCACCATGAACAAACTCAAACTTACCATGTAATCTTAACCATTTCAGGTTGTCAATTGCTCCTTTTCTTGATAAATTATCAAAAATGATAACATCATAACCTTCGCTGATACCATGAGCAGCAAGGTTGCTGCCCAAGAATCCACAGCCACCAGTAATCAGTAATTTCATTGTTTTTCCTTACGAACTATTTCAACAATTGCGTCTTCGTGTGAATATTTCCGAAACCACCCCATCGCATTCAACCTTGTAGTATCAGCACAACTGTACATCAACTCATTGCTACGGCTTTCAATGGCCCCAAAATTCAGTACCGATTTGCTACCAGTGCATCGCCGAACTAATTCCGCGAATTCTCTCAGTGAAACACTCTCTCCGGAACCAACATCAACTTCGTCGAATTGTCTAAATGAAGCTTGATGATTAATTATAATTTCAAATGCACAAAGCAAATCACTTAAATAAATAAAATCTCTTTTTTGCATACCCGCCGTCAAATTTATATTTTCATTTGCAAGGCATTTTCTGATGAGCATAGATGTAAATTTGCTATCTGCATCGAATTCCCCATAAAAATGCTCTAACTTAAGATTTATAAATGACGTATTAATTTCATTGTTAAGTAAACGACTCTTGGCCAAATCGACGAATTGATGTTTGGTTAAGGCATAAAGATTAGTTTGTGCAGGAAGAGAGGTGCCACAATTAATAAATACACCTCCCCCAGGAAGAACAGCTTCAAGTAAATAAAGAGGAAAGAGGATGTTACTTTCTACCATTGTAGACAAGCTTTCGTTACCTCTACCATAGCAAGTTACAGTGTTAATTATAACGTCGGGAGCAAACTCTTTTACTTTGCTTAACCAGTCATTTTCTAATGTATTTATTTGAAGCCGGGAGCCATCATCTGAAATTACTCGCCGACTTAACCCAGCAACAGTACATTTATTTGAAAAGAAAGCAACAAGTTGACGCCCTAAATAACCAGAAGCACCAGCCACCAGAATTTTCATATAGTTTGAGGGGGATGCCCCCCTCCCTTAGGTTTAGAAATTTAGACCAAAGAATTCTTCGAATTTAGAAACAACATAATCCAGATGTTCTTTTGTCAGGCCTGGATAAATACCAACCCAGAAAGTCTGGTTCATAATGCGATCGGTATTTGTCAGTTCACCTACAACGCGGTATTTCACATTTGCAAAATAAGGCTGGCGAGTAAGGTTACCGGCAAATAGTAGGCGCGTACCAATTTTAGCTTCATCAAGGAACTTAACCAAATCAACACGCGAAACGCCGCTGTTTTCTTTGAGCGTAATCGGGAAACCAAACCAGGACGGTTCGGATTTCTCGGTTGCTTCCGGCAGTTCAATAAACTCCGCACAAGACTGGAGGCCTTGTTTCAGATACGCGAAGTTTTCTTTACGCAGGCGAACAAACTCATCGATACGCTCTAACTGTGCGAGGCCGCATGCAGCCTGCATATCGGTAATTTTGAGGTTATAACCCAGATGAGAATAGGTATATTTGTGATCGTAACCAAACGGCAACGACCCAAGTTGATGACCGAAACGCTTGCCACAGGTGTTATCACAGCCTGGTGCACAGTAGCAATCGCGGCCCCAATCGCGGAAAGACTCAATAAGCTTTTTCAGTTCAGCTGATTTGGTAAATACCGCGCCGCCCTCACCCATCGTAATATGATGAGCAGGATAGAAGCTTACTGTGCCGATATCACCGAAAGTGCCGACCATTTTACCGTCATAGGTGGTGCCAAGCGCATCGCAGCAATCTTCAATTAACCATAGATTGTACTTATCAGCGATACGGCGAACTTCTGTCAGATCGAATGCGTTCCCCAGCGTATGGGCAATCATAATAGCTTTAGTTTTTTCTGATACCGCAGCTTCAATCAGTTTCGAATCGACGTTGTACGTTGGAATATCGACATCAATAAAGACAGGTATTAAACCATTCTGAATCGTCGGGTTAACTGTGGTCGGGAATCCTGCAGCTACAGTAATCACTTCATCACCCGGTTTAAGCGCGCGCTCACCCAATTTTGGTGATGTTAATGCTGTCAACGCCAGAAGGTTAGCAGAAGAGCCTGAGGTCGTGGTCAGTACATGCGGGACACCGATGAACTCACCCAATTTTTTCTCAAAAGCGTCGTTAAAACGACCAGTGGTTAACCAGCCATCCAGCGAGGCTTCAACCATCAGTTGCAGCTCTTTTGCACCGATAACTTTACCAGAAGGCGGGACGACACTGCTGCCAGCAACAAACGGCTTTGGACTCAGCGCTTCGTCAGCATATTGGGCAACTAGTTGAGAGATTTGCTCACGCAGGTTATTTGCGCTCATTGCTATTTTCCTGTTAATCAATTATTTCAAAGAAGTATTCATGTATTCGCTGATTTCATTCCGCGTAAGTTCAAGCATATCTTCGCCAGCAATCCATGCCTTATGCCATCTGACAATACGCTCCAGCGTTTCTACTAAATTCCAACGCGGCTGCCATCCCAGACGCATACGCGCTTTGGAACAGTCAAGTTTTAGATAATGGGCCTCGTGTGGATGCTCATTACCATCCAAAAGCCACGCCGCATCGTCTCCCCAAATTTTTACCATGGTTTCAACGATAAACTGCACTGGCTTAGCATCGTCTTCCCTCGGACCAAAGTTCCAGCCCTCGGCAAATACCGGCCCTTCCTCATAGAGGCGTTGGGCAATGGTGATGTAACCAGACAGTGGTTCCAGTACATGCTGCCACGGGCGAATTGCGTGGGGATTGCGGATGATAACAGTTTGTTGGTTCTCAAACGAACGTAGGATATCCGGAATAAGGCGATCTTTAGCCCAGTCACCGCCGCCAATCACATTCCCCGCGCGTACAGAAGCGAGAGCAACCCCATGTTTTGCATAATCCTTTTCATTAAAAAATGAATTTCTGTATGCTGACGCGACCAGTTCTGCGCACCCTTTACTATTCGAATAAGGGTCATAGCCCCCCATCGCTTCGTGCTCACGGTAGCCCCAAACCCATTCACGGTTTTCGTAGCATTTATCGCTGGTAATGTTCACGATGGCCTTCACACCACCGACACGCTTGACGGCTTCCAGCAGATGAACCGTACCCATCACATTTGTGGAATACGTCTCTATAGGCTCATCATAAGAGAGTCTGACCAGCGGTTGAGCAGCCATATGAAAAACGATTTCAGGCTTGAATGCTGCGATGGCGGCATGCAATTGATCGAAATTTCGAATATCGCCGATCGTGGAATCAATGAGGTTATCGACTGAAGCGCTTTCGTATAACGAGGGCTCAGTTGGAGGATTCAAAGAAAAACCCTTCAGAACCGCCCCCATGGACTGCAACCAAAGTGTCAACCAGGAACCTTTGAAGCCAGTGTGCCCAGTAATAAATACACGTTTGCCTTGCCAGAATGAAGCGTCGATCATGCTGATTACTCCCATATTTTCCAGGGCGCCTTTCCTTTTTCCCACAATCCTTCCAGATACATTTTGTCCCGGAGAGTATCCATTGGTTGCCAGAAACCCGGATGTTCAAACGCCATCAATTCACCTTGTTCCGCCAGTTGCATTAGCGGTTCCTGCTCCCAGATCGTTGCATCATTATCAATCAAGTCGATAACGGAAGGATGGAGTACAAAGAACCCCCCGTTGATCATCGCGCCATCGCCTTTTGGCTTCTCTTTAAAAGAGCGGACCTGTTTATTTTGAATGTCGAGCGCACCAAAGCGGCCGGGAGGGAACGTCGCCGTCAGCGTTGCTTTTTTGCCATGCTTACGATGGAAATCAATCGTCGCGCTAATATCCAAATCAGATACCCCATCACCATAGGTAAAGAGAAAAGCTTCATCCTCTTTAACATAGTCGCGTACGCGTTTAAGGCGGCCCCCCGTCATAGAAGCTTCGCCCGTGTCGACAAGCGTAACATTCCAGGGCTCAACACGTTTCTGGTGAACTTCCATACGATTTTCTGCCATATGGAAAGTCACGTCAGACATATGAAGGAAATAGTTGGCGAAATATTCTTTAATCACGTATCCCTTGTAGCCGCAACAAATAACGAAATCACGGATACCGTGAGCGGAATACATTTTCATGATGTGCCACAGAATCGGCTTGCCACCGATTTCAACCATCGGTTTTGGTTTTAATACGGTTTCTTCGCTTAAACGTGTACCTAAGCCACCGGCTAAAATAACGGCCTTCATCTATTTATCCTCTATCTTATTTTGATACGGTAAACGCGTCCGAATAAAAGTGTTTAGCCGGCAATCCCAACGTCATCAAATCCTTTCGGCTAGCTTCGATCATCACTGGTGAACCACAAGCATAAACATCGAAACCTTCCAGGTTATCGAAGTCTTCCACGACCGCATTATGAACAAAACCCTTACGTCCTTGCCAGCCAACCTCATCGCCGGATACCACTGGAATAAAATGAATATCTGGATTCTCTGAAGCCCATTGCTGGGGTAAAGACGAATAGAAATGCCCGGAGTATTGCATACCCCAATAAATATAAATTTTCCGTTGCGTATTTTCGGCAAGCAGCGATTCGACCATTGCTTTAACCGGCGCAAAGCCTGTACCCCCGGCAATAAAAATAACCGGACGCTCATTTTTACGAATAAAAAATGTTCCGCACGGCCCTTCGATGCGCATCAATGTGTTTGCGGTAAGCCCGCCAAAAACCAACTGGCTCATTTGCCCGTTAGGTACGTTTCTGATATGTAACTCGATGCCCTCTTTCGCATCAGCATTTGCGATGGAATAACTGCGAGTGACCCCCTGATACTGCAAGTTAATATACTGCCCGGGTAAGTAATTTAGCTGCGCTGTTGGTGGGAAACGAAGCACGAGTTTAATAACATCTTCAGAGACATTTTCAGCGCTAACCACTTTGCACGGCGTTATTTTTTTAATCTGCCCCGCAAGCTCCGGGTAGTACGTTGCTTGTAGCGAAACATCGCCACCGGGGCGGCAGCTACATGTCAGGATATTATTGCCAGCCGGCACCACTTTCTCTTGCGCATCAATCACCTCGCCTGCGATAAGCTGAGCTTCACATATGCCGCAACTGCCATTTTTGCAACTGTGTTCAAGATGGATCCCCGCCTCGAGGGCAGAATCAAGCAACGTTTTTTCGCTTTCACCTTCAAAAGCGATATCAGCGGGAAAGATTTTAATTACATATGACACGGGCGGTTACTCAAAAAAATTCGCTAAGGTAAAGGAAGGTGCTATCGCGTCTTTGGCTGATAGTTCCGGCTCAACAGAGAGCGGCCATGCAATATTCAGTTCTGGATCGTTCCAGATAATACTGCTTTCAAATTGCGGATTGTAATAATTGGTTGCCTTGTAAACGAACTCAGCGCTATCACTCAGCACAACAAAACCATGGGCAAATCCTTCCGGGATCCATAACTGACGTTTATTTTCCGCAGATAAATGCACACCAACCCATTTTCCGAATGTCGGAGAACTTTTACGCACATCAACAGCAACATCAAAAACCTCGCCAGCGATGGCGCGAACCAGTTTCCCCTGAGCATAGGGCGCTAGCTGGTAATGCAAACCACGTAATACGCCTTTTTTTGATTTTGAGTGGTTATCTTGCACAAATTCGACTTTACGACCAATCGCTTCTTCAAAGCGGCGCTGGCTGAAGCTCTCAAAGAAAAAGCCGCGATCGTCGCCAAACACTTTTGGCTCAAAAATAAGTACATCGGGGATCGCCGTTTCAACGGTTTTCATTTTTAGTGACCTTTAACCATTCTCAATAGATATTGACCATACGCATTTTTTTTCAGCGGCTCCGCCAGCTTTTTAACCTGCGCAGCATCAATAAAATTCTTGCGGTAGGCAATCTCTTCCGGGCAGGAAACTTTTAATCCCTGACGTTCTTCAATGGTTTGGATGAAATTACTGGCCTCGATCAAGCTCTGGTGTGTCCCGGTATCAAGCCATGCGTAACCACGGCCCATCATCGCTACAGACAAACGTCCTTGTTGCATATAAATACGATTGATATCTGTAATTTCCAGTTCACCACGCGCGGAAGGGGTGAGACTTTTTGCCATGGCGACAACATCGTTATCGTAAAAATAGAGGCCGGTTACCGCATAATTACTTTTCGGTTCCAGCGGTTTCTCTTCAAGGCTGACTGCCGTGCCATTTTTATCAAATTCGACCACGCCATAGCGCTCTGGATCGGTAACATGGTAAGCAAAGACAGTTGCACCGCTTTCCTGTTTCACAGCGGTATCCATTAGCTTCGGCAAATCATGACCATAGAAAATATTGTCGCCCAGCACCAGAGCGCAGGAGTCATTACCAATAAACTCTTCACCAAGAATAAACGCCTGCGCTAACCCATCAGGGCTTGGCTGTACTTTATAATGGAGGCTTAAACCCCACTGGCTACCATCGCCAAGTAATTGTTCGAAGCGAGGTAGATCCTGCGGGGTACTAATAATTAAAATATCACGAATCCCCGCGAGCATAAGCGTGGATAACGGATAGTAAATCATTGGCTTATCATAAATTGGCAGCAGTTGTTTACTCACAACCATTGTAACCGGGTACAGACGAGTTCCCGAACCACCCGCCAGTATAATTCCTTTACGTGTTTTCATTTCGTAATCCCGAGCAAAAATGCCTGCCCATAGGCACTTTTCAAATAGTCAAATAGGCGTTGTGCTAAATAACTCAGCCAGCATACGTTTCACGCCGAGCTCCCAGTCAGGGAGAACCAGATCGAAAGTGTGCTGAAATTTATCTGTGTTCAGTCGCGAATTGTGCGGTCGTTTCGCCGGCGTTGGGAAACTTTCTGTCGTTACCGGGTTTAATTTATTCAAAGCGAGTTTAACTCCCGCTGCCCTGGCCTCAGCAAAAACCAGCGCCGCGTAGTCATGCCAGCATGTTTCACCACCAGCAACCAGATGATACAAACCGGCTACTTGTGGTTGTATCAATGCTGTACGGATTGCATGAGCGGTACAATCTGCAAGTAACTCAGCACCGGTAGGTGCACCAAACTGATCGTTAATCACCGAGAGTTCCTGGCGCGTTTTCGCCAGCTTGAGCATGGTCTTCGCGAAATTGTTCCCTTTTCCGGCGTAAACCCAGCTGGTACGGAAAATAAGGTGCTTCGGGCAGTTTTCGCGCAGAGCAATTTCACCGTCGAGTTTTGTCTGGCCATAGACATTTAGGGGAGCAGTGCTATCTGTTTCAACCCACGGCGTCTGACCGTCGCCCGGGAAAACATAATCGGTTGAATAGTGAACCACCCATGCATCAATTTTGGCGGCTTCACGCGCAATAGCTTCAACACTTTTCGCATTCAGCAGTGAGGCAAATTCCGGCTCGGATTCAGCTTTATCAACCGCAGTATGCGCGGCGGCGTTGACGATCACGTCAGGTCGTATACGGCGCACAGTTTCAGCAACACCTTGCGGGTTACTGAAGTCACCGCAATATTCTGTGGAATCAACATCCAGCGCAATCAGGTTGCCCAATGGAGCCAGCGAACGCTGGAGCTCCCAGCCTACTTGTCCCGTTTTTCCGAATAACAGAATATTCATTCGCTGCGCTTCCCGTAATTTTGTTCAATCCATGACTGGTAGGCACCACTTTGTACGTTCGCGACCCATGCGCTGTTGGACAAGTACCACTCAACCGTTTTACGGATTCCGCTTTCAAAGGTTTCGACCGGTTTCCAGCCCAGTTCTTTACTGATTTTATCGGCATCGATTGCATAACGGCGATCGTGGCCCGGACGGTCAGTTACGTAAGTGATCTGCTCACGATAAGAGGTCGCCTTCGGTACGATTTCATCAAGCAAGTCACAAATCGTGTGGACAACATCGAGGTTCTGTTTTTCGTTATGACCGCCGATATTATAAGTCTCACCCGCAACACCTTGCGTGACCACAGTATAAAGCGCGCGCGCGTGATCTTCGACATACAACCAATCGCGAATTTGATCTCCTTTGCCATACACCGGCAACGCTTTGCCTGCCAAGGCATTCAGGATAACCAGCGGGATCAGTTTTTCCGGGAAATGGAACGGTCCATAATTATTGGAGCAATTGGTAACAATTGTCGGGAAACCATAGGTTCTGCGCCATGCGCGGACCAGGTGATCGCTGGAGGCTTTAGAGGCTGAGTAAGGGCTGCTCGGCGCATAGGCAGTTTGCTCAGTGAAGAGGGGCAATGGTTCGCCAGCCGCCACTTCATCCGGGTGGGGCAAATCACCATACACTTCGTCAGTGGAGATATGATGGAAACGGAAAGCAGCTTTACGTGCTTCCTCAAGTTGTCCCCAATATTGACGAGCAGCTTCAAGCAATACATAGGTGCCGACAATATTTGTCTTAATAAACGCGGCAGGCCCCGTAATCGAGCGATCAACATGGCTTTCTGCCGCCAGGTGCATGACCGCATCAGGTTGATGCTCAGCGAAAATCCGCGCCATAGCGTCACTATCACAAATATCGGCACGTTCAAAAACATAACGCGGGTCATTCTTTATTTCCGCCAGTGATTCCAGGTTCCCGGCGTAGGTTAATTTATCTACATTGACCACGGAATCAGTAGTGTTATTAATGATGTGACGAACCACTGCAGACCCAATAAAACCTGCACCACCTGTGACCAGTATTTTCACGAGTTTCTTCCGCTTTTACTTTACTATGTATTTACTTAAGGGGAGTCAAGAGTACGTTATTAACTTACATGTATATATTTCAGACACGCTACCGCCCCAGGCTCTTCAGCTACCTGTGTACTGTGTGCTTTTGTCGGCAATTTATGATGTTAAAAACTGCACTGCTCTTATTTGAATCTGCCACTTGGCACAAAATGCTAAGCGGCTATTCTCCGCCGAAACAGGGACGGAAACAAGGAAAAATCTTGCTTACGTCAGCGCAAAAATTACCCATTCCTACCTTTTTTAATCGTTGATTTTATAATGGAAATAAAAAAGGCAGTAAGAATAACCCAAGGATCAAATGTCCTTCTGGCAACCCTTTCTGCCCCTGCTTCAAATATCTTAGCTACACAACATTTTTAATTTTTATTGTGCAAGCAATTTCTTAATACTTTCGCGGAATTTCTGACCTTCTTTCAGGTTACGCAGACCGTAGTTCACAAAGGCCTGCATGTACCCCATTTTCTTACCGCAGTCATAGCTGTCGCCCGTCATCAACATCGCATCAACAGACTGTTTTTCCGCAAGCTGAGCAATCGCATCGGTCAGCTGAATACGCCCCCACGCGCCTGGCTCGGTTTTTTCGAGTTCTGGCCAGATATCAGCAGAAAGGACATAGCGCCCCACTGCCATCAGGTCGGAATCCAGTGTCTGCGGCTGATCCGGTTTTTCAATAAACTGCACAATGCGGCTGACTTTGCCTTCTGTATCCAGCGGCTCTTTAGTCTGGATAACGGAGTATTCAGAGAGATCGCCTTTCATACGTTTTGCCAGCACCTGGCTACGACCAGTCTCAGCAAAGCGTGCCACCATCGCCGCGAGGTTGTAACGCAGCGGATCGGCAGTCGCCGTATCCAGCACGATATCCGGCAGCACCACGACAAACGGGTTGTCGCCAACGATCGGGCGCGCACAGAGGATAGAGTGGCCTAACCCCAGCGGCTGCGCCTGACGCACGTTCATAATTGTCACGCCTGGCGGACAAATAGACTGCACTTCCGCCAGCAGCTGACGTTTAACTCGCTGTTCAAGCAGCGCTTCAAGTTCGTAGGAGGTGTCGAAGTGGTTTTCTACCGCGTTTTTTGACGAGTGGGTCACCAGAACGATTTCTTTGATCCCTGCAGCAACAACTTCGTCGACGATGTACTGAATCATCGGCTTATCGACGATCGGTAGCATCTCTTTTGGAATCGCTTTCGTGGCCGGGAGCATATGCATCCCCAGACCGGCTACCGGAATAACTGCTTTCAAATTAACCATTATTTCTTCCACCTATAATAATTGGATGAATTATAAACCTTTAACCTGTTTTCGCCAGTGCGTTTGCAGCGAGGAAAGTGAAAGATGTTACGCCTAATGTCCCTGCAAGGCAGTAGATGTAATCCTAACCCCGGTGTTAAAGCACCAGGATTTATCGTAAAAGGCCATTTCCCGCGCTTAGAGCCGCTTCGCCGGCAAACGGAAGTTCAAATTATCTACATTCACCACATGCTGATCGACTCTGTCGATATCGACTGAACTTTGCCCGTTTTCATTGACTGCGTGAATATTCGCCAATGACAGCAAGGTGTCCTGTTTCGCCATAAAACGCCCGCGCACATCTTTGCGTAAATCGAAGTTCAGCTTCAGTGCCGGGCCGTTGGCCGCCTGTTGCGTCACGTTGATATTACGCAGGAAAAGATGTTGCGGTTTATTGTGCAGCTCCAGCGTCGCGCTCTGCATTTTCACGTTAGTGATCGCCACAAACGACGTAGCATTACCGGACGAGATCTGGATACCGCGCAGCTTATATTTGCTGCTGCTGTTGTCCTGCTGGATATCGTTGAGTTTGAAATTCTGCGGGATCGACAAATAATCGCCTTTGATAACACCATAGCCAATCAACATACCGGCGCTATTGACCATTGAAACATTATCAATGACGAAATTATCACAGCCGTAAATCGCCACCGTCGCATTATCAATCCCGGCTTTCTTACTGAAATCCGGGGTGATGTTTTTCGCTTTCACATTGCGAATAATAAAGTGTTTACCGTTTTCCACATGCACTAACTGACGGCAGTTACTACCGGTAATATTCGCCACGACAAAGTTTTTAACCGCTTGATCTTCGGGGTAGTTATTGTCATAGGTGCTGCCCGCCAGGCCAATACCAATGCCCCAGTTAATCTTGCCGTTGGTGCAGTTAATATTATCAATCACATGGTCGGAGATCAGAATGTTGCGGTCATTGATGGCCACATTCCATTCGATAGCATCACCTTGTAAGTCGCTGAAATGACCATTGGTTATCCGCACACCGTCCAGCTGATTGTGGAAACCCTGGCGTAAAATGCCATAGTTGGCTTTGCTCACCGTGATGTTATCGATGACCAAATTGCGCATCGTGCGCGCCTCTTTCCCGCCAATGTAAATCTGCATCACCGGGCCAAAGCCACTCATACTCACGCCCTTGATCACGCAGTCTGAACCGCGCACATCCAGCGTGATGTTATAGAAATTACCGGCCTTCTCCCCCACCACCCGGCTACCGTCCTGTAACACGAAGCGCCCGCGCCCGTTACCTTTCAGTGCGCCGCGCACCAGCAGCGTTTTGCCGGCAGGAATGAAAATACCGGTGTTGATATTGTCGCAGACCACACCTGCGGGAACTTCCACCGTTTGCCCGTCAGCAAAAGCTTGTTTAAACGCCGCGGGCCAGTCATTGCGGTTGTAATCACTGATGCTGACCGTGTCGTTACGTCCCAACGCGCGGGCAGCGGGAATGTGTAGCAAAGGAAGTGCCGCCAGCGCGGAACCGGCGGCCAGAAAAGTGCGTCGCGATAGCGCAGTTGCTGTTTTCTTCACGGTCATAAAACCTCTGTTAAAGCGTCTGCAACAGACTGGCAAGTTGCTGGTTGATGATTTTCTGGTTGAAGTCGTTCTCGACTTTTTCACGCGCCCGCGTCACCACCGGTGTTAAATCCCGGCTCTCCATATCACGGAAAGCAGCCAGACGCTGCGCCAGCGCCTCGGCATCATTTTCCGGTACCAGCCAGCCGGACTGCCCGGCCTCGATCAACTCCGGAATGCCGCTATGAACGGTTGAAACCACCGGGATCCCCACCGCCATCGCCTCCATCAGCGCAACCGGGATCCCTTCCATATCCCCATCCGCGCCGGTAACTGACGGCAGCAAAAAGACGTCGGCTTCATCAAGCAGCGCTTTCACTTCATGGCTGGGTTTAAAGCCCGGCATTTCAATCACATCTTCCAGCTGGAATTGTTCGATAAGTGTGCGTAAGCGGCGTTCCCATGGGCCAATACCGAGGATGCGATATTTGAAATCCACGCCGCGTTCTTTCAACAGACGGCATGCTTCAATAGCGACATGCAGCCCTTTTTTCTCGGTCAGGCGCGCCACAGAGATAATTAGCAGCGGACTACCGGGATTTTTCACTGAGCGCAGGCTAAAGCGGGCCATATCAACCCCCATGCGCGACACAGCGATTTTAGTCTCCGGGCAGCCCATGTTTTTCAGTCTGCCGGCCCATAACTCGCTGATCGGCAGCATCAGATCGCCGCGCTGGAAAAGCTGCTGATACTCCGGCGTATAGTGGTTCAGCACGTCGCGATGCGAGATATCGATGCCGTGGAATACGGTGGCAATTTTGCCTTTAAGAACGCCAAGTTCCCGCAGTTTGGCGGCGGTAACGCCTGCCGGGCCAAAGTGGGCGATAAAGACATCGGCGCTGAATGTGCGCGGCGCGAGGCCGCAAATGGCTGGCAGGATCAGGTTGCGGGCTTCGTCACCATAGCGCGACATATTCAACGCTTTCCAGGTGGAGGATTTCCAGATACCCCGCGCTATCGCCTGCCCGCGATAGCTCAGTTTTGCCATCTTCCCTTCCGGCTCGGCCAGCAGCCAGTGCGTTTTTTCCGCCAGCCGGTACTCGGTATACGCCGCGTGTGTATTGTTCATATCGCCCTTATGCAGGGCGACAATCTCAACCTCAAAACCCATATTGATAAAGGCAACGATCTGGTTGAGCACAAAAGTTTCGGAAGATAAGGGGAACTTCAGCAAAAAGAAGCTGACTTTCATTTCACCCCCTGTACGCGATCGAGCACCGATTTGACCATTTTCATGCCATGCTCGCGCTCCGCCGCCACCGCCGTTGCCAGACGCTGGTTAATCGCAGGCAGTTGCCCCAGCGTGTCGGCCGCCATCGCCGCCAGCGAACCATCCAGCAGGTAGCGAATGTCGACCGCCATTTCCGGCATCCCGAGTTGCTGCATGATGCCTGCCGACTTGTGTTCATAGTTGATAGCAATCGCCGGTGTTCCAAAGTTCATTGAGATAATCGCGGAGTGCAGGCGCGTACCCACCGTTAAATCACACGCGCCAAGGATCTTGCCCATCTCCAGATCGTTCAGCTCATCCATCACCACGTGGTAGCGCGACGGGTCGCTGACATACTGGCGCAGATTGAGCGCCACCATGCGGTCATCTTTGTTATAGCTGTCGATACCGGTGCAGGTGGAGAGCGCAATAACCTGATAACCCGCATCAATGATCCGGTTTACCACCTCGGCAAAAGCCTGTTCATAGGCCTGCTGGGTAGTGTTGAGTCGTTTATCAAACGGCGCCAGTTCACGCAGCGTAATCGCCACGGTTTTCTCTTTTGCCGCCAGATCCAGCCAGTGCTGCACCGCATAGCTGGCCACAAAATCATGCTGATGGTGATCCACCAGCCAGGCGGTATCGACGCCCTGCTCGACTTTATCCGTGGTGATATTGCTCTGCTTCATCAGGTTCAGGCTGACTGTTTCACGCAGTATCAGCGCATCACAATGGCCAAAAACATAATTCGCCAGTTGGTTAAACGCCTCGTTCTGGAACGGCCCCACGCTGTGACCAATCATGTAGATCGGTTTTTTCGCCATAAACGTACACAGCGCGTGTTCAAACTGCGGCACGCCATACAGATCGACAAAGAAAGAGCCGCCGACCTGAATAATCGCGTCATAGTCCGCCAGACGGCGGACAAAATCGGTAAACCCTTGCGCAATGGCGATATTGCGCAACTTCCCGGTATCCGTCACCCTGGAGAGCAGCACCTGGTGCTGGTAACGGCGGCGCAGCACCTTCTTCACGCGCCCCATCAATCCGGCGGCGTTGTTCTGCTCTTTCATCTGGCTATAGAGCGGGTCGCCCATTACCGGGCGGTTGAGTAACCAGGATGAGCTCACCGGATAGCGGCTCATCACATCCACCTCTGCATCCGGCTCAATCAGGGCAATCGCATCCAGCAATCCACGTAAAATAGCGCTGTCACCACGGTTGCCGCATGTGTGATTGCCAAGGATCAATAATTTCATAACGACCTCATAAAGGGGTTCAATCAGGTTTCTTATCCTGCGCGAAGCAGCGTTTTAAGTTTCTCGTTGCGGCAAAACTGGCGTTTCATCTCTACCACCAGCGCATTACGCGACACAATCAGCATCCCGGCGAATGCCACCACGCCCGCCGCGACCTGAATCGCCAGCATCGCCGCCAGCGGCAGATGTCCGTTCAGGGCCCGACCCAGGCCATAGCTCACCACCAGCGTCGGCAGCGACAGGTAAAAGGGCAGCCACAGGCTCAGGATGTACTGACGGTAGCTGGAACCGAGCACCGGTTTGATCATCACGAAGTAGCTCAGAACGGTGTTGATGATTTGCACCAGCAGGAAGCCGAGCGTCACGCCGAGCGCCCCCGCCAGATGTCCACCGACAATGATGGCGGGGATAAAGAGAAACGTTTTAAAGACGTTGAATTTAAAGCTGATATCCACCCGCGCTTTCGCCATCAGCAGCGAGCCGATCGGGTTACCCACCGCGCGCAACAGCCCGACGATACAGAGCAATTGCAGGATGGGAATGATGCTGTACCATTTGTCGCCAAACACCAGCGGCACAAAGTTGTTCGACACCACCATCAGCCCCAACAGGATCGGGAAGTTAATGATCCCGACCACCGACAGCAGTTTGTAGAAGTTCACGCGCAGCTTCTCGGTGTCGTCCTGAATTTTGGCAAACGCCGGGAACAGCACGCGGGTGATGATAGGGTTGAGCTTCATCGGCGGCACTACCGCCACGTTGTACGCCAGGTTGTAGCCCCCGGCGACACTGGCACCGAGAATACGCGCCAGCACCAGCGTGGAGAGGTTGGTGTTCACATAGTTGATGATGCTGTCTGCCGTCAGCCAGGCGCCAAAACGCAGGTTGGAGCTGACCGACGCCAGCGAGAAATGCAGCCCGGGGCGGTAAATTTTGCGCCCGAAATAGCCAAACAGCAGCGTGCGCACGGCGCTGTTGACCAGATAACCGAGGATCGCGGTCATCGCCAGCGGCCAGAAGAACGCGCTGATAACCGTAAAGCTGAAGCCCGCCAGCACCGACAGCGTTTCAATGGCGCCTATCTTGTTGAACTCCAGCTCTTTTTGCATCAAGGCGCGAAATTGCTGGCCGTGTGGAATCACCACGAAGGCCAGTGACAGCGTTTTAATCAGCGGTGCCAGATCCGGGTTATTCAGCACATTGGCGATCACCCCGCTCAGCGAGAAAACGGCGATGCAGACCACGATGCCCAGCCCAACATTGAGCCAGTACAACGTGGTCAGTTCGAGATGGCTTATCTCTTTACGCTGAATAATCGAGTTTGCGATGCCGAAATCCGACAGCGTATCCGCCAGCGCGATAATCACCAGCGAGACGGTCAGCAGACCGAACTGGTGGTTATCGATAATGCGCGCCAGCACGGTCATCTGCACCAGCCCCAGACCAATAATGGTCAGGGTCGCCATGGCAGACCACTTCGCGCCGCTGATGGTTTTTTCTCTCAGGCTCATGACCTTTCCTTAATACGCCGCTTTGTTAACAAAGCCTTTAAAGATGGTCAGAAAAACGATTTTGATATCGAACCACAGGCTCCATTCACGGATGTACTCGAGATCGAACTCAATACGTTTTTCCATTTTCTCCAGCGTGTCGGTTTCACCGCGCCAGCCGTTGATTTGCGCCCAACCGGTAATACCGGGTTTCACTTTATGGCGCAGCATGTAGCCCTCAATCAGTGAGCGGTACTGCTCGTTATGCGCCACCGCGTGCGGGCGCGGGCCAACAATCGACATCCCACCGGTCAGCACATTGATAAACTGCGGCAGTTCATCGAGCGACGTGCGGCGCAGGAAGCTGCCGACTTTCGTCACGCGCGGATCGTTCTGCGTTGCCTGGGTCACCACTTTGTCGTTTTCCATCACCTTCATGGAGCGGAATTTCCACACCTTGATTGGCTTACCGTCCATGCCATAGCGCGTCTGGCGGAAGATAACCGGCCCCGGCGAGCTGAGTTTCACCGCCACGGAAATCGCCAGCAGCACCGGGGAGATGAGCAGCAAAATCAGCGAGGAGAGGACAATATCTTCCAGACGTTTCAGGATGCGGTTAACACCAGAAAGCGGCGTGTCGTACAGCGGCACCACCGGCACGCCGTTCACCTCTTCCACACGCGAGTGCAGGATATTAAAGGTGAAAACGTCAGGGATAAGGATCACCGAACAGGTGGTATCGGCGAGCTGGCGCACCAGCTTTTTAATGCAGGCCGCATCGTTCATCGACATGGCGATGTAGACGTTGTGAATTTTCCCGCTTTTCGCATCTTCCACCAGTTGGTCGAGATTTCCCGCCCAGCCGGTTGTAATGCCACCCGGTTGTGGATCGTGGTAAACACCAACCACATCAAACCCGAGCCAGGGCTCATTGCGAAAACCTTCCAGCAGTTCCTGGCCCATCGGCATATCACCGGCCACCGCCACGCGGCGCGTGTTGTAGCCAAGGTTACGCAACCAGCCTGCGCCAAAGCGGATCACCGCCCGGCTCATCATCAGCCCCATTGAGGTCAACAAATACCAGGCGAGATAAATGTTGAAGGTATTGTCAAAATCATTGTTGAACGCCAGCAAACCGGCGCTGAAAATCAGGCTCAGCGTCCAGTTCTGCAACAGCAGCGTCAGTTCAGTCATGATTTTTACGCCCCGCCAGGAGCGGTAAAAATCGGTCATTCCGCCGATCATCTGGAAAACAACCAGCGTAATCAGAGCCATCAGCAGATGCATGTAGAAGAACGGCAGCGCATTGACCTTACACACCAACCACAGGCCACCGAACATAATGGTGATGTCGGAGAAGCGCTGCACGATAGAGATTAACGATGCATTCGTTTTGGCCCGGTCGCGTTTTTTGAGATGAGTCATTGTTGTACCTGCCTGTAATGTTCACCCTCCCCGGCATCGGGGAGAGGAACGCCTTATCGTTATTGATTTAACAGTGCCAGAATTTCCTGCGTTCGCGCTTTCATCAGTTCCTCGTCGTGCCGCGATTCAACGTTCAGACGTACAACGGGTTCTGTGTTGGAAGAGCGCAAGTTAAAGCGCCAGTCGGCAAATGCGATGCTGATGCCGTCCGTACGGTCGATCTCCAGCGCACCCGGCGTGAAGTGTTGTTCAACGCGGTTGATCGCCGTCACCGGATCCGCCAGCTTGCTGTTGATCTCGCCGCTCGCCGGGAACGCCACCATGCGGTCGCGCACCAGTTGCGCCAGCGTCTTGCCTTTCAGGCACAGCAGCTCGGTGACCAGCAGCCACGGGATCATGCCGCTGTCGCAGTAGGCAAAGTCACGAAAGTAGTGGTGCGCGCTCATTTCGCCACCGTAAATGGCGTCTTCTTCGCGCATCCGCTCTTTGATAAAGGCATGGCCGGTCTTCGACATCACCGGCGTACCGCCCGCGCGGCCAACCACATCGACCGTGTTCCACGACAAGCGCGGGTCATGAATAATTTTCGCGCCAGGATGTTTTTCCAGGAACGCTTCGGCCAGCAGGCCAACAATGTAGTAGCCCTCGATAAACTGCCCTTCCCCGTCGAACAGGAAGCAACGGTCAAAATCGCCATCGAAAGCAATGCCCATATCGGCGTTATGCTCAATCACCGCATTGCGGGTATCGTCGCGGCACTCCGGCAGCAGCGGGTTAGGAATACCGTGCGGGAAGGTGCCGTCCGGTTCGTTATGCACTTTGACGAAAGTCACCGGCACATTCAGTGCCTTAAAGCGGGCTTCAATGGCGTCCACCACCGGACCTGCCGCGCCGTTACCGGAGTTAATCACCAGTTTCAGCGGCTTGAGGTTGTTGGTGTCGATATAGCCCATCAGGTGATCGATATAGGCGTCGCGCAGATTAATTTGCTCGTAGCTGCCGCGTTTTGCCGGGTTCACCGGCGGGAAGTCATTGGCTTCCGCCAGGCGCTGGACATCGCGCAGGCCGGTATCGCCGCTGATCGGACGCGCGCCCTTACGCACCAGTTTCATGCCGTTATAATCCATCGGGTTGTGGCTGGCGGTCACTTCGATACCGCCGTCAACGCCCAGATGGAAAGTGGCAAAATAGATCTCTTCGGTGCCGGAAAGACCAATATCCAGCACATTCACACCGGCGTCCTGCAACCCTTTTGCCAGCGCCAGTTTCAGCGCTTCGCTGGTCTGGCGCACATCGCCGCCCAGCACGATGGTCTGCGGCTTCAGGTATTCCCCATAGGCGCGGCCAATACGCCATGCAATATCTTCATTCAGTTCTTCGCCCAGCTTGCCGCGAATATCGTAAGCTTTAAAACAGGTTAATTTTTCCATCATTACCTCTTCTTCAGGCAACAGTCAGCCGTGACCGTAAAATGGCCATATCTTGTTGATTAATTTGAATTTATAAACCGGATAACGTTCGCGTTATCCGGCACGGGAATTAAATACGGCCGTAACGATCGGCAAACCGCACAATGTCATCCTCTTCAAGGTACGAACCGGAGCGCACCTCGATCAGATCGAGCGGAATTTTCCCGGGGTTTTCCAGACAGTGGCGCGCGCCGAGCGGAATATAGATAGATTCGTTTTCGCCCAGCAGTTTCACCTCACCATCAATCGTCACTTTTGCCGTACCGGCAACCACCACCCAGTGTTCAGCGCGGTGGTGATGCATCTGTACGGAAAGTCCTTCGCCCGGCTTCACGGTAATGCGTTTTACCTGGTAGCGATCGCCGGAATCGATGGAGTCATATTTGCCCCACGGACGGTAGACTTCGCGGTGGATATGGTGTTCGTGGCGCCCGTCGGCTTTGATTTTCTCGACCACTTTTTTCACATCCTGCACGGCGTTACGGTCGGCAATCAGCACCGCATCTTTGGTCTGCACCACCACCAGATCTTTCACTCCGACGGTCGTCACCAGCCCCGATTCGGCGTAAACGTAGCTGTTTTCGGTTTTATGGGTGATGACGTCGCCGTGATGGACGTTTCCCTCCGGCGTGTGCTGGCTGATTTCCCACAGCGACGACCAGGAACCAACATCGCTCCAGCCCGCGTCCATCGGCACCACAACCGCATCGGCGGTGCGTTCCATAACCGCGTAGTCAATCGACTCTTCCGGGCAGGCGAGGAAAGACGCCTCATCGACGCGGATAAAGTCCATATCCGGGTCGGTGGCGTCCATCGCTTTTTCGCAGGCCTCAAGAATATCCGGGCGGTATTTTTTCAGCTCTTCGAGGTAGCGACCGGCACGGAACAGGAACATGCCGCTGTTCCAGTAATACTCGCCGCTTGCCACATAACCCTGCGCCGTTTCGAGGTTGGGTTTTTCAACAAACTGCGCCACTTCAAACGCCACCGCATCGACTTCACCGGCAGAAACCGCGCCGCGGCGAATGTAGCCATACCCGGTTTCCGGCAGATCCGGCACGATACCAAAGGTCACCAGTTTGCCCGCTTCGGCGTAAGGGATCGCATTGCGTACCGACGTGCGAAACGCCTCTTCATCCTGGATCACATGGTCAGCGGCCAGTACCAGCATCAGCGGATCGCTATCCGGGTTGTGGCGTTTTACCGCCAGCGCCGCCAGCGCGATAGCCGGAGCCGTGTTGCGGCCTGCTGGTTCGAGGATGATGTTTTCGGTCAACTTGTGCAGCTGACGCAGTTGCTCCGCGACGATAAAGCGGTGCTGTTCGTTACAAATCACCACCGGGCTTTCGCACTCCACGCCGTTCAGGCGGCAGATGGTGGTTTGCAACATGGTGAGTTCGCCTTTCAGGCAGAGAAACTGTTTAGGGTAAAGCACACGGGACAGCGGCCACAAACGACTGCCAGAGCCGCCGGCCATCACGACCGGATAGAGTTGTGTTTGACTCATGATTTATCCCCATTGCCATCGAAGTTCAGTTCACCGTCATGCACGCTTTCGCGGGCTGGTGCGGGCTGAGTGGAATTCTCCGGGCTGATATCTGCAATAAACTGGCTTAACACGTTCTCTTTTTCGAGCGTGCGTTCGGCATATTCACGTGCCACCGTGTTGTTTTTGGGCATCGCCAGTGCGCGTTCAATGCCCCAGGTCAGCGCGTCCACCGATTCCGGTTCAACGCAGACCGCAATGCCAGGCTGGGTCAGGCACAGCTGGCCAAGTTCGGTACTCTCTTCGGCGGTAATGACGGCATTGCCGCCGACCGCCAGAATGTTGGTCAGTTTGGACGGCAGCACCGCGTCAGCCGCGCCGCGTTTTTGGATCACCAGATGGCAATCGCCCATTTTTAATAAGGCAGGCAACGCGTCGTACGGCTGCAACGGGAAGAATTTCACGTTGTGAAGCCCGCGCTCGCTGACCATTTTTTCCAGCCTCGCCTTGCCACCGCCCTGGCCGACAATCACAAACAGCCACGGCTGATGGTGCAGTTTGGCCGCCGCTTCAATGACGTTTTCCAGCCCCTGCTTCTCACCGATATTGCCGGAGTAAAGAATGATTTTTTTGTCATCCGGCAGGCCGAGCGTGCGGCGCAGTTGCGCGACGGCTCCGTCGTCGATATCGCGAAAACGCGCCACTTCGGACCAGTTCGGGAAGAAAATAATGTTGTCCGCAGCCACACCTTTTTCCCGTGCTTTGTTCATCATCGAACGGGAGATAGTCGACACGTTGTCAACGTTATGCAGGTTGCTACGCTCAAAGGCGGTCGCCAGCTTCGCCACGCGACCGTTTTTACCTTTGCCCGCCATGCCTAACCCCAGCATGGCGTCGACTTCGTAATCCTGAATGTGCAACACGGTTTTCGCACCGCTCAGTTTTGCCAGCAGGCGCATGCCCGGCGTACAAAACAGGGTCGGCACGACGCCGATAATGCGATCCGGTTTCCATCGACGCTGCGCCATCAACGGGAAGAAGCTGCTCAGGGCAAAGCTGCCCAGATGCAGCAGCCGTTTTAAGGTCGATGGCTGCGCGGGCACATACAGCGGGCAGCGCCACACGGTGGCAACGCCCTGCTCTTTGCGCCAGCGCCAGGCGCTGTAATGCGCACCCACTTTCCACTCCGGGTAGTACGGCGGTGCGGTAATGACGCGCACGTCATGGCCCTGACGGGCCATCCATTCCACCATTTCGCCGGTGTACTTACCGATCCCGGTCAGCTCCGGCGAATAGTTGATGCCATAGACCAGGATTTTCATAAGCCCGGTACTCCCTGCGCGTCGAGGAAATAGGCGCGGCTGTTGTCATGCACCAGCGGGTCGGCAATCAGCGACTCCGGCGTTCCCCAGCGGTAATCATTGTGCTGCTCCGTCGGCAGCGCGAGGGTGTCCTCATCCACACGCAGGCGGAAGCCCAGCACAATGTAATGCGTGGTGAAATCCGGGCCGGAAAAGTTGTCGTCATAGAAGTGCTGCCAGACGCCGTAAAACTCGCCTGCCGACATCGGCAGGCGCAGTCCCAGTTCCGCCTGAGTCAGTCGCTCGAAAGCGGCCGCCAGCGGCTCGTCCTTTTGCACGCGTCCGCCCGGCACAAACCAGTATCCCTGGGCCGGACGGTTAGTGCGCTTACCGAGTAAAAACTCGCCGCGTGAGTTCTCCACGATCAAATCGATGGAAATCAGCGGGGTTGAACGCACCACCGTGGCAAAATCTTCCTGACTCAAAAACATACTTACCCCCGGAACCGGTGCTGGTTTTCAAGGAACCACTGGTAGGTGCTGGCAAGCCCCGCTTCCAGTGAGATCTCGTGATACCAGCCAAGCTGATGCAGGCGGGTCACATCCAGCAGTTTGCGCGGCGTGCCGTCCGGTTTGGTGGCGTCAAACACCACGCGACCTTTGTAACCGACCACGCTTGCCACGGTTTGCGCCAGTTCACGAATGGTGCAGTCCACGCCGGTGCCGACGTTGATATGCGACAGCATCGGTTCGGTATTCTCCTGCCACACTTCGCGCGCCAGCTCCTGAACATGAATGCTGGCCGCGGCCATATCATCCACATGCAGGAATTCACGCATCGGCGTGCCGCTGCCCCACACCACCACATCCGGCGCATTTTCCTGCGTCGCTTCGTGGAAACGGCGCAGCAGCGCAGGAATAACGTGCGAGTTGCTCGGGTGGAAGTTGTCGTGCGGCCCGTACAGGTTGGTCGGCATCACCGAGCGGTAATCACGGTCATACTGACGGTTGTAGGATTCGCACAACTTAATACCGGCGATTTTGGCAATCGCGTACGGCTCGTTGGTCGGCTCCAGCGTCCCCTGCAACAGCTCACTTTCCGCAATCGGCTGGTGAGCCAGTTTCGGGTAGATGCAGGACGAACCGAGGAACAACAGTTTGTTCACGTCGTTCTGGTGCGCGGCGTGAATGATGTTGCTCTCAATCATCATATTTTCGTAGATGAAGTCCGCCGGGTAGGTATTGTTCGCCACAATACCGCCCACTTTCGCCGCCGCCAGGTAAACCTGGTCGATACGCTCACTGGCGAAAAACGCATTCACAGCCGCGCTATCTAACAGGTTCAGCTCCTCGCGGGAACGCAGCACCAGTTCGATATCCGCCCGCTGTTCGAGCTGCCGTACGATGGCTGACCCCACCATCCCGCGATGGCCAGCCACAAAAACACGTTGTTTGGTCATGCTCAGGACTCCAGCGCGATGGCAACCTCGTAACCGTGGGCCTTAAGCAGTGAGTGTTTTTTCGCTGCTTCCAGATCTTTTGCCACCATTTCAGAGACCATCTCCTGCAGGGTGATTTCCGGTTTCCAGCCCAGTTTTTCGTGCGCTTTGCTCGGGTCGCCCAGCAGGGTTTCCACTTCAGCAGGACGGAAGTAACGCGGGTCAACGGCGACAATCACATCGCCCGGTTTCACGCCCGGTGCGTCATGGCCGGTCACGGAAACAACAATGCCTTTCTCTTCCACGCCGGTGCCTTCAAAGCGCAGTTTGATACCCAGCTGTGCCGCCGCCATTTCGACGAACTGACGCACGGAGTACTGCACGCCGGTAGCGATAACGAAGTCTTCCGGTTTTTCCTGTTGCAGCATCATCCACTGCATTTTCACGTAATCTTTGGCATGGCCCCAGTCACGCAGGGAGTCCATGTTGCCGAGGTACAGGCAGGATTCCAGACCCTGAGCGATGTTGGCGATAGCGCGGGTAATTTTGCGGGTCACGAAGGTTTCGCCGCGGCGCGGAGACTCGTGGTTGAACAGAATGCCGTTGCAGGCGTACATACCGTAGGATTCACGGTAGTTCACGGTGATCCAGTACGCGTACAGTTTGGCAACCGCGTATGGAGAGCGCGGATAGAACGGCGTGGTCTCTTTCTGCGGGATTTCCTGCACCAGGCCGTACAGCTCAGAAGTGGACGCCTGGTAGAAACGGGTTTTCTTCTCCAGACCCAGGAAGCGAATGGCTTCCAGCAGACGCAGCGTACCCATGGCATCAACGTCGGCGGTATATTCCGGGGATTCGAACGACACAGCCACGTGGCTCATCGCACCCAGGTTGTAGACTTCATCCGGCTGCACTTCCTGCAGGATACGCGTCAGGTTGGAGGTATCGGTCAGGTCACCGTAGTGCAGATGGAATTTCGGGTTGCTGGTGTGCGGATCCTGATAGATGTGATCCACACGCTCGGTATTGAATGAGGAAGCGCGGCGTTTAATGCCGTGAACTTCGTAACCCTTCTCCAGAAGCAGTTCAGCCAGATAAGAGCCATCTTGCCCGGTTACGCCGGTGATGAGAGCGACTTTAGACATAATTTATTTTCCTCAATAGTCCCAGTTCAGGGAGTTACCTTTTCAACGCGTTCGCGCGTCACCACTGCGGGATTGCCACGGCAAATCACATTTGCCGGAAGCGATTTAAAAACACTGCTGCGCGCACCGACTACCGTCCCGTCGCCGATGGAGACGCCCGGCGCGACAAACACATCTGTCGCCAGCCAGCACTTCTCACCAATCACGATTGGCGTCGCGTTAATATCAAAATGCGCGCTCATATAATCGTGACTGCCGGTGCACAAATAACATTTCTGAGAAACCACTGAATTCGCACCGATAGAAATATCACCCAGCGTGTATAACACTGCGTCATCTCCTACCCAGCTGTAATCGCCTAATGTTAATTTCCACGGATAAGTAATTTTTACCGATGGACGAATAACCACGCCTTTTCCAACCTTTGCGCCAAATAAGCGCAACAGGAATGCGCGCCAGCGATACAGCACCTGCGGGGACCAGGCAAATAATGTCGCCTGAACCGCCCACCACAGTTGAACCTTAATAGCGTTGCCGCCCCGAAAACCTTTCGGCACGGAGAATCCTTTTAAATCCTGCATCGTTTTTCCTTATATCTGAGCGTTATGCTTTGTTATATAAGGCTTTCGTTTTGCCGGTCGTCCGTAAACGCAACATATAAGACAACTGTGCCCAGAAGCCCGGCATGCGTAATATTTTACGCTGCACATTGCGAGCATCCTGACATAATTCAAGGTTATTAGACGTTGATACGCCGCCCATCGAAAATTCAGACACAAGGCCTTTCAAACGTTTAAACGGGAAACCCGCTTTAAACATTCTGGCGGCTAATGCGTAATCGGAAGAGACTTTATATTGCAGATCGTAGGGGTAAGTTTTCAGACCATTTACCGGGAAAAATATAGCCTGATGGCTGGCCGGTAAGCTGTGGTAAATATACCAGCCATGTTTTGCGCCACGACGTATTTTTGTGCCATCACCGAAATCCAGCAGCGCATCGCCAATATACATTGCGTTTTCTTGCTCATCATTCAGCTGACGAACAACATCCACAATTTCTTCATGGAAAATATCGCCGGAATTAAGAAACAGCGCAAAGCGTCCTGCGGCCATATCGATCCCTTTATTCATAGCATCATAGATGCCTTTATCGCGTTCGCTGATATAGCGTAAATTGTACTGACCGTTGAGGTTTTTCAGAAATTCCTCAGTACCATCCTGAGAACCGCCGTCAACCACAATCCATTCGAATTCAATATTTTGCGCTTTCGCCAGGTGAGCCAGCGACTGCCAGGTTTTCATCACACCTTCATAATTACGAAACGCGACAGTAATAACACTTAGCAGCATTTGACCCACCTCTTTATGTAGCCGCGATATTCAACGCTTTGCGCAGAATAAACGGACAAACAATTAAAAACGCATATTCCGGGCTAAAGATAGACCCCGTAAAAAACAACGATATCGGAGTGAACAGATAAAGTTGAACGCGAAAATTCTGATTGTTGCCAAAGGCATTTATCGTCATTTTCCCAACTTTAAACAGATACCATCCGGTCAGTAATACCGCAAACCATGAAAAATAAATGATCAGCAGATACAACCCATTGTCTATTGTTTTCCCGACGTCCGCACCGTTAAAGATTCCGAATGATGCGACATATTCGTAAAGTGAGCCAAATCTTACTACACCATCAATATTGGTCAGTGAATATCCCACCATCACCAGCGGACCGATAATTCGATAATACGAGGAAGAGCCTTCCGTACCTAAATCGCCGATTCGTTCTGCGATATATGGAAAAGCAAATACAACGCCAACAATAAAGACTGCCAGTGAAATAATTGCTAATGGTAACTTTTTACGGATCGCCTCTTTGTTCAGATACTGGAAAGCCCATTCCAGCAGATAAAACAGGATAAATGTCATTACCCCTGAGAACGATCCCGAAAGAACTATCCCTGCCAAAATCATAGCATCGGTCTTCGGCGTTTTGATACCAAACTGTTTGATGCTGAGCCAAATTGAGATTAACGCCAGAGCGAAGAATGCCGGTTCGAAATATAACGCCGTAGTACGTTTACCGCCGAACTTGATAAAATTCAGCACGTAACTGTTGCTATAGATGAGATATTTCGAAATCGTCTCCATTAAACTGCTGCCGCCAGTGAGGATAATCTGCGCCATTTCCATCGCCGCCAGCAGCACCACGAATGCCACTACCGCATAGAAAAATCTCAAGATCTTACGGTAATTATGCGGTGAAATGGTTTTGAAGCGGATGCTCCACACCATGCCGATGATGATCACGATATAAACGAACAACATCGTCGAGGTGACATATTTACTGGCGTCCAGCGACTTACCAAAAATGAAGTTAAACAGCGTCAGCCCTGCCCCGGCTCCCAGCGCTATCATCAGTTTTTTTACACTGATGCGCTCAACATAGAGCAACAGCAGCACTGGCAAAAACGTCACGATAGTGATCGGAAAACTCTCTCCTAACTGGAGGAGTTTGACGTTAACCAGCAGGTAAATGAGCGGCAGCAGGAGGTAGCTACAGACCTTGATAGAATGAGACATACTCCTCCAGCATCTGTTGACCACTGTACGCCTGGCGGCTGCGCGCGCGGAACGCGTCAAGGCTTTCGCCAAATACCGCCTGGGCAATGTCGGCTTTATGGCACTGCACCAGCGGCAACACCTCCTGCTCGCTGAACGTTTTCCCGCCCGACTTCTGCAACACTTCGCGTGCCGCATCGCTGTGGGTGGCAATCACCGGCACACCGATAGATAACGCTTCGCACAGAATCAGCGGATAGTTATCCACGCGAGAGCTAAAAACCAGCGCATCCATCTCGTTGAGTTCACTCATCAATTTGCGCTTATCGGTCAGAAAACCGTGGTTGATGACATTGCTGCCCTCAAACGGGGAAAACTTACCGAAGGTATGCAGCTCCACACGGTCATCCATCGCCATGATGTCGCGTACCAGTTGTTGGTTGGTTTTCCCGTCATAGCGTAGATCGTGCGCCACCACCGCAATCTTCGGTTTACCTTGCGTCACTTTCACCGGAGCCAGCTCGGCCAGAATCGCTTCTGTCGCCACATCAATGCCGTTATTGATAATGCTGCAGCGCCCGGCGCCATACAGGCTATTAAAGGCGTCCGCCACGTGCTGGCTGGGAGAGATAAACTGGCAGCCGAGCGCCAGCATGTCGTTAAATAACTGACGCTTGCTGTCGACCAGTTTATGCGCGCGGTCAACCTTCACCGGCGGGTAGTTCGACAGCGTCGGGCATTTGCGGCAATTCTCTTTCCAGCCTTCACAGCCATCGGTAAAGGCACAGCGCCCGGTCACGCTCCAGTGATCATGTAGCGTCCAGACAAAAGTGACATCCGGTTTGTGCGCTTTCACCTTCTGGCAAAACGTCACCAGTTCATGCAAGTTCAGCCAGTAGCTGTGCATCACATGGAAATGCAATACCACCGGGCCATCCGTGCGGGTCACGGTGCGATAGAGATTATTCAGGTTGCCGAAAACATCGCGGTTAAACAGGCGAAATAGCGCCAGATTAGCGATAGAAGTCAGACGTGGCGTCTGTTTATAGACCTGCGGATAGTTGTCGTGGCTGACGCTTTTTTTGCCGCCTTTGCCATAGCCGTAAATAAAACGTGATGAAATGCCCTGTTGCAGCGCGCGCTGATGTAAATCGAGCGCAACTCCTGCGGCACCGCCTTCTGCAAGGCGCACGTTAAATTGCAAAATATTCATTTAATCACCTTCACGCGCGCTTTCTCGCCGACCACCAGCGCGTTGTCCGGCACGCTGTCGAGCACCACGCTACCCGCGCCAATGGTGACGTTGTTACCAATGGTGATATCGCCAATCATCACCACGTTGGCACCCAGTTCAACATTGTTGCCAATCACCGGGCAGGCCATGCTATCGGACCCACGGTTGCCGATAGTGACACCATGACGAATGGTGAAATCATCCCCGGCGACGGTATTTTTATTGATCACCACCGCATAGCCATGATGGATGGTAAAGCGGCGACCAATCGTCGCGGCGGCCTGAATTTCATAGCCAAACAGGCATTCCGTGACAAAGCGGTACAACAAAATGACGGGTGCGGCCCAGAGATTGTTGATGACATGCTTTTTGCGCCACACGGAGCAAAAATGGGCAATGCGGTACGCCGCAACCATGCAGCACGGGCGCAAATTCCAGTGATTAGCGCGAAAATCTTCCAGACGCATTATTTCCCCCGCAACCCATCAGCCAGACGCTTACCGTTACGCAGAGAAAACAGCGTCAACAAGGTGCGCCAGTTCATCCGCTTATTGCGAATTTGGTAGAGGGTAAACAGCTGATATTTCTTGCTGGCGCGATCGAATTTGTCTTTGTGCTTACGATAAAAGTGGAAGTAGCCGGAAAACTTCTTCGGTGAAGAAGTGATCTGCATTTCACCGTGGTTAATGTGCAGGATCTGCGTGGCTTCTTCGATTTTCCAAGGCTCGCCGTACTCCTCGACCATTCGCAGGAAAATGTCGTAATCCTGTGCCGCCTTCAGTTGGGTATCAAACAAGCTCTCTTTAAAACGCCAGCCCCAGGTGAAAACCTGATTGCCAACGATGTTGCGCTTGTAGAACAGCTTGCGCGAGAACGGCGATTTCGGGTACAGCGGCAAGCTCGCCGGTTGCGAATAGACTTCGCCCTGACAGACATAATCGTTGGCGTACAAAAAGGCGCGGGTATTAAGCAGATGTTTGTGCGCCAGAAAAACGGACAGGCGGTTTGGCGTCCATTCATCGTCATCGTCAATACCGGTAATGTACTGGCCTTTCGCCTGCAAAATCGCCTGGTTGCGCACCGCGCAGGCTCCGGAGTTAAAGGCGTTGCGCGTGTAACTGACACGCGGGTCGCCCAGCTCATCAACAAACTGTTGCAACTGCTCGAAGCTTGCGGAGCAGTCATCAACAATGATCATTTCCCAGTGCGGGTAATCCTGGCGCAGCACCGATTTAATCGCGCGGATCGCCAGCTGTTGCCGGTTCCAGGTTGGCATATAAATTGAAATTAATGGGTTTGCTGTTGTACTCATGATGCGTTCCCTAATGCGTTCAACATGCCGCTTTCGCCCTTACTGCCGCCTTTTCCCGTCAGGGAAAAGGCGCAGCGCGTTGAGGGATAGAGGTAAGGTCTGGTTATTTTGAATCGGACTTGTATTCGTACTCGTAGTAGCCGTAATCCTGGTAGCCGGTCGCGCGGCGGAAAATCGAGTTCAGGATCACCCCTTTCACCTGAATACCGTTTTGCTCGAAGCGGCTCAGGCTGGTCTGGATCTCTTTGAGCGTATTCACCGCGTAACGCGCCACCATCAGCGTGGTTCCTGCATGGCGCCCCACGACTGCCGCATCCGTTACCGCCAGGATCGGCGGGGTATCGATCAGCACCAGGTCATAGTGGCTGCTGGCCCATTTCACCAGCTGACTGAAGCGTTCGCTCATCAGCAGTTCAGATGGGTTTGGCGGCACCTGACCGCGCGGTACAAGGTCAAAGTTGCTGATAGAGGTCGGCTTCGCGCAATTTTCGATAGCGCCCTTCCCGGCCAGCACTTCAGACAGGCCATTCACGTTGTCGGTGCCCAGCAGTTCGTGGGTGTAGCCTTTACGCATGTCACAGTCGATCAGCAGCACGCGTTTATTGGTCTGGCTAATCACCGCGGCCAGGTTGGCGCAGACAAAGGTTTTACCGATTGACGGGCTGACCCCGGTCATCATCAACACGTTGTTATTAGCCTGCATCATGGCGAAGTGCAGGCTGGTACGCAGGCTGCGCACCGCTTCGATGGCCAGATCCGTCGGATTCCCCACCGCCAGCAGTTGGCTCTGCTTATAGCGTTTAACCCCTTTGATGGTTTTGACGCTATCGCGCGCTTTTTGCCATTCCGACAGCGGAATGCTGGCGTAAACGCTGATGCCCTGTTCTTCGAGCACTTGCGGGCTTTCGATGCCGCGGTTAAACAGCGAGCGCAGCAGCACACCGACCACCGAAACAATCAGGCCCAGGATAATGCTGCCAAGAATGATCAGCGCTTTCTTCGGCTTCAGTACGCCCGGTTGTGCAATGGCCGGGTCGACGATACGCACATCGCCAACGGTGCTCGCCTGGGTGATACGCAGCTCCTGCTGTTTGTTCAGCAACTGCATATAAACCTGCTGGCCTGATTCGACATCGCGCGTCAGGCGAACAATCTCCTGCTGCGTTTCCGGCATTGCGGTGATGCGATCGTTCAGCTTCGCTTTCTCATCTTCCAGCGCTTTACGTTTTTCCAGCAGGGTGCGGTACGCCGGGTGCGCTTTGGTATAGAGCTTGGAGATTTCGGCTTCGCGGAAAGTCAGTTCGTTCAACTGCGCGTCGATGTTGACCATCGAATCGAGCACCGATTTCGCTTCCAGCGGCAAGTCGACAGAGTCTTTGCGCTGACGGTAGGTGTTCAGTTTTTCCTCGGCCTCATCGAGGTTTTTGCGCACTTCCGGCAGTTGCTTATCGAGGAAGACCAGGCTTTTGGCCGCTTCTTCGGATTTGCGCTCAATGTTTTGCTCAAGGTAGTTGCGCGTGATGCTGTCCAGAATGGCGCGGATCTGATCACGGTCTTCGCCGGTATAGGTGAGGCTCAGCACGCCGGTGTCTTTGCCGTTTTCGGTTACCGTCAGGTTGTTTTGAAGGTTGTTAATCATGCCAAGCGTAGAAAACTTGGTCACGGTGAACTCGCTGTCATTCGAGGCCTGAATGGCACTCACCATCATGGTGACGCCTTGCTTGCTGAGCTGTTGCCCTACTTCGCCGCGCGCTTCAAAACCGCCGTCGCTGCTTAACAGATACTGTTTCGGGCTAAGTACTTTTAATGTGAAGGTCTGATCGTTCATGCCTTTGGGCAGCGTGAACGTGGTGACTTTCACCGTCTCGTTCTGCCGTCCCATCAGGCGATCCCACCCTGCGCCAAACAGCGGGAAGGTGTTTTTGACTACCGAAATATCCAGATCGAGATCGTCAACGGTTTTACCCAGTACCAGGCGTGACTGGATAAGCTGGATTTCCGCGTCCGACGCCGGTGGCTTGTTCGACAGCGCACTGTTCAGATCCTGTACCAGCGAACTTCCGGTGTTCTGCTCGATTTGCACCAGCGCGTCAGCGCTGTAAATGGGGGTGGCGAACAGGCAGTAGACAACAGCAATCAGTGCGAAGACCGAGGTGATGCCCAGCACCCACCAGCGAGCTTCAATGATTGTGCCGAGCAAACGGCCAATATCGATTTCGTCGTTGCCCACCGCCGGGGCAGCAGAATGCGAATGGTGTGTTTTCTCTGTCATTATTATCCCTGCTGAGCTTGCAATGCCTGCGCCCAATGGCGGGCAGACTGGTCAAGTAAGGTGTAAATAGCTTCAAAAGCTTCACGACTTTTGCGATACGGGTCGGGGATCTCCCGCTCGTTATCCCAGTGGCCAAATAACATGACCTTTCCACGCATTTCCGGGGCAATCTCGCACAGGCGGGCAATATGACGTTTTTCCATCACCAGAATCAGGTCGTATTCGCGGCACATTTTCCCGGTAATTTGTCGCGCGCAATGCCCTTCCAGAGAGAGTTGATGATCCGCCGCCACACTCACGGCGTTGGCGTCCGCGCTACGTCCAACCAGCGCGCCCAGCCCGGCTGACGCCACCGTTAAAGCGGGCTGGTATTTTTTCAGCAGCCGTTCTGCCGTCGGGGAACGGCAAATGTTCCCCACGCATACCACCAGAATTTTGTTGAACATAGTCATTGCAGATTTTGGATGTCGTTGGCCGTGTTGGTCATGTAGCGAACGCCACTGATTGTCGGCAGCAACTGGTTGATAAGACGGTTCCAACGCGCAACCGGTGCAGTCGTGACATACACCACGTCATACGGCTGGAGACGGAAGTTCGTTGCCATAACCAGCGATGTGGCATCCGACATATCGAGCTGGTAGATGTTGGCGATCTTGTTGCCACGGCCACTTTCGTTGCCTTTGAGCGGACGAATAACAAAAATGCCGCTGGCGTTGGAGGTGGTCAGATCGATACCTTCGGCCTGGCCGAGCGCTTCGGTCAGCGTCATGCCGCTGAAGTCCATTTTGAGCGTGCTCTGTTTTTTCACTTCGCCCATCACGAACACTTTCAGATCGTCATTACGCGGAACAAACAGAATGTCGCCGGGGTAGAGCAAACGGTTCTGGCTGAGATCGCCGTTTTGCATCAGCGCCTGCAGTGAAATGCGCTGCTCCTGGCCCTGGTGTGTCAGCACGACGTTGCGCCAGTCTGCGCTGTCGGTCAGACCACCTGCGGCATTGATCGCGTCAAGAACGGTAAGCGGTACGTTGGTGATCGCCTGCTGACCAGATTTCGCCACCTGGCCGGAGATATAGGCTTTTTGCGAGCGGAACGCGGCGATATTAACGTCCACCTGCGGGTCAGCAATATAGGTCGCTAAACGGCTGGTAATATCACTACGGATCTCATTCAGCGTCTTACCGGCAACGTGGATCTTGCCGACATACGGATAGAACATGGTGCCATCGGGTTGTACCCAGTTACCGGCATCGCTCGAACTACGATACTGACCGGCTGGCGTGGTGAGTTCCGGGTGATCCCACACGGTTACGTTCAGCACATCCCCTGGGCCAACGCGGTACTGGTAGGCGGAAATCTCCTGATCCAGTGACATATTCGGTTGAGCAACATTGTTGCGCGGGCGCAATTGTTCAATCAGACGTGGGGTTAATGGATAGACATTCACCATACGGTCTATATCAAAATCAGCATCCTGCTGTTTAATCACATCCTTTCCCATCGTAGACATATTGCTCCCGGGGAAGACGGTGCAGCCACTCATCAAGCTAATGGACACCAATAATGGCATCAATTTCGTTTTAGATTTCATCATTGATTAATTATCACTTTGGCAGAGTAATTATCCTGTGCGATTTAAATAAGCGCTCAAGCTGTACACAGATTCAGAATGCAGTTAATTCTTGAGAAATATAACTGGCATCAGTCCTAAAAAGCGTTTATTCAACCACATGCGATTACAGAATAATCCAGGCTGATTGACATACCCGCAGGCACGCTACCGCCCCTGGCTTTCAGTTACCAATTCACTGATTGACGCTAAGTCATTGATAGTCATCCATTACATCCTCTTTCTGGTGGCGCTATTTGCCAACCAGATAAAATACGGCAGGTACCGGCTTTCGCACTGATTAACAATGCTGAAAATAAAGACGCTGGTATATTTGAACGATGCTGGAGGAATTGTTGCAGCTAAGCGAATAGCAGGCAAGGCGACATTCAGAGATAAACATCTTTTTAAGAATAATATTAAGACCAAAATTTTAGCTTTTTAGGATTTACCGCATATTGACAAAAAACTGACATGGTATTACCCATGCGACTTTTCTTATTTTCCATATTTAAATAGTGATAGTTAATCCCAGAAACAATAAGGAAATAACATTTAAAGCGTTTTAAATAACCACCTAAAATAAGATAAATCGCAGGCTGACATTGCAATTTATCTCAGCTTTATCCATGATCGCATTGTGACAATTGTCATATCACATAAGGTGTTACGTTAACGATGGAATGGATTGCCGATCCGTCAATCTGGGCTGGTCTGGTCACATTGGTAGTGATTGAACTGGTGCTCGGTATTGATAACCTGGTTTTTATTGCAATTCTCGCCGAGAAATTGCCGCCAGCACAGCGTGACCGCGCGCGCGTCACCGGTCTGATACTCGCCATGCTGATGCGTCTGCTGCTGCTGGCCTCAATTTCCTGGCTGGTCACGCTGACCCAACCTTTATTTACCGTACGCGGCCTCAGTTTCAGCGCCCGCGATTTAATCATGTTAGTGGGCGGGCTATTCCTGTTATTTAAAGCAACGGTTGAACTCAACGAGCGCCTCGAAGGGAAAGACAGCGACAACCCCACGCAGCGGCGCGGCGCGAAATTCTGGGCCGTGGTGACGCAGATTGTTGTGCTGGACGCGGTTTTCTCACTGGATTCCGTGATCACCGCCGTAGGGATGGTTGATCACCTGGCCGTGATGATGGCGGCGGTGGTTATCGCCATTTCGCTGATGCTGCTGGCGAGTAAAACCCTCACCCGCTTCGTCAATAAACATCCTACGATTGTTATTCTGTGTCTCAGCTTCCTGCTGATGATTGGTTTCAGCCTGGTGGCCGACGGCTTTGGTTTCCATATTCCGAAAGGTTACCTGTACGCCGCCATTGGCTTCTCGGTCATGATTGAAGCGCTGAACCAGCTGGCAATCTTCAACCGCCGCCGTTTTCTGTTCGCCAACCGAACGCTGCGCCAGCGCACCACCGAAACGGTCATGCGCTTGCTGAGCGGGCGTAAAGAAGATGCAGAGCTGGATGCCGATGCCGCCTCGATGCTGCGCGACGGCGACGATGGCCAGATTTTCAACCCGCAGGAGCGGCGGATGATTGAGCGCGTGCTGAATCTTAATCAGCGCACGGTGAGCAGCATCATGACGTCGCGTCACGATATTGAACATATCGATCTGAGCGCGCCGGAAGCTGAAGTCCGTGCCCTGCTGGATAAAAACCAGCATACGCGCGTGGTGGTTACCGGTGGCGAAGAGGATGATACCCTGCTGGGCGTGGTGCATATCCTCGATCTGCTCCAGCAATCGTTACACGGCGAACCGCTCGATCTGCGTGTGCTGGTGCGACAACCGCTGGTGTTCCCGGAAGGATTGCCGTTGTTGCAGGCGCTGGAACAGTTCCGTAATGCCCGTACCCACTTTGCGTTTGTGGTGGATGAGTTTGGCTCCGTTGAAGGGGTGGTGACTCTAAGCGATGTGATGGAAACCATCGCCGGCAATTTGCCCAACGAAGTCGAAGAGATTGACGCTCGCCACGATATTCAGAAAAACAGTGACGGTAGCTGGACGGCGAACGGCCATATGCCGCTTGAAGATCTGGTGCAGTATGTACCGCTGCCGCTCGACGATAAACGCGAGTATCACACCATTGCCGGGCTGCTGATGGAGTATCTGCAACGCATTCCGCAGCCAGGAGAAGAGGTTCAGGTGGGTGATTACCTGCTAAAAACGCTGGATGTCGAAAGCCACCGGGTGCAAAAAGTGCAGCTTATTCCGCTTGGCAGCGACAATAATCTCGATTACGAAGTGTAAAACATGCCGGGGTTCGCCCCGGCCATTCCCGCCTGCTTTCCTACGCTTTGACAATCGCAATACCACGCCGGGCAAACGGCTCCAGCGTGCGCCTATCGGTTTGCGCATCGACCACCAGCGTATTGATAAGTCCGATATCGCCGATCACCCACGGTGAAGCGGTGTTTAATTTTTCCGGCGAGGCCAGCACCACCGTCTCCGCCGCCCTTTGCGCCATGGCATGCTTGATACGCGACTCTTCGAAATCACCGGTGCTTAAACCCGCTTCAACATGCACGCCGGTCACCCCCATAAAAAAGAGATCGGCGCGCACGCGAGCAATCCCCTCCAGCGCCGCCGCGCCGACATTGACGATAGAGTGTTTATAAAGCTGGCCGCCAATCATCACCACGTTAATCAACGGATGTTGTGCCAGCCCGACAGCGATACTCGGGCTGTGGGTGACAACCGTAATGCGCAAATCTTCCGGGAAAAAACGGATTAACTCACTGGTAGTGGTGCCGCCATCGATCATCACCACCTGCCCGGGGGATACCAGCTCTGCCCCTTTCTGCGCGATCCGCCGCTTGGCATCCGATTGCAATGTTTGTCGCTCGGAAAAGGTGACCACCGCCGCCGATGCCGGTAACGCTCCGCCGTGCACCCGCTGCAAGCGCCCTTCCGCCGCCAGTTCGCGTAAATCGCGGCGCACCGTATCTTCTGATATGCCGAACTGCTCACTGAGATTTTTTGACAGCACCTGTCCCTCTTCAGCGAGGCGGGCAAGGATCAGTTGTTTGCGTTGTGAGGTCAGCATGAGGTGCTCCTGATTGCACGAAATATCTTGTTAATGCACGAAAGTGCACGTTATGATGCGATCTTACGTCCTGAGGAGCGAATATGCCATCTGAAAATGCACAAGTACGCATTATTGCGACCAAACCCTTATCCGAAGACTGGGGCAAACTGACGAAGTACACCTTTGACTTTCGTCGCAGAGACGGCGAATGGCAACGCCAGAGCCGCGAAGTTTACGATCGCGGCAATGGCGCGGTGATCCTGCTGTATAACCTGAGCAAACGCAGCGTGATCCTCACCCGGCAGTTTCGCTTGCCGTTATTCGTTAACCAGCACAGCGGCTTTTTACTGGAAGCGGCAGCCGGCTTACTGGATGAGCTTGCCGCAGAAGAGCGCATAAAACAGGAAGCAGAAGAGGAGACCGGTTACCGCCTTGAGCAGGTGCAAAAGGTGTTTGAAGCGTGGATGAGCCCCGGTTCAGTCAGCGAAAAATTGCACTTTTTTATCGCCGAATATGATGACAGCCGGCGCATCAGCAATGGCGGCGGTTTAGCAGATGAAGGCGAGGATATCGAAGTGGTAGAGATGGATTTTAGCGCCGCGCTGGCGGCTATCCGCAGCGGAGAGATTGCCGACGGCAAAACCATTATGTTGTTACAGCACCTAGCGCTGGAAGGCATTTTGTAAATTGCTTTGCCGGGTGGCGCAGTGTCCACCCGGCACGCTGGCTCGCTTACATCTTCTCAAGCAGTTTTTTCACATCTTTGCCGCTCTGGCGCTCTTTATTGCGATCCGCCCAGTCATTTAACCGGCGTTTCGCTTCATCCTGCAGATGTTTACGCAGCAGTTGATCCACTTGCAGGCTGTAGTTGAGCGTCTGCCATTTACCGTATACGCGCAGTGGAACTGGGGTATTTTTCAGGAAATCGATAAGCTCGCTCTCCCCTTTCCAGCCTTCCATCACGCGCACTTCAAAGCGCGTATCCGCCTGCTCTTTCACCAGATCCATCTCGCCTTCGCCGGTCAAAGAAAGCAGCGCTGAACTACCCTGCATGTCACTGAATTTCATCTGACCTTTATCCAGCGACACATCGCTGGTGAAGCTATCAAGGCGCGTGGCGTTATCGTAGTTTTCCTGCGACTGCACATCGCTGCTGCGCGCCACCGCCTGCTGCACCAGTTGCTGGAAGTTGAGCCCTTCCATACGGCTGTTTTTCAAATCAACATGCGCCTCGCCCTGCCAGTTGCGGCGGAAATTCTCGGCGTCGATACGCGGCCCGGAAAAATCGCCCGCCATGCTCAGGCTGCCGGTCAGGGCAATCGGGTAATTAAAGGCTTTCAGGATGGTGCCGATTTCCACGTTATCCAGTTTTGGCTGGAAGGTCGCAAGCGATCCCTCACCGCGCACATCCAGCTCGCCAGGTAACGAGATCTGCCCGTTGCCCATTTTGCCTTGCAGGGTAGGAATCGACAGCAAACCGGCATTATTGTTGAATTGTCCGACCACATCCGCAAACTGCATACCGCGCCAGCGCACGCTTTTCGCGCTAATGCCAATCTGTGCGGTAAAACTGCGTAACCCTTCGTACTGCGGTATATCCAGGCTGGTGGAGATAACCGGGCGCGGCAGGCGGTTTTGCGCCTGCCCTTGCTGCTGCGGCGAGCCGCTGTTATCGGCGGTCTGCTCCGGCGGTAACAAATTATCAAGATTGAGGGAGTCAAACTGCAAATCGAGCGCCCATACAGGCAGGTTGCCAAACGTCACGCTGCCGTTACCGGTGAGCGAGGTGTCGTTCGCGCGCAGGCTCAGATCGTTGAGCGTCAGGCGCTGCTGCGCACGTTGCCACTGCGCCTGTAAGCGTCCTTCCCCTTCGATGCCCTGCGTCGGGACATCGCCGCCCTGCAATTGCCATTTCACGTTATCGATGGCGGCGGTGAGGTTATGCGGATAGTCGCGGGCATCCACTTGCGCGCTGAAAGAGAGGGTTAAATCACGTTGATTGCGGTTAATCCGCCCGGCGAAATCAAGCTTTGCCTGGTGCAACGAATCCTGCTCCATTTGCAGGCGAATATCGCGCACCGTCAGTTGTTCATCATCATCGTGCTGGAACACCAGCACGCTATCAGCCACTTGCAGACTGGCGATGTCCCATGACCAGCCGCGATCCTCTTCCACCTGCGGCAGATTGTTTTCACGCGGTGCCACGGGGGCGCCTTGTTGCGGCGCAGCGGCGCTTTGCGGCGTTAACTGGATAACCGCGCCTTTCAGCATCACCTGTTTGACATGCAGCTGGTGCGACAGCAGCGGCCACAGATTAACGTCAAGGCGCATATTGTCGGCGGCGACCACCGGCGTCTGCGCACCGGGAGCGGTTAAGGTCATCCGCCCTGAGAGAATGCTAAGCTGCGGCCAGACATGCCAGCGCAGCGGGCCATCAAGCTGCAATTGGTAACCGCTACGGGCTTCAACCTGACGCACCATATAAGCGCGAAAATCGTTGGGATTGACCAGTAGCACCAGCGCCGAAAGGCCGGCTACCAGCACGACCAACAGAATCATCAGCGTGGTTAACACTCTTCTCATGGCGTCCTCAGTAGGTCTGCTTCACTCAGTCTTTATCAATACGGCTGGCGACCGCGCCTTGCTGATCGCGATATTTCGCATCTTCACGGCGGTTATAAGGGCGTTCTGCCGGGCCGGAGAGCGGCTCGAAACTCAACGCACCAATCAGCATACCCGGGCGCAGCGCCAGCGGCAGTTTGCCTGAATTATAGAACTCCAGCACGATACAGCCTGACCAGCCGGGATCGATACGGTGCGCGGTAACATGCACCATCAAACCCAGACGCGCCAGCGAAGAGCGGCCGTCCAGCCAGCCGACCAAATCCGCGGGCAGCGTGACGGATTCATACGTCACCGCCAGCGCCAGTTCGCCAGGGTGCAGGTAAAAAGCGTCGCCTTCTGCCAGCACAATTTCATCGCTCATCACCCGATCAAGCGCCGCGCTGACTTCGTGTTTCGGGCCACTGAGATCGATAAACGCCGCCGTGTGCCCACTGAATGTGCGGAATTTGTTGCCCAGGCGGACATCAACCGTCGCACCGTTAATACGCTCAACCGGCGGGCGCGGATTAATCGCGAGCCGACCGTCGTTCAACCAGGCTTCAATATCTCGGTCACAAAGACGCATGGCACATTCTCCTTTTGATGCGACATACCCCTGAGCGCGCCTCAGGGGCCGGGCAAATTAATACGAACGGTGACAGCCTAACATTATTACTCAAAGAATTGGCTGATTTTGGCTTTCAGAATATCAATGGCGATGCGGTTTTTACCGCCGCGCGGCACGATAATATCGGCGTACTGCTTGGAGGGTTCAATAAACTGCAGGAACATTGGACGCACGGTTTTCTGGTATTGCGCCATTACCGAATCCATTGAACGACCACGCTCGTTAACGTCACGTTTGATACGGCGCATCAGGCAGATATCCAGCGGCGTATCGACGAAAATCGAGAAGTTCATCGCATCGCGCAGGCGTGAATCGGTCAGCAGCAGGATCCCTTCCAGGATGATGACTTTTTTGGCTTCAATGCGAATGGTTTCTTGCGTACGGGTATGTTCGACGTAGCTATAAACCGGTAATTCAATGGCTTCGCCGCGTTTAAGCGATTCTAAATGCTGGAATAACAGGCTGTGATCCATCGCGCTCGGATGGTCATAGTTGGTTTTTACACGTTCTTCCATCGACAGATGGCTTTGATCTTTGTAGTAACTGTCTTCCGGAATAACGCCAATATGTTCATCACCTACCTGTTCGCGCAGTTCGCGGTAAAGTGTGCTGGCAATAAGGCTTTTACCTGAAGCGGATGCGCCGGCGATACCGATAATGACGCACTGATGAGACTGATCAGTCATAAATTTAGCGACCTGATAACCTGGATGTAAAGGAAGGGCGACGCCAGAGCGTCAAACGCCGCAATTATAGGGATTTCACCGTCACGATACCAGTCGAATAGACACGGGATTCAGGTGTGATAAAAAGTCGCCAATTTTTACCCGCGAAACGCATTCTTCGCAAAGCAAACTGCTCAAAAATGGAGCGCGATACGCGTTTTATTCATCCACTAAGTAATTAATAACACTATGATGTCAAATTATGAGCGCCCGCCATAGGAATTGTAAATTGTTTGTACTAGCATAATCCAAATTTCAAATTTCATTCGTCGGACTCTGTTCCGGACGGCACAGGGCTTGCGGATTAAGCGGTAATGAAGAAACAACACCAGCGCGTTTTGGTTACCACCCCCTCTCCTGGACTGCGGCTCCTCAGTTTAGGGTTACTCTCTTTTATTTTTACCCTGTTCTCGCTGGAACTGATCCGCTTTGGTACCATCATTGCACCGCTCTGGTTTCCCACCGCGATCATGACTGTGGCGTTTTACCGCCACGCGGGGAAGATGTGGCCCGGCATCGCGTTCGCCTGCGCGCTGGGGAATGTTGCCGCCACCGTGCTGCTTTTCTCCGTCTCTTTTGTCGACCTGCGCTATACCGCCGTGAATGTTGTCGAAGCGGCCATCGGCGCGGTAATGCTGCGTAAATTGCTGCCCTGGTATAACCCGCTGCAAAATCTGGGCGACTGGATCCGCCTTGCTATCGGTAGCGCGGTGGTTCCGCCGCTGGTTGGCGGGGCGCTGATCTGTTTGCTGGTACCGCCAGAAAACGTTTTGCGGACCTTTATTGTCTGGGTGTTGTCAGAATCCATCGGCGCGCTGGCGCTGGTGCCGCTTGGGCTGTTATTCAAACCGCACTATTTGCTGCGCCATCGTAAACCACAATTGCTGCTGGAAACGCTGGCGACGCTTGCCGTTACACTGACGCTCAGCTGGCTGGCGCTGCACTATTTACCGTGGCCTTTCACCGCCGTCATTGTGCTGTTGATGTGGAGCGCGGTTCGTCTGCCGCGCATGGAAGCGTTTCTGGTCTTTTTGATCACCGTCATGATGGTGTCGTTGATCATCGCGCGGGAGCCGAACCTGATTATCGCGCCGAAAAGCAGCGTGATGACCAACGCGCCCTGGCTGCCGTTTTTGATGATCCTGCTGCCGGTTAACGTGATGACCATGGTGATGTACGCCTTTCGCGCCGAGCGTAAGCACATTACCGAAAGCGAAGAGCGTTTTCGTAACGCCATGGAATATTCCGCCATTGGTATGGCGTTAGTCGGCACCGATGGGCAGTGGTTGCAGGCCAACAAAGCGCTGTGCCAGTTTCTGGGTTACAGCCAGGATGAACTGCGTTTAATGAACTTTCAGCAGCTCACCTGGCCGGAAGATTTACACAAAGACCTCGAGCTACTTGACCAACTGGTGCGCGGCGACATTCCCACCTACTCGCTGGAAAAGCGCTATTACACGCGTAATGGCGATCTGGTCTGGGGGCTGCTGGCCGTTTCCGTCGTGCGCCATGCCGACGGCACCCCGCTCTATTTCATTGCTCAGATAGAAGATATTAACGATCTGAAGCAGACCGAGTGGGTGAACAAGCGCCTGATGGAGCGCATTACCCTTGCAAATGAAGCAGGTGGTATCGGTATCTGGGAATGGGAGCTGGAGCCCGACATCATTAGCTGGGATAAACGGATGTTTGAGATGTACGAAGTCCCCGCGCATATGAAACCGACCTGGCATCTGTGGTACGAACGCATTTTGCCGGAAGATCGCCCGGAAACCGAGCGCGTTATCCGCGATGCGCTGGCCGCCCGCGTCGCCTTCAAGCTGGAATTCAGAGTGCCGGTAAAAGAGGGAATTCGCCATATCCGCACCCTTGCCAACCGCGTGCTCAATAAGAACGGCGAAGTTGAGCGACTGCTCGGCGTCAATATGGACATGACCGAGGTAAAACAGCTGAACGATGCGCTGTTCCAGGAAAAAGAGCGGCTGCACATTACGCTGGATTCCATCGGCGAAGCGGTGCTGTGTACCGATGTTGATATGAAAGTCACCTTTATGAATCCGGTGGCGGAAAAAATGAGTGGCTGGCCACAGGAACACGCCATTGGTCAGCCTTTGTTGACGGTGCTGCGCATCACCTTCGGCGATAACGGTCCGGTGATGGAAAACATTCATAGCGGCGATATGTCGCGTACCGCGATTGAGCAGGATGTGGTGCTGCACTGTCGCACCGGCGGCAGCTTTGATATCCACTACAGCGTCACGCCGTTAAGCACGCTGGACGGGCAAAATATCGGCTCAGTGCTGGTTATTCAGGATGTCACCGAGTCGCGCAAAATGCTGCGCCAGCTCAGTTACAGCGCCTCTCACGATGCTCTCACCCATCTGGCGAACCGCGTCAGTTTTGAAAATCATCTCAAGCGTCTGCTGGTGACGGTGCAGGAGTTCCACCAGCGACACGCGCTGGTGTTTATCGATCTCGACCGCTTTAAGGCCGTGAATGACACCGCCGGGCATGCTGCTGGTGATGCCTTGTTGCGTGAAATTTCTTCGCTGATGCTCAGCATGCTGCGCTCAACCGATATTCTCGCCCGCCTGGGCGGTGATGAGTTTGGCCTGCTGCTGCCGGACTGTAATGTCGAGAGCGCGCGCTATATCTCCGGGCGGATGATTGAAGCCATCAATGATTACCAGTTTATGTGGGAAGGCCGTTTGCATCGCATTGGTGCCAGCGCCGGGATTACGATTATTGATGAGACCAATTACCAGGCCTCAGACGTTATGTCGCAGGCGGATATCGCCTGTTACGCCTCCAAGAACAATGGCCGCGGCATCGTTACTGTCTACGAAGCGCAGCAAGGGCTGATGCAGCATGAGCGCAGCTTGATGTCGCTGGATGAGCAGTGGCATATGATCAAAGACAACCATTTGCTGATGATTGCACGCGGCGTGGCCTCTCCGCGTGTGCCGGAGGCCTGCAATTTCTGGCTGCTGTCGCTGCGCCTGTGGACCAGCGAAGGGGAGGTGATGGAGGAGCACGCGTTCCGCTCAGGGTTGTCGGAACCGGAACTTATCCGCGCACTCGACAGGCGGGTGTTTCATGAATTTTTCCGCAACCATGCGACAGCCGTCGCGGGTAAAGGCCTTGGTGTCGCCCTGCCCCTGTCCGTCGTTGGGCTGGCAAGTCAGTCTTTGGTGACGGAACTACTGCAAATGCTGGAAAGCGGGCCACTGCCGGGGCGTTTGCTGCATCTGATTATTCATGCCGATGCGCTGATGCGTGAAGGCAACACCATTAATGAGAATCTCAAACGCCTGCGCCATGCGGGTTGCCGCATTATTTTCAGCCATATCGGTCACGATCTGGAAGTCTTTAACCACCTCACACCGCATATGGCCGACTACCTGTTGCTGGAGCCTGAGTTAGTCACCAATGTCCACGGCAACCTGATGGACGAGATGATGGTGACCATTATTCAGGGTCACGCGCAGCGACTGGGCGTGAAAAGTATCGCCGGGCCGACTCATCAGCCGCTGATGATGGATACCCTGTCGGGGATCGGTATTGATTTGATCTACGGGGATATTATTTCGCAGGCGCAGCCGCTGGATTTGATGCTGAATACCAGTTATTTCGCCATTAACTGACAAGAGGTAATAAGGCTATTTTACTTGCCATTTTGAAACCGGGCAGTGCTCAAAATCCTCACGTACTACGTGTACGCTCCGGTTTTTCAGCGCTGGCCGGTTCCAAACTTGCTGCGACAATAACGCCTTATTTTCCTCTTGTGCGCAATTAACAGCCTTATTCCCCTTCCGGCTGCCAGCCATCGGTATACCAGATGTGCAATAACGCATATGAGCGCCACGGCTGCCAGCGCGCCGCGTAGCGGCGGATTTGCGCGGGTGTCATCCCGGCAAAACGCTGCTTAATCAGGTAATCATCCGGCAGGAACACATCTTTCGCCTGCCAGCCACGCAGCGCGAAGTAGTTCGCAGTCCAGCGACCGATCCCCGGCCAGGTTTGCAGCGCTTTCACCCCTTGTTCCACATCCGCGGGTGGAGTGAGCGGGAATGTACCGTCGCAGACCGTCTGCGCAAGAAAAATGAGCGACTCCGCGCGTTTTAACGGCATGCCCAGCGCTTTGAGTTCTTCCGGTTGCGCTTGTGCCAGTTGCTGCGGCGCGGGAAAGCAGATCATTCCCGGCGCTTCTGCCAGCGGTTCACCGAAGCGCTGCGCCACTTTTGCGGTCAGCTTCGCCGCCATCGCCACGCTCACCAGTTGCCCCAGAATCGCCCGCACCGCCTGTTCAAACGGATCCACGCTACCCGGCAAACGTAAACCGGGACGCGCCGCACCCAGTGAGCCCAGCGCGGTGTTGACGATTTCTGCATCACAATCCAGATCAAACAAACCACGCAGGCGCGCCAGGCAGTATTCAGCCACTGGCACAAGCCCCTCGCTGAGCGTGACCTTCAGCGTCGCGGTGGCTTCGTCAGGCTCGGCGGTGATTAACCCGCGATGCCCGTGATAATGGAACGTGCGCACATAACGCGTTGCGCTAATCTCCTCAACGCCCGCCACGGCGCGCGCGCGTAAAAAATCGAACATCCACGCCCAGTCATACGGCTTGCGCCAGTGCAGTGTGTACATAGCAACTCCTGAATAGTGACGCTAACAGCATAACAAACCGGGGATTTTCCGCCTTGCTTTCATATTCCGGTTGTCGCCCGCCACGCATTCGGCTAAAGTCGCCCCCCTTCTTCACTGGCATGGGGATAAACACGTGTTTGTTGGTTTTGACTACGGTACGGCAAACTGCTCGGTCGCGGTGATGCGCGACGGGGCAGCGCAACTGCTGAAAATGGAAAATAACAGTACCTTACTCCCGTCGATGCTCTGCGCACCGACGCGTGAAGCGGTTAGCGAGTGGCTCTATCGCCACCATCAGGTTCCGGCGACAGACGGCGAAACCCAGGCGCTGCTGCGCCGGGCGATGAGCTTTAACCGCGAGGAAGATATTGAGGTTAGCGCCGCCAGCGTGCAGTTCGGGCTGGCTTCATTGCGTCAATACGTCAGCGACCCGGAAGAGGTGTACTTTGTTAAATCACCGAAATCCTTCCTGGGCGCCAGCGGCCTGAAACCGCAGCAAATCGCCCTGTTCGAAGACCTGGTGTGCGCCATGATGCTGCATATCCGCCAGCAGGCAGAAACACAACTGCCGGAAAGCATTGATCAGGCCGTGATTGGTCGCCCGATCAACTTCCAGGGGCTGGGCGGCGATGAGGCGAACGCGCAGGCGCAAGGCATCCTGGAGCGTGCCGCAAAGCGCGCCGGATTCCGTGATGTGGTGTTCCAGTTCGAACCGGTCGCCGCCGGGCTCGATTTTGAAGCAACGTTAAGCGCCGAAAAACGTGTGCTGGTGGTCGATATCGGCGGCGGTACGACAGACTGCTCATTATTGCTGATGGGGCCGCAGTGGCGCGATAAGCAAGAGCGCGCCGCCAGCCTGTTAGGGCATAGCGGCTGCCGCGTTGGCGGCAACGATTTAGACATCGCGCTGGCGTTCAAAAGCCTGATGCCGCTGCTCGGCATGGGCGGTCAGACAGAAAAAGGCATCGCGCTGCCGATACTGCCCTGGTGGAATGCGGTAGCGATTAACGATGTTCCCGCGCAGACCGAGTTTTACAGCGCCGCCAATGGCCGCTTGCTTAACGATCTCCTGCGCGACGCGCGCGACGCGGAGAAAGTGGCGCTGCTGGTAAAAGTCTGGCGGCAACGTCTGAGCTACCGGTTAGTGCGCAGCGCCGAAGAGAGCAAAATCGCCCTTTCCGACGACACCCAGGTTACCGCTCCCTTGCCATTTATTAGCGATGACCTCGCGGCGGCGATTGACCAGGATGGTCTGGAAAGCGCGCTAAATCAGCCGCTGCAGCGCATCCTTGAACAGGTGCAACTGGCGCTGGAAAACAGTGCGGAAACGCCGGAAGTGATTTATCTCACCGGCGGTAGCGCGCGTTCACCGCTGATTAAAAAAGCGCTGGCGCAAACCCTGCCGGGGATCCCGATTGCGGGCGGCGATGACTTCGGCTCCGTCACCGCCGGTCTTGCGCGCTGGGCGCAGACACTGTTCCGTTAATATCTTGCCGGGAGGATCCCTTCCGGCATTATTTTCTTCTTTAAAATCCCCCTAACGCAAATTACCCTACCTGCCATACGTTTCCAGACAGTGTTTCATTTTTCCTCCATTTTTCCGGGGCATGCCGTTACTAAACTAGTATTATTTCGCCATTAGTTTTCCGATGAGATACCTATAACGATGAAAGGCAGTGTTACGTTTCGCCGCACGCTTGTCGCGGCCGTGGTCATGGCGGTAGCGGGCGTAGCCTGGTACCAGTTCGCACATAAAGAGACTTCTTCTACCGCCACCGGGCAGACTCAGCGCCAGGGCGCGCCGGGCGGAGGTCGCCACGGTATGCGCGGCGGTGCGCTGCCGCCGGTGCAGGCCGCAACGGCAACCCGCGAAGCCGTACCGCGTTATCTCTCCGGGCTCGGCACCATTACCGCCGCTAATACCGTTACCGTGCGCAGCCGCGTTTCGGGCCAGCTTATGGCGATCCATTTCCAGGAAGGCCAGCAAGTAAAAGCCGGCGATCTGCTGGCGGAAATCGACCCAAGCCAGTTCAAAGTGGCGCTGGCGCAAGCGCAGGGCCAGTTGGCGAAAGATAAAGCCACACTCGCCAACGCCCGCCGCGATCTTTCGCGCTACCAGCAACTGGCGAAAACCAGCCTGGTTTCGCGCCAGGATCTCGATAGCCAGCAGGCGCTGGTGACCGAATCGGAAGGCACCGTGAAAGCAGATGAAGCCGCTGTAGCCAGCGCGCAGTTAGAGCTGGACTGGAGCCGCATCACCGCCCCCGTTTCCGGGCGAGTGGGTTTAAAACAGGTGGATATCGGTAACCAAATCAGCAGCAGCGACACCACCGGCATCGTGGTGTTGACGCAAACCCACCCCATCGATCTGGTGTTTACCCTGCCGGAAAGCGAAATCGCCACCGTGGTGCAGGCGCAAAAAGCAGGCCAGCAACTGGTGGTGGAAGCCTGGGATCGCACCAATAAACAGAAGCTGAGCAGCGGCACATTGTTAAGCCTCGATAACCAGATTGACGCCACCACCGGCACCATCAAACTGAAAGCCCGCTTTGATAACCAGGACGATGCCCTGTTCCCCAACCAGTTCGTCAACGCGCGCATGCTGGTTGCCACGCAGCAGGACGCGGTAGTGATCCCGGCAGCCGCCCTGCAAATGGGCAACGAAGGCAACTTCGTCTGGGTTCTGAACGACAAGAACCAGGTCAGCAAACACACCGTCACGCCAGGTATTCAGGACAGCCAGAAAGTGGTGATTGCCGCCGGTCTGTCGGCGGGCGATCGCGTGGTGACGGACGGCATTGACCGCCTGACCGAAGGGGCGAAAGTGGAAGTCGTGGATGCGAAAAACGCCGACGCCGTACCGGCAAAGCGTGAACATCCGGCCAAAGGAGCGCAGTCCTGATGCAGTTGCTACCGCCGGGCCGGACGGGCGGCCCTTCCCGTCTGTTTATTTTGCGTCCGGTCGCCACCACGCTGTTGATGGTGGCGATCCTGCTGGCCGGTATTATCGGCTACCGTTTTCTGCCCGTTTCCGCGCTGCCTGAAGTTGATTACCCGACCATTCAGGTGGTGACGCTCTACCCCGGCGCCAGCCCCGATGTGGTCACTTCAGCGATCACCGCGCCGCTGGAGCGCCAGTTTGGTCAGATGTCCGGCTTAAAACAGATGTCGTCGCAAAGTTCCGGCGGCGCGTCGGTGGTGACCTTGCAGTTCCAGCTCAGTTTGCCGTTGGATGTCGCCGAGCAGGAAGTGCAGGCGGCGATGAATGCCGCTAACAGCCTGCTCCCCTCCGATCTGCCCAACCCGCCGGTCTACAGTAAAGTTAACCCGGCAGACCCACCGATTATGACGCTCGCCGTCACCTCTTCCGCCATGCCCATGACCCAGGTGGAAGATATGGTGGAAACGCGCGTCGCGCAGAAAATCTCGCAGGTTTCCGGCGTCGGTCTGGTGACACTTTCTGGCGGCCAGCGCCCGGCGGTGCGTGTCAAACTCAATGCCCAGGCGATTGCGGCTCTCGGGCTGACCAGCGAAACCATTCGCACCGCCATCAGTAACGCCAACGTCAATTCGGCGAAAGGCAGCCTCGACGGTCCAACCCGCGCCGTCACGCTCTCCGCCAACGATCAGATGCAGTCTGCCGAAGAGTATCGCCAGTTGATTGTCGCATATCAGAATGGCGCGCCGATCCGGCTTGGCGATATCGCGACCGTTGAACAAGGCGCAGAAAATAGCTGGCTTGGCGCATGGGCTAATAAGCAACAAGCGATTGTCATGAACGTCCAGCGCCAGCCGGGGGCGAACATTATCGACACCGCCGACAGCATCCGCACGCTGCTGCCGCAGTTAACCGAAAGCCTGCCAAAATCGGTGACGGTGAAAGTGCTGTCAGACAGAACCAACAACATTCGCGCGTCGGTCGACGACACCCAGTTCGAGTTGATGCTGGCGATCGCGCTGGTGGTGATGATTATCTACGTCTTCCTGCGCAATATTCCGGCGACCATTATTCCGGGCGTGGCGGTGCCGCTATCGCTGGTCGGGACATTCGCGGCGATGGTATTTCTCGGTTTCTCCATCAACAACCTGACGCTAATGGCGTTGACCATCGCCACCGGCTTTGTGGTCGACGACGCGATTGTGGTTATCGAAAATATCTCGCGCTATATCGAAAAAGGCGAAAAACCGCTGGCCGCCGCCCTGAAAGGGGCCGGTGAGATCGGCTTTACCATTATCTCGCTGACGTTCTCGTTGATTGCGGTCCTGATCCCGCTGCTGTTTATGGGGGATATCGTCGGCCGCCTGTTCCGCGAATTTGCCGTCACGCTGGCGATAGCGATCCTGATTTCCGCAATTGTGTCGCTGACGCTGACGCCGATGATGTGCGCACGCATGCTAAGCGCCGAATCCCTGCGCAAACAGAACCGTTTTTCCCGCGCGTCGGAGCGTTTTTTCGAACGCGTCATCGCGGCCTACGGCAGGCTACTGAGCAAAGTGCTCAATCACCCGTGGCTGACGTTGAGCGTGGCGGTCGGAACCCTGTTTTTGTCGATCATGCTGTGGGTGTTCATTCCGAAAGGTTTCTTCCCGGTGCAGGACAACGGCATTATCCAGGGAACCCTGCAAGCGCCGCAATCCGCGTCCTTTGCCAGCATGGCAGAGCGCCAGCGCCAGGTGGCCGATATTATCCTGCGCGATCCGGCGGTAGAAAGCCTGACGTCATTTGTCGGCGTCGATGGCACCAACCCGTCGCTTAACAGCGCCCGATTGCAAATCAACCTGAAACCGCTGGATGAGCGCGACGATCGCGTCCAGCCAGTGATTGATCGCCTGCAACAGGCGGCGGCGAAAGTGCCCGGCGTGGCACTCTACCTGCAACCAACGCAGGATTTAACCATCGATACCACCGTCAGCCGCACGCAATATCAGTTCACCTTGCAGGCCAACTCGCTGGATGCGCTCAGTACCTGGGTGCCGCAACTGGTGAGTAAACTGCAGGCGCTGCCACAACTGGCAGATGTCAGCAGCGACTGGCAGGACAAAGGCCTGGTGGCCTACGTGAATGTCGATCGCGACAGTGCCAGCCGCCTTGGCATCAACATGGCGGACGTGGATAACGCCCTTTATAACGCGTTTGGTCAACGGTTGATCTCCACCATTTACACCCAGGCAAACCAGTATCGCGTGGTGCTGGAACACGACACGGCGCAAACGCCGGGGCTTTCCGCGCTCGACAACATTCGCCTGACCAGTACCGATGGCGGCATCGTGCCGCTCTCGTCGATTGCGAAAGTGGAGCAACGCTACGCACCGCTGAGCATCAACCATCTGGATCAATTCCCGTCGACGACGATCTCCTTCAACGTGGCGGAGGGGTATTCGCTCGGCGATGCGGTGCAGGCCGTGCTGGATAGCGAGAAGACGCTCAACTTCCCGACGGACATCACCACGCAATTCCAGGGCAGCACACTGGCGTTCCAGGCGGCGCTTGGCAGCACCATCTGGCTGATTGTCGCGGCTGTCGCGGCGATGTATATCGTGCTCGGCGTGCTGTACGAGAGCTTTATTCACCCCATCACTATCCTGTCGACTTTGCCAACGGCTGGCGTTGGCGCGCTGCTGGCGCTGATGGTGTCCGGCAGTGAACTGGATGTGATTGCTATCATCGGCATTATTTTGCTTATTGGTATCGTCAAGAAAAACGCCATCATGATGATCGACTTCGCCCTCGCCGCCGAACGCGAAGAGGGCATGTCGCCGCGCGATGCGATTTTCCAGGCCTGTTTACTGCGTTTTCGCCCGATATTAATGACCACCCTGGCGGCACTGCTTGGTGCGCTACCCTTAATGCTGAGCACCGGCGTCGGCGCAGAGTTACGTCGTCCGCTGGGCATTGGTATGGTCGGTGGTTTGCTGGTGAGCCAGGTGCTGACGCTCTTTACGACGCCGGTGATTTACCTGTTATTCGATCGCCTGTCGCTGGCAGTGAAAAAGCGTTTCCCACGCCGTGAAGAGGAGGCGTAAGTGAAGTTTTTCGCCCTCTTCATTTATCGTCCGGTGGCGACGATTTTGATTTCGCTCGCCATTACGCTGTGCGGCATTCTCGGCTTCCGGCTGCTGCCGGTCGCCCCGCTGCCGCAGGTCGATTTTCCGGTGATTATGGTCAGCGCCTCACTGCCGGGCGCGTCACCGGAAACCATGGCCTCCTCTGTTGCCACCCCGCTTGAGCGCTCGCTCGGGCGCATTGCCGGGGTCAGTGAAATGACCTCATCCAGTTCACTGGGCAGTACGCGCATAATTCTTGAGTTTAATTTCGACCGCGATATCAACGGCGCGGCGCGCGATGTGCAGGCGGCGATTAACGCGGCGCAAAACCTGTTACCAAGCGGCATGCCATCGCGCCCGACCTATCGCAAAGCGAATCCGTCGGCTGCGCCGATCATGATTTTGACGCTTACGTCAGACACCTATTCGCAGGGGCAGTTGTATGACTTCGCCTCGACGCAACTGGCGCAAACCATCTCGCAGATTGATGGCGTGGGCGACGTTGACGTTGGCGGCAGTTCCCTGCCCGCCGTGCGTGTGGATTTAAACCCGCAGGCGCTGTTTAACCAGGGCGTATCGCTGGATTCAGTGCGTACGGCAATCAGCAATGCCAACGTGCGTAAACCGCAGGGCGCAGTGGAAGACGGCACGCGGCGCTGGCAGGTGCAAACCAACGACGAGCTGAAAACCGCCGCCGAATACCAACCGTTAATCATTCACTACAAAAACGGCTCCGCCGTGCGCTTAAGCGATGTCGCTAAAGTCACTGACTCGGTGCAGGATGTGCGCAACGCCGGGATGACCAATGCGAAGCCCGCCATTTTGCTGATGATCCGCAAACTGCCGGAAGCCAATATTATTCAGACGGTGGACAGTATTCGCGCCCGTCTGCCCGGCCTGCAGCAAACCATTCCTGCGGCGATTGATTTGCAAATCGCCCAGGATCGCTCGCCGACCATTCGCGCTTCGCTGGCCGAGGTCGAACAGACGCTGGTTATCTCGGTGGCACTGGTGATCCTGGTGGTGTTCCTGTTTTTACGTTCAGGCCGCGCAACGCTGATCCCGGCGGTTGCCGTCCCCGTGTCGCTTATCGGCACGTTTGCCGCCATGTATTTATGCGGCTTTAGCCTGAATAACCTGTCGCTCATGGCGCTGACCATTGCCACCGGTTTTGTGGTCGATGATGCGATTGTGGTGCTGGAAAATATCTCACGCCATCTGGAAGCGGGGATGAAACCGTTGCAGGCAGCGCTGCAAGGCACGCGAGAAGTCGGCTTTACCGTGCTGTCGATGAGTATTTCGCTGGTGGCCGTATTCCTGCCGCTGCTGCTGATGGCGGGGCTTCCGGGACGTTTGCTGCGCGAATTCGCCGTCACGCTGTCGGTGGCGATTGGTATTTCGCTGGCCATTTCCCTGACGCTAACGCCGATGATGTGCGGCTGGTTGTTAAAAGCGCATAAACCGCGCGAGCGCAGCCGGGAAAAAGGCTTCGGCCGCCTGCTGGTGGCGCTACAACAGCAATACGCACGATCGTTGAAATGGGTGCTCAACCATGCGCGGTTAGTCGGGTTGGTGTTAATTGGCACCATCGCGCTCAATATCTGGCTCTATATTTCGATTCCGAAAACCTTCTTCCCGGAACAGGATACCGGCGTGTTGATGGGTGGTATTCAGGCCGATCAGAGTATTTCATTCCAGGCGATGCGCGGTAAATTGCAGGACTTTATGAAGATCATCCGTGACGATCCGGCGGTAGATAATGTCACCGGTTTTACCGGCGGTTCACGTGTTAACAGCGGCATGATGTTTATCACCCTGAAACCCCGCGGTGTGCGCCACGAAACTGCGCAACAGGTGATTGATCGTCTGCGCGGCAAGCTGGCCAAAGAGCCGGGCGCGAGCCTGTTTTTGATGGCCGTGCAGGATATTCGCGTCGGCGGTCGCCAGGCCAATGCCAGCTACCAGTTCGCTTTGCTGTCGGACTCGCTCAGCGCCCTGCGCGAATGGGAGCCCAAAATTCGCAAAGCCCTTGCCGCACTGCCGGAGCTTGCCGACGTTAACTCGGATCAGCAGGATAACGGCGCGGAGATGAATCTGGTGTACGACCGTGAAACCATGTCGCGGCTCGGTATCAGCGTCCAGGCGGCCAACAGCCTGCTGAATAATGCCTTCGGTCAACGGCAGATTTCCACCATTTACCAACCGCTAAACCAGTACAAAGTGGTGATGGAAGTCGACCCGCGCTACACCCAGGATGTCAGCGCGCTGGATAAGATGTATGTCGTCAACAGTGACGGCAAAACGATCCCGCTCTCCTACTTCGCGCACTGGCAGCCCGCCAACGCGCCGCTGTCGGTGAATCACCAGGGGCTGTCGGCGGCCTCGACCATTGCCTTTAACCTGCCAACGGGAACCTCGTTATCGCAAGCCAGCGACGCCATTAACCGCGCGATGACGCAGCTTGGCGTGCCTTCCAGCGTGCGCGGCAGTTTTGCCGGCACCGCGCAGGTGTTCCAGGAAACAATGAACTCGCAGGTCATCCTGATCCTGGCGGCAATTGCGACGGTCTATATCGTGCTGGGAATTTTGTACGAAAGCTATGTTCACCCGCTGACCATTCTCTCTACCCTGCCCTCGGCGGGCGTGGGCGCGCTGCTGGCACTTGAGCTTTTCGGCGCGCCATTCAGTTTGATCGCGCTAATTGGCATTATGCTGTTGATTGGGATTGTAAAGAAAAACGCGATTATGATGGTCGACTTCGCGCTCGAAGCGCAGCGCCAGGGTAATCTCACGGCTGAAGAGGCGATTTTCCAGGCCTGCCTGCTGCGTTTTCGCCCGATCATGATGACCACGCTGGCGGCGCTATTTGGCGCGCTGCCATTAGTGATCTCCGGTGGCGACGGCTCAGAGCTACGCCAGCCGCTCGGTATTACGATTGTGGGCGGGCTGGTAATGAGCCAGTTACTCACCCTGTACACCACGCCGGTGGTCTATCTCTTCTTCGACCGCCTGCGTATGCGCTTTAGCCGACACGAAAGAGAGCCTGTTAGTGAATGAATGAGCTACCGAAAAATATCCGCTGGCAGCTATGGATCGTCGCCTTTGGCTTTTTTATGCAGTCGCTGGATACCACCATTGTTAACACGGCGCTCCCCTCGATGGCGAAAAGCCTCGGGGAGAGCCCGCTGCACATGCATATGGTGGTGGTCGCCTATGTGCTGACGGTGGCGGTGATGCTGCCCGCCAGCGGCTGGCTGGCAGACCGGGTTGGCGTGCGGAACATCTTTTTTGCCGCCATTGTGCTGTTTACCACCGGCTCACTGTTTTGCGCCCAGGCGTCGACACTCGATCAGTTAGTCATGGCGCGCGTGCTGCAAGGTGTCGGCGGCGCGATGATGGTGCCGGTCGGCAGGTTAACGGTGATGAAAATTGTCCCACGCGCTCAGTACATGGCGGCGATGACTTTTGTCACCCTGCCGGGGCAGGTAGGCCCGCTGCTCGGCCCGGCGCTTGGTGGTATCCTGGTGGAATATGCCTCCTGGCACTGGATTTTCCTGATTAACCTGCCGGTGGGCATTCTCGGTGCGATCGCCACCCTCAGCCTGATGCCCAATTACACCCTGCAAACCCGCCGCTTTGATATGGCGGGTTTTGTGCTGCTCGCGGGCGGCATGGCAACGCTGACGCTGGCGCTCGATGGCAATCGCGGGCTGGGGCTAACGTCGTGGCAACTCGGCGCGCTGGTGGCGGTGGGCGCGGCGGCGATACTCTTTTATCTGCTGCATGCCAGAGGCAACGACGGTGCGTTGTTTAATCTGCGGTTGTTCCGCACGCCCTCTTTTTCGCTGGGTCTGGCCGGGAGTTTCGCCGGGCGCATCGGCAGCGGTATGTTGCCGTTTATGACGCCGGTGTTTTTGCAGATTGGCCTGGGGTTTTCGCCCTTTCACGCCGGGCTGATGATGATCCCGATGGTGCTGGGCAGCATGGGAATGAAACGCATCGTGGTGCAGGTGGTGAACCGCTTTGGCTACCGCCGCGCACTGGTCTGCTCCACGCTTGGCCTGGCCGCCATCAGCCTGCTGTTTATGGCAACAGCGCTGCTCGGCTGGTATTACCTGCTGCCGGTGGTGCTGTTCTGCCAGGGGATGATCAACTCGATGCGTTTCTCCTCCATGAACACCTTAACGCTCAAAGATCTGCCCGATGAGCTGGCCAGCGGCGGCAACAGCCTGCTGTCGATGATCATGCAGTTATCGATGAGTATCGGGGTGACTGTCGCCGGGCTGCTGCTCGGCCTGTTTGGTCAGCAGCATCTGTCCGCAGACAGCGGCGTGGCGCACCATGTTTTCCTTTACACCTATCTCAGCATGGCGGTGATTATTTCACTTCCGGCGTTGCTCTTCGCCCGCGTCCCGAATGACGCCAGCCAGAACGTCGTGATTGCCCGTCGCAACAGGAGAGCGTCATGAAGTTCTGGCGGCCGGGTATTACGGCCAAACTGTTTCTGGCGATTTTAGCCACCTGTATTGTTCTGCTGATCACCATGCACTGGGCGGTACGTCTCAGCTTTGAGCACGGTTTTATTGACTACATTAAGCGCGGCAACGAACAGCGCCTGCAAATGCTGAGCGACTCGCTGGCTGAGCAGTACGCGCAAAACGGTAGCTGGCAGTTTCTGCGCAACAATGACCGGGTGATTTTCCAGCTCTTGCGTTCATTCGAACGCGATAACGACCGTGAAGAAGACCGGCCTGGCGAACCGCCGCGCGAGATGGACAGCAATGCACCGCCAGGCATGGAACCCGGCGGGGAGCGTGACATGCGTTCCGGCCCGAATGACGAAATGGAGCGCTCCCCTGGCCCGCCGCCGCCGGATATGCCGCCGCACGGCTGGCGCACCAAATTCTGGGTCGCCGATCAGGATAATAATGTGCTGGTTGGCCCGCGCTCACCGGTGCCAAAGGATGGCACACGCCGGGCAATTGTCGTGAATAACGCGACAGTCGGCTGGGTTATCGCTTCACCGATTGAGCGCCTGACGCGCAACACCGATATCAACTTTGAACGCCAGCAGCGCCGCACCAGTTGGCTGATTGTCGGCCTTGCCACATTGCTCGCCGCGCTGGCGACTTTCCCGCTGGCGCGCGGTTTACTGGCGCCGGTAAAACGGCTGGTCGATGGCACCCACCGGCTCGCCTCGGGCGATTTCTCCACCCGGGTCAATCCCGGTAGCCAGGATGAGCTTGGCTGGCTGGCGCGCGACTTTAATCAGCTCGCCAGCACGCTGGAGCGCAATCAGCAAATGCGCCGCGATTTTATGGCGGATATTTCGCACGAACTGCGCACGCCGCTGGCGGTGCTGCGCGGCGAACTGGAGGCGATCCAGGATGGTGTGCGGCAGTTCACGCCGGAATCGGTAGCCTCGCTGCAGGCAGAAGTCGCCACGCTCACCAAGCTGGTCAATGACCTGCATCAGTTGTCGATGTCCGATGAAGGGGCGCTGGCCTACCAGAAAGCGCCGGTGGATGTGGTGTCGCTGGTAGAAGTCGCCGCAGGCGCTTTCCGCGAGCGTTACGCCAGCCGCAATCTGACCCTTTCTCTTGAAGTGCCCGCCAGCGCCACGGTGTTTGGCGATCCCGATCGCCTGATGCAGTTATTTAACAACCTGCTGGAAAACAGCCTGCGCTACACCGATGCGGGCGGGCAAATGCTTATCCAGGTCATGACCCGCGACAACACGCTGGTGATGCGTTTTGCCGACAGCGCACCGGGCGTCAGCGATGAGCAACTCAAACGGCTGTTCGAGCGTTTTTATCGCACGGAAGGCTCGCGTAACCGTGCCAGCGGCGGCTCCGGCCTGGGGCTGGCTATTTGTTTGAATATTGTGGAAGCGCACGGTGGCGCTATCCACGCGGCGCACTCGCCATTCGGCGGGGTTAGCATTACAGTTGAACTACCGCTTGAACGCGAAAAAACGAGAGATGTATGACTGAGTTACCGATCGATGAAAACACGCCACGCATCCTGGTTGTTGAAGATGAGCCTAAGCTTGGGCAGTTGCTGCTCGACTATCTGCGCGCGGCAAGCTACGCGCCAACGCTGATTAACCACGGCGATCAGGTGCTCTCTTACGTGCGCCAGACGCCGCCGGATCTGATCCTGCTGGATTTGATGCTGCCCGGTACCGACGGGTTAACGTTATGTCGGGAAATCCGCCGTTTTTCTAACGTGCCCATTATTATGGTGACGGCGAAAATCGAAGAGATCGACCGCCTGCTGGGGCTGGAGATTGGCGCGGATGATTACATCTGCAAACCTTACAGCCCGCGTGAAGTGGTGGCGCGCGTGAAAACCATTCTGCGCCGTTGCAAACCGCAGCGTGAGCTGGAACGGCTGGATGCTGAAAGCCCGCTGATTGTCGATGAAGGGCGTTTTCAGGCGAGCTGGCACAACAAGCTGCTGGATCTCACGCCCGCTGAGTTTCGCCTGCTGAAAACCCTCTCCAGCGAGCCGGGCAAAGTGTTCTCCCGCGAGCAGTTGCTTAACCATCTGTATGACGACTACCGCGTGGTAACGGACCGTACCATCGACAGCCATATTAAAAACCTGCGTCGCAAACTCGAAGCGCTGGATGAAGAACAATCCTTTATCCGCGCCGTTTACGGTGTCGGTTACCGCTGGGAAGCCGACGCCTGCAAACTGGCGTAAGCCGGATGTCGGGCGCATGCGCCCGACACGCTCCGGTCGAGTTATTTACGCAGCAACCGCTGCAAACGCTGCTTATGCCACTGGCTAATCAGATTCGCGAAGACAAAAATCCGCAACCCTTTCACCGCCACCAGCCCGCCCCAAATCGCCGCCACCCACAATGACCAATGGCTCTCCGGCGAGGTGCTGCGGTTGAGGAAAAACAGCAGCACGCAGACGATAACGGCGGTGATCAACATGCGCCAGAAACTGCTTTCAGCGTCGAGCTGCTCCCGCGCGGCGGTGATGCGTTTATCCAGCGCCTCTTCGCCGGCCTCGCTCTGCGCGGAAAGCTCGGTGACGCTGACGCCAAACACCGCCGCCAGTGCGCTGAGTGTTTCCAGCGAAGGCTGATCGCCATTTTCGATTCTCTGCACGGTTCTGACGCTCAGCGCCGCCATCTCTGCCAGTTGTTCCTGTGACCAGGCCCGAGCCAGACGTAATGCTTTTACTTTGTTATCGCTCATACTCTTTCTCCTGATGAATCCGGCCTGTAGTGTCACCCAACCCCGCAGACAGCAACACGATCCGCACCTGACAGCGACCCGACAGCAGCCTGACACGGCCTGTCGTCAAGTATAACTCCGGTGAATATGTCTTCAGTGAACAACGGCGCAATCCTCTGTATGATGGCTGCCGCCTGGGGCATAGTATCGTTTCGTCAGCCGCCAGGCCTAACAACAATAAAAGGAAAGGGATAGTGAGGAAATACTACTACGGTGCGCTGACACTCTTATTTGCCGCATTCAACTGCCAGGCAGAGCTAACCGAAGCACAGATGGATGCAGACTGCGCGAAAATCGCCGATTACGCCAAAAAAGGCGATCAATATTACAAAGCGAAAGATTACCCCAAAGCGCGCGAGGCTTTCGAAGAACAGGCGGCATGGCTGGAGCAGTGCGAATCAGGCAAAGATAAACCGAATGATGTGTTGATAGCCACCGCCTACAACAACGTCGCGCTTACCTTGATCCGCCAGGGCGAGTACCGCAAAGCGCAGGCGTGGCTGTCCATTATGCCGGACGACGAAAAGTCGAAATATAACCTCGCGCGTATTCAGGACAAGCTGCAGGCGCTGCCAAAACCGGCTTCCGCCGCAGGTGAATACTGGCAGTACGCCGGACGCAGCGAGTGGGAAGTCATCACGCTTAAACCACAGGGTAAAGAGAGCTGGCAGGCGGACTGGTCCGGTCTTTATTTCGGCATCATGGGGCTGTACTCCGGGCCAAATATGGGTGATTTCAGCGAAAAAGTGACGCTGAAAAACGGCAAAGGCGACATCATTTTGCGTGATGAAGGCATTTCCCAATGCACCATTTCGCTGAGTCTGGCGGCGGATCTCAACACGCTGGAGATGAAAACGGATGATGCGCCGAATTGCGGTTTCGGCCATAACGTCAGCGCCGATGGCACCTACCTGCGCGTGAACTAACGCGCGGGTTTACTCCCCTGCCCCACGGCGCTACAATTCCCGCCCTAAATTTAGGGGAACTCCCCTGCGGCCTCACTTCGGTGAGGCTATCTGACCTGTCATCAGAACGAGAACATCATGTTTAAACCGGAACTCCTTTCCCCGGCGGGAACGCTGAAAAATATGCGTTACGCTTTCGCCTACGGCGCAGACGCGGTTTACGCGGGCCAACCGCGTTACTCGCTGCGCGTACGCAATAACGAATTCAACCACGAAAACCTGCAAATCGGCATTAATGAAGCCCACGCGCTGGGTAAGCAGTTTTACGTGGTGGTGAATATTGCCCCGCACAACGCCAAGCTGAAAACGTTTATTCGCGATCTGAAACCGGTGGTGGATATGGGGCCGGACGCGCTGATTATGTCCGATCCCGGTTTAATCATGCTGGTGCGGGAAAACTTCCCGCAGATGCCGATTCATCTGTCGGTACAGGCCAACGCCGTTAACTGGGCGACCGTGAAGTTCTGGCAGCAAATGGGGCTGAGCCGCGTGATCCTCTCCCGCGAACTGTCGCTGGAAGAGATTGCCGAAATCCGCGCCCAGGTGCCGGAGATGGAGATCGAAATCTTCGTGCACGGCGCGCTGTGCATGGCTTATTCCGGCCGCTGCCTGCTCTCGGGTTATATCAATAAACGCGATCCGAACCAGGGCACCTGTACCAATGCCTGTCGCTGGGAATACAAGGTTCAGGAAGGCAAAGAAGATGCCATCGGCAATATCGTACACGTGCATGAACCGATCCCGGTGCAGAACATTGAACCGACACTCGGCGTCGGCGCGCCGACCGATAAAGTGTTCATGATTGAAGAAGCCCAGCGTCCGGGCGAGTACATGACCGCCTTTGAAGACGAGCACGGCACTTACATCATGAACTCGAAAGATCTGCGGGCGATTGCGCATGTTGAGCGGTTAACGCAGATGGGGGTGCACTCTCTGAAGATTGAAGGCCGCACTAAATCCTTCTACTACTGCGCGCGTACCGCGCAGGTTTATCGTAAAGCGATTGACGACGCCGCAGCGGGCAAGCCGTTCGACACTTCGCTGCTGGAGACGCTGGAAGGCCTGGCGCACCGGGGTTACACCGAAGGTTTCCTGCGCCGTCACACCCATGACGACTACCAGAACTATGAATACGGTTATTCCGTTTCCGAACGCCAGCAGTTTGTCGGTGAATTCACCGGTGAGCGCAAAGGCGACCTTGCGGCCGTCGCGGTGAAAAACAAGTTCTCCGTTGGCGACAGCCTGGAGTTGATGACGCCGCAGGGCAACGTCAACTTTACGCTGGAGCACATGGAAAACGCCAAAGGCGAAGCCATGCCGGTCGCGCCGGGAGACGGTTATACGGTCTGGCTGCCGGTTCCGCAGGATATGGCGCTGGAATATGCGCTGTTAATGCGCAATTTCACCGGGCAGTCAACCCGCAATCCTCACGCGAAGTGATTGAGCAGGGTTATTTTTTCGGCGCGAAAAATCTTAGAATCGGATCACATACCGCCCCGTTTAATACGGGTATTATCCTTCTCGCTGAAAAACATAACCCATAAATGCTAGCTGTACCAGGAACCACCTCCTTAGCCTGCGTAATCTCCCTTACGCAGGCTGATTTTTTTTCATCCTTTCTCTGCTTTTTCTCCCCGCTTTTCTCTCCTGAGATACACTTTTCTCATCGAATTCAATCAGGATGAAAAGAATGAGCGCATTTCCCACAAGTTTGTTAATCCTCAACGGTAAAAGCGCCGGGGACGAAGCCCTGCGCGAAGCGGTAACGCTATTGCGCGACGAAGGCATGGATATTCAGGTGCGCGTCACCTGGGAAAAAGGCGACGCGGTGCGCTATGTCGAAGAGGCGCAGCAGCTTGGCGTTGCCACGGTGATTGCCGGTGGCGGCGATGGCACCATTAACGAAGTGGCGACCGCGCTGGTGAACTGCAAAAGCGAGACAATCCCGGCGCTGGGCATTTTGCCGCTCGGCACCGCCAATGATTTCGCCACCAGCGCCGGTATCCCGGAAGGCCTGGACAAGGCCTTACAGCTGGCGATTGTCGGCAAAGCGGTGCCAATTGATATCGCCCGCGTGAACGATAAAACCTGCTTTATCAATATGGCGACCGGCGGTTTTGGCACCCGCATTACCAGCGAAACGCCGGAAAAACTTAAAGCCGCGCTCGGCGGCGTCTCCTATCTGATCCACGGCCTGATGCGCATGGATATGCTGAAAGCGGATCGCTGCGAAATAAGTGGTGAGGATTTTCACTGGCAGGGCGATGCACTGGTGATCGGCATCGGCAATGGCCGCCAGGCGGGCGGCGGACAGCAGCTCTGCCCGCAGGCGCTGATCAATGACGGCTTATTACAGCTACGGATTTTTACCGGTGATGAACTGCTTCCCGCGCTGTTCACCACGCTGACACAGCCGGAAGATAACCCGCATATTGTCGACGGGAAATCGGCGTGGTTTGAAATTAATGCCCCGCATGAAATGACGTTTAATCTCGACGGCGAACCGCTGCGCGGCGAGCAGTTTCGTATTGAAGTGGTGCCGAATGCGCTGCAATGCCGGTTGCCACCGGATTGCCCGTTATTGCGTTAATGCGCCGCAGCCTTACGAGCGTGTTGCAAGCAAATTGACAGACCCGGTGAGCGCAAGCGCCGCCAGGCCTTTTTTGCTGCATTGCGACTGACGGTTATCTCAGCAACCCATAGTTTATTAATTTGAGAACATCTCGCAGCGAGGGGGTTAAACCCCCCGCTGAAATCAGCGAACCGGAGAGTGAATGACAAGGGTATTTATTATCTGTCAGTCGTGGCTGACGGTATTGGCTTCGATATAGGCGAAATTGATGTCCTCGCCGAGCCCCGGTCGCTGTGGCAGATGAACAAAGCCCTCTTCATCCATCGGATCAATCAGGCTGTTTAAGTACGCCGCCGGTTGATCATAATCGAGGAACGGGTGCAGCAAACCGCGCTCGTACCAGCGGCAGTTGCGGATGGCGCCAATCACCGCCAGGCTCGCCGCGCCGTTGCCGTGCACTTCACAATCCATGCCAAACGATTCCGCCAGGTTCGCCACTTTCAGCGCTGGCGAAATGCCGCCCACGCCGTTGGCTCCGGCGCGCAGAATGTCACAGGCGCCCGCGTTTACCCAGTCGGCGCGGCTATGGTGTTTCCCGCCCAGGCTTTCCGGCCCGATAACCGGAATCGACAGATTTTCCGCAAGCCACGCGTAAGAGGACATGCTCGCTTCGTCCATCGGTTCTTCAAACCAGGCGAAGTTGAGTTTTTCCAGCTCCTTGCCAATATAGAGCGCGTCGGTGCGGCTGTACCAGTGGTAGCCATCAAGCATCAGTTCAATATCCGGGCCGACCGCTTCACGCACCGCGGCGCAGGCTTTGACGTCCATTTTCGGGTTCGGCGCGAATTTCACCGGTGGCATCCAGGTGTGTAATTTGATGGCCTTGTAGCCGCGCGCCACCAGTTTTTCGGCGAAAGCAGCGTACTCGTCCGGCGTCGAAAGCCCGCCTTCCAGCTCGTCGCCGCACATGGTGCTGCCATACGCCGGGACTTTGTGGCGATAACCGCCCAGCAGCTTGTATACCGGTATGTTTAATTTGCGGCCAATCAGATCCCACAGCGCTTGTTCAACAAATGACAGTGCGCGCTCGGTTAACTGATGCGCACTGCCGCGTTGCCAGTGCACCAGATCCTGCCAGATGCGCTCGCGGTTAAACGGATCCTGCCCGAGCATCACTTTGCGAAAAAAAGCGTTGAGCACAAACGGGCGCACCACTTCCGGCGGCGCAAAGGAATAGCCTTTGCTGCCATCGTCTGCGGCGATCGTCAGCATCGCCATGCTGGCCTGTTTTTCCGGCCCTGGATGCGAGTGCCCGGCGCTGTCGGAAACGCGGCGCGTGGGATGCTGAAACACGGTGACGTTTACTGATTCAATTTTCATTCTGGTTCCCTGATATTTTTTTTGAAAAGCCGTTTTATAAATAAATATTATGCACAAAAATAGCGCGTAACTTCGGGCAAGTTTCGCTAAACGAGGGACATTTTTTAGACATATGCACGACGCGGCGTGACGTTTTTCACAAAAAGACGGGATGCAATCAGGGGATTGAGACGCAGGTAAGATGAAATAAAGGCGATGGATTATTTACCCTCCCCCGCCAGGGAGAGGGTAAAAGGTAATCAGGCGATGGTCACTTTCTCGTCAAGATAGACATCCTGCACGGCGTTAATCAGCTTCACGCCCTCGGCCATGGTTTTCTTGAACGCTTTACGGCCAAGGATCAGCCCCATGCCGCCCGCGCGTTTATTGATAACCGCCGTACGAACCGCGTCGCCGAGATCGGTATCGCCGCCCGCTGCGCCGCCGGAGTTAATCAGCCCGGCCCGGCCCATATAGCAGTTCGCCAGCTGGTAACGCACCAGGTCAATCGGGTTGTCGCTGGTCAGCTTGCTGTAGACGCGCTCGTCGGTATAACCAAAATTCACTGCTTTGTAGCCGCCGTTATTTTCCGCCATCTTCTGCTTCACAATATCGGCGCCAATGGTGGCGGCAATGTGGTTCGCCTGGCCGGTTAAATCGGCGGAAACGTGGTAATCAACGCCATCTTTCTTGAACGATGAGTTACGCAGGTACGCCCACAATACGGTGACCATACCGAGCTCATGCGCGCGTTCAAAGGCGGCGGAAATTTCTTCAATCTGGCGGCGTGATTCCGCTGAACCGAAATAGATCGTCGCCCCGACGGCGACCGCGCCCATATTGAACGCCTGCTCGACGCTGGCGTACAACGTCTGGTCATATTCGGTAGGGTAGCTGAGCGTTTCGTTGTGGTTCAGTTTTACCAGGAAAGGAATGCGGTGCGCATAACGGCGCGAAACCGACGCCAGCACGCCGTAAGTGGATGCCACGCAGTTACAACCGGCTTCAATCGCCAGCTCGACAATGTTCTTCGGATCGAAGTAGAGCGGGTTGGCGGCAAACGACGCGCCCGCCGAATGCTCAATGCCCTGGTCGACCGGCAAAATAGACAGATAGCCCGTGCCCGCCAGCCGCCCGTGGTTATACAGCGTCTGCATATTTCGCAGCACCGCCGGCGGGCGGTTGTTATCGACCATTACGCGATCAACATAATCGTGTCCTGGCAGATAGAGCTGGTCAGCGGGGATGGTCATACAACGGTGTTGCAGAAGGCTGTCGGCGTCTTTGCCAAGTAACTGCACAATATCAGTCATAGCTATGCTCCCGTAAGCTTCGCGCAAAGCGAATTGGATTATCCTTACCTGCCTGACGGCAGGCAGAGATAAGCCTGGTTCCCTCTTGTCAGATTTTCCACCGCTGGCCTTTTTTTCAGCATTATCTGCTGGCACGTTTCATATAGCGGTTTACCACCACTGGTGAAAGTGATGCACCGGCCCAATGCCGTGCCCCACTTCCAGCGTATCTGCCTGCACGAGCGCCGCCGTTAACCACTGTTTTGCTTCCACCACGGTGGATGCCCAGCCGTCATGGCGCGGGCGCAGCGCCGCCAGCGCGGCGGAGAGCGTACAGCCCGTACCGTGGGTATTTTTCGTTTTCACACGCGGGGCGCTAAAGCGCAGCGCCCCGTCGCGCGTGAACAGCCAGTCAGGGCTTTCGGCGTCATCCAGATGACCGCCTTTCATCAGCACCGCTTCACAGCCGAGCGCCAGTAGCGCTTCGCCCTGCGCATGCATCTCCTGTTCGCTGCGGGCATGTGGCGCATCAAGCAGCGCGGCAGCTTCCGGCAAATTAGGCGTAATAAGTGAAACCTGTGGCAGTAAATGCTGACGCAGCGCAGTGACCGCTGAGGGCGATAACAGCGGGTCGCCACTTTTGGCTAGCATCACCGTATCCAGCACCACATTGCGTACCTGGTAGCGACGCAGCCGTTCCGCGACCGCTTCAACAATGTCCGTTTCCGCCAGCATGCCGATTTTGGTGGTGTCAATACGCACGTCGCTGAGTACGGAATCAAGCTGTGCGGCGACAAAGTCGGGTTCAATGCGGTACACCGACTGCACGCCACGGGTGTTTTGCGCCACCAGTGCGGTGATCACCGAACAGCCGTATGCGCCCAGCGCGGAAAAAGTTTTCAGATCCGCCTGAATGCCCGCCCCACCGCTGGGATCGGTGCCAGCAATGGTTAATGCGTTGATGCGTTTCATGCATTGCCTCCCAGCATGTACAGCGCGTCCAGAAAGGCGGGAACAAAACTGCCCGGTCCTGCGCTCTTCGCACAGGCCAGGCTACCGGCTTGTGCCATAAACGCACAGGCCGCAGCGACATTTTCCAGCTTATCGCCCGGCAGTGCGCAGCAGGCGGCCACCACCGCAGAGAGTGCGCAGCCAGTACCCACCACGCGCGTCATCAGCACATCACCGCCGGTCACCATCAACACACGCGGGCCATCGGTGATGTAATCCACTTCGCCGCTTACCGCGACAATCGCTCCGCTTTGTCGCGCCAGCGCCTGCGCCGCAGGCAGTGCCGCGCTGGCGGTGTCGGTGGTATCCACGCCGCGCCCGCCGGCGCTCATACCGGCAAGCGCGAGAATTTCCGAAGCATTCCCCCGGATCGCCGCCGGGCGCAACGCCAGCAGTTGCTGGCAGAATTGCGTGCGTAGCGTGAGCGCGCCAACGGCAACGGGATCGAGTGTCCAGGGTTTATGCGCGGCATTCGCGCTCTCCACCGCCGCGCGCATCGCTGTGGCGCGTTCGCGCGTTAAGGTACCCACGTTGATTAACAGGGCATCGGCAATGGCGCTGAACTGCGGCGCTTCTTCGCTATCAATCACCATCGCGGGCGATGCGCCAAGCGCCAGCAGCACGTTAGCGGTAAAGGTTTGTACGACGTCATTGGTCATACAGTGCACAAGGGGAGAACGGCGGCGGAATTGCTGTAACGCATGTGCGAGTTGCACACGATCAAGCAGGTCAGGTTGCATGGTTTCGCTCCTGCCCGGCGTGAAGAAGGGATGCCGGGCAGGCATCTGACTTCCCTACGCTGGCATTATCCAGATCAGGTGGTACGGGTATTTCTCAGCCTTCACAAAGAAGGGCACCCCGAGTCATGTAGATTGAATCTCTGTACTTTTTGCCAGATTAGGGGAAGTGATTTGCGGATGCAAGCGCGCCCTTAGGGTTATTGTTTTTTACGCTCCCCCCAACCGGAGGAAGTTTTCACGATCGCTTTGGCGATGAATGCCAGAATACCCCCTGATTCAGCGACATGGTTTAGGCCAGCTAAGTCATTAATAACTAACAGCAGACTATAACGAATACAGACCAATTCAATATTCGCTTATTAGACGCCAGCAAATTTTGCCCCCAGGCGAAACAGTGCACACTACAATAAACGAACTGCCGTTGATAAATAGCGTTTGTCTTTAAACCTGAGGGGTATATAGAGAGGATATTTAGTTTAAGGTTATAAGATAATTAAATGTCGCGCCGTCTTAATATCCTTACCTCGCCTTGCGCTTACTTTTTTATTGCAACCTGTGTTGGCAACAAAAAAGTAGTTCAAACCCACCTTAAACCGACACATTCTCTTCCCGCCCCCCGCCGTCACCTTTGTCAGCTAAGCGCAGAAAAAGCTCATTAATACGTGTTTGTTACCCCCTTCGCCGCCGCTGTCCCAACGTTAAACTACCACCAGCTTGAAACTGGAAAAGCATACCTGCGCCGCGCCTAAGAAAAATTTATTGCCGGGCTGCGGCCTCAGGTTTTCAGCCAGCAGGACGATAACATTACACGGCATCTGACAGCTCATCGGCATGATGGGGCAATAGAGCCCTCTATATCAATGCGTTACAAAGGTTCTAAGCACGGGTTTTATCACCCTACGGTTGCGGCAGGAGAATGTACATGAATTATTTTGAGCAGATTAGCTTTGCGTCAGATGAGAGCATTAAGAACCTGCTGGACAGCCGACGCAGCGCAACGCTGACCACGGAACAGAAGCAGATCATGTTTAAGCGTCACGTGGAAATCATCAACCTGGAGCTATCGTATAACTGCAACCGTAAATGCGATTATTGCCCGGTGAGTTTCTCAAACCGCCAGGCACTTCAGCGTTATATGAATATGGACGCGCTGAAGAAGATTTGCAGCGAACTGGCATCAATCCGCTATGAAAATCGCATTTCGCTGAATCTTTATAACGAACCACTGCTGGATTTGGATCTGGAGCACAAAATTAGCCTGATTAAAGAGGCACTGCCCTACAGCCATATTGCTTTTAACAGCAACGGCGATTTTCTCGATATTGAACGCCTGAGCACACTTGCTGACAGCGGGTTAAATAATATTTGCGTTACCCTGCACCCTTCATCGAATGTCACGCAGACCCCTGCGGCGATCCGTCGTCGCGTCACCAAACTGCTGGATAAGCTGGAGTGTGGCCATAAATATCCGGATTTCAGCGTTGATGATGTGATCAATTCGACGTCAATTCTCTTTCGCCATCGCGGCGTACAAATCAAAATTCAGTGGCCGGACTGGCGTAAATATGGCACCAACCGCGCAGGTGTGCTGACCGATCATGCTGCGTCGGCAACCATTCGTACCAGTCCCTGCGTCAAACCGTTTCGTGAATTCACCATCTTTTACGATGGCACCGTACAACCCTGCTGCGAGAGTTTTTTAGACGATAAGACCAATCTCGCACCGGCGGGCAATGTCGCCACCTCTTCCATTTTTGATATTTACGCGTCCAAAACCCTGAGCGGTTTCCGTCGCGGGCTGTTTGATTTTGGTCTGAAACAAGGCATTTGCGCCTCGTGCGCGGTGCCGGATTATACGCCCCAGCAAGATGACGCCGAGCGTAAACGTATTTTGCAATCTTTGTGAATAAGCGCCTAATCGCACTCAGGTGATAATGAAAATGAACAACGTAGAACAATTTATTTTAGCGGAAGCGGATTATTTCCAGCCGATGCTGGAACGCGTACAGCAATCAACTCTGGAGCAGCGAGAGAACTGGCGTCGCGAGACGATTCGTGAACGCCAGGAACGTATGTCATTAGAAGTATTCGATCTTTTGCGGGGCACGGTAAAATATGGTCCGTTCAAAGGACTACAGCTCGATCGCGATACCTGGTGGGGAAAACTCGATCTCGGCTCCCAGTGCCTGGGACTGTATGAAAAAGAGATCCTGAATCTGATTGAGGCGACAGAAGCAGGTCGCTTCGCAACCTTTATCGATATTGGTGCCGCCGACGGCTACTACGCCATCGGCATGCTGGTTTCCGGCAAGATTGGTAAAACCATCTGTTTTGAGCAAACGGAAAAAGGCCGCGCCGTCATTGCGGAAAACTGGAAAAAGAACCGCTCGGTTGGCGAGCTGACGATCCTTGGCGAAGCCAATGCTGCCAGTTTTGCTGCCCTGCACGCGCAGGATCTGGCGAACGCACTGGTGCTGGTCGACGTTGAGGGCTTCGAATTTGAACTGCTGACCGATGAAATTTTAGCGCTGCTGAAATCCTGCACGGTGATCATTGAAATTCACCACTGGATGGACGATTTCCTTAATAAATACAGTGCATTTCTGCGAAATGCCGCGCGCTATTTCGGGATTGAAACCATTCAACGCGTTGAGCGCGAAACCAGCAATCTCCCTGAACTACGCGATTTTACCGACGACAACCGCCTGTTGCTGACTTCTGAACGCCGTCCCGGCATGATGCGTTTTCTGAAACTGACGCCAAAAGCACAGTAAACGCAGCAAAATAAAGCGCTACCGGCACGATGCAGGTAGCGCTTCATTAGCTTACTTCCGCAGCTTATGCGCAATTGCCTGCAACTGCTGGCGAACTCCTGCAAGTTGATTCCCTGCACCTGCACGACGCCAGTGGAATGGGGCCAATGAGCTTCGCCGACAGTATTGATGAGCGACGTGCCTCATCATTGACAGGCGAAAGCAAACGTAATAGATCCCGTTACGTTTAATGGTGTGCCGTAGAATTTGGTGTCCCGTTTTGTTCAGCCTCATGTGTTACGGCTGGACAAAACGGAACAAAATGAAGTAATAATTTTTTGATTTATATAAGGATAAATGCCAGGACTACGCTTGCATTATCCAGATCAGGTGGTACGGTATTTGTCAGCCTTCACAAAGAAGGGCACCCCAAGTCATTTAAAAATCAATATGTTGTGGTTAACCGTTGAGTAACCGCCACTCAGGATAATGCGCCCGCCCGGTGTTGTAAACCGGCCTTCCTGCATAAGAACCACATGCGGGCAAACCTTACAAAGAGAAGTGTACAGGCAACTATTTGAATTCATAACGAACACCCAAGGTCGCTTGCGTACTGCTATAGCTTTTGCTGCCGAGTTGATGGCCGACATTGCCCCACAGACTCAGCTGCGGGTTCAACCTGCCGGTAATGCCGATTTTCACTTCGCCGACATTCTCCGCGCCCGCCTGGCTGATTCTTTCATCATCCATACGTGTGGCGAACTGTCGGGTATTGTGGATCCAGTTGGCTTCGATAAACGGCTGTAACGTGCGCCCGTTGCCATTATCACGCCCGCCATAGCTGTTCAACCAACTGCGGATCCCGAGCCGCGTTTGTAGCGCGTTACTCCCTTTGCCACTCACGCGCGTGCCGTTTGCTTCACGGTGATCTTCAGCTTTTACTCCCATCCAGATAGCCTGCGCCTGCGGCTGGATGTGCCAGTTTGTCCGCGAACCATTGCTGCCGGAAAACTCAGCGGCTTTCCAGTTCCAGGCGGTTTCAACGGACGCACTGACGCCTTTGGCGTGATACGCCTCGGTAGCGAGTTCCTCACCGCTGACGGAATTGCTGAACCAGCTATACTGCGCCCAACTTCCCACATACAGACCGGTTTTATTCACATCGTCGGCATACCATGCGCCGTATGCACCTACCGTGTAGCCATTTACCCGACCGTCAGCGTCGTAACCGCTGACGGTCGAGTGCGTGTGGCTGTGGTTGTTTCCGTACCCGGCCATGACGCCCACACGCCCGCGCCCCTGGCGACCGTCGCGCCACTGTACCAGGTCGCCGCCGAGCATCATTACGTACTGAGTCGACGCGGTTTTCAATTGCCCGCTGTCGTCGCGCGAGCGGTTACGTGTTCCCGCCTGATGCATCCACATGCTGCTCTCTGCGGTATCGCCCTGCTGCGCGTTATCGGTCTCGCTATCCTGCAAACGGATGGCAAACATGCGGTTGGCTGCCGCCAGATTTTCTGTGTAGCTTCCCCCTTCCGGCCGGTTTACCGGCTTAGTGGATTGCGGTGGCGCCGGGTCAGGTGCGGGTAACTCAGACGGCGGCTGACCGGGTTCAGTCGGTGGATCTTCGGATTGAGACGGCGGCTGATCGGGTTCAGTCGGTGGCTGCTCCGGCTCGCTCGGTGGATCTTCGGGTTCAGACGGTGGCTGACCGGGTTCAGTCGGCGGCTGCTCCGGCTCGTTCGGTGGATCTTCGGGGTCGACCGGCGGGTCCTCCGGATCAGGCGGTATGATTTCTTGCATCTGGTTGCTTAAATACCAGTGCGCACGATCCTGTCCGTTGCCGCGCACCAGCCTGTATTCATACGCGCCTGCGACAATTCGCCCCAGCTGGGTAAATCGCCCGGCGGAGCGACCATTAACCTGGATGAGCCGGATCCCGTTCAGCGTTTGCCTGCCCGTGCCGCCAACATTGTTAACGCTGACCATAGTCGTACCGCTGGTACCCCCTTCCACGCGCAGCGTTTCCGTTGCGGCGCTGTCATCCGCCAGAACGGTATTGAAATTAATCAAACCGATTCTGCCCTGGTAATCTCCTTTCACTACCAGCTGGTTACCCGGCGCTTTGCCGCTGTTGGCCGTACCTATCTGAACCGTGCCGCTGTTACTCAGGTTGCCGTTAATGGTTAAAACATCGCTCACTGCGGCAGCACCGGCCGCGCGTGCAGACTGCTTCCCGGTTCCAATCGACAACGTGCCGGCATTCGTGACATCGCCCGCGACCGCGCCGTTGCCGATAAGCTCCGCGCCCTGATAGATATTGACGTGCGATGATTCAAGCGTAAACGGCTCCTCGGGGGAGCCAAACTTCACACCGCCAGTCCGGATATTCGTCTCGCCTCTGTAGAGCGCGGCAGCCTGCGAGAGCGTAATGAGACCGGGGCCACTTTTTTCCAGCCCGCCGGAACCGGTCACGCTGTTTTGTACTGTCCAGTCATCGTTAGTCACCAGCCGAAGCGTTCCGTCATTGATTATCGAAGCGGAGCTCAGCTGATTTCCTGTATTCACCGTAAGCTGGCTGCCGTCGCGAATCTCAACCGTCCCGCCGAAATGGGTGTTGTCCGCAGAAAATTGAATGTCGCTGCCGTTCAGCACAACGATGCCGTTATTGGTGAGCTGATTTTCAAACAGACCGGAGGCGCCGTAAAATTTGAGAAAACCGAGGTTGTCGATGCCCGCGGTCCCCAGCCCCCTGGGAGTATCAAGGGTGACTGACGCCCCCGATTTTATGGTGATGTCGGCGCTGAGCGCGGTATTGTCACCATGGATAGCCATCTGCCCACCCGTGAAATTCAACGCGCCGCTGCCGGTAAGCGCACCAGCGATATCGCCGCCGTTGGTCACCGTCAGGTTGCCGCCCGCCAGATCAATCCGCGATCCCTGCTGGCTCTCCACCGCGCCCAGAGTTTGCTGGTAGCCATGAATGTCCAGCACCGTTGCGGAGGCCATGTCGACCAATGAAGTGTTGCCCAGAGTCTGATCGTTTGCTAAGCGCAACTCACCTGCCACCATCCGCGTCACGCCGGTGTAGTCGTTATCCCGATTGGATAATGAAACCGCGGTATCGGTATTAATTTGTAAATCACCGCTTCCGCTGACTTTCGCGCTCAGATCGGCGGCGTTACCGCTGTTGCCGTCGGCATTCAATGTCAGGGCGTCATTGCCCTGCGCCAGCAGTTCAAGCTCAGTCAGCCCGTAATTGATATACATACCATCCGCGCCACTACCGCTGGTAAGACGATAGTCATAGTGCCCTTTCGCCACCGTCTGGCCATTTTGCATAACATCGTGCTCCGTTTCCGCGGAAACAGCCTGGCCATGTTCATTGACGAGCAGCAAATTTCCGCCGGCGCCGGTCACGGCTTGCTGGCTTTCTACTAGCCTGAGCGCAACACCGGACTCATCCTGTTGCAGGAGCGGTTTGCTGGTATCCGGCGTCTGTGACGTATTTTGCAAGCTGCTGCTGTTGCTGATCTGAATTGTGCCCCGCCCGGACAAATCCACATTTCCGGCCGCCGCCACCAAAGGCAGGGAGTCGATATCACCAAACACCATTGTGCCGCCGTTGAAAGCCAGACCGCCAATCGACTGGGTGCCTGTGCCAACGGTAGTGGTGTTGCCGTTTTCAACATGCAGTGTGGCCTGGGTGAGCGCGGCGGTATTGACCCCACCCAGCAGAAAATCATTATTCCTGAGATAGACATCGCCGGAAAAATCACGTCCGACATTAGCGGTAAAATTAAATGAGTTATGGTTATTATCGGCGATAAAGTCGCCCGTACCGGTCAGGTGATTATTAAATTCGAAAGCAGCGTCTGTTTGCGCAGTGAATTCCCCACTCGCATCGACATTCATAGTACCCGTGCCAAAGGCGTTATTACTGAATAATAAATCCTTACTGGCCGCTGCTTTTCCGGTGATATTCCACATTCCGGCATAGGTGTTTTTATTAATAAAAATGATGACATCCCCTGATACGGTAGTCATACCCGTGCCGATCATTCTATTGGTGAAGGCATAGTGTTCCATCCCGGCAATTTCCAGACCTTGCGACCGGTCGTTGGCGTCGGTATTAATTGTTATAGTATTTGATCCCAGCGCTTTCGTATGTTTAATGGTGACTAAACCGCCGCTAATTACTGTATCACCACTATAATCTGACTCTAAACCGAGCGTGGTATGCCCCGACTGATATTCAACACCACCCTCACCCAATATTTGCATATTAAAAATATAGCCATCATCATTCGGCTGCGTTGAGAAATCATTATTAAAAATGACTTTATTATTACCAGCTCCACTCATAATGATGCGACTTGCCCGAATGTGATTTAGTTCATCCGTTAATGCATCGCCAATATAAAGGGTGTTATTTGCTCCAGATACGCTGCTAAGGTTAATATTTTCTCCCACTTCCACCCAGGCATTATGACCGAGTACCGTTTTCATGTTATTACCGGTGGCCGAGGCATTGAGATTCATATTTTCGTCGATTACCACGTGTTGCCCGGAAGAACCGCCATGTATTTGCCAGGCCGTGTCGCCGGCATGCGTACCGTTAAGGTTCATATCACCGTTAACATGCACGTCCGCATTGCGAATTAATGCGTTTTCCGCAACCGTATTGATATCATTGAGTAATTGATTATTAGAAAGCGTTAAATCGCCGCCAACGTTGACGGTTGCGCCATCGGCAATATGTAACCCTATGCCACCGCCAGCGAGATTGGCGGTGAGATTATCGCCTACATTCAGGATCGCAGAACCGCTAACCGACAACCCACCACTCGCCGCGCCGCCACTGGGTGAAATTGACATATCATGCGCCACCGTGGTCGTGCCGCCAGTCTGGACATACTGGCTTGTCTCAGACTGCAAGTTGATGCTGCTGGCCACGATTACCGACTGCGCATCATAAATATTGATAGCCGTTGACGTGCCAGCACCGGCGCCTGTCACAAGATTTCCGAATGTAAATGTGCCGCCGTATCCGTTTGTCAAGGCGGGGACACCACCGATCTGTGCTCCGCCGAACTGAATCTGCGACTGCCCCTTCAAAAACAGATCGCCTGCACCATTAAGCGAACCGCCATGTAACCATAAATAAGCGTTGTCCATCTCTACTGCATACGGACCTGCGACGTTTGTGACATTCACGGTGCCAGCCCCGGCGGTAATTTCCAGACCGCTATTCGAAGTGAAGTTAAGGCCATCATTAATATCGTTAACCGGCTTATCGTAGAGGGTGTTTTGCGTAATATTTACGGCCATTGCATAAGGAATGCCCGTAAAAAACAGGAGTATTGGAAAGGTAAGTCTCACTGCGCAGGAAAGGCGCGTAAGCGGGGTTTTCATATTCGGCACGCTATTTAGTGGGTAGTGAGCCATGCCGGGTTGCGAGGTTACAGAGAATTGCGGTACTAACTTACCTGAATTAGGTTTCCCCATCCTTTCCATATAGAACTTCCTTATATTTAAAAATAAGCGTTCCTGTAATCTATTCCGGTCAAATACGGGCAGAGTGCCCTACAGCTAATGCGAACGCACCACGACACCAACTGAACAATTCGTAACAGTCGTGGAAGATAAATTAATGGAATAGATAAAATAAAACGCTATTACATCGAAAAATAACGCCCGAAAGTTAAAATATTAAATATATCCAATTTACTGTTACCGCTAAGACCACAAGATGTTTATCAGTTAAGTAAACGCTTAATAACACTTCCACTAAAACGTCGACATTAATCCTCACGCAAGTGTTATCTTAACAGCAAATTGATGAACCGCTACCAGGCAAGAGCATTTTTTACTTGCCGTTTATTGCATTCAATGAATTGAGAAATATTAACAAGTTGCCTGTTATTTTTCTGTTAATTAATAAAATTAAAAATCCGAAAATAAATGCAGCCTCAGCGCAAGCCCGAAAATATAGACATGGCGGAAAGACGGAATAAGGGATTGTAAAGTGAACCGGTGCGGTGATATCACCCGGCACACATGCCGGGTGACAGGCGACATTAAAGCGCGATCATTTCCATAACTTGTGCGCAATGGCTTGCAGTTGCTGGGCAATCTCTTGCAGGTTGGTGCCCTGCGCCTGCAGTGCCCCGGTGGAATGGCGCACAATGAGCCGCGCCGGCAGTACCGAAGAGCTGCGAGTGGCATCGCCGTGACCGCTGTCGAGTAGCCGCCGAACCGCTTCCTTACCCTGTAAATCAAGATCCAGCGAGACGGTGGTCAGCGCCGGATAAAAGAACGAGCTTTCGTAGGTGTCGTCGTAACCGATGACCGATTTCTCACCGGGGATCGCCACCTGGTGCTGATGAAACGCGCTTAATACGCCCAGCGCCATCTGGTCGTTACCTACCAACACGGCGGTAAAGTTTGGCGTTTCACGCAGCATCTGTAGCGCACCGGCGTAACCACTCTGCGCGTCCCAGTTACCGTGAAAAACCATCACCGGTTTCAGTCCATAGCCGTTAAGGGTTTCGATCCAGCTTTTCAGGCGCAGCTTCGCAGAGACGGAACTCTCCGGTCCGGCCAGTAAGGCAATCTCCCGGTGCCCCAAATCGTACAGGTGTTTGACGCTGGCACGGGTTCCGTCTGCCGGATTAAACGAAACGTTAAACACCGAACTGTAAGGATCAACATCGAGAAACAGACAGACGATATCATCGTTGTCAGACGCGATGCGCTGCGCCTGTTCGGTCTCCAGCGGCACGTTGATGATCACTTTATCGACAAGCTGTGATTTCAGTTCGTTGATAGCAGACTGGATATCATGATTGACGTTCTCATCAATCATCGAGATCAGCACCTGGTAACCATCGAGGTTGGCGTAGCGTTTTACCGCCGCGGCCACCTGCGATGGCGCGTGCAGCGCCAGCGAAGTGGTCACCAGCCCAATGGTCTGGCTCTGCTTGCCGACCAACTGTTGAGCCAGCCTGTTGGGGACGTAGCGCAATAACTCTATGGATTTCTCAACCTTGAGACGCGTGGCTTCGGATACATTGGCAGATTTGTTGAGTACCCTGGACACGGTCTGATAGGAGACACCCGCATGGCGGGCAACGTCTTCTAACGTCGCACTTTTAGACTTCATGGTCCGGTTCCTTATGTTGTTATGCGCCGATTGTAACAGGGGCCATCTAAAAAAACGCTCACCACACTTTCCCTCGTCTCTTTTTTGCCAAATAAGTATCACGCTCACAATAGCGAACATTGTGAAGGAATTCGCTACCTGTAACAAAAAACGCTGATTTATTTGCACTTAATCACACATTTGCAATCGTTAGTTTGCCTGTTTTTACATTTAGGCATTTTATGACTGCGTTTATGTGAACGTAATACAAAACAATAAGAGGAATGATATGAACACTACGCTACGCACTCTCACACTTGCGTTAGCCGCTGCGCTGACTTCACCATCTATCCTGGCCGCCTCATCGGTGCCTATCGACTTTCACGGTTACCTGCGCGGCGGCGTAGGCGTATCGGGCGATGGCGGACAGGTGGAGTGGCAGAAAAACAAACTCGGCCGCCTCGGTAACGAATCTGATACTTACGGGGAAGTGGAACTGGGCTCGGAAGTGTATAAAAAAGACGAAGTGAGCTTTTACCTCGACACCATGGTGAGCATGGTTTCCGACGGCTCCAACGATAACGAAACCACCATTGGCGATGATGCCCAATTCGGTTTGCGCCAGTTAAACCTGCAAATCAAAGGGCTTATCCCTAACGATCCCAACGCGGTGATCTGGGGCGGTAAACGTTACTACCAGCGCCACGATCTGCACATTATCGATACCAAATACTGGAACATTTCCGGTTCCGGCGCAGGCGTTGAAAACTACACCTTAGGCCCGGGCGCAGTATCCGTGGCGTGGATCCGTGGCGACGCCAACGATGTCGATTACCGCGTGGATAACGATAACGACGTCAACATCAACTACATCGACCTGCGTTATGCGGGCTGGAAACCGTGGTCAGGCGCGTGGACCGAGTTCGGCGTTGATTACGCCATGCCAAACCCGACCAAAAAACAGAAACAATATGGCGGCCTGTATGAAGCCGATGATGGCGTGATGGTAACCGGTGAAATCAGCCAGGATATGTTTGGCGGTTACAACAAGCTGGTGCTGCAATACGCCAACAAAGGTCTGGCGCAGAACATGGTGTCGCAGGGCGGCGGCTGGTACGACATGTGGCACTACGTTAATGACGCCAGCGGCTATCGCGTGATTAACACCGGTCTGATTCCGATTACCGATAAGTTCTCGCTGAACCACGTGCTGACATACGGTTCAGCCAACGACATTACCGAATACACCGACAAAACACATCTGGTTTCGCTGGTTGGCCGCGCTCAGTATCAGCTCACCAATTATGTACGCCTGATAGGTGAAGTCGGCGGTTTCTACCAGAAAGATGATTATAAAAACGGTACTCACTACAAACAGAGCGGCGAGAAATATACTTTTGCTGTCGGTCTGACGGATGGCCCAGAATTTATGTCTCGTCCTGAGTTACGCCTTTTCGCTTCCTATTTAAATGATTCGGAAGACGGAAAATCATTTGAAGACGGAACGAAAAATAATACCTGGAACTTCGGTGTTCAGGTTGAGGCCTGGTGGTAATACGCTTCATCCTGCACGTTATCGCTTTGTTGGTTAAATTTGTTTGCTCTGGCGATTTATTCTAATAAGCCAATACCGGGAAACTATTATGCCGCAGTAGGATAACGCACCATGTTGTCTGTATTAACGAGTAACATCATTATTTATTTTATCTCCGCAAACTGAGCAAAGTTGCCACTGTTTTATTTCGGGATACCCATGCAGGTATCCCTTTTTTTATCTATTAGCGAGAGGAGAAATGTTCATCAAGCAATTTACGTAGCGCGTCAGACTGTTTGCCAAAAATAGCATGAACTTCTTGCCCAAGAATAATCACCCCCAGCGCCCCTTCATTTTGTAGCGCCTGAGAATCGACAATAGCCAGATCGTTTACCGTGACGCGCAAACGGGTTAAGCAGGCATCCACATGCGCAATATTCCGCGCGCCACCAAAGGCTTGCGCCAGTCGCTGGATTTTCTGCAATTCCCCCTCGCTAATCGGCGTTTTTGCCGCATTTTTCGCTTCAGAGAAGTAGTGCAGGAAGGATTTAAGACTCACCATAATAGTCTCCTGATAATCAGCAGATAAAAAAACGCCTGCCCGAATGGGCAGGCGCGGAAGGTTCACTTATGCGTTACGGCGAATAACCCGGCAATCCCAGGGAGTCAGCGACATCGCGCCGCTGACCGACGAACCGGATAAACAATCCTGATAACCGTCAGGCAGCGTTATCACCTGCTGCTGGGCGCTAAAGTTCTGAATAAAGACAAACGTGCTTTCGCCATCCGTACGCGCCGTGGCAACGACGCCCGGCGGCAAATCGTGTTGTAACGCGCGCGGCAACTTCAACTCCTCAATAATGTTGGCGAAGAAATCACGCTGGAAGGCGAGATCGTTGCGTGATGCGACGTGCCAGGCCTTGCCTTTGCCGACATGATTGACCGTCACGGCAGGTCGCCCGGCGTAGAAATCATCCCGGTAGGTTGCCAGCGCCTGCGCGCTCTCGGTATGGATCAACTCACACAGATGGCGCACCTGATACGGCCCCTGTAATCCGGCCTCGTTACCCGCCAGCCCCTGTACCAGATTGCGCTCGTTGTCGTCCAGGCAATCAATCTCTTCTGCCCAGATACCCAGCAATTTGCGCAGCGGGCCAGGGAAACCGCCGAGATAACAGAGATCGCTTTCATTGACCACGCCGGTCCAGTAGGAGGTCACCAGATGACCGCCCGCCGCGACAAACGCTTCTGCGCGTTCGGCAAAACCGTCGCGCACCATATACAGCATCGGCGCAATCACCAGCTGGTAACGGCTGAGATCGGCATCGGCATTGATCACATCCACGGCAATGCCTTTTTCCCAGAACGGTCGATAGTGCTCGTTAACCGTTTTTTCATACTCCAGCCCTTTATTGCGCGGCCCTTCGGCGTCATCCAGCGCCCAGCGGTTCTGCTGATCGAAGATAATTGCCACGCGGGCATCGGTTCGGCACCCCATTACCGGGGTGAGTTTGCTGAGCATGTCGCCCAGCGCGCACACTTCACGCCCCACGCGCGTATCCAGATGCCCGACGTGATCGATAACCGCGCCGTGGAACTTCTCGACCGAACCACGGCTTTTACGCCACTGGAAGTACTGCACTGAATCGGCACCGTGCGCCACCGCCTGCAGCGACGAGAGAATGTGCATTCCCGGCTTTTTCAGCTTGCTGGTCGGCTGCCAGTTGGTGACGCTCGGCGTCGACTCCATCAGCACAAACGGTTTGCCGCCTTTCAGCGTGCGCATCATGTCGTGATACATGGCGGTGTAGCAAGCCAGCGCCGTTTCGTCTTTATCCCGGTGCCACATCGGGTAGCTGTCCCAGGAGATAAAATCGATCGCTTCAGCCAGCTGCCAGTAGTCGTAATCGTAGAAATACTCCATAAAATTGGTGGTCACCGGCAGCGCCGCGTTGGCGGCTTTCAGCGGGGCCACTTCATGGCGGCAAAAATCGGTTACCTGCGCGGTGTTAAAACGCCGCCAGTCGAGGTTCAGCCCGTGAATGGAGACTTCCCCCTGCGGCGCGGGTGACTGGATCTGCGACCAGTCGCTGTAAGTGTGGCTCCAGAAGTCGCTCCACCAGGCGTGATTGAGGTTGTCCAGCGTCTGATAACGTGCTTTCAGCCAGCCACGGAATTTCTCCTGACACAGCGCGCAGTGGCATTCGCCGCCGTATTCATTGGAAATGTGCCAGCCCAGCACCGCCGGATGGTGCGCATAGCGCTCTGCCAGCAGCATATTGATTTTCAGCGTCTTTTCCCGGTACACCGGCGAGGTCATGCAGTGGTTGTGCCGCCCGCCGTGAAGCGCCGGAACGCGATCGCGCCCGACCCGCAACACCTCCGGGTATTTTTGCGACATCCAGGCCGGACGCGCGCCGCTTGGTGTGGCCAGAAATATATGGATACCGGCGGCATATAATTTATCGATGACCTCATCCAGCCAGGCGAAATTAAATACCCCTTCCTGCGGTTCGAGTTTCGACCAGCTGAATATGCCGACGGACATCACATTGCATTTTGCCTGCTGCATCATGGCAATGTCTTTATCAATAATATCGGGATAGTTTTCCCACTGTTCCGGGTTATAGTCCGCGCCATGCAATAGCGAGACAACCTTCGGGCTTAAAGGCGCAAATTTATTCATAATGAATTCCTGAAATTTACCACACCAAAATTAATTAAAAACTTTTACCGATGGCAGCACTTTCCCCTGGCAATCAAATAACGCCTGGTTTTCGCGGGCATTCCCCTCTTTCCACTGGTCGTTGATATATTTCATCCCCGCTTGCGTAGCCCAGGTATTTCCGGGAACGGCAATCCAGGTCGGCTCCCAATAAAAAATACCCTTGCCGCGATGGCCCTGAACATTCATCACCGACTGCATTAAATCGTGGATATAGTCATATTGCCCCTGCACGGTGCCGGGGTAGCCGCCCTCTTTTTCTTCTTTCGCCTGGAAGCTGTTTTCCGCGTTATCACAGTTCGCCAGCGTATAGCCGTAGGCCGCTTCCACCACAATCACATCTTTGTTGTAGCGCTTGCTGATGTCGTCCATATTGGCCTGCAATGCGCTGATTGGCCCGTTCCAGTAGGTGTACATAGAGAGGCCAATGACATCGAACGGCACGTTGCGTTTGGTGATTTCATCAAACCACCAGCGGAAGGTATCGTTCTTGGTGCCTTCCGCCAGATGCAGCATGATTTTCACCTGTTCGCCGTTCTTCAGGTTCTCTTTCAGGCCGTCAATAGCGGAATTCAGCAAGCCCGCCAGCCGGTCAAACTCACCGCCGCCCTGCCCCCAACCTTTGCCTTCCGGCCACAGCATGCCGCCGTTGATCTCATTGCCGATTTGCACCATATCCGGCAACACGCCCTCCTGCTTAAAGCGGGCGATGGTGTCGCGGGTATAGTCATGGATTGCCGTTTTCAGTTGCGGGTAATCCATTTTTTCCCAGGCTTTCGGTTTGTATTGCTTGCCCGGATCGGTCCAGAAATCGCTGTAGTGGAAATCGAGCAGCAGTTTCATGCCCTGCGCTTTCGCCCGCTTCGCCAGCGCCAGCGTGCTGGCTAAATCGTTGTTACCGCCGCCATAGGCCTGGCCTTGCGCATCTTTCGGGTCCACCCACAACCGCAAGCGCACATAGTTGACGCCGTTGGCTTTCAGAATGGCGATCGCATCCTGCGACTGGTTATTTTCGTTATAAAACTTCGCCCCGTGTTTCTCGGCGTCGAGCAGCGTTGAAATATCCGCGCCTTTGATGAAATCGGCGGGCATGCCGCTAAAAGGACGCGTCTTTAACGCGTCGGCGGCAAAGGTGCTGGCGGACAAACTACCAAGACAGACAGCAAGCAGAGCGGGTGCAAATCTTTTCATGTGGTTATCCTTTGGTGCTGCCGGAGGTCAGGCCGGAGACGAAGTACTTTTGCAGTGCCAGATAAAGAATGGCCACCGGAACGGCGATCAAGACCGCGCCCGCCGCGTAGGTGGTGTAACTGGCGCCCATTTTTTGCGCCACCAGGTTGTAAAGCCCAATCGGCAGCGTGTATTTGTCCGGGGTACGCAGAATAGTGCTGGAGAGAATGAAATCCCCCAGCGGCCCGGTGAAAGAGAACAGTGCCACCACGGCCACAATCGGTTTCGACAGCGGCATGATGATCTCAATAAAAATGCGGAAGTTACTCGCGCCGTCCATGCGTGCGGACTCATCCAGGTCACGCGGAATGGCATCGAGATAGCCTTTCATCAGATAGGTGTTCATCGGGATCATTCCGGCGACATAAATCAGCACCAGCGCCATATGGCTGTTGATTAAGCCCAACAGTTGCGACAGCACGAAAATGGCGATCAGCGCCGAAAACTGCGGGATCATCTGCAGCAGCAAAAACAGCATCAGCCCGTTCTGCCGCCCTTTAAAACGAAAGCGGGAAAAGGCATAGGCGGTGAAACTGACGCTGATTAAGGTCAGCACCATCGTCAGCAGGCTGATCTTCATTGAGTTCCAGTACCAGGTCAGGTAATTGACCTGGCCGTTAAACAGATCGGCGTAGTGCTGAAACGAAAGGTTTTCCGGGATTATCGAGGTGCTGAGCAGGCTGTTACCGGCGTTCAGCGACGCGCCAATCGTCCACACCAGCGGGTAGATAATCATCAGCGAGACCAGCGCGATAACCAGCCAGGAGAGCGTCAGGCGGATCCACTTCTCGCGGCGGATACTTTGTGATTGAGCCATTTTTCTTCCCTTATGCCATGTCGTCGTTTTTAAAGGATTTGGTCGCGCGGAACTGCCACAGCGCCAGACCGACGACAAAAATCGACAGCAAAATGGTGATGGTCGCCGCAATCGCGTACTGCGAGGAAGACATCGTCAGCTTGTAAATCCACGACACCAGGATATCCGTCCCACCCGCGTTCGCCCCCGCAACTGCCGGGCCGCCGTTGTTAAACAGATAGATGATGTTGAAGTTGTTAAAGTTGAAGGTGTACTGGGTGATGATGATCGGCGCAATCGAGTACAGCACCAGCGGCAGCGTAATGGTGCGCAGCCGCGTCCAGGTGCCCGCGCCATCCATTTTCGCCGCTTCGTATAAATCGTCCGGGATAGCCTGCAACACGCCGGTGGTCATGGCGAAAACAAACGGGAAACCGAGCCAGGTTTGCATCATGATCAACGCCGTTTTGGTCCAGAACGGATCCGTCAGCCACGCTTTCGGCGCAATGCCGAAGAACGCGAGAATGGCATTATTAATCACGCCGAACGAGTCGTTAAACATCCCGGCGAACACCAGAATGGTGACAAACCCAGGCACCGCCCACGGCAGGATAAAAATGGTGCGTATCAGCGGCTTAAAGCGCAGATCTTTCTGGTTCACCAGAATCGCCAGCAGTACACCAACGGAGCACTGCAACGTGGTGGCCAACAGCGTCCAGACCACCGTCCATTGCAGCACATCCAGGAAGGTCGAACGCCAGATCGACAAGGTAAAGATGTTGACGAAGTTCTTTAACCCTACCCAGTCCACCAGCCTGGCCGGCGGCGTGTGGTAAAGGTTGTAGTTAGTGAAGGCGATGGCGAAACCGAAGAGGATCGGGAAAATCACCACGAACACCAGCAGAATAAAGCCTGGCGTGATCATCAGGTACGGGAAGCCGTCGCTGAGTAACAACTGGTACTGCTTGCGTACGCTGTTGAGCGGCTTTCCTGCGTCGCGTTTTTTACCGTTTATCCACGCATCGCGCAGCGAGAGGTAATAGACCATCACGCCAAAGGCGATGATCAGTACGCTGATAATCCCTTCCGCCAGCAAGAAAATGGAGTTGTCACGCGGGACTTCTTCGCCAAGCGTGTATAACCCCCACAATCCTTCGCGCAGAAAATCGTAAAAAATGCCCATAAAGCTGCTAAGCAGCACCAGGAAGATAAGGCCCTTTAACCACTGGCGGTGATAAAACTGACCAAAACCCGGCACAACGGCCAGCAGCAGCCCGCACCACGCATGCCGCCCTGCGCCATGCGTTTTGGCAAAATTTTCGCTGGGACTGATAATCACGTACGACTCCTTTTCAACAACGGGAGGTGCCCCTCCCGTTTCGCAACAACACGCGGTTACTGGTTACTGGCCTGCATCGCTTCAACTTGCATATGGATCTGTTTGGTGGCCGCATCGAGCGCCGCCTGCGGTTCCTGTTTGCCGGTCAGGCTCAGCTCCAGCGCGGCGTTCGCCGGGCCCCACACTTCGCCCATCTCCGGAATGCCCGGCATTGCCGTTGCGCGCGCCGCCTGAATCGCCACTGCGCTGGCTTTTTCGTCGTTTTTGATAACCGGATCGTCAATCATCGCTTTCTGCGCCGGGATTTCACGCGTGGCGATATAGCGCGTTTTCACGTACTGCGGCTGGTTGATAAATTCGATGAATTGCTGAGCGAGCTTTTTGTCTTTGCTCCAGGTCGAAACGACATAGCCTTTCACACCGAGGAAGGAACTCATCGGTTTGCCGTCTGGTAAGTTTGGCAGCGGCGCAACGCCGTAATTGATCCCCGCCGCTTCATACGGCTGGAACGCCCACGGGCCGTTGATCACCGCTGCGGCTTTTTTCTCGGTAAACAGTGAATCGATGGCGTTCAGGCCGTTATCGCCGAGGATGCCGGAGGGAAATACGCCTTCGGCATAGAATTTTTTCAGGAAGGTGACGGCTTCCACCGCGCCCGGTTTATTGAGGCCAATATCCTGCGGGTTGAAGCCGCCTTTATCATTTTTACCAAACAGGTAGCCGCCCTCCGGCCCGATCGCGCCCCAGCTGTAGTAAATCTGGTCAAACTTGGCCAGCAGCCCGTATTTGTCCTGTGCGCGCTGTTTTTTCGAATAGTCGAGCCACTCCGGCAGGCTTTGCAGCGGCTTATCAATCAGTTCCTTGTTATAGATAAGCACGAGGGTTTCCACCGCTTTCGGCACACCATACAGCGTGTTATCCAGACGAAAGGCGTTAATCGACGCAGGCGTAAAGGCGTCAACTTTTTCTTTATCCAGATTCAGGGGGGTCAGCAACCCTTGCACCACCGCGCCACCCAGTTGATCATTAGGAATGACCAGCACATCCGGGCCAATGCCGGCCGGGCCATCGAGGCGTAATTTCTCCAGTTGCTGCGCGTAGGGCATCTCCTGCACATTAACTTTGACGTCGTACTTTTGTTCGAAATCTTTTACGGCGTCCTGAATGCCGACCGACTTTTTGATGTCTTCCCAGACATTAAGCTGCTGAGTGGCGGCGTGCGCCGACAGGCTAACCGTCTGGCCAACGGCGAGTGCAGAGAGGATCAGTGCAGTAAGTGTGTTCTTTTTCATTACCAACCTCATGTCAAGGTATAACAATTTTGTGGTTTTTATGGCGCAGCATCAGGATACCTTTTAAACAAACCACCTGATATTGCAGGGTTTAAGACGTATTCACCCGCCTTATTGAATTTGTTATACGCTACGCTTTAACAATTAATAAAACGAGCATAAACGGTGAGTTATGTGACCGGCATTACAGAAATGAAAATTCGATATAGGGCGCAAAAACACTGGAAGTTATAGTCATAGCAAGATTTTTCGCCGTTACGCAGCAACGCCAGATGATTGTTATACGTAATACAAAAACACTCAGCGCACGGCATAAACGGTAAATAACGGCTACTACATTCGGGGAACGTTGATGTCCAATATACGACTGAGGAATGTCACCAAACGGTTTGGCGACACGGTGACGCTGAACAATGTCAATTTGTCGATTGATGATGGCGAATTCGCGGTATTTGTCGGCCCTTCCGGCTGCGGTAAATCCACCATGCTGCGCATGATTGCCGGTCTGGAAGAGGTCAGCGAAGGCGAAGTGTTGATTGGTGATGAAGTGATGAACGATGTCGCGCCGGCACATCGCGGCGTGTCGATGGTGTTTCAGTCTTACGCGCTCTACCCGCATATGACCGTGGCGGAAAATATGGGCTACGGGCTGAAAGTGAACAAAGTGCCGAAAGAGGAGATCCGCCGCCAGGTGGAGATGGTGGCGAAAACCCTGCAACTTAGCCATCTGCTGGACCGAAAACCGAAACAGCTCTCCGGCGGCCAGCGCCAGCGCGTCGCCATTGGCCGCGCGATTGTGCGTAACCCGCGTGTGTTTATGTTCGACGAGCCGCTCTCAAACCTCGATGCCGAACTGCGCGTCGAGATGCGCCTGCACATTGCGCGCCTGCACCAGGAGCTGAAAACCACCATGGTGTATGTCACGCACGATCAGGTGGAAGCAATGACGCTGGCGGATAAAATCGTGGTGATGAACTACGGCAATGTCGAGCAGATGGGCTCGCCGATGTCGCTCTACTACAACCCGAAAAACAAATTTGTCGCCGGGTTTATCGGTTCGCCGAAGATGAATTTCCTGCCCGCAACGGTTAACGCCTGGCAACCCGGCGAAGTGACTATCACGCTGGCGCAGGGGCATCAATTAACGCTCGGTATCGACACCTCGCGGCTGGATCCCGGTGCTTCGATCACGCTCGGCATTCGACCGGAGCATCTCTCCACGGATGTCACGCGCGGTACGCCGCTGGAATTTCAGTGTGAAGTGGTGGAACGGCTGGGTAATAACACCTACCTGTTTGGTCAGTGCTACGGTCATGACAACATAAAAATTCTGCTGCCGGGGGATGTCCATTTCCGCCCGTGGCAGAAAATTACCCTCGCCTTTGATAGCCGCCACTGCATGATTTTCGACGATCGGGATCTGCGCGTCAGCGCCGATATTCCGGTGCCAAACCCGGACTCCCCGGACGGCCCGATCAATTGATTTTCACTCATCAAGGATAAGTGCTGCTCCGTTTTGCGTGTTTTTCATCAGATAGGCTTTGACTACCCTTATCTGCATCGACACCAAAAACACATTAACGGAGCCATGATGAAAGCTATCGCTATTACCCGCGCCGCGCAAAACGGCAGTAATCTGGATTTTCTTACCGACATTGAACTGCCGCAACCGACCGCCAGCGGCCACGACTTACTGGTGGAAGTGAAAGCCGTTTCCGTCAACCCGGTGGACACCAAAGTGCGCGCCGGTTTTAACGCCGATACTCCGCGCGTGCTGGGCTGGGATGCCGTTGGCGTGGTGACTGCCGTGGGGGAAGCGGTAACGTTATTCCAGCCGGGCGATGAAGTGTGGTACGCCGGCGCGTTGACCCGCCCCGGGAGCAACAGTGAATTCCAGTTGGTGGACGAACGCATTGCGGCGCGCAAACCGAAAACGCTGGATAACGCTGCCGCCGCCGCGCTGCCTTTAACCGCCATTACCGCCTGGGAGTTATTGTTCGACCGTCTTGGCATCAAAGAGGGCGGCAACGAAAATGATGTGCTGCTGATTGTTGGCGCAGCGGGCGGCGTAGGCTCGATCATGACACAGCTGGCTCGTAAGCTAACGCGCTTAACGGTCATTGGTACGGCATCCCGCCCCGCCAGCCAGCAGTGGGTAAAAGAGCTGGGTGCGCATTATGTGATTGACCACAGCAAACCGCTGACCGAAGAGCTGGCGCGCATTGGCATCAAACAGGTTTCACACGTCGCCAGCCTCAATAATACCGAAGAGCATTATCAGCAGCTGATTAACGCCCTGAAACCGCAGGGTAAACTGGCGCTGATTGACGATCCGCACAGCCTGGACGCGATGCCGCTGAAGGTGAAAAGCATTTCGCTGCACTGGGAGTTTATGTTTACCCGCTCAATGTTCACCACTGACGATATGATTGCCCAGCATCAGTTGCTTTCACGCGTGGCGCAGTTGATCGATGAAGGCGTGTTAAAAACCACACTTGGCGAGCACTTTGGCACCATCAATGCCGTGAATCTGCGCAAAGCCCATGCGCTGCTGGAAAGCCAGCGGGCTGTGGGGAAAATCGTGCTGGAAGGGTTCGCTGGCTGACGATTAGCCAGGATTATTCTTAAAGGTTACAAGCGGATAGCGAAAATCGCCGTCCGCTTTTCCTGCTCTGCCCTGGGTTTGCTTACACTTTTTACCAAAGCGTTATTTTTTCGTAGTTGCTCCACTGTCCGTTAACGGCAATGATGGCGTGCTATTTATGCAACCGCGTGAAATGTATAAGAACAACCTGGAGAGAGTATGAGTAAAACAAAAATGATGCTTCTGGGCGCGCTGTTGGCAACCGCCTCGACGGCCTTTGCCGCACCGCAAACCGCTACACCAGGCGCTACCGGGCCGCAATCTTACGAAATTAATGAGTTTGTCGCCGACTTTACGAAATTCACCATTGGCGACACCGTACCGGAAATGTACCGCAGCGAAGAGTACAACATTAAACAGTGGCAATTGCGTAACCTGCCAGCCCCCGAAGCCGGTAGCCACTGGACCTATATGGGCGGCAACTACGTGCTTATCACCGATGCCGAAGGCAAAATCCTCAAAGCCTATAACGGCGACATCTTTTACCATCGCTAAACCAGGAGCTGAATGATTATTCGCCGCTGGCAGGAAAGTGACAGACCGTTTTTACGCACCCTTTTTTTACACGCCCGCAAAGAGAGCTGGCACTGGCTTGATGGCAGCGACTGGCGGCTGGAAGATTTTGACGCCGCCACGCTCGATGAAACCATCTGGGTCGCCGAAGAAGAGGGTCACCGGCTGGGGTTCGCCTCGGTGTACGAAAACGACAATTTCCTGCACAACCTGTTTGTCGACCCGGCCTTTCAGGGCAAAGGCGTCGGCAGCGCTCTGCTCAAACATGCGCAATCCACCTTTACCGGCACTGGCGCACTGAAATGCCTGCTGCATAACAAAGCCGCACTGGCGTTTTATCAGCACCATGGCTGGCATATCGAAGCACAGGGCGTTTCGCCGGAAGGGGATTACGTGCTGATGCACTATCTGAAGAAGTAAAAAAACCTCTCCCGAACGGGAGAGGTTGACGGATTTACACCGCGCGAAACGCGATATCGCCAGGAATGACTTCACCCTGCCAGTAAAGCTGCGCGGCTACGCGCCCGGCAAGTTGACGGTAGATAGCGGTAAATTCGCTGTCAGGGCGGCTCACCACGGTCGGCGTGCCTTTATCCAGATCTTCACGCAGCGAAATGTGCAGCGGCATCTGCCCCAATAACTCGGTGTGATACTGCTCGGCCAGTTTTTCCGCACCGCCGGTGCCGAAAATCGGTTCGTGATGACCGCAGTTGCTGCAAATGTGCATGCTCATGTTTTCAACAATACCGAGCACCGGCACTTCCACTTTCTCGAACATGACGATGCCTTTTTTGGCGTCGATCAGCGCGATATCCTGCGGCGTTGTCACCACCAGCGCGCCGGTCACCGGAATGTTTTGCGCCAGCGTCAGCTGAATATCACCGGTGCCTGGCGGCATATCCAGTACCAGGTAATCCAGATCCGGCCACATGGACTCCTGCAACAATTGCAGCAGCGCTTTGCTGGCCATCGGGCCGCGCCACACCATGGCGTTATCATCGGTAACCAGGTAGCCAATCGAGTTGGTCGCCAGACCGTGGGCGATAATCGGCGCCATATGCGTACCGTCCGGCGAGGTCGGACGCTCGTGCTCCGCACCGAGCATGACCGGGATCGACGGGCCATAAATATCGGCGTCGAGAATACCGACTTTCGCCCCTTCCGCCGCCAGCGCCAGCGCCAGGTTTACCGCCGTGGAGGATTTCCCTACCCCGCCCTTGCCGGAACTGACGGCAATGATGTTTTTCACACCGTTGACGCCCGGCTGGTTCTTCACACGTTTTAAGGTGGCGATGTTGTGCGACAGCTTCCAGTCGATGGCGCGCGCGCCGGTCAGCCGCAGCAATTCGGCGCTGCACTGCGCTTTTAACGCTTCAAACGCGCTGCGCCAGACAAACGGCATCAGCAACTCAACGTGCAGGGTGTCATCCAGCCATGCGACATGGTGTACCGCTTTTAAAGCAGTGAGATTGTGCTTCAGGGTTGGGTGCTGAAAATCGGCCAGCGTCCCGGTGACAATCGCGCGTAACGCTTCCGGGGATTTGGCCTGGGATTGCGAACTCATCCCGACTCCTTTGTAGTTGTTCTGAAAACGACATTGTAGCCAGCAAGTTTACCCCACGGGCAACAATTATTCATTTACGGATAAATGCCGTTAACACATGGATTAATTATTACTCATGTATTCATATAGGGATTGAAACGTTCTTAAAATCCTTATCACCGAAGGCGCAATCTTTACCCAAAAATCCCTGTCTGAATTAAAACGTCCGCAGATCGCGTAGCGCGCTAATTCCCCTTTTGGTACTATCGATACCCCTTTTTCTCAAGAAGATGTAATGCCTACTATGACTCAAGTCGCGAAGAAAATTCTGGTAACGTGCGCACTGCCGTACGCCAACGGCTCCATCCACCTCGGCCATATGCTGGAGCACATCCAGGCTGATGTCTGGGTCCGTTACCAGCGAATGCGCGGCCACGAGGTCAACTTCATCTGCGCCGACGATGCCCACGGCACGCCGATCATGCTGAAAGCGCAGCAACTGGGGATCACCCCGGAGCAGATGATTGCCGACATGAGTCAGGAGCATCAGACCGATTTTGCTGGCTTTAACATCAGCTACGACAACTACCACTCGACGCACAGCGACGAGAACCGCGAGCTGTCGGAGCTTATCTATACCCGCCTGAAAGAGAACGGTTTTATTAAAAACCGCACCATCTCTCAGCTCTACGATCCGGAAAAAGGCATGTTCCTGCCGGACCGTTTTGTGAAAGGCACCTGCCCGAAATGCAAATCACCGGATCAGTATGGCGATAACTGCGAAGTGTGTGGCGCGACCTACAGCCCGACCGAGCTGATTGAGCCGAAGTCGGTGGTTTCCGGCGCGACGCCGGTCATGCGTGATTCCGAGCACTTCTTCTTCGATCTGCCGTCATTCAGCGAAATGTTGCAGGCGTGGACGCGCAGCGGCGCGTTGCAGGAGCAGGTGGCGAACAAAATGCAGGAGTGGTTCGAATCCGGCTTGCAGCAGTGGGATATCTCCCGCGATGCGCCTTACTTCGGTTTCGAAATTCCAGGCGCGCCGGGCAAATATTTCTACGTCTGGCTGGATGCGCCGATTGGCTACATGGGGTCGTTCAAAAACCTGTGCGACAAGCGCGGCGATACCACCAGCTTTGATGCGTACTGGCAGAAAGATTCCGACGCCGATCTGTATCACTTCATCGGTAAAGATATCGTCTATTTCCACAGCCTGTTCTGGCCCGCAATGCTCGAAGGCAGCGGTTTCCGCAAGCCGACCAACCTGTTTGTCCACGGCTACGTGACGGTGAACGGCGCGAAGATGTCCAAATCGCGCGGGACGTTTATCAAAGCCAGTACCTGGCTGAACCATTTCGACGCCGACAGCCTGCGCTATTACTACGCGGCGAAGCTCTCTTCGCGCATTGATGATATCGATCTTAACCTCGAAGATTTCATCCAGCGCGTGAATGCCGACATCGTCAACAAAGTGGTGAACCTCGCCTCGCGTAACGCCGGTTTTATCAATAAACGTTTTGACGGCGTGCTGGCAGCAGAGCTTGCAGACCCGGCGCTGTACAAAACCTTTACCGACGCGGCAGCGACCATCAGCGAAGCGTGGGAGAGCCGTGAGTTCGGCAAAGCGGTACGCGAAATTATGGCGCTGGCCGATGTGGCGAACCGTTACGTTGACGAACAAGCACCATGGGTGGTGGCAAAACAGGAAGGCCGCGACGCCGATCTGCAGGCCATTTGCACCATGGGGCTGAACATGTTCCGCGTGCTGATGACGTGGCTGAAACCGGTTCTGCCGTCGCTGGCGGAGCGCGCTGAAGCGTTCCTCAACACGACGCTTGAGTGGGATGCCATCAACCAGCCGCTGCTCGGCCACAAAGTTAACGCCTTCAAAGCGTTGTATAACCGTATCGAAATGAAACAGGTGGAAGCACTGGTGGAAGCGTCAAAAGAGGAAGTGAAAGCGGCTGCCGCACCGGTAACCGGCGAGCTGGCGGATAACCCGATTCAGGAAACCATCAGCTTTGACGATTTCGCGAAAGTCGATCTGCGCGTGGCGCTGATTGAAAACGCCGAGTTCGTCGAAGGTTCCGACAAGCTGCTGCGCCTGACGCTGGATCTGGATGGCGAAAAACGCAATGTCTTCTCCGGCATCCGTTCCGCGTACCCGGACCCGAGCGCGCTGATCGGTCGCCTGACGGTGATGGTCGCCAACCTCGCGCCGCGCAAAATGCGTTTTGGTATCTCCGAAGGGATGGTGATGGCCGCCGGCCCTGGCGGAAAAGATATCTTCCTGTTAAGCCCCGATAGCGGCGCAAAAGCAGGCCAGCAAGTGAAGTAAAAAAATAAGGCGCTGAATTCAGCGCCTTTTTCTATACTCAATTTTGCATTACCAAACATTACTTCACATGGAAAACAGGGGAATATCGTGAAATTGAGTAAATTCATCGCCGCACTCTTTTCTGTCGCTTTACTCATTGGTCTGACCGGCTGTGGGGAAAAAGAGCAGAGTAAAACCTTTACCTTTGCGCAGGCGGGCACGGAAGTGACGCTGACCTATTACTACAAAGGTGACGAGGTTGAACGCCAGACCGCCAAAAATAAAATCGAGTACGCTTCCATTGGCGCGAAGACAAAAGACGAGGCGATGAAAGTGCTGGATCCGATCAGCAAAAAATACCAGAGCATTAAAGGGATCAAAGAGAGCGTGGATTATCAGGAAACCTACGCGCAAGAGACGCTGGATGTGGATTACAACGAGGTCGATTTTGCTGCGCTGAACAACCTGCAGGGTTCCGAGTTTACCGGCACGGTCAATGGCAAAATCAGCATGAAGAAATCAGAAGAGCTGCTGAAATCACGCGGCTTTAAAGAAGTGCAGTAAGTCCTGTCCTCCTTCAAGCTGCGCGTTGTTGGCGATGCCCGCCTGGCGCTAAACCACCAGCGATGCAGCCTGAAGGATTATCGATTATTCCGCGTCGGTTTTACCCTTCGGTTTTTGCTCGCGTACCGCCAGACCACGTAGGAAATAACGCATAACCTGATCGCCGCATTCGCGGAAATTCTTATGATCCGGCGCACGCATCATGGCAGTGATTTCCGGCATCGAGATGCGGAACTGCTGGGCGGTCAGAATAGCCAGAATATCGTCAGTCTTTAACGAAAAGGCGATGCGCAGCTTTTTCAGCACAATGTTGTTATTCAGCTTGCGTTCAGCCACCAGCGGCGGCGCGGTTTCATCTTTGCCACGCTTTTCATAAATAAGACCGTTCAGAAACGCGGACAACACAATATCCGGGCACGGCTTATAACCTTCCTCGTCTTCTTTGCGCAACCAGGGCGCCAGCTGTTCAACGGTCACTGCCGTGTCTGCCAGTGCCAGAATGCGCACCAGCGCGGTGTTATCAGCTTGCAGGGTGTAACGCACGCTGCGCAGGATATCGTTATTAAGCATATTTGTTTCCGGAAATGATGAACCAGCGCGCAGTGTAGGCATCGCACAGGAATTTACAACCCCAACGCCTCTTTTAAATTTTTCAGATAACGTCGACTCACCGGCACCGTCAGGCCATCGCGCAGCAGTAACTCCGCCTGGCCGTTATCTTCCAGGCGGATCTCTTTCAGGTGCGCCATATTGACCAGGTACTGGCGGTGGCAGCGCACCAGCGGCGTACGGCTCTCCAGCGTGCGCAGCGTCAGCTCGGTAAACCCCTCTTTGCCCTCCTGGCTGGTCACATACACGCCGCTCATGCGGCTACTGACAAACGCCACTTCGTCCATCTGCAATAACCAGATCCGGCTATGCCCGGTACAGGGAATGAATTTCAGGGCTTCCTGGTTTTCCGGCAGCACCGACACATCCTGCATGTTTCGCTCAAGGCGCAAGCGGCTGAGGGTTTTCTCCAGGCGGCGGGCTTCAATCGGTTTAAGCAGATAATCGAACGCGTGTTCTTCAAACGCCTGCACCGCGTATTCGTCAAACGCGGTCAGGAACACAACATACGGCCGGTTTCCCGGATCGAGCATCCCGACCATCTCCAGCCCGCTAATGCGCGGCATCTGGATATCAAGAAACAGCACATCCGGACGCAGTTTATGCACCGCGCCAATCGCTTCGACGGCGTTGCCGCACTCGCCAACAATCTCAATATCGCTCTCTTCCTGAAGCAGGATACGCAGGTTTTCCCGGGCCAGCGGTTCATCATCAACAATCAGCACTTTTAACATGCGTGTTCCTCCAGCGGGAGTCGTAGGGTAATGCGGGTAAACAGATCCGGCTCACAGGCAATAGTAATGCCGCACTCATCGCCAAACCGCGCGCGCAGGCGCTTATCCACCAGGCTCATCCCTAATCCACTGGCGTCGGTTTTCGGCTGGTACAACCCGGCATTGTCTTCAATATCCAGCACCAGATGCCGCCCGTCCTGGCTGGCGTTAATCATAATCTCGCCCACGCCGAGCAGGTGTGACGTGCCATGTTTGATGGCATTTTCCACGATCGGTTGCAGGGTAAACGCCGGAAGTTGCAGGTGCGACAGCGCTTCCGGCACATGTAATTGCACCTGCAAGCGCGACTGAAAACGCGCTTTTTCAATTTGCAGGTAGGCGTTCACATGTTCAATTTCGTCCGCCAGCGTTACCACTTCCGACGGGCGTTTTAAGTTCTTACGAAAGAACGTTGAGAGATATTGCACCAGCAACCCGGCCTGATCGCTGTCGCGGCGGATCACTGCTTTTAGCGTGTTCAGGGCATTAAACAGGAAATGCGGATTTACCTGCGCGTGCAGCAGTTTAATTTCCGACTGGGTAAGCAGCGCCTTTTGCCGCTCATACTGCCCGGCAAGGATCTGCGCCGAAAGCAGTTGCGCAATCCCCTCGCCCAGCGTGCGGTTGATGGAGCTGAACAGGCGGTTTTTTGCTTCATACAACTTAATCGTCCCCACCACGCGCTGGTTTTCGCCGCGCAGCGGGATCACCAGCGTCGAACCGAGCTTGCATTGCGGGTGGAGCGAACATTGGTAAGGCACTTCGTTGCCGTCGGCATAAACCACTTCCCCGGTTTCAATGGCGCGCTGCGTCCAGACCGACGAGATGGGCCGCCCCGGCAGATGGTGATCGTCGCCGGTGCCGGTGAAGGCCAGCAGTTTTTCCCTGTCGGTTATCGCCACCGCGCCAATATCGAGCTCTTTATAGAGCACCAGCGCCACCTTCATGCTGTTCTCTTCGTTAAAGCCCTGGCGCAGAAACCCTTCCGTCGACGCTGCCACTTTTAATGCAGTGGCGGAAAACGCCGAGGTGTACTTTTCGAACATTGCGCGCTTATCGAGCAGGATGCGCATAAACAGCGCCGCACCAACGGTGTTGGTGACCATCATTGGCGCGGCGATGCTTTGCACCAGATGTAACGCACTATCAAACGGACGGGCGATAAGCAGGATAATCAGCATCTGAATCAGTTCCGCCACGCAAGTTACCGCCCCGGCGGTAAACGGGCTGAACACCAGATCGGTGCGCCCGCGTTTGATTAGCGCGCGGTGTACCAGGCCGCCGAGCAACCCTTCAACAAACGTAGAGAGCATGCAGCTCAGCGCGGTCATGCCGCCCATCGAATAGCGGTGAATACCGCCGGTTAACCCGACAAGACCGCCCACTAACGGGCCACCGAGCAGGCCGCCCATTACCGCGCCAATCGCGCGCGTGTTGGCAATAGAATCCTCGATATGCAGGCCGAAATAGGTACCGAGAATGCAGAAAATGGAGAAGGTGACATAGCACAGCAGCTTATGCGGTAAGCGCACGGTGACCTGCATCAGCGGAATAAACAGCCGCGTTTTGCTCATCAACCAGGCGATAACCAGAAACACGCACATCTGCTGAAGCAGCAGCAACACCAGATTGAACTCGTACATACCCGCCACACCACATCAACCAAAGCGCGTAACATACAGGGTGTTTTCAGATGTTTCTTTGAAGCGCTGCAAAAAAATACAAAATCGTGCTCCGCATCACAAAGTAAGCCACTATGATTAACCGTTCGCACACATTTTGCGCAATTTTGCGGCTGCGCATCCTGTGCCAGGCGGCAGCGGCTACAGTTATACAGGGAGTCGGCTGGCGAGGGTAACACCATGGCGCTTTACACAATCGGTGAAGTGGCGTTGTTATGCGAAATCAACCCCGTGACGCTGCGGGCCTGGCAGCGACGTTATGGACTATTGCAACCCCAGCGCACGGATGGCGGCCACCGGTTATTCACCGAAGAGGACATTGACCGCATCCGGGAGATCAAACGCTGGATAGAGACCGGCGTGCAGGTCAGCAAAGTGCAAAAGCTGCTCTCTTCAGCGCTGGAAGAGACGCGAGACGGCTGGCGCGCCCAGCAGGAAACCGCCCTGCAATACCTGCAACAGGGCGACCCGCATCGCCTGCATCAGTGGATCAAAGAGCACGGGCGCGACTATCCGGCCCAGGCGCTGGCAACACATCTGCTTATCCCCTTACGATTGCGGCTACAAACTCAGCAGCCTGCCCTGCTGGCGATGCTGAGCCTGCTTGACGGGATCCTGATCAATTACATTTCCGGCTGCCTGACTTCTGCGCGTAAAAAACCGGGTAAAGACGCGCTGGTGATTGGCTGGAATGTGCAGGACACCACGCGGCTGTGGCTGGAGGGCTGGATGGCAAGCCAGCAGGGATGGCGAGTGGATATTCTGGCGCATGCCTTGCCCCAGTTGCGCCCGGAGATGTTTCCCGGCCGGACACTGCTGGTGTGGTGCGGCGAAACACCGGGCGAAGCACAGCAACAGCAGATGCTGGCATGGCGCGAAGCGGGGCACAGCGTCTGGTTGCTCGGCATTTAATGTTTTATTAACAACTCAACTTGCCTTTATAATGCCAGCCTGATTCAGAAGGAGCATAAAATGAAGTCTGGTAAAATTGTTGTTATCGCTATCTTTTTGCTGATGGCCATCGGCGGAATTGGTGGCGTCATGCTCGCCGGTTATTCGTTTATTGTGCGTGGCGGTGTCGGTTGAGCCGCTGCGCCAGCCGCTCAAATCCCCGATCGACAATAATCGCTGCCAGCGCCACCAGCACCGCCCCCTGCACCACATAAGCCGTATTAAAACCGCTCAGGCCAATGATGATTGGCGTCCCCAGCGTACTTGCACCGACCGTTGACGCGATGGTGGCGGTGCCGATATTAATGATCACCGACGTGCGTACCCCGGCGATGATCATCGGTGCGGCGAGCGGCAACTCCACCTTCAACAACCGCTGCCACGCGCTCATGCCCATGCCTTTCGCCACGCTTTGCACGCTTTCCGGCACCGAGGCGATCCCCGCCAGTGTGCCCTGCAAGATCGGCAATACGCCATATAGCACCAGCGCAATAATCGCCGGTTGTTTACCAAAGCCCATTACCGGCACGGCAATCGCCAGCACCGCCACCGGGGGAAAAGTTTGCCCCACGGCGGCAATGGTTTCCGCCAGCGGGCGAAACTCCCGCCCGGCAGAACGCGTGACCGCAATGCCTGCGCCGCCCCCCAGCACAATCGCAATCACACTGGAAACCGCGACCAGCGAGAAATGGGCGACGGTCAGCGAAATAAAACTCTCCTGCAAATAGACCGGGCGCGGGAGCTGCGGAAAAAGTGTACTGAACAGCGCCGCGCTATGCGGTAACCAGACCAGCAGCGCAACAAACAGCGCCATCAGCCACAGCAGCGGGTCACGCAGGATCTTCACAGGCGGCCTCCACGCGCAGCAAATCGCGAAAATGCAGGCTCCCGCAGGGCTGCCCCTGCGCATTATTCACCGGCAATACTTCGCACTGCTGGGCGACAAACGCCGAGAGCGCTTCACGCAGCGTCATCGCTTCCTGAAGCGGCTCGCCGACAGCAACACGTTCACTGCGCAGATAAGCGCTCACCTGGCGCAATGAGAGCAGCCGCACGCCAAGCTCGCTGCGGCCAAAAAACTCGCGCACAAAATCGTTACGCGGCGCGGTCAGCATCGATAACGGCGTCCCCTGCTGGACCACCTTTCCGCCATCCATCAGTACCAGGTGATCGGCCAGTTGTAAGGCTTCATCAATGTCATGCGTCACCAGCACAATGGTGCGTCCAAGCAGACGGTGAATGCGCACCATCTCCTGCTGTAACGCCGCGCGGGTTACGGGATCAAGCGCGCCGAAAGGTTCATCCATTAACAGCACTTCCGGGTCGGCGGCAAGCGCGCGGGCAACGCCCACCCGCTGCTGCTGCCCGCCGGAGAGCTGATGCGGAAAGCGCTCGCGCAGGGCAGGCTCCAGCCCCAGCAGAGCCATCAGTTCATCGACCCGCGCGTCGCGCTTCGCGCGTGACCACTTTTGCAGTTGCAGCACGGTGGCTATGTTCTGCGCCACCGTCCAGTGAGGAAATAAACCTATCGACTGAATGGCATACCCCATGCGACGGCGCAGCTCCAGCACCGGCAGCGAGCGGATATCCGCCCCGGCAAAAGTAATTGTGCCTTCATCGTGTTCCACCAGCCGGTTAATCATCTTCAGGGTGGTGGATTTTCCGGAACCCGAGGTGCCAATCAGCACCGAAAACGCGCCCGTTTTAACGTGCAAATCGAGATGGCTCACCGCGGACTGCCCGGCAAAGGTTTTACTGACGTTATTAAATTCAATCATGCTGTTTCACCTTCAGCAGCGTTATCCCTAAGCCAAATAACGCATCAACGATCACCGCCATTGCGATAACCGGAATGACGCCCAGCAGCACCAGATCCAGCGCGCTGCTCAGCAGCCCCTGAAAGACCAGCGCACCAAACCCACCCGCACCGATCAATGCGGCAATCACCGCCATCCCGACTGTTTGCACCGCCACCACTCGCAGGCTGCGCAGTAGCAGCGGAAGCGCCAGCGGCACGCGCACCTGCCAGAAACGCTGGCGCGCGCTCATGCCCATCGCTTCGGCGCTTTCCAGCACCTCCTGCGGCACCTGGTTTAACCCGGCGACCACACCGCGCACCAGCGGCAGTAAGGCATAGAGGATTAGCGCAATCAGCGCGGGTGTCATGCCAGTGCCGGCAATCCCCAACTGGCTAAGTTCGGGGAATTGCTTTACCAGCCCGGCTAACGGCGCAATCAGTAAGCCAAACAGCGCCACCGACGGAATGGTTTGAATGACGTTGAGCACCGCGAACACCGGTCCCTGCCGAGAGGGATGACGATAGCACCACAGCCCGATGGCAAAGCCGACCACCAGCGCAGGTAGCAACGTGCCAAGCAACAGCGTTAAATGCTGCGCCAGCGCATCGTTGAACACATCCTGCCGATTGGTGTATTCGCGTAGCAGCGAGAGATTATTCAGCGCGCCGCTGATCAATAAATAGAGAGGAAGGCACCACACCTGCGCATGCAGCAACCAGCGCCACACGGGGTTGGACACAACGCGGCGAATCGCATCGCTACAGGCCAACAGCGTTAGCGCCAGCCACAGCCACAACCCGCTGCCGGGCGATGTGCGCGCCAGCGGGCTGCCCGTCTGCACGAGATCGGTCGCCGCCCTGCCCGCGCTCCATATCAGCAGGCAGAACAGCGCCTCAGTAAACAGCAACGTTGCCACCTGCGCACCGCGACCGGGAATAAAGCTGATTGCCAGTAAGAGACAAGGCGCAAGTAGCCACAGCGCGGAAAAAAGCTGCCATAAGGCGCGGCTTTCACCGGAAACCAGCCGGTTTGGCGCATAGTTCACAAACGGCAGCCACGCCGCCAGCCCGCCCAGCACCGCCAACAGCAACAACACACGGTTATGGCAGCGTATCGAAACATCCATAGGGGTAATTATTTCACCAGGCCTTTTTCTTTCAGGTAGTCTGCCGCGACTTTCTTCGCATCCAGCCCTTCCACCGCAATACTGGCGTTGAGTTTTTGTAGCGTTTTCTCATCCAGGCTGGCAAATACCGGCTTCAGCCACGTATCGAGTTCCGGGTAGGCTTTCAGCACAGATTCGCGTACTACCGGCGTTGGTGCGTAGATGGGCTGCACACCTTTCGGGTCGCTCAGGGTTTGCAGACCGAGCGCCGCCACCGGGCCATCCGTACCGTAGGCCATCGCCGCGTTAACGCCGGAGGTTTGCTGCGCAGCCGCTTTGATGGTGACCGCCGTATCGCCACCGGCCAGCGACAGCAGCTGATCCTGCTTCAATTTAAAGTCATAGGCTTTTTCAAACGCGGGCAGCGCATCGGTACGTTCAATGAATTCAGCCGACGCGGCGAGCTTAAATTCACCGCCCTGCTTCAGGTAGCGGCTCAGATCCTCAAGGGAGTTAAGTTTGTTTTTCTGTGCCACATCCTGACGCACCGCGATTGTCCAGGTGTTGTTCGCCGGGGCGGGGGTTAGCCATACCAGTTTGTTTTTTTCAGCATCCAGCTTTTTGACTTTTTCGTAGCCCTGCTGCGCGTTTTTCCACGCGGCATCGTTCTCATCTTTAAAGAAGAAGGCGCCGTTACCGGTGTACTCCGGGTAAATATCCAGCTCGCCAGAGGTGATCGCGCCGCGCACCACTGGCGTGGTGCCGAGTTGCACTTTATTGACTGTTTTTACGCCATGACTTTCCAGAACCTGCAAAATGATATTGCCCAGCAGCGCCCCTTCGGTATCAATTTTGGAACCGACCTTCACCGGCTCCGCCGCCTGCAGCGGGAGGCTCACCGCGGCCATCAACCCTATTGAGCACGCAATCTTTTTCATGATTGTCATTGTACTTCCCTCATTTTTTACCGCCTTTTTCAGCAGCTTGAGAAAAGAGCGTAGCCGAAAATTAGCGGCTTTGTCGCGTCAGAAGGTTAAACGATTAAGGAATAAGGTATAGCGAGGGAAATCAGGCCGGTTTCCCGGCCTGTGAGAGGTTAACGCAGTTCGAACTCGCCCTGGTTAACGCGTGCGGAATCAACGCCGATAAAGACATTGAATTTGCCTGGCTCCGCATCGTACTTCATCTTCTGGTTCCAGAATTTCAGCGCATTGATATCGATCGGGAAGCTAACGGTTTGGGTTTCGCCCGGTTTCAGGTTCACCTTATCAAAGCCGCGCAGTTGTTTAACCGGGCGGCTCATTGACGCGGTGACATCCTGCAAATACATCTGAATAACCGTTTCGCCTTCGCGTTTGCCGGTATTGGTCACTTCAACGCTGGCGGTCACTTTGCCGGTGCGCGTCATCGACGGTGCAGACATCTTCACGTCAGAAACCTTGAAGGTGGTGTAGCTCAGGCCATAGCCAAACGGATAGAGCGGGCCGTTCGCTTCGTCGAAGTAACGAGAGGTATATTTGTTTGGTTTATCGGCATCATACGGACGCCCGGTGTTCAGGTGGCTGTAATAAACCGGGATCTGCCCGACAGAGCGCGGGAAGGACATCGGCAGCTTACCGGACGGGTTGTAGTCACCAAACAGAATATCGGCAATGGCGTTGCCGCCTTCGGTGCCGGCAAACCAGGTTTCCAGAATGGCGTCGGCTTGCTGATCCTCTTTCACCAGCGCCAGCGGGCGACCGTTCATCAGCACCAATACCAGCGGTTTGCCGGTGGCTTTCAGCGCGGCAATCAAATCACGCTGGCTCTGCGGAATGGTGATATCGGTACGGCTGGAGGCTTCATGCGCCATGCCCTGCGCTTCGCCCACTACCGCAACAACCACGTCGGATTTTTTCGCCGCGGCGACCGCTTCATCAATCATCGCTTGCGGGGAGCGCGGATCGACAACCACTGCCGGTTCATAAAGATTGAGGAAATTAACGATATCTTTGTCATTGGTGATGTTTGCCCCTTTGGCATACACCACTTCACCTTTACCAGCCAGCGCGTTGCGAATACCGGTCAGCACGGTAACGGACTGATCGGCAACGCCTGCCGCAGACCAGCTGCCCATCGAATCGCGTTTGCTGTCGGCCAGCGGGCCCACCACCGCCACGGTGCCCGATTTTTTCAGCGGCAGCGTTTCCAGACGGTTTTTCAGCAGCACCATGCTTTCACGCGCCACTTCCCGCGCTTCTTTGCGGTGCAGACGGCTTTCGGCATTGGTATCTTTCGGGTCGCTCTCTTTCGGCCCCAGGTGGCTGTACGGATCGTTAAACAGCCCCATATCGTATTTCACATTCAGCACGTGGCGGGTGGCATCATCCAGCTCCGCCATCGTCACTTTGCCGGATTTCACCAGGCCCGGCAGGTATTTGCTGTAGTACTCGTCGCTCATACTCATGTTGATGCCGGATTTCAGCGCAACGCGCACGGCATCTTCCGGATCGGCGGCGGTGCCGTGTTTAATCAGCTCTTTAATCGCCCCGTGATCGGAAATGGTGATGCCTTTAAAGCCCCACTCATCACGCAGCAGATCTTTCAGCAGCCATGAATCGGAGGAAGCCGGTGTGCCGTTGAGGGAGTTCAGCGCCACCATCACGCCGCCGCTGCCAGCGTCCAGCGCGGCTTTATACGGCGGCATATAGTCGTTGAACAGGCGCTGCGGGCTCATATCAACGGTGTTGTACTCTTTACCGCCCTCTACCGCGCCATAAGCGGCGAAGTGTTTCACGCTGGTCATCACCGCGTAGCGATCGGCCGGGCTTTTGCCCTGCATCGCTTCGACCATGGTGCGCCCCATTTCAGAGGTCAGGTACGTATCTTCGCCAAACCCTTCGGAAACGCGGCCCCAGCGCGGATCGCGCGAGACATCAACCATCGGCGCCCAGGTCATATTCAGGCCGTCGTCAGCGGCTTCATAGGCAGAAACGCGACCAACGGTTTTCACCGCATCAAGGTTAAAGCTGGAGGCAAGACCGAGGCTAATCGGGAAGACGGTACGCTGGCCGTGTACCACGTCATAGGCAAAAAACAGAGGGATTTTCAGGCGGCTTAGCTGCATCGCCTGATCCTGCATGGCGCGAATATCCTGCCGGGTGACGGTGTTAAAAATTGCGCCGACCTGGCTTGCTTTGATCATGTCGCGAATGGCTTCTTTTGGGTTATCCGGCCCGACGCTGATTAAACGCAGCTGGCCGATTTTTTCATCGACCGTCATTTTTTTGAGCAACTCAGTGACAAACGCATCCCTTGCTTCTGGCGTCAGCGGATGGTTGCCGAACATCTCTTCCGCCAGCGCTGGTTGCAGCGCGAGGCTCACAGCGACACCTACAGAACATAGCCATTTCATGTCGTTTACTCTCTTGTTTTTTCACCCATAACCGCGGTCACTGGCCGCGAAAGAAACGCAGTGTGCCATAATCCTGGCACGTGTTGCAGAGTTGGACTCTGATTTTTATGCGAATTCGCTCCCCCGTTTGGTTTTACGGGGCTAACATTAATGCGCACTTTACACGTCATCATGCATAACGCGCCAAAGCGGCAGGTCTTCACATTCTTATGACGCTTACTGAGATAAGCTTCCGGGCGCTAACGCCAGTAAAAAGCGGCCCGAAGAATGAAATGTCTTGAACAATGATTAGCCACAAGGAGTGGATAATGTCACATCCAAACAACGCGTTTATCAGCGAACTCAAACGGCTGGTTGGCGCTTCTCATCTGCTTACCGACCCGGCCAAAACGGCCCGCTATCGTAAAGGCTTTCGTTCTGGCCAGGGCAATGCGCTGGCTGTGGTTTTTCCCGGCTCGCTGGTCGAATTGTGGCGCGTTCTGCAGGCCTGTGTTAACGCCGATAAAATTATTCTGATGCAGGCGGCGAACACCGGGCTGACGGAAGGATCAACGCCAAACGGCAATGATTATGACCGGGAAATCGTAATTATCAGCACCCTGCGTCTTGATAAGCTGCATCTGCTGGATAACGGCGAACAGGTGCTGGCCTACCCTGGTACCACGCTCTATTCGCTGGAAAAAGCGCTTAAACCGCTGGGTCGCGAACCGCATTCGGTGATCGGCTCCTCGTGCATTGGCGCATCTGTTATCGGCGGGATCTGCAATAACTCCGGCGGTTCGCTGGTGCAGCGCGGCCCGGCCTACACCGAAATGTCGCTGTTCGCGCGTATCGATGAGCAGGGTAAACTGGTGCTGGTGAATCATTTAGGCATTTCGCTGGGGGAAACGCCGGAGCAGATCCTCAGTAAACTTGATGACGATCGTGTGAGCGATAGCGACGTGCTGCACGACCAGCGCCACGGCCACGATCATGATTACGTCACCCGCGTGCGCGATGTCGATGCCGACACCCCGGCGCGTTACAACGCCGATCCGCAGCGGTTGTTCGAAGCGTCCGGCTGTGCGGGGAAACTGGCGGTTTTCGCCGTGCGTCTGGACACCTTTCCGGCCGAAACGCGCCAGCAGGTCTTCTACATCGGTACGAATCAAACGGCAGTGCTGGCGGAGATCCGCCGTCATATTCTGGCGAACTTCGACCATCTGCCGGTCGCCGGTGAGTATATGCATCGCGATATTTACGATATCGCCGAACGCTACGGCAAAGACACCTTCCTGATGATCGATAAACTCGGCACTGACAAAATGCCGTTCTTCTTCACCATGAAAGGCCGCACCGAAGCGTTACTGGAAAAAGCGACGGTGTTTAAGCCGCATTTTATTGACCGCTCATTGCAAAGAATCAGCGGCTTTTTCCCGTCTCACCTGCCGCCGCGCATGAAAGCGTGGCGCGATAAATATGAACATCACCTGCTGCTGAAAATGTCCGGCGATGGCATTGCGGAAGCAGAAAACTGGCTGAAAACCTACTTTGCCAGTGCCGAGGGTGATTTCTTTGTCTGTACGCCGGAAGAAGGGAGCAAAGCGTTTTTACACCGCTTTGCCGCCGCCGGTGCGGCGATCCGTTACCAGGCGGTTCATGCCGATGAAGTGGAAGATATTCTGGCGCTGGATATCGCGCTGCGCCGCAATGACAACGACTGGTTTGAGCATCTGCCGCCGGAAATCGACAGCCAACTGGTGCATAAACTCTATTACGGCCACTTTATGTGCCATGTTTTCCACCAGGATTACATTGTGAAAAAAGGCGTGGATGCCCATGCGCTGAAAGCGCAAATGCTGGAACTGTTACGCCAGCGTGGCGCGCAGTATCCGGCCGAGCATAACGTCGGCCATCTGTATGAAGCCGCCGAGCCGTTAAAACGTTTTTATAAAGAAAACGACCCGACAAACAGCATGAACCCCGGCATCGGTAAAACCAGCAAGCGTAAGTTCTGGCGGGAAGACGCTGCTACGGATAACGCATCGTCAACGGCGATGAAATAACCCGGCGACGGGCTGTATTGTGTGCTCCTTTCGTAATAGAGTAGCGAACAGCGCCAGAGAAACGTTTCTATGGCCGCCTGCTTTGAAGGAGCACACCCGTCATGTCAGCTGTCGATATCTTATCCGGTCCTGCGGTGGTAGTGCGCGACGCCTGCCCTGAAGACGTTCACGCCATTGCTTCGCTTTACGCCTGGCATGTTCTGCACGGCCGCGCCTCCTTTGAAGAAGTCCCGCCTACTATTGATGAAATGCGCACCCGCATGAACAACATCGCCAGAGAGGGTTTACCGTGGATGGTGGCGCTCTATCACGGCATTGTGGTCGGCTATTGCTATGCCGGTTATTACCGTCCCCGCGAGGCGTATCGCTATACCCTTGAAGAGTCGATTTACGTGGATGCCAGTATGACCGGGCGCGGTATTGGCAGTACGTTGATGAGCGCGTTGATCGCACGCTGTGAAGCGGGTCCGTGGCGGCAACTGATTGCGGTGATTGGCGATGGCAACAACAATTCCGGTTCGCTGCGACTGCATAAAAAGCACGGTTTTGAGATTGCCGGGCAGTTGCGAAGCGTCGGCTACAAGAAAGGCGACTGGCGGGATACGCTGATTATGCAGCGTCCACTCAACGACGGTGACTGGACGCTGCCGGAGTAATTAATCGTTTTGCGCGGTCTGCTCACCCGCAGACGGGTTTTGCGCCATCTGCGCCGCTTTCTGGCGCTTATAGCTTAATGCAGAAGCCGGAACCGGCTGCACTTTGCCGGTTTCAATCCAGGTGCGTAAACGGCTGGCATCGGCAAAATGGGTAAATTTGCCAAACGCATCCATCACCACCAGCGCCACCGGTTTGTTGTTAATGACGGTGCGCATCACCAGGCAGTGCCCTGCCGCATTGGTAAAGCCCGTTTTGGTTAGCTGAATGTTCCAGTTATCGCGGTACACCAGGTGGTTAGTGTTGCGAAACGGCAGCGTGTACGCCGGGTTAGAGAAGGTGGCCATCTCTTCACGCGTGGTGCTGAGCTGACCAATCAGCGGATACTGTTTGGTGGCAATCAGCAGTTTGCTCAGATCGCGGGCGGTGGAGACGTTGTGAATCGACAGCCCCGTCGGTTCCACATAGCGCGTATTCGTCATGCCTAAGGCTTTCGCTTTGGCGTTCATCGCCGCGATAAAAGCGTTATAACCGCCCGGATAGTGGTGCGCAAGGCTTGCTGCCGCGCGGTTTTCTGAGGACATCAGCGCCAGCAGCAGCATATCTTTACGGCTGATTTCGCTATTGAGGCGCACGCGAGAATAGATCCCTTTCATCTCCGGCGTCTGGCTGATATCCACTTTGAGTTTCTCATCCAGCGGCAGGTGCGCATCCAGCACCACCATCGCCGTCATCAGCTTGGTAATGGAAGCAATAGGACGCACCAGATCAGGGTGGCTGGAGTAGATGACCTGATTGGTTTGCAGATTGACAATCATCGCGCTACCTGAAGCGATTTCAGGTTGTGCGGCGGTGGTCGCCGCTGTGGTTTTCGCGACGGCAAACGGCGCCACGGGCGCAGCCAGGATTAACGCCAGGCTTAATAAGGAAACTCGAAATTTCTGCATGGTGAGACTTCTGAAAATTATTCACGCACGTTATTACGCACACCGCTTCTGTCAGCCGGAGCAATAACAGAGCTGGCTTTGGCATAATAGCCGCCACGCAGGGTTGTCGCCAGAGGATAATCGTTGCGAGAGATTGCGTTGCCGACATTTACGCCAGCAACGCAACAGGTTTAGAACAAGCGATAACCGTAACCCCACAGGATCACCGTCAGCGCCAGCAGCACTTCGAGCACCAGCACCCCGATCGCCAGCGTCGAGCTTGAGAAACTTAAGCCCTCTTCTTTATTGATATTCAGGAAGGTCGGGATACCGACATACAGCAAGTAGCCGGTGTAAAACAGCGCCACCGTCCCCACCAGCGCGCAAAGCCAGACCAGCGGATAAAGCGCCACAATCCCACTGAGAAACAGCGGCGTCGCCACATAACCGGCGAACACCATACAGCGCCCTAATGAAGGCCGTTGCGGCAAGCTACGCGCCATCCACCAGATAACGCGGCCCATCACCGCCACGCCTGCCAGCATCAACGCATAGAACAGCACCGCCAGATAGAAACCGGTAAACAATGACAGCGTCACCACACTGTTTTCGCCAAAATTCCAGCCGATTTGCGTGGTACCAATAAACGCGCATACAACCGGAATGGCCGCCATGATTAATACATGGTGGGTGTAGTGATGCGAAATTGTCTCGTTTTCGCCTTTGATAACCTGCATTTCACGATCGGGATGGGAAAAGAGTCCCCAGACATGGTTCATAACGCCCCCTCGCTGACAGCCCGAACATCGACACTGTCAGTATAATTCACTATTGCGATTATTTTTTGTACAGCAACAAAAATGCCGCGACAACGAAACGGCGTCATTCCGGCGAAGGCGCGATATCGGGTGTATGCTTATAAGCGTTTTACCGGGAGGACGTAAAAACAATGGATATCAATCATCTGATTAGCCAGTACGGCTACGCCGCGCTGGTGATTGGCAGTGTGGCTGAAGGAGAGACAATTACCCTGCTGGGCGGTGTTGCCGCGCATCAGGGGCTGTTACGGTTTTGGCTGGTGGTGGTATCCGTGGCGCTTGGCGGCATGATCGGCGATCAGCTGCTTTATCTGGTCGGCAGACGCTACGGCACGAAAATCCTGCGCCGCTTCTCCCGCCACCGGGAAAAAATCCACCAGGCGCAGTCGCTCATCCGCCGCCATCCCTACCTGTTTGTTATCGGCTCACGTTTTATGTACGGCTTTCGCATTATTGGCCCATTGTTGATTGGCACCAGTCGCTTGCGGCCGAAAATCTTTCTGCCGCTCAACATTGTTGGCGCCATCGTCTGGGCGCTGCTGTTTACCACCCTCGGTTACGTAGGCGGAGAAGTGATTGGCCCGTGGCTGCACCAGTTCGACCAGCATGTAAAACGCTGGATCTGGCTGATTCTTGCCATCGTGCTGGTGGTTGCGCTGCGCTGGTGGTTTCATCATCGGCGGAAAAAACGCCAGCGCAACGCGTCAAACGACTAAGCCGTTTTCGGTTTGAACTGCGGGTTAGCCAGCATAAAACCGCCATCAATAATCAACGATTGTCCGGTGGTGTAGCTGGCATGTTCTGAACAGAGCCAGGCGACCATGCTGGCTATCTCTTTGGTGGTGCCCGGTCTTGTCAGTGGAACAATGGGTAACGATCCCGGTTTTGCATCTTCGTCGCGCATGTTATTCATCGGCGTGGCTATTGCCCCCGGCGCGACGGCGTTTACCAGAATGTTGTGATCCACCAGCTCCAGCGCCATCGATTTGGTTAAGCCGCCGAGCGCGTGTTTGGCTGCAGTATAGGCGCTGGCGTCCGGCAATGGCGTATGTTCATGCACCGAGGTGATATTCACGATGCGCCCGCCCTGCGCCTGCTGCACCATGTGCCTGGCGGCGATTTGCGAGCAGAGAAACGCGCCGTCGACATCAACGGTGAAAATGCTGCGCCAGTCATCAAATTTCATATCAAGAAACGGGGCTTTGCTCATCGCCCCGGCGTTATTCACCAGCACATCGATACGCCCGAAGCGGGAAATCAATGTCTCAATCGCCTGCGCCCCTTCCGGCAACTGGCTGAGATCGAGATGGATGGTTTCCGCCCGCCGCCCAAGATCCTCAACATGCAACGCAGCCTCTTTCGCGCCGTTTTCATCCGAATGCCAGGTAATGCCGATATCAAATCCCTGTTCGGCCAGCATCAGCGCACACTGTCGGCCAATCCCGGAATCGGCGGCGGTCACAATCGCAACTTTGGTTACAGGCATAGGTCGTCCTCTGGTTAACAAATAGACAGGTAAGTATAGGAAAAAGGCACAACTGCGTGAGATTGCCTACGCTTTTAACTACCTGCATATAAAAAGGACGAAGAAAATGATGAAGATACTGCTTTGGGCAATCCTGATTATCTTTCTGATTGGTCTGCTGGTGGTCACCGGCGTATTTAAGATGATCTTCTAAAGTAGCGCCGGGTAGCGGGCGCTACCCGGCATGGCGGGTTAATTCCCCTTCGCGCTGTAATTCACCGGCACCCAGCGATAGCCATTCTCCGCTTTCATCACTTTCCCCATTCCGGGGAAAGCAATATGCGCCGCTGCCACCCAGTCACCTTCGCGCGCGACCTGCGCCAGCACCTTTTCCCGGGTTTTTACCGCCTGCTGCTGGTTAACATCAAAATGGATCGCCACTTCCGGCTGCGGTAATTGCACCGGATGCGCGTGAATAATATCGCCCCACAGCATCAGCGTCTTACCGCCGTGAGTGACGCGGTAAATCACGCTGCCTGGCGTATGACCCGGTGCCGGGATTGCTTCAATGCCGGGAATAATTTGCGTCGGCGCGCGGAAAGGGTTGAGCTTACCGGTATCTATCACCGGGCGCAGTGAGCGCTCGGACTCCGCAAAAGTATGGCGTTGCCCCTCTTCTACCTCTTTTTCATGTGCCGCGTTGAGCCAGAAATCGACATCCCGCTGATCGACCCGTACGGTGGCATTGGCGAACACCGGTTTGCCGTCGCGCTGTACGCCGCCGGAGTGATCGGCATGAATATGCGTCAGCAGCACGGTATCGATGGTGGCCGGATCAATGCCCGCCGCACGCAGGTTTTCCGGCAGATGGCCGCCTGCGTTGCCAAACAACGGCCCGGCACCGGCATCCACCAGAATCAACTGCTTACCGGTGTTAATCACAAAGGCGTTGATCGAGGTTTCGGCATTGACGGGTAAACTGGCCTGCGCCATCCGTTCCTGCAACTGCTCCGGGGTGATATGGGTCAGCAATTTGTCGAATGGCACCGCGACGGTGCCATCGGAAACGGCGGTGATTTGCCAGTCGCCCATTGCCATACGGTAAAAGCCCGGCGCTTGCGGCTGGTGCGTTGAAAGCGGTGTGGCGGCAATAGCGCCAAAACTCAAACCTGCCGTCGCCAGCGCCAACAGAAGTGGATAATGTTTCATACTCTTCTCCAGTCGTTTTCATTGCGCCAGTATCCGGCAACGGCTACTATCACTCCAATTGATTGGAGCAATAATGACTATCAAAGAGAATGATTTTCGCAAAATCGATCTTAACTTGCTGATCGCCTTTGCCGTGCTGTTTCGCGAACAGAGCGTTTCCGCCGCGGCGGATAAACTGCATCTGGGTCAACCGGCGGTGAGCGGCGTGCTGTCACGCCTGCGCGCGCTGTTTGACGACCCGCTGTTTATCCGTAGCGGCCATAAAATGCAGCCGACGGCCCGCGCCATCGAACTGCATACGGAACTGCTACCGCTGCTGGAACAGTTGCAGAGTGCCCTGTTTCAGCAAACGGCCTTTGATCCGCAGACTGCCAGCGTCACGCTGACGCTTGGCATGGCGGACTGGGTGGAAATGTGGCTGATGCCAAAGCTGATCCCGGCGCTGCAACAGGCCGCGCCCGGCATGCGTCTGAATGTGGTGGCCAGCGATCCATTCAGCGATGCCGGTCGGCTGGAAGGCGGCGAAATGGATATGGCGATAAGCGTCGCCGAGGCCGGGCCGCGCTGGCTGGAGCGCGAAGTGCTGACCACCATGCCGTTTATCACGCTCTGGCACCCGCAACAATTGACGTTGAGCGCACCGCTGGATATCGATACTTTTGCCGCACAGCCGCATTTAATGGTCAGCTACCGGGAAGCCACCAGCAGCCACTTCGACACGCTACTGGCCAAAACCGGCCATCAGCGCCGCATCCACTACACCACGCCGCACTTCGCCGCCCTGCCGGGATTACTGGAGACCATGCCAGCCCTGGCGACCGTACCGGCAGGCCTGGCGCAGGAGTGGCAGCGCAGACGAGGATTTGCGAGCAGCCCGCTGCCGCTGGATGTGCAGCCAATTGAGCTGGCGATGCTGTGGCATCAGCGCCACAGCAGCGATCCGGCGGTAATGTGGCTGAAAGAGTTTATCGCTAAGCGTCTTAATTGACGCGTTCTGCCCGGTTTGCGCGGGCGGAATGCGGGTAATTTCAGGCTCTCGCCGTTACTGGCGATGACAGCGCAATACCAGCAGAAACAGTTCTTACGGCTGCGTGCAGTGGTGCCGCTGCCGTTATCATCGCGTTCAACATCAATAAAACCGCAACGTCTGGCGATCTTCGCTTTGGCGGCGCTTTCCAGATCAATCGGCTTTCACCGGATGTAACCCATCACCACTTGCGCGCGCGGCCGCCACCCGGCACCACTACAACAACGTTGTTTACTGTTTTGGCGCTATTCATTCAGACCCTGGAAACAAAAAAACCTGACCTCCGGCAGTTGCCATATGATCAGGTTTCGCCTGCTTGCACAGTAACAATCCACACCCGCACTTCAGCCCAGCTTTATTCGAGCGCATAACGAGACAGCCTGCGAAAAGTTCACCGGCGCGTGTCAGACGCCAACGCGGCTGCGCTGGCGGGCGATCGCTTGTGCGATATCGTCGGAATGTTTATAGGCGCGGATCTCGGTAAACAACTCGCTGGCCTCAGAATATTCTTTGCGTAAATAGCCGAGCCACTGTTTGATGCGCGCAACGTGATACAAACCGGTATCGCCCTGCTTTTCCAGCCGCGAATATTTCGCCAGTAGCGCGACAACCTCCGGCCACGGCATACGCGGCTCGTTGTACTTCACCACCCGGCTCAGATTCGGCACATTCAGTGCGCCACGGCCAATCATCACCGCATCGCAGCCGGTGTCGGCCATACAATCCTGCGCACTTTGCCAGTCCCAGATCTCGCCATTGGCAATCACCGGAATGGTTAACCGCTTGCGGATCTCGCCGATCGCGTGCCAGTTAATGCACTCCGCTTTATAGCCATCTTCTTTGGTGCGCCCGTGTACCGCCAGTTCGCTGGCGCCGGCCTGCTGTACCGCATCGGCAATTTCAAACGCGCGTGCGGGGCTGTCCCAGCCAAGACGCACTTTTACCGTCACCGGCAGGTGCGACGGCACCGCTTCACGCATCGCTTTTGCGCCACGGTAAATAAGCTCAGGATCTTTGAGCAACGTCGCGCCACCACCGCTGCCGTTGACCAGCTTCGACGGGCAACCACAGTTGAGATCGACACCCCAGGAGCCCAGTTCAACCGCGCGCGCCGCATTTTCCGCCAGCCACTGCGGGTATTGTCCTAAGAGTTGAATACGCACCAGCGTACCGGAAGGCGTACGGCTTTGACGATGCAGTTCCGGGCAGATTTTATAGAAGGATTTTACCGGCAGGCGTTGATCCACCACGCGCAAGAATTCGGTGATGCATAAATCATAATCGTTAACCTCGGTCAGCAGCTCGCGCACCAGCGAATCGAGCACGCCTTCCATCGGCGCCAGTAATACACGCATATCTCGCCCCATAAAAAAGAGGCGCCATAGTAGCGTCTCTGTTCAGGCGTGGAAAGTGCCTTTCTTCACTACACTTTTGGCTATATCGCGCGGTAAATCTTGTGGGAATGCATAACGTTCCTGAATGGAATGTTTGGTATGCTCACAATTCATGATGTGATCAGTAGCACGTTTTTCGCTTTAATTGTATGATGAATGCGTTTCGACAAGGGCTTTCACCATGAGTAACTCACTGAATATTATCTGGCAGTACCTTCGTGCGTTTGTGCTTATTTACGCTTGTCTCTACGCAGGCATTTTTGTTTCATCGCTGCTGCCTATTGCTATTCCGGGCAGCATTATCGGCATGCTGATTATGTTCGTGCTGCTGGCGCTGCAAATTCTGCCCGCCAAATGGGTAAATCCCGGCTGCTTTATTTTGATCCGTTACATGGCGCTGCTGTTCGTGCCCATCGGCGTTGGCGTAATGCAATATTACGACCTGTTGCGCGCGCAGTTCGGCCCGATTGTTGTTTCCTGTGCGGTGAGCACAATTATCGTCTTTTTGGTGGTGAGCTGGAGCACCCATCTGGTGCACGGCGAGCGTAAGGTGGCAGGACAAAAAGGGCAGAAAGAATGATGGCGTATATCTGGTGGTCGTTACCGCTGACACTGGCGGTGTTTTTCGCCGCGCGTAAACTCGCCACGCGTTTCAAGCTACCGCTGCTCAACCCGCTGCTGGTGGCGATGGTGGTGATTATCCCGATCCTGCTGGTGACGGGCATTCCGTATGACCACTATTTCCAGGGCAGTAAAATTCTTAACGATCTGCTGCAACCCGCCGTTGTTGCGCTGGCGTTTCCGCTCTATGAGCAGTTACATCAGATTCGCGCCCGCTGGAAATCGATCATTACTATCTGCTTTATCGGCAGCATGGTGGCGATGTTTTCCGGTACCGCCGTGGCGCTGCTGATGGGCGCGACACCGGAAATTGCAGCGTCGATATTACCCAAATCCGTCACCACACCGATCGCGATGGCGGTTGGCGGCAGCATTGGCGGTATCCCGGCAATCAGTGCGGTCTGCGTGATCTTTGTTGGCGTATTGGGCGCAGTGTTCGGCCATACCTTGCTGAACCTGATGCGTATCACCACGAAATCGGCACGCGGACTGGCAATGGGCACCGCCTCACATGCGCTGGGCACCGCGCGCTGCGCCGAGCTGGATTATCAGGAAGGGGCGTTCAGTTCGCTGGCGCTGGTGATTTGCGGGATTATCACTTCGCTGGTCGCCCCGTTTCTGTTCCCGGTTATCCTCGCGCTGCTGGGCTAAAATTTGCGATACGTCGCGCATTTTTCGTTTGAGTTTCATAAGTTGCACATACAGTGTGAAGTGAATCACACATAGAGGCCAGGCAGCCCCGTAAACTACGATTCCAATACACTGCTATGAGGCACCGCTATGCATTCACGTTTTCACACTGCTTTTTCCGGGCTTGCGGAGAATTTACAGACCGCACTGGCTCCTCTGCTGGCGGATGAGCACTTCCCCGCCATGCTGAGCGCAGAGCAGGTGGCAACATTGCAAAGCGCGACGGGGCTGGACGAGGACGCGCTGGCGTTTGCGTTGCTGCCGCTCGCCGCCGCCTGCGCCCGCACCGACCTTTCCCACTTTAACGTGGGCGCGATTGCGCGTGGCGTCAGCGGAACATGGTACTTCGGTGCCAATATGGAGTTTTCTGGCGCGACAATGCAGCAAACCGTGCATGCCGAACAGAGCGCTATCAGCCACGCCTGGCTGCGCGGTGAAAAAGCGCTCTCTTCCATCACCGTCAACTACACGCCGTGCGGCCACTGCCGCCAGTTTATGAATGAACTGAACAGCGGTCTGAATCTGCGCATTAACCTGCCGGGTCGCGCGCCGCATACGCTGGGCGATTACCTGCCGGACGCGTTTGGTCCAAAAGATCTCGACATCAAAACGTTGTTAATGGATCAACAGGATCACGGTTTTTCACTGCGCGGGGATGACGTCACGCAGGCAGCTATTCACGCGGCCAATAAAAGCCACTCGCCCTACACGACTTCGCCGTCAGGCGTGGCAATTCGTTGTCGCGACGGGCGCATCTTCAGCGGTAGCTACGCGGAAAACGCCGCCTTCAACCCAACGCTGCCGCCATTGCAGGGCGCGCTGAATCTGCTTAGCCTCAGCGGTTTTGATTACGCGGATATTCAACGCGCCGTACTGGCGGAACGCGCCGATGCGCCGCTCACCCAATGGGATGCCACCGCCGCCACGCTGCGCGCGCTGGGATGTGAGAAGGTCGAACGCGTTTTGCTGAGTAAATGATCCTCGCTGCGGGTTCGCGCCCGCAGTGATGAAAAACCCCGCAATTGAACTACCGTTTCTTGCGCTTGCCGTACGGGTAAAGTAGCCTGAGGGACATTCTAATCCTGTTCGAGTCTGCTGCATGTTAAAGCGTTTTACTTACAGCCTGTTAGTCCTTATCGGCTTACTGCTGTTAACTGCGCTTGGCTTAGACCGCTGGATGAGCTGGAAAACCGCCCCCTATATTTACGACGACCTGCAGGATCTCCCCTGGCGCCAGGTCGGCGTTGTCCTCGGCACCGCGAAGTACTACCGCACTGGCGTTATCAATCAATATTACCGCTACCGGATTCAGGGCGCGCTTAATGCATATAACAGCGGCAAGGTTAACTACCTGTTGCTGAGCGGCGATAACGCGCTGCAAAGTTACAATGAACCGATGACCATGCGTAAAGATTTGATTGCCGCCGGTGTCGATCCTGCCGACATCGTGCTCGATTACGCCGGTTTCCGCACGCTGGATTCAATTGTGCGCACCCGCAAAGTCTTCGACACGAACGATTTCATCATCATTACCCAGCGTTTCCACTGCGAACGCGCGTTATTTATCGCCCGGCATATGGGCATCCAGGCGCAGTGTTACGCCGTGCCGTCGCCGAAAGATATGTGGAGCGTACGCGTACGCGAGTTTGGTGCGCGGTTGGGCACAATTGCCGATCTTTACATGTTCAAGCGGGAGCCGCGCTTCCTCGGCCCGCTGGTGCCGATTCCGTCAATGCAGGAAGTGCCGGACGATGCGCAAGGCTACCCGGCCGTCACCGCCGAGCAGCTTATCGATATGCAAAAGAAAGAAAAAAACTGAAGCATCAGTTAATGGATGCGTTGCGGCTGTTGGTTTTTACTGGACGGACAAGCGTAAAACCACGCTCAACAAAATGGCGATGATCGATAACCGCACGGCTGGCTTTATCGAGCGTCCAGTGGCCATTTAACGCGTTGAAGGACAATGCTTTCTCCCCGTCCGGCGTATTAACCAGGTATTCCCCGCTTTTTAAGTACCCTGCGCTACACACGATTCGCGCAGGCGGGCTGTTCTTCATTCTGAACTCGATTTTGCGAAAGCCGGTCGGTACCGGGCAAAAGTAAAAAAACGGCAATGCGGTGATTTTGATATCGCCAAGTGAGGCAATCACGTCGCCATCGCGCAACAGTTCGACATTTTTCAAAGAGAAGTTAACGGGTGAGTTTTTTTCATGCGGTAAATTATCAACAGTAAAATAAACAAAATTCATAAGCGCCCCTGAGCTGCGGATACAACATCATTCACAGATTCATTCTTTCAAGCGTAAGTAGCTATGGGCATACAGGCATTCAGAATTGACTTAAATATCGGGCACATGGGATGTACCCGACGTGCAAGCGAAGCGTCAGGCCACTTTGCTCTCATGCTGTTGCAGGCTACGCTGAAGATCGTAGATCAGGCTTCTCACCATATCAGGCGTTAAATTAAAAAAGGGCGAATCAAACGTCGTTGCTCCCGCGCCGCAAGGCCCTGTGCTGCAACCAAACTTCACGACTACACCATCCAAATCCTCAACCACCCCCACCTGCCAGCCAATCACGGGAAGTGCCGGAAACGCGCCCTCACTGTTCATCCTTAATCTCCTTATTAATATTGCAACTTTATTGAGCGTAGCACCGAAGCAAAAAATTTAACAACTCACTGCGAGAGAACTTTTTTGAGGGAAAGGCGTGGGCTTACTCCATGGCAGAAGGCGGCAAACAGAAATAAAAAAGCCCGCTCGTTGAGCGGGCCAGGTACAGACGATGGGATTATTTTTTACGTGCGTATTTCAGCGAGTCCAGCGCCACGGCGAAGATAATGATGCCGCCCTTGATGATGTACTGCCAGTACGGGTTAATACCGATATAGGTCAGGCCGTAGTTGATGACGGTGAAGATAATCACACCGGTCACCACACCCAGAACCGTACCCACACCGCCGCTGAAGGAAACCCCGCCCACTACGCAAGCTGCGATGGCATCCAGTTCATACATAAAGCCGAGGTTGTTGGTCGCAGAACCGATACGGCCCGCTTCCAGCATCCCGCCGAAGGCATAGAACACACCGGACAGCGCGTAAATCATCAGCAGGTTCAGCGCTACGTTAACGCCGGAGACTTTCGCCGCTTCCGGGTTACCGCCGATAGCAAAAATGTTTTTGCCAAAGCGAGTTTTATTCCACAGCACCCAGACGAACGCCACCGCAATCAAGGCGTAGAAAGTGATATAGGACAAACGGAAACTGCCCAGCGCAATAAAGCCCTGCGTAAAGGTCGAGAAGCCGCTGTCAAAGCCGGAAATCGGCGATGCACCAACAAAGTCGTAGTACAGGGAGTTGATACCGTAAACGATGATCATCGTACCCAGCGTGGTGATAAACGGAGTCACGTTCAGGTAAGCGATGACAAGGCCGTTCACCAGGCCGATAACCGCGCCGATGGCGCAGACAATCAGGATCACCACCGGAATCGGCATGGTAGCCATATCCGGGAATACTTTGTTGGCGTTTTCCATTGATTGCAGCAGCGTAGCGGCAACCACCGCCGCGAGGCCAACCTGGCGCCCGGCGGAAAGGTCGGTACCCTGGGTCACAATCAGCCCCGCTACGCCCAGCGCGATAATAATACGCACGGAGGATTGGGTCAGAATGTTACTTAAGTTCAGCAGACTTAAGAAAGTGGGATCCTGAAAAATGATAATGGCCAGTAACACTAAAAGAACAACGTAAATACCGCCGTCTTTCAGATAAGTGAGAAAAGTTTTCTTATTTAACGCACTCATGAGGAGCCCCTGATCTTAAAGGTGCAAAGACGCAAGACGGAGAATTTCGTTTTGCGTTGTCGTTTTAGTATCAACAATTCCGGAAACGAGGCCATTGCTCATTACCAGAATACGGTCAGTGATGCCTAACAACTCAGGCATTTCAGAGGAAATAATAATAATCCCCTTATTCTTTTTCGCCAGCTCGGCAATCAATTGGTAAATTTCAAATTTCGCACCAACGTCAATACCACGGGTCGGCTCATCGAGCATTAAAATTTCTGGCTGAGTTAATAACCAACGACCAATAATAACCTTTTGTTGGTTACCACCGGAAAGAGAACCAATTTGCGTGCGGTGGCCTGGTGTTTTTACACGCATCGAGTCGATGACCCACTGGGTATCACTCTTCATGCGGCTATTATCCAACAAGCCCACTTTGTTTTTGTAATTCTGAATATTGGAAATAAGTGAGTTAAATCCGATATCAAGATAGGCGTAAATACCGGTGGAACGACGTTCTTCGGTCACCAGGGCAAAGCCATTATTAATCGCTTCATTGGCGTTGTGGTTATTAATCACTTTGCCATGCAATTTAATGGTGCCAGAGGATTTTTCACGAATACCAAATAACGTTTCAACGATATCTGTACGTTTCGCCCCGACCAGACCTGCGATACCGAGTATTTCGCCTTTGCGCAAATCAAAGGAGATATCGCGAATAGAGGGCTGGCGCAACGAGGTGAGATTACGCACTTCAAGAATGGTTTCGCCCGGCACGTTGTGCTTGTCCGGGAAGCGCTGGTTCAGCGAACGACCAACCATCATGGCGATGATCTTGTCCATATCCAGCCCTTCCAGCGGCTGGGTGGCAATCCACTGACCGTCACGCAGAATCGTAATTTCATCGCACAGCTGGAATATCTCTTCCATTTTATGGGAGATATAAACAATTCCACAGCCACGATCTTTCAATTTACGGATAATTTTAAACAGATGATTGACTTCTTTTTCCGTCAGCGAAGAAGTCGGCTCATCCATAATGACAATTTTGGCGTCATAAGAGAACGCTTTGGCAATTTCAATCATCTGCATTTGCGATACAGATAATGTTCCCACGCGTGCTTTAGGGTCGATATCAATATCCAGCTCATCAAAAATGGCTTTGGTATCGTGGAACATTTTATCCTGATCGACAAACATACCTTTGGTTGGATAACGACCCAGCCACATATTGTCCATCACGGAACGTTGCAACACCAGGTTGAGTTCCTGGTGAACCATCGAAATACCATTTTCCAGCGCTTCTTTCGCGGAATGGAAGTCGATCTCTTTCCCCTGAAAAAGAATGCTACCGGAATCTTTTTGATAGATCCCAAAAAGACATTTTAATAATGTTGATTTCCCCGCACCGTTCTCGCCCATTAATGCATGGATAGAGTGCGGACGGACTTTCAAATTGACATTATCGAGTGCCTTTACGCCTGGAAAAGACTTGTTGATATTGCTCATTTCCAACAAGAATTCACCTGACGACTGAGTATTATTGCTGACCATAATTATACCTTGTTGGCCTGGCATATCGTGTTATAAGGGCGCAACAGTCGTTGCGCCCAATGAGAACATGCTTTCTTAATATTATTTACCGGCGATTTCAGCCAGGTTGTCTTTATCTACACCAACGTAAGGAATACGAACGACTTTATTTTCGATTTTCCAGTTAGTGCCATCTGCCGCGCCTTTGCCTTCGGCCAGGTTTTTCGCCAGCTCGAAGCTCGCTTTCGCCTGGTTGTTAGCATCGTTCAGCACGGTACCGGCCATTGCACCGGATTTCACCAGCGCCAGCGCTTCTGGCAGCGCATCGACACCGAAGACCGGGATAGACGATTTGTTGTGTGCTTTCAGGGCTTCAACCGCGCCCATTGCCATCGCGTCGTTGTTCGCGATAACCACTTCAATTTTGTTAGCGTTCGGGCCAGAGAGCCAGGCGTCCATTTTGTCTTTCGCCTGAGCGGTATCCCACATTGCGGTATCCAGAGCCAGCTGCTGAGTTTTGATGCCCTTATCATTCAGCTCTTTGATAACGTAAGTGGTACGTGCTTCAGCATCCGGATGACCCGGCTCGCCTTTCAGCAGCACATACTGGATCTGGCCGTCTTTGTTCAGATCCCAGCCCTGGTTCGCCGCCCAGTGTTTAGCAATCAGGTCGCCCTGAATCACGCCGGATTCTTTGGAATCGGTACCCACGTAATAGGCTTTATCGTAGCTATCCAGCGCTTTGCGGGAAGGTTCTTTGTTGAAGAAAACAACCGGAACGTTTTGACCACGCGCTTTCTCAATCACCGTACCTGCCGCTGCCGGGTCAACCAGGTTGATCGCCAGTGCTTTTACGCCTTTCGCCAGCAGCACGTCGATCTGGTCGTTCTGTTTAGATTGGTCATTCTGCGAGTCGTTCATCAGCAGCTGAACATCTGGCGCTGCTTTGGCGTCTTTCTCAATAGCCTTACGGACAACCGACATAAAGTTGTCGTCATATTTATAGATGGTCACACCAATGCGGGTATCCGCTGCGTGTGCGGCTGCGCCAAAAAGCATGCTTGCCATAACAGCAGACAGAGTCAACACCTTCTTATTCATGGTATCTCCGGTTTTTTTATATGCAGGGTAGTTCTTGTGAATAATGCTCGGCGGGTCAGTTGTTACGAAGACGTTACTGCCGACCGAAGTTCACTCTAAAATTCCATTCGTCCGTGTCCGGGTAACGCTCCAGAAGTTCGCTTTCTTCGATGTTTCAAAGCGCTCACTTGTAGTGAAAGTGATTAATCACCGTTACATCGTGTTTCAGCTTCTAAAACGCTGACATCATAGTCAGCGCCTTGTTAAGATACTGTGAATTTACTCACAGATTGAAAACGGTTACATCATCGAAGTTTATAAGTTAGTGATCGGTGCCACAGTTTGTCGTGCGGTCACGGAATGGCGGCGTACCAGCGTCGGCATAAAGCAGTGCGCAGCCTCTGGATCCAGCTTACCTGCGGCCCCCTGCAACGCCAGCTCGGTCGCCAGGCGTGCCATTGAAGCGATCGGGTAACGCACCGTGGTCAGTTGCGGGTCAGTGTAACGCGCAATGGGAATATCATCGAAACCAATCAGTGATAAATGCTGTGGCACCGCAATGCCGTTGTCTTTCAGCGCCGTCAGCGCCCCCGCCGCCATGCTGTCGTTATAGGCAAAGACCGCGGTAAGTTGCAGGTTGCGCCCCAGCAGCTCAACCATCGCCGCTTCACCGCCCTGCATGTCCGGCGAACCGGTGCCAACCCAGCTATCCGGGGCGTTAATCCCCTGCTCTTCCAGCGCGCGGAACCACCCTTCGCGGCGCATATCGTTGTCTTCAATCTGGTGGCTGGAGGCCAGATAACCGATGCGCTGATGGCCGTTATTGAGCAGCATGCGCGTGGCCATCACCGCCCCGCTGACGTTATCAAGGCAGACGCAGCGGTGCGCATAGCCTGGCACCAGCCGGTTGATCAGCACCATGCCGGGGATCTGCTCCATAAAGCCTGTCAGCTCTTCATCGCTTAGCGCTTTTGAGTGAACAATCAGGGCGTTACAACGCTGGCGAATCAGGACTTCGATGGCGTGACGCTCTTTTTCCGCCTCGTGATAACTGTTGCCAATCAGCACATATTTTTCGTGCTGCTGCGCAACCGTATCCACCGCTTTCACCAGCGCACCGAAAAAGGCATCAGAGACGTCCATCACCACCACGCCAATGGTGTCGCTAACCTGCGTCGCCAGCGCCTGAGCGTTGGCATTCGGGCGATAACCCAGCTGGGCGACGGCTTTCATCACCGTTTCGCGCGTTTCCGGGCTGACCAGCGCGCTGTTATTAAGCACGCGGGACACCGTCGCGACAGAGACGCCCGCATGCCGGGCAACGTCACGAATGGTGATCATTTTTACCCACCTTTTCTGGATTGCGGCAGTTCACAGCCACCCCCTGTGTTAAGTAAGGAGGCTATTCTGGCAGCGAGCAGGCGATTGCTACGTGAGTGGCATCACATGAATGGAAACGGTTACATCCGTTTTGTTAATGATTGTGATCCAGATCGTTATCTGGATGTGCGAGCTAATGATGTCCCTGCAGCACGTGCGGTCAATTGCCGCCATAGCCATTCCATTGGCCCCTGACGAAAACGCCTGAGCCAGAACAGAGAGAAGAGGATATTTACGGCCCACACCGCCGGCACAAAGGCCAGCAGTTGCAGGCGGTCGAACTGCATAAACAGCCCGAAACGATTGAATAAAGTGATACAGATTAGCGTTTGCAACAGGTAGTTAGTGAGCGCCATGCGTCCAACGCAGGCAATAGCATTGACCAGTTTGTAACCGCAGATCTGCGGCCAGAACCCCCACGCCAGCGCCGCGTAACCCACCGCCTGTAACGGCGCGCCAAGTTCGCGCGGAGCCTGCAGAAGAAAAGCGCACCAGCGATATGACCAGCCAAGCTGCCACTGGGCAATAATCGCCGGGATGTTGATCAGTAACCCTAAGCCAATCAGCAGCGCCCCCGTCCGGCGGTAATGGCGCAGGCTGAATTGCCCTTTCAGCCAGCCGCTGCGCATCAGAGCCGCGCCTGTCAGCATCATGCCCGCTAGTTGCCAGCCATATTGCGCCCCCAGCGCCAGAAGCGCGTTAGAGAGCATATCCGCACGATTACTGATGGCCTCCCCGATACTGCCGCTGACTCGCCACCAGGTCTCGTACTGCACATTCGCCGCATCCGGCAACCAGGAGCGGTTCGGTTGCGAACCGGAAATTCCCCCCAGCAACAACAAAACCGCAATGCCAATCAGGTACAGCACCACACCAGTGTTAAACATCGTCTTCACGTTCTGCGCATCTCGCACCATGCGCCAGGCAATCAACCCCACCAGCCCATAAGCCAGCAGAATATCGCCATCCCAGAAAAAGAGACCATGAATGAAACCGAGCAGCACCAGCAGCGTCAGGCGCGACTGGATCCAGCGCTTACCGCGCGGCAGCAACATTTGCAGACCCGCACCGAACAAAATGGCAAACAGCGAGAGGAATTTCACCTGCGCGAAGAGATCGAGCAGCGCCCAGGTCCAGGCATCCGACGCCGTGATGTCGCCGTACCAGGCAGGGTTAAGGTAGGCCGCCTTTGGCAAACCAAAGGCGGTAATATTCAGCAAAAGAATACCGAGAATGGCGATGCCACGAATAAAATCCAGCGTGACATTCCTCTCCATGTCGGCGGCTCCAGCGAATTAGTTAGTGTGGCGGACTGCGCGCAGGAACTCCTGGCGGGTATTCTGGCTCGACTTGAACAAGCCACCGAGCGAAGTGGTCGTCGTCGCGCTGGTCGCGTCGCGGATGCCGCGCGCTTTCACGCAATAATGCACCGCATCAATAGAAACCGCGACATTGTTAGTGCCGAGCAGCGTTTGCAGCGCGGTCAGGATCTGCTGCGTCAGTCGCTCCTGCACCTGCGGGCGCTGCGCAAAAAACTGCACGATACGGTTGATTTTCGACAGGCCAATCACCGAATCCTTCGGAATATAGGCAACGGTGGCTTTGCCGTCGATAGTGACAAAATGGTGCTCACAGGTGCTGGTCAGCGTGATATCGCGCACCGTCACCATCTCATCGACTTTCATTTTGTTTTCAATGACGGTGATCTTCGGGAAGTTAGCGTAATCGAGGCCGGAGAAGATCTCATCAACATACATTTTGGCGATGCGATGCGGCGTTTCCATCAGGCTGTCATCATTCAGATCGAGATTCAGCAGTTGCATAATCTCGGTCATATGCCCGGCGATAAGGCGTTTACGGGATTCGTTATCCATTTGCACCGGTGGGCGCAGCGGCGTTTCCAGACCACGGGCAACCAGAGCCTCGTGAACGAGCGCCGCTTCTTTACTGAGTGATGACATGTTTTTTATTCTCCTGCAGGTGTGGCGAACTTCGCGTTGTTAACGCAAAGTGAGCGAACATTGTGCGTGAGGTCGCGCACATAATCCAGCCCTGGCGGCGATAATTATTGAAATCGCTGCCGCCTTTCAGGCCGTGCGTTTCCAGACTAAAAGCCCGCCAATGACCAGGGCAATTGCCGCCACGCCTAGCGCCGGTTCAAGCTGCTGCGTAAGCCAGGTGGAAAGCGCGGAAGTCATAGGGCCAACCAGTTGCCCCATCGCATAGCCGGTGGTCAATAACCCGGCCATATAACGTGTGTGATTGGGCGCGAGCTCGCGTCCATACAGCAATGAGAGCTGCACGGCGCAAAGAAATCCGCCGCCCACCAGCAACGCACCGCACACCAGCCCGCTCATCCCCGGCAGCAACCATGCCGCCAGTACGCCCGCACCCTGCAGCCACAGCACCACCGCCAGCCGCTGATGGCTGTGACCAACGTGGCGCAGCAAAATACTTAGCGCAATCCCCACTACCGCTGCGGCACCGAACACCGGCCAGACAAACTGGGCAAACAGGCTGCCAGGAAAGCGCAGCGCCGCCATTTGCGACAGAAACGTCGCCGGTAAGATATAGCCAAATCCGGCCAGGCTGTAGCTCCAGACCAGCCGTTTAAGATCGGTGGTTAACTGTAGCGGCTGCGGCTTTTCGCCCGGTCGATGCCACTCGCCAGGACGCGGTAAATAGCGAGCAATCAACGCCACCAGCAGCAGCGCCAGCACACCATACACCTGCCAGGCGGATGCAGCGCTTAAGCCTTTTGCCTGGATCGCCACCGCCAGCAGGCCGCTTAATGCAATGCCCGCACCCGGCCCGGCGAATACCGCGGCACTCAGTCCTGGCTTGCCGGCATGTGCCAGCCGATCGTTGGTCCAGGCGGCAATCAGCACCATCGCCCAGCCGCTCATTGCGCCAATCACCAGGCGCAACGCGCCGTGAAGCAACGCGTTATCGGCAAGTGAAGAGAGAAAAGTGAGTGCCACCGCGCCGCCAATACCCAGGTAAAGACGGACTTCGATATGTCGCTGCGCGCGCATTGCGTCCCAGGCACCTAGCAGATAACCAAGGTAGTTAATCGCCGCTACCAACCCGGCACTGGTCAGGGTCAGTTGCTCGTCGCGGATCATCAACGGCACCTGCGGCGTGAAGGCAAAACGCCCGATCCCCATCGCGACAACCAGCACAATAAATCCACAAAGCGCCACACGTTGCGCCATTAGCGCCCCCCAAATGTTAACGTAAAGTTATGTTTATGATGCAGTATGTTGCGTTTATGCGGAAGTGAAAGTTACTCGCAGCAAAGGGAATAGCCTGTATGATGACAAGAAGTCACCTTACTTTGTCTGTAAAAAATTCTAAGGAGCCCCGCATGGAAATGCTTGAAGAGCACCGCTGTTTTGAAGGCTGGCAACAGCGCTGGCGCCACGACTCCGCCGTACTGAACTGCACGATGACCTTTAGCATCTTCTTACCGCCGCAATACAGCGCAACACCGCCGCCGGTGCTGTACTGGCTCTCCGGTCTCACCTGTAATGACGAAAACTTCACCACCAAAGCCGGTGCGCAACGCGTAGCCGCAGAGTTAGGCATTGTGCTGGTGATGCCGGATACCAGCCCACGCGGTGACGATGTCGCAGATGCAGAGAGCTATGACCTCGGCAAAGGCGCAGGTTTTTACCTCAACGCCACCGAGCAGCCGTGGGCGGCGCATTATCGTATGTATGATTACCTGCGCGATGAATTACCGACGCTTATCCAGTCGCAATTTAACGTCAGCGACCGCTGCGCTATCAGTGGTCATTCGATGGGCGGCCACGGCGCGTTGATCATGGCGCTGAAAAACCCCGGCCGTTATACCAGCGTTTCCGCCTTTGCACCGATAGTGAACCCGATGCAGGTGCCGTGGGGGCAAAAAGCGTTTCGCGCTTATCTGGGCGAGGATGCGCAACAATGGCGTGAATGGGATAGCTGCGCGCTGATGCTGGAAAGCAACGAAACTGACGCGATCCCAACACTTATCGATCAGGGGGATAATGATCAGTTCCTGGCCGATCAACTCCAGCCCGCGCGGCTTGCGGAAGTGGCACGGCAAAAATCCTGGCCGCTGACGCTGCGCATCCAGTCCGGCTACGATCACAGTTACTTTTTTATTGCTGCGTTTATTGAAGATCATCTGCGCTTCCATGCGCAGCATCTGCTGAAATAGCGGGAGTCCCGGCGGCGTCCTGCTGCCGGGCTTTCCATATCAGAAGCGGTAATCCAGCGCCATAAAGTAGCGGCGGCCATCTTCGTTGTAGCTGTAATCGTCGCGGCTGAGATCTTTATCGCCAAGGTTAAGCACACCCGCGCGCAGCTTGACATTTTTTGTCGCCTGCCATGCGCCGCCCGCATTCCAGATAACGTAGCCACCCGGTGTTACGCCCTGTGATACGGCGCGTTTTTCCCCGCTGTAGTTGGCAGAAACATAGAATGACCAGTCCTGCGTGGCTTGCCAGTCCAGCGTGCCGTTGGCGGTATGGAACGGCAGATCCTGCAACGGTTTGTTACCGCCACCGCTCAGGTTGCGTCCATCGTTATAGGTGTAATTCAGCGTCAGCTTCCACGCTTCATCAAACGGGATTTTCACCTCGGTTTCCACACCCTGAATCCGCGCTTTATCAACGTTGTAGTAACGGAATACCGGCACCAGTACGCCGCTGGCATTACGCTCAAAACCGACGAAGTTAGCGTAACCCGGTGCTTCGCTCAGGCTCGACGTACGGCTGATATTGATCATGTCGTCAATATTGTTCTGGAACGCCGTTACGCTGCCCTGCACGCCTTCCAGCCAGCCCTCTTCCCCGCTGTAATAAAGCCCCAGTTCAAAACTTTCGCTGGTCTCTGGTTTTAGCTCCGGGCTGCCAACAATGCGGCAGCCGCCCCGGCAGGAGTTGGTGGCCCAGTCCGGGCTGAGCTGCAACAGAGAAGGCGCTTTAAATGCCGTCGCCCAACCGCCTTTCACGGTCAGCGTATCGGTGGCGCTGTAAACCAGGTAAGCACGCGGACTCCAGTGATCGCCATAGGTGTCGTGGTCATCCATACGGACACCGGTGGTCAGCGCCAACGGCTCGAAAATACGCCACTCATCTTCAACAAACAGCGCGTACTGGCTGGTCGAGGTTTTGCTGCTGTCGCCGCCGGTCAGGTTAACAGGATCTTTTAACTTGTCGTGGCGCCACTCGCCACCCAGCGTAACGAGCTGATTATATTGCCCCAGCGGCAGCACCACTTTGCCGTCGAGCGTGTTGCTTTCCGAACGAATTGTGCTGCTGTTACCCGGGTTTTTGTTATCGATCTGTTCACCGTAGAAACGTAGTTCACTATTTACCTCACCCCAGCGGCCATTGTGCGCCAGCGAGTAGTTTTGCCGGTCAAGGCGGTTTTTATCCAGTGAATCAGAGTTCCTGTCCTGGCGGTCGTAGCCATATCCGGCGGTAAAATCGTGATCGTCGGTTGGCGTCCAGGCAAACTCAACGTTGCCATCACGGCTGGTGAAACCTTCAATACGCGGCGATTGGCCGCTGGCATCCGTTTTAGAACTCTGCTGGCCATCTTTTTCGCGTTTCGCCACGCTACCAAAGGCTTTCAGCCCAAGCACCCCATCTATCAGCGGGCCGCTGGTGTAGAACTGACCGTTCCAGGTATCGCCGCGATCGCGATGCTGCTGAACCGTGCTATCCGCAGTAATCGTGCCCGTCCAGCGCTGGCCGATTTTTTTAGTGATGATGTTCACCACGCCACCCAGGGCGTCCGAACCGTACAGGGAAGACATCGGGCCGCGCACCACTTCAATGCGCTCAATGGCATCGACCGGGATCCAGTTAAGGTCAAAATCGTTATGGCGGAAAACCGCATTACGGGAGTTGACGCGCTTACCGTCAATCAGGATCAGCGTGTAGCTACTGTTGAGGCCACGCAGGCTGACGCCTTTACGGTTGTCCCCTTCGTTGGTGAGCTGAACGCCAGGCACCTCTTTCAGTACATCTTTCAGATTTTGCACCGGCTTGCGCTGCAAATCGTCCTGGGTGATCACGCTGATACTGGCGGGTGCGTCTTTCAGGTTCTGTTCCGTTGCCGACGCGGTAACCACCAGCGTTTCGCCATTCTCTACGGCCATTACCGGCAGCGCTAAAGAAAGTGCGGACGCGCAGAGGCCTCCCCGGACGATGGGATTCAAGGTAAACATTCCATAACTCCATGAGGTAAAAACAAAAAATTGCGAGGAATAGTGCTCACATACTGCCAAACACGTCAGCGTTACATTGACCCTGACAAGGAAATTATTGGCCTTCGGGCGCAGAAAGCCCGGGCAGACACCCTTTTTATTCAGGCACTTACATTAATTTAAGTGATAATGATTATCAATTGCGTTAAATTAAAGTTATGTAAATTATCGCAGCGGGAGGGAATGTTGGCAGGGGCAAAAAAAAAGCCCTCCATACAGAGGGCTAAAGAGTGAATTTATTTCGTGAAACGTTCCGGGAACTCCATTTCACTATAACGCACGAAACGGGTTCCTTTGGAAAATTTATAGCCTAACCAGATAATAAGGAACAGCGGGATACCGATATACGTCGCCGCAACGGCGCCCCAGTCAATGCTGTCGGCCAGGAAAGCCTGATAGTTCTGCCCAAGCGTGATGATGAGGCACAAAGCGAAGGCGAAAATCGGCCCCAGCGGGAAGAAACCTGAACGGTACGGCAGGTTATCCAGCGAATGCCCCTGCGCCACATAGCCCCGGCGAAAACGGTAGTGGCTAATGGCAATCCCCAGCCAGGCAATAAAACCAGTCATACCGGAGGTGTTCAGCAACCATAAATACACGGTCTGGTTGCCAAACATTGAGGTCAGGAAGCACAGCGCGGCAATCACCGTGGTGGCATACAGCGCGTTACGCGGCACGCCGCCTTTCGATAATTTCGCGAAAATGCGCGGCGCTTTGCCGTCACACGCCAGCGTGTAGAGCATACGTGTGGAAGCGTACATGCCCGAGTTCCCCGCCGACAGCACCGCCGTCAGGATCACCGCGTTCATCACCGCCGCCGCCGAGAGCAGACCCGCATGCTCGAATACCAGCGTGAACGGGCTGACGCTGATATCTTTCACGTCGTTGCGCAGCAGGCTCGGATCGGTGTACGGAATAATCAGGCTGATAATTAAAATCGCAAACACATAGAACAGCAGAATACGCCAGAACACCTGGCGCACCGCGCGCGGAATGTTCTTCTCCGGATCTTCCGATTCCCCCGCCGCGATACCAATCAGCTCAGTCCCCTGGAAAGAGAAACCGACAATCATTGCCACACCGATCATGGCGGAAAAACCACCGGCAAATGGCGCATCGCCAATCGTCCAGTTGCTCCAGCCCGCCGGTTTTTCCCCCTGGAAAATACCGACAATCATCATCACACCAACAATGATGAAGATAATGACGGTGGCGACTTTGATCAGCGAGAACCAATACTCCGCTTCACCAAAGCCTTTCACTGAGATGTAGTTAAGCAGGAAAATCACCGCGAGGAACAGCGCGCTCCAGATCCAGCCTGGCGTGTCCGGGAACCACCAGGTCATGACTAATTGCGACGCCACAAGGTCAACGGCGATGGTCACCGCCCAGTTGTACCAGTAGTTCCAGCCCAGCGCGAAGCCGAAACCCTCTTCAACATATTTTTGACCATAGGTGGAGAACGAACCGGAAACCGGCATAAACGCCGCCAGTTCACCGAGGCTGGTCATCAGGAAATAGACCATCAGGCCAATCAGAATATAGGAGAACAACGCGCCGCCGGGGCCCGCTGAAGAAATGGTCGCCCCTGATGCGACAAACAAACCTGTACCGATGGAACCGCCAATGGCGATCATCGTCAGATGACGCGCTTTGAGTTCTCGACGAAGCGTGGGCGCTTCTGTGGTTTTAGTTTCGGAAACCATAAGAAAATGCTATCCATCCAAAAAATGAGGCGCGATTGTAGCAAACGAAACGCAGGCCTTCCGGCATAAAACGCCTCTTATTAGAGACCTTCATGATCGGCAACGGATTATAAGTAAAGCAGTGAATGGACGATGTTGCGAGGCGGTAAATAAGCTCCCGCGCGGATACGGGAGCAGAAAGATCAATTCAGACCGCGTACCGAGGCGATAAACTGCTGCAGTTCCGGTGTTTTCGGCTGCGTGAAAAAGTCCTTGCTGTCACCCTGCTCCCAGACTTTTCCCTGATGCATAAACACGACGCGGTCACCCACTTCGCGGGCAAAGTTCATTTCATGAGTCACCAGAATCAGCGTCATCCCTTCACGAGCAAGCTGCTCCAGCACGCGCAGCACCTCACCGACCAGTTCCGGGTCCAGTGCCGAGGTGATTTCATCACACAGCAGCACTTTCGGTTTCATCGCCAGCGCACGGGCAATCGCCACGCGCTGCTGCTGACCGCCGGAAAGATTGGCCGGATAGTAGTCGATACGCTCGCCAAGCCCCACTTTCTCCAGCATCTCAATGGCAAGGCGACGGCACTCGTCAGCAGGCAATTTCAGCACCCGGCGCGGTGCCAGCATCACGTTTTCCAGCGCCGTCATATGCGGAAACAGATTAAAGCTCTGGAATACCATTCCCACTGAGCGGCTGATCTCACGCGCCTGCGATTCCCGGTCGGTTACCGTCATACCACCCAGTTTGATGCTGCCATCCTGGTAGCCTTCCAGCCCGTTCATGCAGCGCAGTAAGGTGCTTTTGCCCGACCCGCTGCGGCCAATAATCGACACCACTTCGCCCATTTCAATGTCGAGGCTTACGCCCTTCAGCACATGGTTGTCGCCATAATATTTCTGCACTTCATTAATGGTGATGAGCGGCATGGAATTTCTTCTCCAGATAGCGGCTGTAGCGCGACAGCGGATAACACAGCAGGAAATAGCCCAACGCCACCAGCCCGAACACTTTGAATGGGGCAAAGGTGACGTTGTTAAGCATGGTGCCGGCTTTGGTGAGTTCGACAAAACCGATAATCGACGCCAGCGCGGTGCCTTTAATGACCTGCACGGAAAAGCCCACCGTCGGCGCAATGGCGATTCGAATGGCTTGCGGCGCAATCACGCGAAACAGCGTTTGACCAAAACTCAGCCCCAGACAGCGGCAGGCTTCCCACTGCCCTTTTGGCAGCGCGTTGATGCTGCCGTACCAGATATCTAGCAGGAAGGCGCTGGTAAACAGCGTTAGCGCCAGCGTCGCTGCCGTCCACGCGCTGACATCAATACCAAACAGCGCAAGGCCAAAAAAAGCGAGGAACAGTTGCATCAATAGCGGTGTGCCCTGAAATAATGCGGCATAGGCGCTGATAAACCGTTTTGGTAAGCGCCAGCGGCTAATGCGCAACACCAGTAGCGGCAGCGTTACCAGCGTGCCGCAGACGAAGGCGATCAGCGACAACAGCACCGTCCAGCGCGCCGCCAGCAGCAGGTTGCGCAGAATATCCCAGTCGGTAAACGTACTCATCAGCTCTCGCTCCCCAGCCATTTGCGCCCGATTGCCAGCAGCAGCTGGCGCATCAACAGCGACAGCATCAGATACAGCAACGTGGTGACAAAATAGACTTCAAAACTTAAAAACGTGCGCGACTGAATCAGGTTGGCCATAAAGGTCAACTCTTCATAAGAGACTTGCGACACCACCGCCGAGCCCAGCATGACGATAATGCACTGACTCACCAGCGCCGGATAAATGCGTTTCAGCGCGGGAGGCAAAATCACCCGTAAAAAGGTTTGCGATTTGCTAAGCCCCAGTACGCGTGCAGCTTCCCACTGCCCTTTCGGCGCCACCTGGATCCCGGCGCGGATAATTTCCGTGCTGTAGGCACCGAGGTTAACCAGCATGGCGATCAGCGCCGCTTCACCGGCGGTGAGTTTCAGCCCGAGGCCCGGCAAACCAAACACAATAAAGAACAGCTGCACCACAAATGGCGTGTTGCGGATAAGCTCAACGTACGCGCCCCAGATGGCACTTATCACGCCGGGTTTACCGCTACGCAGCGCCGCACCGACGATGCCTATCGTCACACCACCAACCGTCGCCAGCGTGGTTAAGGTCACCGTGGTCCAGAGCCCAGCCAGCAGCTCCGGCCAGAACGGCCAGAGCGCGGCGAAATCAAGCGATGTCGTCATGCGTTACGCGCCAAAGTTGGCCGGTAACGGCGCCTGCATCCATTTCTGTGACAAGTTGTTGAGCTCGCCCTCTTTCAGCGCCTGCTCAACCAGCTTGTCGACTTCCGCTTTCAGCGCTGGTTCGTTTTTCATTAGCCCGATATAGCACGGCGAATCTTTCAGCATAAACTGGCTGACCGGCGCTTTTTGCGGGTTCTGCCGCGCAATTGCCGCCACAACAACGTTACCGGTGGCGAGATACTGCACCTGGCCGGACATATAAGCAGAAAGCGTGGTGTTGTTATCTTCGTAGCGCTTCACGTCGGCATCTTTCGGCGCGATATCGCTCAGCACCATGTCTTCCACGGCACCGCGGGTAACGCCGATAGATTTGCCGCTTAACGCTTTCGCATCGGTCACCGTGGCCTCTTTCGGGCCAAACACGCCAAGGAAGAACGGGGCATAGGCACGGCTGAAGTCGATCACTTTTTCGCGCTCCGCATTTTTGCCAAGGCTGGAAATCACCAGGTCAACTTTATGCGTTTGCAGATACGGCACGCGGTTGGCGCTGGTTACAGGCACCAGTTGCAGTTTCACCTTCATGCCTTTTGCCAGATATTCGGCCATATCAATGTCGTAACCCTGCGGTTTGAGATCGGTGCCAACAGAGCCAAACGGCGGGAAATCCTGCGGTACTGCCACACGCAATACGCCGCGCTGCTGAATATCCTGTAATTGATCCGCCATCGCCTGCGAGGCGCAAGCCATCATCACTGTCGCCATCGCTGCGGCCTTTATCCACGTTTTCATCATCAACACCTCATCGCCCATGAAACAAAAGATTCTTTGAATCACTTTCTGCAACTAATGTGCCAATACGATATATTCTGGCGGAGCGCGGCATGCGGGGAGTTCAGGGATGAATCGAAGGTTGCAGCGCTGCGTCTGCACCACCAAAACGGTGCAGACGCCTGCTGATGGTGCAATCAAATCTCGCAGTAGCGAATAAAGCGGTTTAATGCGCTGGAAAGGTGTTTCTGTCGATGGTGGATACGCCACAGCGTACGCACCAGACGGGGCAGCGGAATCGGCACTTCCACTAAGCTACCGGTTTCAAGCTGTTCAGCAATGACGCGCCGCGACAGGCAGCTAATGCCCAACCCGTGGCGCACCGCGTGCTTAATGGCTTCTGAGTTGCCAAGCTCCATGCCCAGGTGAAACTGCGGCAAATGCGAGAGGAGTAAATAGTCGACGATTTCGCGTGTGCCGGAGCCGCGCTCGCGCAGGATCCACGGCGCAGCGGCGAGTTGCTCCAGCGTTACGCGCCCTTGCAGCAGCGGGGATGACGGCGGTGCAAACACCACCAGCTCATCTTCCATCCACGGCTCGGCGATAATTTCCGCGGTGTGGCACGGGCCTTCGATTAAACCGATATCAACGCGGAAATCCGCTACCGCATTGATCACGTCCTGGCTGTTACCCACGCTCAGTTCCAGCGGCAGATCGGGGAAATCGCGGCGGTAGTGGGCGATCACCTCCGGCAGGATGTAATTACCAATCGTGCTACTGGCGAATACGCGGATGGCACCGTTATCTTCGCGAAACAGTTGCTCGATTTCCGTCGCCTGTTCGAGCGCTGCCAGCGCGCGGGGATAGAGCAAACGCCCGTGTTCATTCACCACCAGCCGTTTACCCACGCGGTCAAACAATTGCACGCCCAGCTGGCCTTCAAGATCGGTCAGTGCCGCGCTAACCGCAGATTGCGAGAGCGCTAACTGCTGCGAAGCCTGGGTGGTGGAGCCGCTTTTCAGCACTTCAGCAAAGACTTCAAGCTGACGTAACGTTATATGCATAAAGGTCACTTACCACTTATAAAGATTAATTATAAATATATAATCAATTTTACCTTTAAACCAGTTCGCCTTAACCTTTTCTCCATTGAGAGGAGAAGGTTATGACAGAAATCACGTTACAGACTCGACGCCATCCGGCATGGCATTTTGTTCCCGGCTTGTTGTTGACCGGCCTGATTACCGCCGCCGCATTATGGCTTGGCGCTATCCCGTCGGTCGCAGGCCTTGGGCTGAGCGCCTTAACACTGGCTATTCTTATCGGCATGCTGCTTGGCAACACGCTCTACCCCGCCTGGCACCATCGTTGCGACGGCGGCGTACTGTTCGCTAAACAGCACCTGTTACGACTGGGGATCATTCTTTATGGTTTTCGCCTGACATTTTCGCAAATTGCCGACGTGGGGGTCAGCGGTATCGCCATCGATGTGCTGACGCTATCGAGTACTTTTTTGCTGGCCTGTTTTCTTGGGCAAAAAGTATTCGGGCTGGATAAAAAAACCAGCTGGCTGATTGGCGCAGGCAGCAGTATCTGTGGCGCGGCAGCCGTGCTGGCAACCGAACCGGTGGTCAAAGCGGAAGCCAGTAAAGTGACGGTCGCGGTCGCCACTGTCGTGATTTTCGGCACGCTGGCAATCTTTATTTACCCGGCGCTCTACCCGCTGGTTGGTCACTGGTTTAGCCCGGAAACCTATGGCATCTGGGTAGGTTCAACGGTACATGAAGTGGCGCAAGTAGTTGCCGCCGGTCATGCCATCAGCCCGGAAACGGAAAATGCCGCCGTGATTGCCAAAATGCTGCGTGTGATGATGCTGGCACCGTTTTTACTGCTGCTGGCCGCACGCGTTAAACAGCTCAGCCCGCAGCAAGGGGCAGAAAAAAGCAAGCTGACCATTCCGTGGTTTGCGCTGGGCTTTGTGGCTGTCGCGGTGTTTAACTCGTTCCATCTGTTGCCGGCATCGATGGTGAACATGTTGAATACGCTGGATACGCTGCTGCTGGCGATGGCGATGGCGGCGCTGGGATTGACCACACACGTCAGTGCGCTGAAGAATGCCGGGGCAAAACCGCTGGTCATGGGGCTGATTCTGTTTGTCTGGCTGATTGTCGGCGGGGGCGCCATTAACCTGGCAGTTCATCACCTGATGGCATAAACCACTACATCTCCTCCCTGTTGACCCGCTATGATGAGCGTTTTCCCCTGGCGGGTTTAACAGGAGTTTTTATGAAATATATTGGTGCGCATGTGAGCGCCTCCGGCGGCGTGGCAAATGCCGCCATTCGCGCGGCTGAGATTGGCGCGACCGCCTTTGCGCTGTTTACCAAAAACCAGCGCCAGTGGCGGGCCGCGCCGCTGAGTCCGGAAACTATCGACGAATTCAAAGCCGCCTGCGAAAAATACCACTTCACACCCAATCAGATCCTGCCGCACGACAGCTACCTGATTAACCTGGGCCACCCGGTGGCCGAGGCGCTGGAAAAATCCCGCGACGCGTTTATTGATGAGCTGAGCCGTTGTCAGCAACTGGGGCTGAGCCTGCTTAACTTCCACCCCGGCAGCCATTTAATGCAGATCCCCGAGGATGAATGTCTGGCGCGTATTGCCGAGTCCATCAACATTGCGCTGGCGCAAACCGAAGGCGTCACCGCCGTGATTGAAAACACCGCCGGTCAGGGCAGCAATCTGGGGTTTAAGTTCGAGCATCTGGCGGCGATTATTGACGGTGTGGAAGACAAATCCCGCGTTGGTGTCTGCATTGATACCTGCCATGCGTTTGCCGCAGGCTATGATCTACGCACTGAACAAGCCACGGCAGACACCTTTGCGGAATTCGATCGTGTGGTTGGTTTCCAGTATCTGCGCGGTATGCATCTGAACGACGCCAAAAGTGCTTTTGGTAGCCGTGTCGACCGCCACCACAGCCTCGGCGAAGGTAATATCGGGCATGACGCGTTTCGCTGGATCATGCGCGACGCACGTTTCGATGGCATTCCTATGATTCTGGAAACCATTAATCCGGATATCTGGGCCGAAGAGATTGCCTGGCTGAAGGCGCAGCAAACCGCTGAAGCCACCGCATAAAAAAAGGGCCGCTAAGCGGCCCTTCTCATTTCCCGGATGTCGGCAATTTCTTATGCTACTTTCGCTACGGCTTCTGTTTCTGGCCGTTTCAGGAAGGCATACACCAGACCCGCCAGCAGCGTACCCGCGACGATAGAGAGCAGGTAGCCCAGTACCGGCGTGATAGCGCCTGGGATCAGCAGCACAAACAGACCACCGTGCGGTGCCATCAGTTTCGCGCCAATCGCCATGGAGATAGCACCGGTCAGCGCACCGCCGGCGATACAGCACGGCAAAACACGCATCGGGTCGCGGGCGGCGAACGGGATAGCCCCTTCGGAGATAAAGCACAGACCCAGTACCAGCGCCGCTTTACCACCTTCACGTTGACCTTTGTCGAACTTGTTGCGGGCAACAATGGTCGCCAGACCCATCGCCAGCGGCGGCACCATACCGGCAGCCATAATCGCCGCCATCGGTGCGTAAGTTTGCGTACTCAGCAGACCCACACCAAAGGCGTATGCCGCTTTGTTGACCGGGCCACCCATGTCGGTACACATCATGCCACCGAGGATTGCACCCAGCAGGACAGCGTTAGCCGTGCCCATGGTCTGCAGCCAGGAAGTCAGGCTAGCGAGGATTTTCGCCACCGGCGTACCGATCAGGTAAATCATTGCCAGGCCGACAATCAGGCTGGAAACCAGCGGAATGATCAGAATCGGTTTCAGCGCTTCCATACTCGGCGGCAGCTTCAGGCCTTTACTGATGCCTTTCGCCAGGTAGCCCGCGAGGAAACCGGCAATGATACCGCCGATAAAACCCGAACCAGTGCTTACCGCCAGCATACCGCCGATAAGACCCGGGGTCAGACCCGGACGGTCGGCGATGGAGAACGCGATAAAGCCCGCCAGCACCGGCACCATCAGAGCAAAGGCTGAACCACCACCGATTTTCATCAGTGCGGCCGCCAGTGTGCCTTCTTCTTTAAACGCGGTAATACCGAATGCGAACGAGAGCGCAATTAACAGACCACCCGCTACTACCATCGGCAGCATGTAGGAAACGCCCGTCAACAGGTGACGGTATGCGCCCGCACTCTCAGTCTTACCTTCAGCAGCATCAGCAGAGGGTTTACCCGACGGCTGATAAGGCTTCGCTTCCGCGACGGCTTTATCCAGTTCCTGTGCCGTTTTCTTCAGCGCCAGGCCTGTTGTCGTGCGGTACATCGGCTTACCGGCAAATTTCGCCAGGTCTACTTCGATGTCAGCGGCAACCACCACCAGATCCGCCTGCGCAACCTCTTCCGGAGTGATGGCATTGCCCGCACCCACGGAGCCACGGGTTTCCACTTTCACCCACCAGCCGCGTTTTTTCGCTTCGGTTTCGATAGCTTCCGCCGCCATAAAGGTGTGTGCCACACCTGTCGGGCAGGCAGTGACCGCAACAATGCGTTTCGGGCCACTGCTGGTCACGGCTGTCGCCGCTGCAGCAGGCGCGACATACACCGACGCGTGGTTTTTCGCTTCGCTCAGGAACAGTTCCGGGTGGGCGACTGCGCGATTGATATCGCCCAGCCAGACCTTTTTCCCGTCCAGCGCACTGTCGCCTGGCAGCTTGCTACCCAGCACGATAGCCAGTTCCGCTTCGCCTGGGTTATCAATAAATTGCAGATTTGCTTTCTGCGCCGCCGCGCCCAGCAAGGTCTTCGCCATATAGGCGCGGGCCTGCCCGAGTTCGGAGTCGATTATCAGCAGCGTTTTCATTATGCCTCTCCTGCTGTTAGTTGAAGGGTTTTAAGTCAACTCGCGCCATCATCGCGGCTAACTGGGTACGATCGGTAATACCTACGTTACTCTGACTTACCGCCAGTGCAGCAACAGCGGTGGCCAGGCGTAATGTATGTTCACTGGATTCACGCATCAGCAGACCATAAATCAGCCCACCGACCATTGAATCCCCTGCGCCAACGGTGCTTACCACTTCCATTGACGGCGGTTTGGCGATCCATTCGCCCGAAGCGTTAACCCACAGCGCGCCTTCTGCGCCCAGTGAAATCACCACATGGGCGATCCCCTGTTCGCGAAGCGCATGAGCAGCTTCAATAACGTCCTTCAATTCTGGTAATTTACGGCCCGCCCAGATTTCCAGCTCACGGCGGTTCGGTTTCACCAGCCACGGCGCGGCTTTCAGACCGGCTACCAGCGCGTCGCGGCTGCTGTCGAAGATAATGCACGGGCACTGGCTACGCAGGCGCGTCATCCAGTCCGTAAAGGCTTCCGGGCTGACGCCCGACGGCAGGCTGCCGCTCACGCAAACCATGTCGAACTGACCAAGCCAGGTCAGCGAATCGTTAACAAAGCGTTCCCAGTCAGCCGGGGTGACTTCAAAACCGGAGAAGTTAAAGTCGGTCACTTCGCCATCTTTTTCCGTCAGCTTCACATTGATGCGGGTACGCCCCTGCACCACCTGGAAACGGTTAGCAATGCCCAGCTCGCTGAACAGTTGCTGAAAACCGTCCTGGTTATCTTTACCGAGGAAGCCACCCACGGTGACATCAATGCCAAGGTCTTTCAGCACTTTTGCGACGTTGATCCCTTTACCTGCGGCATGCAGGCCAGTGGTGCGCACAAGGTTGACTTCACCGCGTTCAATTTCCGGGGTGAAACCCACCAGATCATAGGCCGGATTCAGGGTGATCGTAGCGACACGTCTGCTCATTTATGCGCCCTCTCCCAGACCAGCAGCAATGGCTTCGCCAATCGCTTTCAGCGCCTGTTCAGCATCATCACCCTGCGCGGTGAAACGCAGGCGGTGTCCTTTTTTCACGCCAAGTGCAACAACTTTCATCAGACTACGTCCATTTGCGGGTTTGCCAGTACCGTCAAGGTTGGCGACGGTAATTTCACTGTTAAATTGCTTGATAGTGTTGACTAGCATGGTGCCCGGACGTGCGTGCAAACCGTGTTCGTTACGCACGACAAACTCCTCGCTCAGCAGATCTTCAGCCACCGCATCGTCACTGCTCAGCAACGCCAGCAGCGTGGCGGCGTCGGCATTCAGCAACAGGTTGGCTTTATTGTTAAGCAGCAGATCGCTAAGACGCTTGAGCACCGCAACAGGCTGTTCGTCGGCCATCGCAACACTAACCAGCAGCGCCGCACGCTCACCTTCCACCTCAAACGGGGTGGCTGCACGGCTCACCGCAACCGCACTCAGCACGTTGCCTTCAGCACTGTCGTTCAGCCAGATGCCCTGACCCAGGTTCAGCGGTTTCTCGTTAATGGCGCGGGTAACATACGCGGCGTCAACCGCACCGGCCTCTTTCAGGCGCGCGGCGTTCAGCGCTTGCAGCGTCGTCAGATCGCTGGCGGCAACATCGAGCGTTAAGGTTTCATTATCCAGCTTGAGTGATGCGCTCAGTTTTTCGCCCATCAGCAGTGCGCGCAGCTCTTCAGCAGAGGTGGCGGACTGCAACTGTGCGGCGACAGAATCATCGCTCAGCACATGTGTCAGCTGACGCAGCAGGCCAAGATGTTCATCGGAGCTGGCGGCAATACCGATGGCGACATACGCCACCTGCCCTTCGCTCCAGAGGATGCCCTGCGGGAACTGGAAGACTTTCACACCGGTTTTCAGCACCTGATCGCGCGTGTCGGTGGTGCCGTGTGGAATAGCAATACCATTGCCAAGGTAGGTGGACGTTTGCCCTTCGCGCGCCAGCATGCCATCGACATAACCGTCGGCGACGTTGCCTGCTGCTGCCAGTGCCGCCGCAATCTGGCGGATAGCGTCTTCTTTATTGCTAGCCTGCTGGCCTGGATGGATGTCCTGAACGGATAACTGGAACATGTGACCCTCTCTCGCTGACTTGAATCGTTTCAGCTAGGTTGAGAAATAGTGCGTCACCGCCGTTGTTCAGTCATAACGCGATGACGCTGAAACGTTTCAAGGAGCATTCACTTTTTTTGTTCCGTAAGCAAGAATTCTCTTATTTGGCGTTGCAGAATTTTGAGGTTCAGCACATTTCGGCCACGCGTAAGGCAAATTTGCTGAAGCAGACTTTCTGTTCAGCAATCCACTTTCAGCTTTCGTCAGCCTTAATTAAAACCCAGGGAAAAGGTTTGGATTTTTTGTCGCAAATTTTGCTTAGCAGGCTGTGTTTTTTTCATGCAGCGGCGTACACTCCGCGTCTCGCTATTGGATCTCATTTAACATGCAAAATTCTCCCGCCGCTGCCCGTCCCGGCGCATTTGATTTCACCTCAACGGCATTCCTGATCGTCGCCTTTTTAACGGGGATTGCCGGTGCGTTACAAACACCGACGCTGAGCCTGTTTTTAACCAATGAAGTGCACGTTCGCCCGGCGATGGTGGGCTTCTTTTTCACCGGCAGCGCGGTGATTGGCATTCTGGTGAGCCAGTTTCTTGCCGGACGCTCTGACCGCAAAGGCGATCGCAAGACGCTGATTGTCTTTTGTTGCCTGCTCGGCGTGCTGGCCTGTGTGCTGTTCGCCTGGAACCGTAACTACTTTATTTTGCTGTTTGTCGGCGTGTTCCTCAGCAGTTTCGGTTCAACAGCGAACCCGCAAATGTTTGCCCTTGCGCGTGAACATGCGGATCGCACCGGGCGTGAAGCCGTGATGTTCAGCTCGATACTCCGTGCGCAAGTATCCCTGGCGTGGGTGATTGGCCCACCGCTGGCCTACGCGCTGGCGATGGGCTTTGGTTTTTCCACCATGTATTTGTGCGCGGCGGCAGCCTTTATCGTCTGCGGCGCAATGGTGTGGCTGTTCCTGCCAACCATGCGTAAAGAGCCAAAGCTGAAATCAGCGGTGATGGAAGCACCACGCACGCACCGCCGCGATGCGCTGCTGTTGTTCGTGATTTGTACGCTGATGTGGGGCACCAACAGCCTTTATATTATTAATATGCCGCTGTTTATTATTGATGAGCTGCATCTGCCGGAAAAACTGGCGGGCGTGATGATGGGCACTGCGGCCGGGCTGGAAATCCCCACCATGCTGATTGCCGGGTATTACGCAAAGCGCTTCGGCAAACGCTTCCTGATGCGCGTCAGCGCCGTGGCGGGCATCTTCTTTTATGCCGGAATGCTGACGGTGCATACGCCCGTGGTACTGCTTGCTTTGCAACTGCTGAACGCGATTTATATCGGCATTCTCGCCGGGATTGGCATGCTCTATTTTCAGGATTTGATGCCTGGCCAGGCGGGTTCAGCCACCACCCTTTATACTAATACCACGCGTGTCGGCTGGATTATCGCCGGTTCGCTGGCTGGCGTGGTGGCAGAGATCTGGAGTTATCACGCGGTGTTCTGGATTGCGCTGGTGATGACGCTGGTTACGCAGGTGTGCCTGAGCCGGATAAAAGATATTTAAGGCGCGGTTTGTTGCTCAAGATCGAGCAGATAAACCATCGCCTGTTCGCGGTTTGCGCCGCACATGTCGCGGCTCGGTTGCAGACCGGCGCACACCTTTGGGCGCAGCGGCGAGCCGAAGATTTTGCAGCGCTTTTGCGCGTCGAGCTGAACGCAGGGCGTATTAGCGGGCTTCCCGTCAGGCATGCCGGGTATCGGGCTACTGATGGACGGGGCGGTACAGCAGGCTCCACAGTCCGGGCGGCATTCCATAAACGTTCTCTATTATCAGGCGCGCGGGGCTGCGCGTGCAGGGCGCAAGCTACCATCTTTTGCCCTCTGAACGCAAAACTCTCCGATTCCACTTGCCTGAAAAGTCCCTCGCGAGTAGTTTGTCGCGATATTTTCGTTATTTTCAATTTACAGGACCCTTGCAATGCCAAGAGCGAACGAAATTAAAAAAGGTATGGTGCTGAATTACAACGGCAAGCTGCTGATTGTGAAAGATATTGACATTCAGTCACCGAGCGCCCGTGGCGCAGCAACGCTCTACAAAATGCGTTTTTCCGATGTCCGTACCGGGCTGAAAGTGGAAGAGCGTTTTAAAGGCGATGATATTCTTGATACCGTGACCCTGAACCGTCGTTTTGTCGACTTCTCTTATGTTGACGGCAATGAATACGTGTTTATGGATAAAGAAGATTACACGCCGTACACCTTCAATAAAGAGCAGATTGAAGAAGAGCTGCTGTTTATTCCGGAAGGCGGTATGCCGGATATGCAGGTTCTGCTGTGGGATGGCCAGTTGCTGGCGCTCGAACTGCCGCAGACGGTGGATCTGGAAATTGTGGAAACCGCACCAGGTATCAAAGGTGCTTCCGCCAGCTCACGCACTAAACCGGCCACCCTGACCACCGGTCTGGTTGTCCAGGTACCGGAATACCTGACCACCGGCGAGAAAATCCGTATTCATATCGAAGAGCGCCGCTATATGGGCCGCGCCGACTGATAAGCGTGATGCATGAAAAAAGCCACTTCATTGAAGTGGCTTTTTATTTTCCGACGGTAAACCGGCTTACAGCAGATCGCGGAACAACGTTTTCTTCAGCGCCAGCTCAACGCCGCGCACTTCCGCCATCCCTTTCAGTCGACCAATCGCCGAATAACCTGGGTTGGTTTTCTTACGCAGATCGTCAAGCATCTGATGGCCATGATCCGGGCGGAACGGGATCGGGCGCAAATCACCGGCTTTCTTGCGGCGCTGCTCTTCGGTAAGAATGGCGGCAACCACCGACACCATATCCACATCACCCTGCAAATGCGCGGCTTCATGGAACGTTTTCGGGTTATCTTCACGGCAGGTTGAACGCAGGTGCGTAAAGTGAATGCGATCGCCAAACGTCTCGATCATCCGCACTAAGTCGTTATCCGCACGCACGCCGTATGAACCTGTGCACATCGTGAAACCGTTATTGATGCTGTCTACCGCTTCTTTCAGCCACTGCATATCTTCAATAGTAGAAACGATACGCGGCAGGCCGAGGATCGGGCGCGGCGGATCGTCCGGGTGAACCGCCATACGTACGCCCACTTCCTGCGCAACCGGCACGATAGCGCGCAGGAAATAGGCCATATTTTCACGCAACTGTGCTTTGTCGATGCCGTCATATTCGGCAAGGCGTGCATGGAACTGTTCCAGGGTATACCCCTCTTCAGCGCCCGGCAGACCAGCAATGATATTGCGCGTCAGCTTTTCCACTTCCGCTTCAGTCATGGCGTTAAAGTAAGCCTGCGCCTGACGCTGCTCTTCTTCGCTGTAATCAGCTTCGGCGCCTTTGCGCTTCAGGATATGCAGCTCGAACGCGGCAAAAGCAATCTGGTCAAAACGCAGCGCTTTGGAGCCATCCGGCAGTTCATATTCCAGATCGGTACGCGTCCAGTCGAGGATTGGCATAAAGTTGTAGCACACGGTATCAATACCGCAGGCTGCCAGGTTGCGGATACTCTGCTGATAGTTGGCAATCCAGGTATCGTACTGCCCGGTATGAGTTTTAATATCTTCATGCACCGGAATACTTTCGACCACCGACCAGACCAGTCCTTTTTCCGCCAGCAGCGCCTGACGCGCTTTGATCTCGTCTACCGGCCAGACCTGGCCGTTCGGGATATGGTGCAGTGCGGTCACGACGCCCGTCGCGCCTGCCTGACGCACATCATCAAGCGACACCGGATCGTTCGGTCCATACCAACGCCAGGTTTGTTCCATTGCCTTACCCTCTACAAAGTTGTTATACCAATACACACAAACATATGACGACTACCATACATGCTTAATTGCAGCGGTCAAATCTTCCCACAGCAATGATTGATCCAGCTCACATTCCCCGGATAATTACGGCATACCAATTCTTTTTGCTGTCATATAACTTTACACTGCACATTGTTAATTATTGGTTAATCAGGTGTATATAGATGAAGACAATCGCCTCCGTAACGCTGCCCGCCAGCGTGCAGCAACCCCAGTATGACCGCACACAACTGCGCTCGCGAATTGTGCACTTTGGTTTTGGCGCATTTCATCGCGCGCATCAGGCGCTGCTGACCAACCGGGTGCTGAACGCGCAAGGTGGCGATTGGGGGATCTGTGAAATCAGCCTGTTCAGCGGCGATGTGCTCATGTCCCAGTTACGCGAGCAGGATCATTTATACACCGTGCTGGAAAAAGGGGCGGAGGGGAACCAGCCGATAATCATTGGTGCGGTGAACGAATGTCTGAACGCGAAACTTGATTCTCTGCCCGCCATTATTGAAAAATTTTGCGAACCGCAAGTGGCGATTGTTTCCCTGACGATTACCGAAAAAGGCTATTGCATCGATCCTGCCAGCGGCAAACTGGATCTGCAGCAGCCGCGCATCGCACACGATCTCCAGCATCCGGGCGAACCGCATTCAGCGCCAGGGATTCTGGTTGAAGCACTCTCCCGTCGCCGTGAACGCGGGCTGCCGCCCTTTACCGTGCTCTCCTGCGATAATATTCCCGATAATGGTCATATTGTTAAAAATGCCGTACTCGGAATGGCGCAAACCCGCTCACCGGAACTGGCGCAGTGGATAGAGGAGAATGTGAGCTTTCCGGCCACCATGGTGGATCGCATTGTTCCGGCGGCAACAGATGAATCACTGGCGGAAATTGGCGAAGCGCTGGGCGTATTTGATCCGTGCGCCATCAGTTGTGAGCCGTTCATTCAGTGGGTAATTGAGGATAATTTCGTCGCCGGACGTCCCGAATGGGAAGTGGCTGGCGTACAACTGGTTCAGGATGTACAGCCGTGGGAGCAGATGAAGTTACGCATGCTTAATGGCAGCCACTCTTTTCTGGCGTATCTCGGCTACCTGGCAGGCTTCGCGCATATTAATGATTGCATGCAGGATGAGGTCTTCCGCACGGCGGTGCGCCGCCTGATGCTCCAGGAACAAGCCCCGACGCTGCGCATTACCGGCGTTGATCTCACCGCTTATGCCGATAGCCTGATCGACCGTTTTTCTAACCCGGCACTAAAGCACCGTACCTGGCAAATCGCCATGGATGGCAGCCAGAAGCTGCCGCAGCGTATGCTGGATGGTATTCGGGTGCATTTGCAACGCGAAACGCCGTGGCCGCTGTTAGCGCTGGGCATTGCGGGCTGGATGCGCTATGTCAGCGGCGTGGATGACCTCGGTAACTGCATTGATATTCGCGATCCGCTGGCGGATAAAATTCACGCGATTGTTGAAACCAGCAGCGTCGATGAACGCGTAACGGCCCTGCTGACACTGAAAGAGATTTTCGGTAGCGACCTGCCGCACAACCCGACGTTTGTTAATGCCATTAATCGCGCATGGCAGACGCTCAGCACCGAAGGTGCGCATGCAGCGGTGAAGCGCGCACTCGATAATTAACAATTTCTGCTACTTAAGCGGACGGTTAGTGCTTTTACGCCGTCCGCGCCCTTCTCTTTTCGCACTTTTTTCGCCAGGATCGTCAGTCACCCTTACATTTCGTTGACGCCTGGAGCACTTGTGACCAAAACCAACCTCATCACCGGCTTTCTCGGAAGCGGCAAAACCACGTCGATTTTGCATTTGCTGGCCAATAAAGACCCGCAGGAAAAATGGGCCGTGCTGGTGAATGAATTTGGTGAAGTCGGCATTGATGGCGCGCTGCTGGCTGACAGCGGTGCGCTGCTTAAAGAGATCCCGGGCGGCTGTATGTGCTGCGTGAATGGCCTGCCGATGCAGGTGGGTCTCAATACATTGCTGCGCCAGGGGAAACCTGACCGCTTGTTGATTGAACCGACAGGCCTGGGCCACCCAAAACAGATCCTCGATATGCTCACCGCGCCGGTGTATGAGCCGTGGATAGACCTGCGCGCAACGCTCTGCTTGCTCGATCCCCGCCAGTTACTGGATGAAAAAGCACTCACCAACGAAAACTTTCGCGACCAGTTAGCGGCGGCGGATGTCGTTGTCGCCAATAAACAGGATCGCGCCACACCACAGAGCCAGCAGGCGCTGGAGACATGGTGGGCTGAGTTTGGTGGCGATCGTTTACAGGTTAGCGCGACCCGGGGCGCTATTGACGGCGCACTGCTTGATCTTCCTCGCCGTAACCTGCGTGAGCTGCCTTCAAGTGCCGCGCATAACCATGCTCACGACGAGAAGAAAGGTCTCGCGGCATTAAGTTTGCCGGCACACCAGCGCTGGCGTCGCAGCCTTAACAGCGGCCAGGGCCATCACGCCTGCGGCTGGATTTTTGATGAAGAGACGGTATTTGACACTATCGGTTTGCTGGAGTGGGCGCGGCTTGCGCCGGTCGAGCGGGTGAAAGGGGTGATGCGCATTCCGGAAGGATTGCTGCGCGTTAACCGCCAGGGGCAGGATCTGCATATCGAAACGCAAAACGTCGCGCCGCCGGACAGCCGTATCGAGCTGATTACCGCCTCGGAGGCAGACTGGAACACCCTGCAGTCCGCCTTGTTGAAGCTTCGTTTAAGTGAGTAACACTAACGTTGCCGCCGTGTTAATTGAAGACAGACTCGTTATGAAAACTCGTTTACCGTTAATTTTACTGTTGAACGCCGCAGGACTGGCGCTATTTATTTCCTGGTACTTACCCGCTAACCACGGTTTTTGGTTTCCGCTGGACGCCGCGATGTTCCATTTTTTCAACCAGGGTCTGGTGGAAAACCGCGCTTATTTGTGGCTGGTGGCGCTAACCAATAACCGCGCTTTTGACGCCTGCTCGCTGGTGGCGATGGGCTGTTTAATGCTCTCGTTCTGGGTAAAAGAGGATGCAAGTGGACGACGCCGTATCCTGATGATTGGCCTGACGATGCTGCTGATAGCCGTGGTAATCAATCAACTGGCGCAACATCTGATGCCCGTCAAACGCGCCAGCCCGTCGCTGTTCTTTACCGATATTCACCGGGTTAGCGATTTGCTCGACTTCCCCACCAAAGATGCCTCGAAAGACAGTTTCCCTGGCGATCACGGCATGATGCTACTTATTTTCGCTGGCGTAATGTGGCGATATTTTGGCCGAAAAGCGTTTGGTGTTGCCCTTATTATTTTTGTGGTTTTCGCCTTCCCGCGCGTGATGATTGGCGCACACTGGTTTACTGATATTGCAGTCGGTTCTCTCTCGGCTGTTTTTATCGGTCTGCCGTGGTGTTTGCTAACACCACTTAGCGACAAAATTATTTCTGCCTTTGATCATTTCCTGCCCGGAAATAACAAAATTTAAACAACTTCCGATTATCAATAACGCGCATTCATCAGGGATCGTTTTCGATCCCTGATGCGTAATCCCGGCTTTTTCCTAATTTTGTCATTTTTTCGTCACGGCAATCTGCCTATAAAAGAGCAATTTGCACGTTATTTAAGCTAAATTGGTTGTTTTTTATTCAATCCTGAGAATTCACTTTCTGTATCATAATTTCTTATAAAAAATTAAAGAAAACCGCTCGCCATGCCGAAGATGTTCAGGTAACCTCGGTTCGTCTTGTCGCAAAGAGTGCTCTTATTCTCATTGCGCGTAAATTTGTGCGTTCTTCCACAAAATTACGTCAGAGCATTTGTCTCGATGCATTCAGATAATTAATCTCGCTGCGTTGGCATTTTTTATAACGATATTTATCGTTAAGGACTTCAAGGGAAAATAAGCAACATGGTCAAATCTCAGCCGATTTTGAGATATATCGTGCGGGCGATACCCGCGATTGCAGTAGCGGTTCTGCTTTCAGCTTGTTCTACAAATACCGCAAAGAACGTGCATTCTGAGACGCTTGCTGTGGGCGAAGACAACTCTTCACTGCAAGCCTCTCAGGATGAATTTGAAAATATGGTTCGTAATCTGGACGTAAAAGGCCGCATTATGGATCAGTATGCTGACTGGAAAGGCGTTCGCTACCGTTTGGGCGGCGACACCAAAAAAGGCATCGATTGTTCCGGCTTTGTGCAGCGCACTTTCCGTGAACAGTTTGGTTTAGAACTGCCGCGTTCCACCTGGGAACAGCAGGAAACAGGCAAGTCCATCTCGCGTACCAGTTTGCGCACAGGCGACTTAGTTCTGTTCCGCGCGGGCTCTACCGGCCGACACGTTGGCATTTATATTGGTAATAACCAGTTTGTTCATGCCTCCACCAGCAACGGCGTCATGATTTCAAGCATGGATGAGCCGTACTGGAAGAAGCGCTATAACGAAGCGCGACGCATCCTGACACGCAGCTAATCGCTTAATGCCGGTTTTCCCTTGGCTGGCGTTAAGTATAAAAAAACACTGCTCCGGCAGTGTTTTTTTATGTCTGCATTATGCTATAAAAATCTTTTCAGGTTATAGTCCGACTCTAACACCACGCCGCCCCGAGCACCTACAATGGGCCCAACGCCATGTTCACCCGCCATTTTTCAGTTAATCGAAAAATTTTGCTGACCAGCCTGCTTATCGGTCTGTTCTCAGCATTAATCGCGAGTGGCTGTCAGTTTTGGTTCGAACAACAACGGCGGGAAGCCAGATACGATATGCTGCTTACGAATATGCAGTCCTGGCTTTCGGACTATCTCAACGATATCCGCGCCACGGCCGAATCGCTCCAGCCGCTCACACTGAATGATTGCCACGCCGTCGCTGGCGAACTCACTTCCCGCGCCGCATTCAGCATGAACGTGCGTGCTTTTTTACTGGTAAAAGATCGCTACGCCTTTTGCTCCTCGGCCACCGGCGAGATGAGTCTTGCGATGAAAGATCTGGTTCCGGAAATCGATCTCGATAAAACCAGCGATATGGTGTTTTTACCCGGAACACCGATGATGCCGGATAAACCCGCCATTGCGCTCTGGTTTCGCAGCCCATTACTGGATCATCGGGGCATATTCGCTACACTGAACATCAATCTGACTCCCTACCGGCTTTACACCTCGCAGCAACCGGATTTAACCGGCATCGCCCTTGGTATTGGCGATCGGGCTGTCTCCACGTTTTCCAGCGGGCTTATTAACCTGAGCAATATGCCAGAGTCCCCTTTTCTGACTACCCAAATTGAAGATTCGCCAGTCACGCTTTATCTCTACGCAGAAAAGTGGCGTCCGGAAGATATACAATTCGCCGCACTGCTGGGAGCAACCTTCGGCATGCTGGCAGCATTGCTGAGCGCTTTCATCCTTAATACGCAATTGCGCCCCGGCAGAGAAATCCTCACGGCCATTAAGCGCGACCAGTTTTATGTCGTTTATCAGCCCGTTATCGGCGCGAAAGATCTGAAAGTGACGGGTATCGAAGTGCTGATGCGCTGGCGGCATCCCACCGCAGGAGAAATATCGCCTGACGCTTTTATTCACTTTGCCGAAGCGCAGCAGCTTATTGTGCCGCTGACATTGCATCTGTTTGACCTGATAGCTCGTGATGCGCCAGTGTTACAAACGCTGCTTCCGCCGGGCGCAAAAATGGGCGTTAATATCGCGCCAGGCCATTTGCACGCTGCCAATTTCCTTGACGATATCCGCAACTTCGCCCACTCCCTGCCCCCGCACCATTTCAGTATCGTGCTGGAAATTACCGAGCGGGATATGCTGCGCTATACGGAAGTGACCAAACTGTTTGATTCGCTGCGCGACGAAGGTTATGAAATCGCTATTGACGATTTCGGTACCGGGCACAGCGCACTGATTTATCTGGAACGCTTTACGCTTGATTATCTGAAAATCGACCGTGGTTTCGTTAACGCCATCGGCACAGAAACCGTGACATCGCCGGTGCTCGACGCCGTCCTTACGCTGGCGAAGCGGTTAAATATGCTTACGGTTGCCGAAGGTGTCGAAACGCCAGAACAAGCCAGGTGGCTACGCGAACATGGCATTCATTACATGCAGGGCTATTTCTTCAGCCGCCCACTGACGCTGGAGCAATTTGTCGCGTGGCATCCGCCAGAGTTCACCACCATGCTTTAGCGTGAATAATTTCACATCAGACCAGGCCTCCCTTATTATTCAACGATAAGTAGTTAGCGAGCCTGTCGCGTTGCAGGTTAAAGGAACACACCGGATGAAGTTTGTGCGCATTTCAGCTTTATTGCTGGCTTTTGTCGGCCTGACATGTCAGGCGCAAACCATAAAAGAGAGCTACTCATTTGCCGTTATTGGCGAACCCAAATACGCGATTAATTTTTCCCATTTTGATTACGTCAATCCCGCCGCGCCTAAAGGCGGTAACGTCACGCTGTCCGTCATTGGCACGTTTGATAACTTCAACCGCTACGCATTACGCGGGAACCCAGCGGTGCGCACTGAAGCGCTCTACGACGCCCTGTTTACCACCTCGGACGATGAGCCCGGGAGCTATTACCCGCTGGTCGCGGAAATGGCGCGCTACGCCGATGATTATTCGTGGATGGAGATCAGCATCAATCCGCGGGCAATATTTCATGACGGTTCACCGATCCGCGCCAGCGACGTCGCCTTTACCTTTCAGAAATTTATGACCGAAGGTGTGCCGCAGTTCCGCCTGGTCTACAAAGGCACGACCGTCAAAGCTATCTCGCCGCTTACCGTGCGTATTGTGCTGGCCAAACCGGGTAAAGAGGACATGCTCAGCCTGTTAACGCTGCCCGTTATGCCGGAGAAATTCTGGAAAGATCATAAGCTGAGCGATCCGCTCGCCCGCCCGCCGCTGGGCAGCGGCCCCTATCGCATCAGCACCTGGCGCATGGGGCAATACATTGCCTATACCCGCGTTCGCGATTACTGGGCGGCAAATTTACCGGTAAATCGGGGGCGCTGGAATTTCGACAACATTCGTTATGACTACTACCTCGATGACAATGTGGCATTCGAGGCGTTCAAAGCAGGCGCTTACGACCTGCGCAGCGAAGGCGATGCGAAAAACTGGGCGACGCGCTATATCGGCAGCAATTTCAGCCGGGGGTATATCGTTAAAGATGAGCAGCCAAATATCTCCGCGCAGGATACGCGCTGGCTGGCATTCAACACCACGCGGCCGGTATTTAGCGATCGCCGCGTGCGCGAAGCGGTGTCGCTGGCCTTTGATTTTGAATGGATGAACAAAGCGCTGTTCTACGGGGCATACAGCCGCGCCAACAGTTATTTTCAGAACACCGAATATGCTGCGCGTAATTATCCTGACGCCGAGGAACTGACGCTTCTGGCGCCGCTTAAAGCACAGGTGCCGCCGGAAGTATTTACCTCCATTTATTCGCCCGCGAAATCCAACGCGGACGGCTATGATCGCGAAAACCTGTTGAAAGCCGATAGATTGCTCACTGAATCCGGCTGGATACTGAAAAATCAGCAGCGCGTTAATGCCAAAACCGGCCAGCCTTTAACCTTTGAACTGCTGCTGCCCTCCGGCGGCAATACGCAGTGGGTTTTGCCGTTTCAGCACAACCTCGCGCGGCTTGGCATCAATATGGATGTGCGCCAGGTCGATAACTCGCAGGCCACCAATCGTCTGCGCCGCCGCGACTATGACATGATGCCGAGTCTGTGGCGCGCGCAGCCGTGGCCGAGCGGCGATTTGCAAATCTCCTGGAGCTCGCAATACATTGACTCTTCGTATAATGCTGCCGGTGTCAAAAACCCGGCGGTCGATAACCTGATCGAGCAGATCAACCGCTGGCAGGGAAACAAAGAGAAGTTACTTCCGCTTGGACGCGCGCTGGATCGCGTGCTGACCTGGAACTATTACATGCTGCCAATGTGGTACATGGCAGCCGATCGCGTCGCCTATTGGGATAAGTTTTCCATGCCTGGCATTCGCCCCGTCTACTCCCTTGGGTTTGACACCTGGTGGTATGACGTAAACAAGGCGGCGAAACTGCCCGCTGCCAGACGTTAAGGAGAAGAGATGGGCGCGTATCTCATTCGCCGGTTATTGCTGATCATCCCTACGATTTGGGCAATTATCACCATTAACTTTTTTATCGTGCAGATTGCTCCCGGCGGCCCGGTCGATCAGGCTATTGCGGCTATTGAGTATGGCGACCAAAGCAACCTCCCCGGTAGCGGCGGTGGCGGAATGGGTGCCACACATGCACGCACAGGCGTCGGCGATGCGTTGAGCAATAACAGCCACTATCGCGGTGGTCGCGGCCTTGATCCGCAAGTCATTGAAGAGATCAAAAAGCGCTACGGTTTTGATAAACCGATGTACCAGCGCTATTTCAAAATGCTGTGGGATTATGCGCGTTTCGACTTTGGCGACAGCCTGTTTCGCAGCGCGTCGGTGTTGCAACTGATTAAAGACAGCCTGCCGGTTTCGGTGACCATTGGCCTGTGGGGCACGCTAATTATCTATCTGGTGTCGATTCCTCTTGGCATTCGCAAAGCGGTCTATAACGGTAGCCGCTTTGATAGCTGGAGCAGTGCGCTGATTATTGTCGGCTACGCGATTCCACCGTTTCTGTTTGCCATCTTGTTGATTATTTTCTTCGCGGGAGGCAGCTATTACGACTTCTTCCCGCTGCGCGGGCTGGTGTCGACCAATTTCGACACGTTGCCGTGGTATAAGCAAATCACCGACTACTTGTGGCACATCGCGCTACCGGTGCTGGCAACAGTGATTGGTGGTTTCGCCGCGCTGACCATGCTGACCAAAAACTCCTTCCTTGATGAGATCCGTAAGCAATATGTGGTAACCGCGCGCGCCAAAGGTGTCAGTGAGCGCAATATTATGCGCAAACATGTGTTTCGTAACGCCATGCTTCTGGTTATTGCCGGTTTTCCGGCGACATTTATCAGCATGTTTTTTACCAGTTCGTTGCTGATTGAGGTGATTTTTTCCCTGAACGGGCTGGGGTTGTTGGGTTATGAAGCCACCGTCTCACGGGATTACCCGGTAATGTTTGGCACACTCTATATTTTCTCTTTGATCGGCCTGCTGCTGAATATCCTCAGTGATATCACCTATACGCTGGTGGATCCGCGCATCGATTTCGAGGGGCGCTGATGGTTCAATTAAGCTACATCAATCGGGCGCGCTGGGCGCGTTTTCGCCATAACCGCCGCGGCTACTGGTCGCTGTGGATTTTCCTGGTGATTTTTATTCTGAGTCTGTGCGCCGAACTGGTGGCTAACGATAAGCCTCTGCTGGTGCGCTATCAGGGACAGTGGTTCGCGCCCGTGGTGAGAGATTACAGCGAAAGCGATTTTGGCGGCCCCCTGGCTACACCTGCTGATTATCAGGATCCGTGGCTGCAAAAGCAGCTTGAAGAGCACGGCTGGGTGCTGTGGGCACCGGTGCGTTTTGGGGCGCGCAGCATCAACTACGCCACCACGCAGCCCTTCCCTTCCCCGCCTTCGGCGCAAAACTGGCTCGGTACCGATGCGAACGGCGGAGATGTGCTGGCGCGACTCCTTTACGGCACGCGCATCTCGCTACTGTTCGGTTTAATGCTGACTCTCTTTTCCAGCGTTATCGGTATTCTGGCCGGTGCGGTACAGGGTTATTACGGCGGTAAAATCGATCTACTCGGACAGCGCTTTATTGAAGTCTGGTCAGGATTACCGACGCTGTTTTTAATCATCTTACTTTCGAGTGTGATCCAACCTGGCTTCTGGTGGCTTCTCGGCATCACGGTGGTGTTCGGCTGGATGACGCTGGTGAGCGTCGTGCGGGCCGAATTTCTGCGTACGCGTAATTTCGACTATATCCGCGCCGCGCAGGCCATGGGTGTTGGCGATCGCGGCATTATCCTGCGTCATATGCTGCCCAATGCAATGGTTGCCACCCTGACATTCCTGCCGTTTATCCTTTGTGGCTCGATCGGCACGCTCACCTCGCTCGATTTCCTCGGCTTTGGTCTGCCGCTCGGTTCACCGTCGCTCGGCGAATTGCTATTGCAGGGCAAAAATAATTTACAGGCACCGTGGCTGGGTATCGCCGCGTTTGTTTCTACCGCGCTGCTGCTTTCGCTGCTGATTTTTATTGGCGAAGCCGTACGCGACGCGTTTGACCCCAATAAGGCGGTGTAAAATGGCGACTCCCCTGCTCTCTGTCGATGCGCTGAGTATTGCCTTTCGCCAGCGTGATACGCTGCATACTGTCGTTAATGACCTCTCCTTGCGGATTGAGGCGGGCGAAACGCTGGCGCTGGTGGGCGAATCCGGTTCCGGTAAAAGCGTTAGCGCGTTATCGATCCTGCGCCTGCTTCCCTCACCGCCGGTGGTTTACCCTTCCGGCGATATCCTGTTTCATGGCGACTCGTTGTTGCATGCCAGCGAAAGAACCCTGCGCGGCGTGCGCGGCAATAAAATCGCCATGATTTTCCAGGAGCCGATGGTTTCCCTGAACCCGCTGCATACGCTGGAAAAACAGCTCTATGAAGTGCTCTCGTTGCATCGTGGTATGCGGCGTGAAGCGGCGCGGGCAGAAATGCTTGATTGCCTGGATCGCGTGGGCATCCGCAACGCCCGCGCACGATTGAGCGATTTCCCGCATCAGCTTTCCGGTGGTGAGCGCCAGCGCGTGATGATCGCAATGGCGCTGCTCACGCGTCCCGAACTGCTGATTGCCGATGAGCCGACGACCGCACTTGATGTCTCCGTGCAGGCGCAAATCCTGACGTTATTGCGCGAGCTGCGCGATGAGCTGAACATGGGGCTGCTGTTTATCACCCACGATTTAAGCATTGTGCGTAAGCTGGCGGACAATGTGGCGGTGATGCAAAACGGCCGCTGTGTCGAGCAAAACAGTGCACAGACCTTGTTCAGCGCACCGGCGCATCCTTATACGCAAAAGCTGCTCAATAGCGAGCCCAGCGGCGAGCCCGTCGCCCTTCATCCTGATGCACAGCCCTTGTTACGGGTTGAAAATCTCGCCGTTAGCTTCCCAGTCCGCAAAGGGATTTTTAAGCGCGTGGTGGATAACAACACGGTGGTGAAGGACATTAGCTTTACGTTGCGCCCCGGTGAAACGCTCGGTCTGGTGGGGGAATCCGGTTCGGGGAAAAGTACCACCGGCTTAGCGTTGCTGCGTCTGGTGGCCTCGCGCGGGACGATCCTGTTTGATAATAAACCGCTGCATCAATGGAACCGCAAGCAGATGCTGCCGGTACGCCATCGTATTCAGGTGGTCTTTCAGGATCCGAACTCGGCCCTGAATCCCAGGCTCAATGTGCAGCAAATTATCGAAGAGGGGCTGCGGGTGCATCACCCGGAGCTCTCACGTGAACAACGCGAACAACGTGTGATCGAGGTGATGCGTGAAGTCGGGCTGGATGCCGAAACGCGGCACCGCTTCCCGGGTGAGTTTTCCGGCGGCCAGCGCCAGCGTATCGCTATCGCCCGTGCGCTGATCCTCAAGCCTGAGCTGATTATTCTCGATGAGCCGACATCGTCGCTGGATCGCACGGTGCAGGCGCAAATCCTCGCACTGCTGAAAGCCTTACAGGAAACCTACCGGCTGGCGTACATCTTCATCAGCCACGACCTGCAGGTTGTGCGCACCTTGTGCCATCAAGTGATTGTGCTGAAAGAGGGTGAAGTGGTGGAACAAGGAGAGTGCCGACGTGTGTTTGATGCGCCTGCACAGGCGTATACACGCCAGCTTCTGGCATTAAGCTAAATCAGAAAGGATTTTGTCCTGAGAAGGGTTCCGCGATGGCAACACCGAAATTTTTCAGGCGGCACGTCGCGGCGAACTCATCCTCGCAGTTGACGAACAGGCACGGTTCCCCTTCGCACTCAAGCACGGAGCAATTCACTTCGATATCGCTCAGCGCCTGGCTGAGCTTGTGCATGACGGGCCATGCGTTGTCGCCATCCGGACTCAACAGTTTTAAGGCGACAAGCGTGTCGTCCGCTGCCTGACCATTTTGCGGAATCGGTTCAACTTTGGCACCTGCAAAACCATCTAACCAGCGATAGGACTGGGGCAGACGGTGGATGATGGAGAGCTGTAATGTATTCACGTTCTTTCCCCGGAAGTACTTTTACTTCACAAATATTTCACACTTATATTAACACACTATTGACAATTCATCATGTCGACCACACAGAAATGAACGCATCCCGCGTGGCGTGTGGGGTAGTCACTCATTTATCAGGATTTTATGGGTAAGCGACAGGCCCGGTTTCGGGGTATATGTACCCGTTTCTGCGATCTAACTCAACCTTTTTCACTACAATGATGTGACTTTTTACACGAATAGATTTTACATAAAATAAACAAATGCGTGTAAAGGTAAGTTGTTTCTGGTTGACATGTATCAAAAAAGGGAGCGTTTTTGCTCCCTGTTCAGGCGGGTTATGCCGATTTTTTCGCCCGGCTGGCGTAGAGATAGAAGAGAATCGAGCAGGTAGCGCAGAAGGTAATTGACCAAATCATCGGCCAGGCGGTGTTAAAGGTCGCCATCGACAGCAGCGCCCCCACAATGGCGCCAATGCCAAAACGGAACGTCCCCGCCAGTGATGATGCCGTTCCCGCCATGTGCGGAAACTCATCCAGGATCACCGCCATCGCGTTTGAAGCCACCAGCGCAACGCAGCCGACAAACGCCGCAACGCCCAGCACCAGCGACCAGAAACCGACATCCAGCAGCGCCGTCACCACCATCCACAACGCCATGGCAAATTGCACCCACAGCCCGCTGCGGAACATGTTTAAGGCACCAACACGGCGAACGATGCGACCATTAATCATCGTCGTCACAAACAGGAACACAATGTTCAGCGCAAAGTAGTAACCAAAGTCCTGCGGTGAGATATGGTTAATTTCAATATAGACAAACGGCCCGGCGCTGAGAAAAGAGAACATACCGGCAAAGCTGAAACCGCTCGCCAGCATATAGCTCAGTACGCGTCTATGGCGAAACAGCGACGCGAAGTTGCCAAGCGTGGTGCGGAAATGGAATTTTTGCCGTTTTTCAACCGGAAGCGTTTCGCGGATAAAAAAGACAATCATTGCCGAGACCAGCAATGCGGCAATCGCCAGGATCCAGAAAATGGCGTGCCAGTTGAACCAGACCAATACCGCGCCGCCAATCATCGGGGCCAGCAGCGGCGCAATGGTGGTCACCAGCATGACAAACGACATCATGCGGGAGAACTCTTCGCGTGGGTAAATATCGCGCATCAGCGCGTTAATCACCACGCTTGCCGCTGCCGCCGCAAGACCATGAAAAAAGCGCATGGTAATCAACTGCTCAATGCTCTGTGCCAGGGCACAGGCAACGGCAGCGGCGGCAAAAACCAGCGTGCCGCCGAGAATAACCGGCTTACGCCCGATGCTGTCGGCCATCGGCCCGTATAACAACTGACCGACCGCAAAGCCCAGAATATAGGTACTCAGCGTCATCTGCGCGCTGCCCGCCGGAACGCCAAACTGTTCGGCAATCACCGGCAGCGCAGGCAGATACATATCGATGGATAACGGCATCAGCATGGCCAACAGACCAAGGATAAACACAATGCTCAGTGATGAGTGTGGCCTGCGGGTCACGTAAATCTCCTGAATTAGCGGGGTGGCATGCCAACGCTGGCAATTTCATCTTCGGTTAATGGCCGGTATTCGCCCGGTTCGAGATCCGCATCAAGCGCAATCGCACCAATGCGTTCACGGTGCAGGCCCACAACATGGTTGCCAACGGCAGCGAACATCCGTTTTACCTGATGGTAACGCCCCTCGCTGATGGTCAGACGCACTTGTGTCGGCGTGATAACTTCCAGCACCGCTGGTTTGGTGAGATCTTTTTCATTATGCAACTGTACGCCACGGGCAAACTGCTCAGCGGTGTCATCTGCGACCGGCGATTCAAGCGTCACCAGATAGGTTTTTTCGCAGTGATGGCGCGGCGAAGTAATGCGGTGCGACCATTGACCATCGTCGGTCATCAATACCAGACCGGTGGTATCAATATCCAGGCGCCCCGCCGCATGCAGCTTATGCGCCACCGGCTCATCGAGGAAATAGAGCACCGTCGGGTGATCCGGATCGTCCGTCGAGCAGACGTAACCTTCTGGCTTGTGCAGCATAAAGTAGCGCGGGCCATTTTGCTGAACGAGGGAATTGCCGTCGTATTCAACCTCGTGTTCGGGTTGCAGTTTAAAGGCGGTATCTCTGACGATCTCACCATTGACCGTAACGCGCTGGCCGCGGATTTCACGCCCGGCAATAGCGCGGCTGACGCCGAGTTGCTGAGCGATAAACTTATCAAGTCGCATGAAATTTTTTTGCCTGTATGGTGCTGGGTGCGGGCAATGCGCCCGAAAACAGAAATGAGTACCCAAACAGTATAACGAGCATCACAGACCGCTCAAAGGAAAGATTCGTGGCATACTGTGCAGTGTGAATGTGTAACCCCTGCGAGATAATGACTTTTACCTTACGCCCCTATCAACGCGAAGCCGTGGACGCCACCCTCGCCCACTTCCGTCAACATGCCGAACCTGCGGTCATTGTGCTGCCCACCGGTGCAGGAAAAAGCCTGGTTATCGCCGAACTGGCGCGGCTGGCGCGCGGGCGTGTATTGGTGCTGGCACACGTTAAAGAGCTGGTAGCGCAAAACCACGCGAAATATGTCGCGCTTGGGCTGGAGGCCGATATTTTCGCCGCCGGGCTTAAAAGCAAGCAGAGCCACGGCAAAGTGGTGTTTGGCAGCGTTCAGTCCGTTGCGCGTAATCTGGCGCAGTTTCAGGGCGAATTTTCCCTGCTGGTGGTCGATGAGTGCCACCGCATCGGCGACGACGATGACAGCCAGTATCAGCAAATCCTCAGCCATTTGCGCGAAGTGAACCCTCACCTGCGTTTGCTGGGCCTGACGGCGACACCTTTTCGCCTCGGTAAAGGCTGGATTTACCGCTTTCATTATCACGGCATGGTGCGCGGTGATGAAAAAGCGCTGTTTCGCGACTGCATTTATGAACTGCCGCTGCGCTACATGATTAAGCACGGCTACCTGACACCGCCGGAACGGCTGGATATGCCGGTAGTGCAGTACGATTTCAGCCGTTTGCAGACGCAAAGTAATGGCCTTTTTAGCGAAGCGGATTTGAACCGCGAACTGAAAAAACAGCAGCGCATTACGCCGCACATTGTTAGCCAGATTGTCGAATTTGCACAGACGCGCAAAGGGGTGATGATTTTTGCCGCTACGGTCGAACACGCGCGCGAGATAACCGGCTTGTTACCTGCCGATGATGCGGCGCTGATCACCGGTGAAACTCCCGGTCCACAGCGTGATGCCTTAATCGAAGCCTTCAAAAATCAGCAATTTCGCTTTCTGGTAAACGTAGCGGTACTGACAACCGGCTTTGATGCACCGCATGTGGATTTGATAGCTATTCTGCGCCCGACCGAATCCGTCAGCCTGTATCAGCAAATTGTTGGCCGCGGCCTGCGCCTCGCGCCAGGAAAAACCGACTGCCTGATCCTGGACTACGCGGGCAACCCGCACGATCTCTACGCTCCGGAAATCGGTGCGCCAAAAGGTAAAAGCGATAATGTGCCGGTGCAAGTGTTCTGCCCGGCGTGCGGTTTTGCCAATACCTTTTGGGGAAAAACCACCGCCGACGGCACGCTGATTGAACATTTTGGTCGCCGCTGCCAGGGCTGGCTGGAAGATGATGACGGCCACCGCGAGCAGTGCGATTTTCGTTTTCGCTTTAAAAACTGCCCGCAATGCAACGCAGAAAATGATATCGCCGCCCGGCGCTGTCGCACCTGCGATACAGTGCTGGTCGACCCGGACGATATGCTAAAAGCGGCGCTGAAACTGAAGGATGCGCTGGTGCTGCGCTGTAGTGGTATGACGTTGCAACAGGGCACGGATGATAAAGGCGAATGGCTGAAAATCACCTATTACGATGAAGATGGTGCGGATGTCAGTGAGCGCTTCCGCCTGCAAACCGCCGCACAACGCACCGCCTTTGAACAACTCTTTATTCGCCCCCACACTCGCACGCCAGGCGTGCCACTGCGCTGGATTGTCGCGGCGGATATCGTGGCGCAGCAGGCGTTGTTACGCCACCCTGATTTCGTCGTCGCGCGGATGAAAGGCCAGTACTGGCAAGTGCGGGAAAAAGTGTTCGATTATGAAGGCCGTTTCCGGCGGGCACATGAATTACGGGGATAAACGCGCTTTTGATTGATGTATCGAACATTCAGGGATAGAATACCGCCCGCTTTTGCATCCGCAAAGCCGATCATCTGCCTGTTGCTGGGTCGCCTGTAACAGGATTATTTAAGAGAGATTCAAATGTTTACTATTAACGCAGAAGTACGTAAAGAGCAGGGTAAGGGTGCGAGCCGCCGCCTGCGCACAGCGAACAAGTTCCCGGCTATCGTTTACGGTGGAACTGAAGCGCCAATCGCTATCGAACTGGATCACGACAAACTGTGGAACATGCAGGCGAAAGCTGAGTTCTATAGCGAAGTTCTGACCATCGCTGTTGATGGCAAAGAAGTAAAAGTGAAAGTTCAGGCTGTACAACGTCACCCGTACAAAGCCAAACTGACTCACATCGACTTCGTTCGCGCTTAATCGCCGACAAGTTGAAGAAACCCCGCTCCGGCGGGGTTTTTTTATGCCTGCTCGCTATCGATAAGCGGCTGGCCCGCCCATACGCGAATAATCCTCTTTCACTGCCAGCTCGCATTTAAGCTGGTTGAGCAATGCTCGCGCGCAGTCATGTGAAATCGATACCCGGGTTAACGGCTCCCGTGGGGCGCATGGCAGAAAACCTGCCCACACGGGCAGGTTCAGAGGATCACTTCCCGCCGGTCAAGCGGCGTTGCAGCTGGTCACGCAAATTCGGCGGCGTGCCTTTAATGGTCAGCGTATCGGTCGCCGGATCCCAGAAAATGCGCTCGCCAAGAAGTAACGCATCGAAATTGATGGTCAGGCCACCGCCGCTACCGGCATATTTAGTCAGCTGACGCAGCGTGCTGCGATCCGCCGGGAAACTCTCTTCCAGCTCGTAGCCCTGACCTGCGGTGAACTCCTCGAAACTGACTTCACTCACCCCTGCCAGCTCTTTGGAGAGCGACGCCAGTTCAATCTCTTCGCCCGCCTGCAACTGCTCATTACAGTAGGTGTAAACCTGCTGGCGTACCGTCTGGCGTTCTGATTTATCCAGCTCCGCCTGAGCGGTAAAATCGTCCACCGCTTGCAACAACCCGCGGTTTTGCGCTTTGGCGTTCAGCCCTTCACTGGCGCCGAGGAAATCCATAAAGAAGTCGGCGACTTTTCGCCCTACCCGGCCCTTCAGGAATGTCAGATAGCGGGTCGACTCTGGATTGGTTTCCCACTCCGTGAGATCGATACGTGCAACGATATCCGCATGATTAATATCCAGATAGTGTGTAGAGCTGATATCCAGATGTTCATTAACGCGCATGCTGCTTAAGTTGTTCAGCACGGCGATCAGCAGATACTCCACCGCCAGGTATCGGTAGTGGCAGAAAAGCACAATACCGCCATCGGCGAACGGATATTTTGCCAGTTCATCACGTAAGCGCCCGGTTGCCGCACGGCTGAAGGCCAGAAATTCCTCTTCGCCCTGGCGCTGCAGACGCAGCGCTTGCGCCAGCTCGCTCTCATCGTTAAACAGGCCGTAGGCTTTATTTTTCGCACTGTAAACCCGGTGCAACTCAGCGACCATCTCTTCGACAGGCGCGGTTGGTTCCAGCAAAGAATCGCGCAGCACCAGTTCGAGGGTTTGCTCATCACGTTTGATAAGCTGGTGCAGGGCAATCTGGTTGATGTCCAGACTCATGATAAACTCTCCTTTTAGACCGGCGGTATTCAACCACCACCAACGCGACTGTGCAACTGCTGATAAAAAAGCAGAAAAAAAGCTGTTGCTACGGTAATATGTTGCCCTTTCATGAACAGACTGATTTCGATTTATGCCACAAATCTCCCGCTACAGTGATGAACACGTTGAAAAGCTTCTGAGTGAGCTGGCTAACGTACTGGAAAAACACAAAGCACCGACCGATCTCTCCCTGATGGTGTTGGGCAATATGGTGACGAACCTGATTAACACCAGCGTCGCCCCCGCACAGCGTCAGGCTATCGCGAAGTCTTTCGCGCAGGCGTTACAATCGTCCATCGGCGACGACCAGGCGCATTAAGGGAAATAGCGACAGTTTATGGTGACCAATCGTCAGCGCTACCGTGAAAAAGTCTCCCAGATGGTAAGCTGGGGGCACTGGTTCGCGTTGTTCAACATTCTGTTGTCCATCGTGCTCGGTAGCCGTTATCTGTTTGTTGCCGACTGGCCGACCACCCTCTCCGGACGTATTTACTCCTACCTGAGCGTGGTCGGGCATTTTAGTTTTTTGGTTTTCGCCACTTACCTGCTGGTGCTGTTTCCACTGACATTTATTGTGATGTCCCAGCGGCTGATGCGCGTATTGTCAGCGCTGCTGGCGACCGCCGGCATGACGCTGTTGCTGATAGACAGCGAAGTCTTTACCCGTTTTCACCTGCATCTCAATCCGATCGTCTGGGAACTGGTCATTAACCCTGACCAGAATGAAACCGCGCGTGACTGGCAATTAATGTTTATCAGCGTGCCGGTGATCCTGCTGATTGAGATGTTATTTGCGACCTGGAGTTGGCAGAAACTGCGCAGCCTTACCCGGCGTCGCCACTTTGCCAAACCGTTGGCCGCTTTTTTCTTCGTCGCCTTTATTGCCACTCACGTGATGTACATTTGGGCCGACGCCAATTTCTATCGCCCCATCACCATGCAGCGGGCGAATCTGCCACTCTCCTACCCAATGACCGCACGTCGTTTTCTGGAAAAACACGGGTTATTGGATGCGCAGGATTATCAGCGACGCCTGGTGGAGCAAGGCAACCCGGAAGCGGTATCGGTACAGTATCCGCTAAGTGATTTGCGTTACCAGGATATGGGGTCCGGCCAGAACGTATTGCTGATTACCGTCGACGGTCTCAACTACTCACGTTATGAGAAACAGATGCCGCAACTGGCGAGCTTCGCCCAGCAAAACGTCACGTTTACGCAGCATATGAGCTCTGGCAATAGCGCTGATGGCGGCTATTTCGGTCTGTTTTATGGCATATCGCCAAGTTACCAGGATGGCGTGCTGTCAGCGCGTATTCCGGCGGCGCTTATTACCGCTTTGAACCAGCAGGGTTACCAACTGGGGTTGTTCTCTTCCGACGGTTTTAGCAGCCCGCTCTATCGCCAGGCACTGTTATCTGATTTTTCGTTGCCCGCGGCAAAAGTGCAGAGCGATGAGCAAACCGCCGACCAGTGGATTAGCTGGCTGGGGCATTATGCGCAGGAAGATAACCGCTGGTTCTCGTGGATTTCGCTAAACGGCACCGCGTCTGTTGATATGTCGCAGCCCGGCTTTGCCCGTAAATATGGCAAAGCCGCTGCCAGTGTCGATGATCAGATTGCACGGGTGCTGGATGCCCTGCGCGCCTCCGGTAAGCTTGATAACACGGTGGTGATCATTACCGCCGGACACGGCGTTCCGGAAAGCAAAGATGGCAACCATTTTGACTGGTCACGTAGCCGGTTGCATGTACCGCTGGTCGTGCACTGGCCGGGAACGCCTGCGCAACGTGTTAGCAAGTTAACGGATCATAAAGACATTATGACCACGCTGATGCAGCGTCTGCTGCATGTCAGCACGCCGGCAAGCGAGTATTCACAAGGTCAGGATCTGTTTACCGCCACGCGTCGTCATAACTGGGTAACCGCTGCGGATAGCGACGAGCTGGCGATTACCACACCGGAAATAACGCTGGTGCTGAATCAGAATGGGAATTACCAGACCTGGAATGCGCAGGGTGAGAAAATTCGCGATCAGAAACCGCAACTCAGTTTGCTGCTGCAGGTTCTGACGGATGAAAAACGTTTTATCGCTAACTGATTGATTAATTATGAATCACTCAGTCTGCCCTTAGCTTGCATTCAGCCATGAAAAGGGTAGTATTAGCGCCACATGTCGGCACGTAGCGCAGCCTGGTAGCGCACTGTCATGGGGTGTCAGGGGTCGGAGGTTCAAATCCTCTCGTGCCGACCAAATTACAATATGGTGTGGTTCATTTCAGACCATAGACCTCGATAAAAACCGCATTCACACTGTGTTTGCGGTTTTTTTTCATTCATAGCAGTTCAGTCTGATACATTTACAGCCAGGTATTTTAGTTATCCGTTTTGTTATATATCCACGAAATAGCAATGAGCTGTAGTGCGTCGTTTCAAAGAGACCAGCCTCACGGCAGACATCTTTCACTGTTCATCCGGCTTCAACCATCCTGGACACAGTGATGATCTGATGCTCAGTAAAACGGGCTTTACGCATAGCGCGCGCCTTCGTTGGCAGAATGAGTATGCAGGAAGCTTTCTGAAAATGAATGGGTCAATTATGCCAGGTACTCACACTAAGACCCTGTATAGCACAAACCCTGCGTTTTTGTAGGCCCGCAATTGACTCTGGTCTATGGTCTAATTCCTTGCCAATAATACATCTTGAAAAGTATTACCGTTTTTGAAATACCTAAAAGTTAAAAAGAAGCTGGCCATAAGCCAGCTTCTTTTCAGATAGTTACCGCATGCATAACGGTCAATGATTATCCAGGTCAATAACATTATCAAACAGGGATAACGTTTTAACGTCATGGGTAGATAATACAATCGTTTTATCACTGGTCATTAAAGAGTCTAATGCCAGCATAGCACTTTTTTCATCGAGATTAGCGGTCGGCTCATCGAGCAAAATAATAGATTTAGATGAAAGTAATGCCCTGCAAAGCATCAATCGTTGTAATTGACCGGAAGAGAGAACGGGATTACCTGGCGATATTTTAGTGTACAACCCTGCAGGCAAAGATGTAATTACCTCCAATAAACCAAATTTCCTCAACATTTCGCGGCAATCACGTTCATTAGCCTCTCCACCACTATACCAGACGATATTATCATAAATCGTGCCGTTAAATACGATAGAGCCTTGTGGAAGATAATACACATTGGAATAAAAAAGATGCAGGTCATCTTTATTTATTTTTTGACCATCTATAATGAAATCACCGTTTTCTGGCTTATATAATCCAGCCAATAATTTCAATAAGGTGCTTTTCCCGGCACCGGAAGTTCCTATTACAGCGGTCCTGGAATGCAACGGTATTTCAATAGTTAAATTTTTAATAATTGCACTATCGGGTCCATAACCAAATTGTAGATTCTGGACACAAACTGATTCTTTAATTGTAGAATGCTGACGAGTAATGTCGATTTCTTTGTAAGATAACATATCTTTTAATCGCTCATCAGAAACCTTTTGCAGTTTCTGTGCAACGCAACATTGATAGAATTGATTGATGCTATCCATCGCAATCCGTCTGAAAAACCAAAAGGCAATCACATTTCCGTAAGATATATGTAATTCACTTATGCTATAGAATGAGATCCACAAAAACAACATTGAATCAATGTTACTCAGAAATGAAAATATTGCATTCTGTCTAATATCGGTAGAGCTTACCTTTTTGTATCGATGAAACAACACTTCAAGTAAATGATTATACCTTCCAAGAATGCCAGTGCTTAGCTCACCAGATCTAATAGCCTGGATTCCATTTATTGTTTCAAGGTTAAATGTTTCAATATCCGAAACACTTTCCTCAAAACTTTTTGCAAATGACTTTTTGATACCTGCAAAGTAATAACTAACGCAACCAAAAATTGCCATAGTTCCGATTGAAAGGATCGACAAAACAACATTTAGCCATAACATTATACATAGAGTTATAACTGTTATAGTCAGTGCCTTATATTTATCATTAAGAATTTTTTCCCTGTTCAGAATAGCCATTCCAATGGAATTAATCCGCTGATTAATATCAGCAGAAGATCGTCGTTCAAAGTAAGAAATATCTTTCTTCAATAACCTCTTAAACAATGAAGGTTTATATTTGGTTGCTGCATTTATCGCTGCATTTAAACCATATTTGTTACTAATGTATTGCAGGAATGATATAAGACAAAACAGCAGAATCATTCCCATAAACATAATATTGATCTGTTCATCTACAAAGAAATGTTGATCTTTCGATATAAATGAGAACAGCATCGGCGTAATCAAAGAAAAGAGCGACAAAAATATTGCCAGTAAACATCTTTTCATGATCCCCGGGAAAGAGAGTTTTTCTAGCCACCCACTTTCACTTCTAATTTTACCCGAGCTTTTTTTATCCTTATATAATGATTCATCAATGATCAAGCCAAACCCCGTTGCCGATAATTCAAGTTCTTCGGCCGAGATCATTAGCCTGCCAGTAGCAGGGTTTAAAACCTGAAAGAAGGCACCGTGATGACTATATACATAAACATAATGATTTCCGCCATAATGCAATATACATGGAACGGGTAAATATTGAATGCTACTAACATCAAATTTAACCGGTAAGGCCTCATACCCGTATGATTTAAGTATAGTAACTAATAAATCGAGGGACGTACCATCACCGCCACCCCATTTATCACGTAAGTCATTTAATGTAGTATTTTCACCTAAGGTATTGAGCATCATGCAAGCACATGCAAGCCCACACTCGGATATTTCTCCTTGATAAACCATTTCAGGAGAAGAATAATATTTGTCTTTCATAATATTAAATAAAACCTAAAAATTATAACTAAAGAAGGACGTGTAGTGCCACAAAGTCCATTCATTGTTATATCTGCAGATACCCTGCTCAACTAACTCAGGCATTTTCTTTTCGATCTTGCGATGGTCAACGCAATCTAAAATATCTATATTTAAATTATTTTTATCATCCAGCTTGATACAGTAAAATAACGTCGACTGTTTTAGCAGGCGGCTAAAAACAGGAAGACCAGAGTGCAACTCACAACTTCGCTCCAGCAATCTAACTGGAAACGTTTTCATTTTTTTCTTTGTAAGCCTGGTTGTACATTCCGGAAGTGCATCAGGAAAGATAACAAGGTTTTTTTGATTCTCTACCAGGGAAAAAATAATATCCTGCAAACTATTACCTTCATTACCCTCCATTGCTTCAGGGTTGAATTGTTCAATAGAGATACCCTGCGAGTTATTATTTTGCTTTTCATGGAGACTTTGCATTGAATTGTGCACAGAGACAACGACCACCGGCTTTCCCGTAACCTGCGCGGCAATCACCGTCTGTAAAATATCCGAGACGGTGTGCAATGGCGCAAATATCAGATGAGAAGATATATTATTTGCATCAATATAGCTCCTTATTTTTGCTGCACAGGCTTCCAACTGCTCCAGCAGTTGTTTATTCTCATTAACCAGCGCATTCTTTAATATTTTTTGTCGCATCACACAAAAAAAATGTGTTGTGGTGCTTTGCAAACCAAGAACGTTGTAATGCGTTTGCCTGAAACTATTATTCAGTCCATAACTCTTACCAAATAGAAAACAATATTTTTCCGAAATACAGAGTAAAAATCGATAATCTATATGTTTAAAAAATAAAGCTATCAGCTTGCTTTTTATTGTTCTAAAAATGGTTATTTTCTTGTAATAAACACGAACATAACCTGACAATAACAAACTAAGAAATTCAAAGCCTGGCATCACGCTCTCAACTGGTCTATATTTTTGAATTATACCTGAATGTTAAGCGGTCATTCCGCCATCAAGCACAATTGTTTGGCCTGTCATATATTGACAAGGTTCACTAATCATAAATCGTGCAACCTTTGCCACCTCTTCCACAGAGCCAAACCGGCGCAGCGGGATTTGTGAACGTAATTTTTTCAAGGCATCTGGCGATAAGTTGTGCGTCATATCACTGTCTATGACCCCCGGAGCCAGGCAGTTAACGCGAATACCAAATCGAGCAACTTCAAGTGCCAGTGACCGGGCCAGCCCAAAATGAGCCGCTTTGCTTGCACCATAAGCCGTTTGACCAATATTGCCTTTTATTCCCGTTACCGAACTCACAAGCAAAATGACACCATCGCCATTCGCCATCATTTCAGGCAGGAGATACTGATTCCAATAAAAAATGGCATTGAGGTTTGTATCAATCACATTCCGCCATTGCTCAATCGATTGACGAATATGCAGTTCATCCTGAGTGACCCCGGCATTATGTATGACGGCTTTAGGCGGCCCATATCGATTTAACAAATCCTTCGCGACCGTTTCCACCTGCACAACATCACAGTTATCGCAAACCACATGCTCAATGAAGGTCTTACTGGACTGATTATTTTCATCCGGGCTGGATTTTGTCGACCGAGAAGTGAATACAATATTATTGTCACTACGTAATTCATTGACAATGGCTGAACCAATCCCGCGATTTCCACCTGTAACAAGGATCCATGAGTCACTCATTATTAATCACCTGAAATGCTAAGCTGATAAAACGGATGTACAAAACTCTTTAAGAGTAATGTCAGTTGATTTCATTGCTGCTTCGAAATTTATAGTTATATTAAATTGCTTTTTAACCATTACCATCAGCTCTACATAGTCCAGGCTATCTAAACCTAATTCTGAAATAGTCGTTTGCTCGTTTATCTCTTCTAAAGGAAGATCTTTTGCATCGGCAATAGTGCTTGCAATAGCGTTATAAAGCTCTGTGTACATATTCATTTCCCCTGTGAGTTAATGGCAACTTTCAGTGTCACCGACATTTGCATGAGTGTATTTTCTTTTTCTTTTGCCGCCACCTGAACTTGAATTAACCAGCCGTAATCTGCATCACCGGTTATCAATGGCCTTGCAATAGAGAGACACAAACCTTCAATTTTTTGTCCCTCTCTGTAAAACAAGGAAGAATGGCAATAGAAATCATAATGCGTTTGTAATACGTATTCCTGCGACAACAGTGCTGATAGCGAATGCACGGGAGTACATTTATTTAAAAAGTCAGCAGGAAATAAATCCTTAGCCCTGAATAGTTCTCTGAACATTACTGAGGATAAAAAAACGGCATAATTTTGTTCTATGTCAGCAGGCCACAGTGCAACAACCTCATCCTGATATTCCTTCGACAAAACCCTTTCAACGATAACATCGTTGATGGTTGGATAATTTGCCTGAGAAATAGATCCACGAATATGTGTGATACCGGTAGAGGGATCAATCAATTTGAAGGTTGTCTTTATTTCTCCATCATTATGGCGTAAAGAGTACGTCGTGCCACACGACACCGGTTTTTCAAATTTGGCTGAGAACTTTACCGGAGCAGAATATGTTGCGCTAAAAATACCGGAATGATTAATCAGCTCATTTTGTACATCTGCCAGTACACGCATGCCATGCGCAACCAATGCTGTTTGATTCAGTTTAGCGACAGCAAGTAGATCAAAGTGTATCGGGTTGTAATCACCAGAAAAATTGGCCCAATGCTTTGCGTGAAAGTCATCATATGTCATGTCTGTCATAACGAGCGACCTATGACCAGAGCAGCATTTGTCCCCCCGAACCCAAAACTGAGATTCAGTACATTATCTACAACAGTCTGACGATGCTGGTTTGGAATGAAATCAAGATCACATTCTGGATCGGGGCGGTTCAGATTACGTGTTGCCGGCAGGATATTGTTTTCCAGCACCTTCAGACAGACAATGCTTTCGAAGCTACCTGCTGCAGCAATCAGATGCCCGCTGTATGATTTTGTACTCGAAACGGGGATCTCATATGCATACCGCCCGAAGACATCTTTAATAGACTGTGTTTCATTGAGATCGTTGAGCATGGTTGATGTTCCATGCGCATTTATATAACCAATTTCATTAGCGCTTAGCCCCGAATCAGCTAACGCTTTCTTGATAGTAGAAACGCGTGAAAGCTTATCCTGTGCAGGAGCGGTAAAATCAACTCCATCGGAAAAATTCCCGTATCCTTTAATTTCACCGAGTATGGTCGCCCCTCTTGCCAGCGCTGATTCGCGCTCCTCCAGACACAGGATAGCCGCGCCTTCAGATAAAACGAACCCCGAGCGGTCAAGACTGAATGGGCAAGAGGCTTTGTGGATATCATGTTGTTCATGCGTTAACGCCTGAAGCACATCAATCATCCACACCGATGCATTTGATGTCAGTGATTCACTTCCACCGGCAAGCATCATGGTCATGTGCCCATTTTTAATTAATTCATAAGCCTCGCCAATAGCCATGCTCCCCGTGGCACATGCTGCTATCGGGGTATTTTGATACCCCCTCAATCCCCACATGATGCTGCAGGCGGCCGTTGCGACGCTTGGCATTGCATGAAAGCAGCTAAACGGCGAGCCAACACCAACAAGTTTATAATCATCATAATTATGGTAGGCGTCATCAATTCCCCCCCAGCCGGTGCCGACAATCGTGCCGCATTTCAGGGGGTCGTAGATATCGGCAGGTAGAGACTGGTTAAATGCCATTGCAACAGCTTCCTGCGCAGCCGCAAGACCAAGCCGTGCAAAACGAGGTAATTTCCGTCGAATAGAAGCAGGAACCCCCGTTAACTTAGGTTCATGCGCAATCAAGCCATAAAATTTCGAGTTAATACTCGCATCCGTTTTATCAACGTACTGATAGCCTGTGTGGTAATCCATAATAGATTTCCAGCTTTCTTCCGCTGAGCTTCCCAACGGCGTAATCGCACCGTAGCCGGTGATAACAACGCGTCTATGTTCCATTTTAACTTTTTACCTTGCTGTTAAATTCACCACCACCGATTGATAATAAAAACTTCATCGTAGAAGTTAGATAATCGTACTGACAATCGGCGTATGAAATTTTCTGGTTAAGAACATTGTCCTGAGAGTCCAGTAAGGTCTGAAGCGATATATAACCAGACCTGTACTTGACTGTATTTATTCGCATCAGATTCTGAGAAATTAAGAGTGTCTTTTTTTGCATCTCAAGACCATATTCAGCTTTTTTTCTGGCATCTAAAGCGTTCTCTACTTCAGATAATGCATTGAGCACGACTTTTCTGAAGTCATTAACTGATAACGCGACAGCAATCTTTTCTTTTTCTAATTCAAAACTCAACTTTCTCCACTGAAGCGGTGGGAAAGCGGCCGAGATAGATTGTAATAAGGTTTGCTCGCTAAACCATTGTGTGAAAATGGTGCTCCCCGCCCCGATCGTCGCGCCCAGTGAGATAGAGGGAAAGAAGTTAATCTTAGCCAGATCATAACCGGTAATTGCTATTTTTATTCTGGATTCTGCGGCGCGTATATCCGGGCGTAGCGATATTATGTCCACCGGTTTAAACAACGGCAGTTTGATATCCTGGTATTCACCAAGTCCTTTTTTTTCTTTCGGACGATCAATACTGTTTTTGTTATAGACAATGGCCATGGCGTTACGCTCATTTTCCCTTTGGCTAATAACATTCCGCAGTTGTAACTCGCTTGAATAAATAGCTTGCTTTGCTAATAAGACATCAGATCTCGCGCCTGCTCCGCTTTTATATTTAGCATTAACGACCAGATATGTAGACCTGGCGATCTCAAGCCGTTGTTTGTAAAACTCAATTTGCTCATTGAATTTAGCAATGTTCCAGTAACTTTTGGCAATTGAATCAATAATAACCAACACAGTGTTTTGCAAATCTTGTTCACTGGCATCAATGTTCCATTTACCCTGCTCTCTCGTCCTCGCTAACTTACCCCATAAATCAAGTTCATAGCTCATTGACAAAGAAGAGCTGTAACTCTCTGTTGAAGGCGTACCTTGCAATAAAGTGCGGTTATTACTTGCACTCGCTGACATATTAAAATCAGGAAAAAGATTCGTATTTATTTCGCCTGAATCCAGCTTGCTTTTTAACAGATTCAACGCGGCCGCATGCAAATCGTTGTTATTCCTCAGCGTATCATTAATGATCGATGATAACAGGAGGTCATTGAATACACTCCACCATGCTTCATTGGTGACAGCATTTTTATAACCTGTTTTCTCGCTTTGCCCCGCCGTTGGAAATTTTATCTCTGGCGTATGATATTCAGTTTTCAACATGCTGCCGCAACCTGTGCATAATAAGCAAAGCAAAAATAATGATGTTTGTTTGAACTTCATTTGTAACCTAATGCTTTAGCAGGCGTATAAGATGATGCTTTCTTCGCCGGAACGTAACCGAATACGATGCCGATGAAACATGAAAACGCACAGGCAATAACAATCGGTGTTATTGTCAAAACCATGTCAAATTGGTTCGTCACTAGAGGGAATATAATTCTGGCTAAACTCGTTAAAGCCACGCCGACGGCTCCCCCTAAAAAACAGATAAATACAGACTCGATTAAAAATTGCCTTTTAATATCAGCAGGACTCGCGCCTACAGAAAGACGAATGCCAATTTCATGAATGCGCTCTGTCACTGAAACAAACATAATGTTCATAACGCCCACTCCACCAACCAACAGCGAGATGGTTGAAATAGCTACCGTGAGCAGTTTCATTGAGGTAGAAACATTCTCGATCATTTCTGCCACTGACTCATTCGTGACAGTAAAGAAGTCCTTTTTACCGTGTGAAAACGTGAGCGCTTGCTCTATTTTCTCTCTTATAAGCTCAACCTGAGCCGGATCTTTGGCCCGAACCTGGATGGCTTCAAAAGGTATCAGACCCGTAATCCGGTTTATGTACGAGGTCCAGGGTATCCAGGCTTTTAATGTCGTCTTTTCCGATGCCGTCGAGATATCTTTGATCACCCCGACCACCTCAAATGGGTAGCCGGAAATCTGCAAATATTTTCCTACTGCTTCATTCGAGGAACCGAATGCGGTTTCTGCAAGCCTTGAGTCAATAACGGCAACAGCATCACTGGCGGTTATATTGTCAGTTTCAAACAAATGACCAGCTAACACTTTATCGGCATCGAAGTATTCCTTACTGATACCGGTAAGCGCAGCGTCAATATCACTATCACCACTATTTATCGTCGCTGTTGAAGTTATGACCGGTGAAATTTTACTTTCCGGTAATAGCTCGGTAAGCATATCAACATCATCTTTTTCAAGAAGCTTATTGCCGGGATCTGGCATTGACTTCCAGCTGGTGCCTGGCCTGATTTCAATGGTGTTGGTGGCTAATAAATTCATTTCTTTCATAACACGATGGTGTGCGCCTTCGCTTATGGCAATAGACATAAGCACTGCAAAAACCCCAATAATGACACCCAGCATTGACAGAAACGCTCGTATCCGGTGGCCGTTCAGTGCCCTAAACGCAGTTCTGAATGCTTCGACTATCCCAAACATCATGCCAAGCGGATCCTTTTCAAGTACCCTGCTGCATGCTGCCTGGAGGTCACTGGTTGATACGCTGCTTTCGTCTTTCACGATCCGGCCATCATTCATGTGTATGATTCGGTCGGCCTGTGACGCAATATTGCTATCATGCGTAACAAGGATAATCGTTTTGCCCTTTCGGTTAAGCGTCTTGAATATGTCCATAACCTGGCAACCCGTCACACTATCCAGAGCACCCGTCGGTTCATCTGCCAGAATAATGTCGGCATCATTCATTAGCGCTCTGGCAATGCTGACGCGCTGCTGCTGCCCACCAGAAAGTTGGTTTGGGTTAAAATCAACGCGATCGCTTAAGCCGACCGACTCAAGTATTTTTTCCGCACGTTCATTTCTATTTTTATAGTTTTTTGAGGTGTATTGTGCGGGTAAAGCGACATTCTCTTTCGCGGTTAAGTAAGGCAAAAGATTGTATTTCTGGAATACAAAACCAATATATTTATTTCGTAACTCAGCAACTGAGTCGGCAGTTAACACCGATACGTCAATGCCGTAGAATGACATCTGCCCAGCGCTAATATCATCTAAGCAGCCAATGGTATTCATCAGCGTGGTTTTACCCGAGCCTGATGGCCCGACGATAGCGATAAACTCGCCTTTTTTAATGGTTAGCGATACGCCTTTCAGTGCAGAAACGATTTCTCCACCACTCTCATATCGTTTATAAACGTCTGATAAAATAATATATTCATCGGTGCGGCTCATTTAGTCGCCACCCTTTATTATAATATCGCCTATTTCTAATCCTTTAACGATCTCAGTAATTTTTGCGTTCTTAATCCCGGTTTGTACGCGTCTTTTTTCTATTTTATTATTGTGAAGTACATTGACGATATAATGATCTTTGCTAACCATTTCACCCAGGTAGTTTGTCGGAACGGCTTTAACGTTTTTTTTCTCTTCAACAACTAAATAAACCTGTACCGACATAGCTGGCTTTAAAACATGCTGATCATTTACTACGTCAAAACTTCCATTGTAATAGGTAGCAGTTTTCTTACTCCCGGCAGAATCACCTGAACTGCTCTTCATATCGTAAAGCATTTCTTCTGGTATTTGCTGTATCCTGTTTAGCATCCCTTTATAACGGGTGTCAGGAGAAGCCGTGACAGTAAACCATAAAGGCATACCAACCCTGGTTTTCAAAATATCCATTTCTGATATTTTTATATTTACAGTCATGATATCCAGATTAGCCACCACCAGAATTGTCGGCGCACTCTGTGATGAAACAATAGTCTGCCCTTCCTGCGTTAATATACCCAAGACGACGCCATCTATGGGCGACGTAATGCGCGTGTACGCTAAGTTTGCCTGAGCAGTATTTAACTTGACTCTGGCCTGAGCTATTTGAATTTCATTTATATCTAGCTGTTCTTTATCACTTTCATATTTTGTTTTCGCCGTCTCGAGGTCGCTCAGCGTTGTGGCGTCATCCAGTGACATTTTCTTTTGTCGGTTATAATCGCTCTTAGACTGTTTAAGCGACAGTAACGTGATCTTTTTTTGCGCTAATGCATTATCCAGCTCAGATTTAGCACTATCGACATCATTTTGTGCAAGCGTCGGATCGATCTCAGCCAGCAACTGGCCTTTTTTAACTGCATCACCTTCCTTCACATGCAGCTTATTGAGCCGTCCATTAACCTGCGCCCCGACACTAACTTGCTCGTTAGGTTTTAGAACGCCGGTCGTGGTAATCAGTCGGTCGATATCAGAGTAGGTGACGTGAGAACTTTCTTTCTTCGTATTTTCAGTAACGTCACTTTCCGAAAGAAATACGCTATTAACCGCATATACAGCAGGAACTATAGCTACTAATAAAGTCAGAAAAAAAGGTTTTATCTTCACACTGATGACCATTATAAAAGGCCAGAAACTGGCCTTTGTTTTAATTTTACTGCTTAATTAATGTTGAGAATTACTTCTCGTCACAACGTTTTTCTAAACCATTTTTACCTGATTCACGACGGAACCAGCCATACACGCCGTTAGGACGGTTATCAACAAAATAACATTCACCGTATGGGCCAACCATTCCGCCCACAACTGCTTTACTTTCTTTGGATTCTAATACTGTTGCTTTAAACATTTTAATTCCCTTGTGTAATAGTGCTTCAATTATTTGCAAATCGTTCATTTCTGAACAGGATGAAATATATCGCATTACCCCAAGATCTTTTAATCAATAAAAAATCAAAAGCATCTTTAAAAATTTAAAGCGCTTTTTTGAAACTTTTAAATTTTTTTTGAAGTTTTTAAAACCCTTTTTGAAGCTTTAATGCGCTTATTTGAAGTTTTTAAAGCGCTTTTTGAAGTTTTAATGCGTTTACTTGAAGGTTTTAAAGCGCTTTTTGAAGTTTCAGTGTGTTTACTTGAAGGTTTTAAAACGCTTTTTGAAGTTTTAGTACGTTTATTTGAAGGTTTTAAAGTGCTTTTTGAAAATTATAAAGCATTCGTGAAAGGTATAAGTGCTGTTTTTTTAAACATTTCTTTGCACGTCATTGTAAATGTAGCAATTATGTGAAGCAGCTGATAATGAGGTGCTATCATGCAGTCGATGATTATATAGGTTTTGCCGTAGCCGCCGTTTCAATCGCGCACTTAATCGATACTGAAAATCTGGAAAAGAGGTTAGGTAACGTGCTGAAGGCTCCGCCTCATATTGAATAACTGCCCGATAAGGACAGTTGCCACCTGGCCGATGCAACACGCACGTTCGCCAGTTCACCGGGGGTTTTTAGTGTGAGCAACGCCAGTACGCAGCCCGCAAAGTAACGGGGTCGCAGAACCGTTCGTGAAGACATTCAAACGAAATCACGTCAACGTAAATGAATTACCGGATGCGGTATACGTGATGAAAGCTGTTATATGAAAGGGATTTCCAGTAAAGAGTCTGTCAATGGAGAGGCTCACAGCTTTGATGAAATTATATAAATCATAATGTTGTATTAATATATTTAATCTTCTCGTGCCGCCCCAAAAACCTATAAGAAACCAATCCATTGCGGTTGATTTTGTCATGTCTGCGCTATGCGCAAGAGAACAAACAGCCCGAGATAAATGCCCTCCCCCATCGTTGGCGATACTGCGGCCAACAAAAACTCACTAATCCATCAGCGTGGGAATGTAATAAAAACCGTAACGCATTCGTCACGGTTTTTATGTTGCAGTAAAAAACGATTACAGCGCGATATCCGCAACCTGCTCGCCGTCATTGTGCGGCTGTGTTGTCGGTTTTTGCACCGGTGGCGTGATATCTGCTACCAGCGACTCGTCGCATTTCAGGCCGAGGATCTCGCTGGTGTAGCGCAATTCCTGGTCGGCGGCTTCAATATTGCCATTCAGCTCGGTACCGAAAGAAGGAATGATCTCTTTCAGTTTTGCCTGCCAGGCATCAGAAGCGAAGCGCTCAGCGAACACTTTCTCCATCAACTCCAGCATGATTGGCGCTGCGGTCGAGGCGCCCGGTGACGCGCCAAGCAGCGCGGCAATGGTGCCCTCTTTATCGCTCACGACTTCGGTTCCGAGGCGCAACACGCCGCCCTTGCCCGGCTCGCGCTTAATAATCTGCACGCGCTGACCCGCCTGCCACAAACGCCAGTCCTCTTTCTGCGCCAGCGGATAGTACTCGCGCAGCGCATCGAAGCGGTCGTCCTCATTTTGCAGCACCTGGTTAACCAGATATTTCACCAGGCTGAAGTTGGTCATCCCCACAGTCAGCATCGGCAGAATGTTCGACGAGTTAGTCGAACGCAGCAGATCCCACAGAGAACCATTTTTCAGAAAACGCGTCGAAAACGTAGCGAATGGTCCAAACAGCAGCACGCGTTTGCCATCGATAATGCGCGTATCAATATGCGGTACCGACATGGGCGGCGCGCCCACGGTGGCCTGGCCGTAGACTTTCGCCAGATGGTGATTGACCACTGCCGGGTTTTCCGCCACGAGGAACTGCCCGCCAACCGGAAAGCCCGCATAGTCTGCCGCTTCCGGAATACCGGATGCCTGCAACAGCTTCAGCGCTGCACCACCGGCGCCAATAAAAATAAACTTCGCCTTGATGATCTGCTCCGCGCCAGTTTGCAGGTTATGCAGCGTCACATTCCAGCTGTTGTCGGCATTGCGTTTGAGTCCGCGCACTTCAGTGCCCAGTTGCAAAGCGAAGTTCTCTTTTTTCTGCAACGAACCAATCATCTGGCGCGTCAGTTCGCCAAAATTCACATCGGTGCCGATTTCGGTACGGGTGGCGGCAATTTTTTGCCCGGCATCACGCCCTTCCATCACCAGCGGCGCCCACTGTTTGATCTGTTCGGCATCTTCGGAATAGCGCATACCGCGGAACAGGGAACATTGCTGCAGCGCTTTGTAGCGCGCGCGCAGGAAGTTCACATTGTCGTCGCCCCAGACGAGGCTCATATGCGGCACGGTATTGATAAATGAACGCGGTTCGCGCAATACGCCGGTTTTCACCTGATGCGCCCAGAACTGGCGAGAAATACGAAATGCTTCGTTGATTTCAATCGCTTTTTTAATACTGACAGAGCCGTCCGCGCTGCGTGGGGTGTAATTCAGTTCCATTAAGGCGGCATGCCCGGTACCGGCATTGTTCCAGCCGTTCGAGCTCTCTTCCGCCAGGGCATCCAGCCGTTCCACCATGGTAATCGACCAGGTGGGTTCGAGATCCTGCAACCAGGTTCCCAGCGTGGCGCTCATGATCCCACCACCGATTAAAAGCACATCTGTTTCCTGCTCTTTCGATGCGGACGTTTTTGCTGCTTTTGAGACAGCATTAAGCCCGACAGCCATCGAAAACAGCCTGGCAGTCATTTTTTTCATGATGATATTGCCTTACTTTTAGTGCTGCTTTATTCGCATTTATTGAGGGTAAAGTAGTTAGCACCCCTAACGTAGCACTTAAAAAGTGAGATTTAAATAATGTTTAAACATTAAATATTCATTGTATTAATGTTACTAATAAGTTGATTTTTTGCATTATATTTAACACTTATTGCTGGTCACTCTGACCGGAAATCTGCTATCATCCCCCGCTTTGCCGAACGCAGTGATACCGTTTGTCACTGCTTTTCTGGCATCCCACCTGCGAATCTTTATGACTGAAAAATCAACCCATTCTGTACTGCGCGTAAGCCATCTTCTGCGCTCACCACAGCTTTTTACCCGTGAAGTTCTGGCAGGCGTAATCACCGCGCTGGCACTCATCCCGGAAGTTATCTCATTTTCTGTTATCGCAGGTGTTGACCCGAAAGTAAGCCTGATAGCCTCAGTAGTGCTGTGTTTTAGCATGTCTTTGCTCGGCGGGCGTCCGGCAATGGTCACGGCGGCGGCGGGATCAGTCGCGTTGGTTATCGGTCCGATGGTTCATGAAAACGGTGTGGAATACATCCTGCCAGCAGTTTTACTCGCGGGTGTGATGCAGATTATTTTCGGTCTGAGCGGAATGTCTCGGCTGATGCGCTTTATCCCACACGCTGTAATGACCGGCTTTGTTAATGCGCTGGGGATATTGATTTTCTGCGCTCAGGTGCCGCATTTCTGGCATAAAGATCCCCTGATTCTGGCACTGTTTACCCTGACCATACTGATGGTGCTGTGGCTCCCGCGCTGGGTAAAAAGCATTCCTGCGCCGCTGGTAGCGATTGTGGTACTCACCGCGTTCACCGCTTTTAGCGGTCAGTTGCTACCCACCGTGGGGGATGAAGGTTCAATGCAGGGCGGTTTGCCTGGCCTGACGCAATGGCTGGTACCATTGAATCTGCATACGCTGAGCATTGTCTGGCCGTGTGCGCTGAGCATCGCGTTTGTCGGCTTGATGGAGTCGCTGCTGACCGCAAAATTGGTCGACGATCTGACACATTCGCCATCGAATAAAAGCCGGGAAAGCACCGGGCTTGGGATCGCGAACATTCTGGCTGGCTTCTACGGCGGGATTGCCGGGTGCGCCATGATCGGCCAGACCATTGTCAATGTGGAAATGGGCAAAGGCCGCACGCGTATCTCGACCCTTGCTGCTGCGCTGGTGCTGTTACTGCTGGTAACGGCATTAAGCGACGTGATGGCGAAAATCCCGATGGTGGTACTGGCCGGAATTATGGCGATTGTCGCGTTCAAAACCTTTAACTGGAGCAGTGTGCAACCCACGGCGCTGACGCAAGCGCCAGTTATCGAAACGCTGGTAATGCTGGTCACCGTGGTTGCCACCGTCAGCACCGGTAATCTGGCTATCGGCGTTGTTGCCGGGCTGGTTACGCTGGCGATTACGCCAGCCGCGCTGCGGGAAAGGAGCCTGTCTACAGCAAAAAAATCGTCGCCAGCCCAAGAAAAATAAAGAAACCGCCGGTATCGGTAATCGCGGTGATCATCACGCTGGAGCCGACCGCCGGGTCGCGCCCCAGCCGGGTCATCACCATCGGGATTAATACCCCCATTAGCGCCGCCATCAGCAGGTTCAGCACCATTGCCAGCGTCATCACGCCGCCCAGCGCCGCATCGTCATACAGCCACCAGGTGACACCGCCCATAATCCCGCCCCACACCAGACCGTTAATCAGCGCCACGCCCATTTCACGCAGTATAAGAAAGGTAAAGTTGCCCGGCTGAATGTTCTGTAATGCTAACGCGCGAACAATCATGGTAATGGTTTGATTCCCGGTATTGCCGCCGATACCAGCGACAATCGGCATCAGCGACGCCAGCGCCACCAGTTGCGAGATAGTGTGTTCAAAACCATCAATGACGCGTGATGCGATAAAGGCGGTACACAGGTTGGTTGCCAGCCATACCCAGCGGTTTTTCACCGCTTTACTTACCGGCGCGAAAACATCTTCCTCGGTACTTAAGCCCCCCATCTGGCGCATATCGTTGTCGGTCTCTTCGTACACCACATCAACGATCTCATCGATGGTCAAACGGCCCATCAGCATGCCGTTTTCATCGACTACCGCCGCGCTGAGCAAGTTATCACGCTCAAAAGTACGCGCCACTTTTTCCGCTTCGTCTTCAGGGGAAAAGGTCACCGGATCGGCATCCATCACCTCGCTCACCCGCCGTCCGGCGGCGTTAAGCAGGATAGTCTGCAGCCCAAGTTCGCCCATCAGCCGGTTATCACGCCCGATAACAAACAGTTTATCGGTGTTCTCCGGCATTTTACCGAGACGTCGCAAATAGCGCTGGACGGCCGCCAGCGTGACTTCTGAGCGTACGGTGATAACTTCAAACGCCATAATTGCGCCGACGCAATTTTTGCCATAACGCATGACCTGCCGCATGCGGGCGCGCTCTGTCGGCGGCAACGTCGCCATCAGCCGTCCGGTGAGGTTACGCGGCAGATGCTGCACCAGCCAGATTTGCTCATCAATATCCAGCGTTTCGAGCGCATCCAGCAGCGCGCGGTCGCTCATCTCATCGATCAGGTCATCCCAGACGTTTTCGGACGCTTCAAGCAGCACTTTGCCGCGCTTATCATCATCGATGAGCCGCCATAACGCGTGACGTTCAACCACCGGCAGCGCTTCGAGGGTGTCAGCCAAATCCGGTGGCGGCAGGTGCGAAACCAGCACTTTCACTTCGGCGAGATCGTGCTCAAGCTCGGCACTGTCGACCTGCTCGACCAGCGTGATTTCGCCAAGCAGCGCGGCGGTGAGCGGCTTATGGGTGGTGAGCAGCCAAATCAGCCGCGCACGCTCTTCATCGCGCAGTTTGACGCTGTTTTTTTTGATAACTGGCATTGGCCGGTTGTCCCTGAGTGTGGCAAAGCGCTCCGAAGCCAGAGCAGAGTAGCCTTAAGCATAGCGGCAGGTTTTGTAAAAAATAATAAACAGCGCAGGCGTTTGGATAAAAAACCAGCGAACGCCCCCTCGCCAGAAGGGGCGGCTCTGTCAGGCGGTGCGTGCCACTGCGTCGCGGGAAGCGTGCGCACGCTCTTCACCCACCAACTCGGTAAGCTGGCCGTTGCGCATCTCCAGCAGGCGATCGGCATGCACGAAGTAGTGATCGTCATGGCTGATGGCAAAAATGGTTTTGCCCATCTGCTGCATTAACGGGAGTAAGACCTGGTAGAAATCGCGGCGGAAATGCGGGTCCTGATCCGCCGCCCATTCATCCAGCAGCAGAATATCGCGCTCTTCCGCCAGCGCCAGCAGCAAGGCGACACGTTTTTTCTGCCCTTTCGACAGCTTGAGATTGAGGATCTTGCCGTTGTTCAGCTCCAGCTTGTGCGACATTTTCAGTTGCTCAAGCCACTTTTCCACCAGCGCCGGATCCGCCTGCCTACCTTCCGGTCCCAGCAAGTCGTCAAACAGCCAGACGTCGGTAAAGACCGCCGAGAATAGTTTGCGGTAATCTTCCGGTTTATCCTGCGCCATCTGTTTGCCATCCAGCAGGATCTCACCGGAAACCGGCTGATACAGCCCGGTTAACAGCATCGCCAGCGTCGACTTACCGCTGCCGTTACCCCCAATCAAAAACACCAGCTCGCCGCGCTTGAGCATCATATTGACGGGACCAATCGCGAAGTCGTTGTCCTGATATTTAAAGGTGACATCCCGCAGCTCCAGCGTTTGCCAGTTCGGGAAAGCCTGCGGGCGGGGAAACCCGGCTTTATAGGGGGCCAGCGCAAACTGTTTTAGCTTTTTGAAAGCCACCTGCGCACTGAGCAGCGTGGGCAAAGCACCTACTGCTGACAGCAGCGGCGTGCGCAAAAACAGCAGGGTCAGGGAATACGTTGCGGCGACATTGGTATCCGCCCAGCCGAGGCTGTTTGCCATCCAGAACACCAGGCCGATTGCCCCCAGCATCATAATGTTCGACCAGTTCACCGCGCTTAAATGGAACGTGTCGGCGCGAATAATGTGATGGCGATATTCACGTGCATCCGGCAGGTACATCTGTCCGAAAATGTGTTCCGCGCGTTCGCGGTTGAGGTTCAGCTCTTTGCGCCCTTCCAGCACGGTCTGGAAATCGTTGTACAGCTTGTCTTCTGTTTCACGCAGCCTCGCCATATGTTTGTACACACGGGAAACCAGCACGAACCCGCCCCAGATGGTCAGCGCCATCCATAGCACAGTGATCAGCAGCATCTTGCCGGAGAGCATCGCCAGATAGATACAGGAACCAACAGTCAGGATAATGCCCTGCACCAGTTCCGGCAGGCGCACAAAGGCGATGGTGATATTACGCACGTCACTGGTTAGCCCGGCCAGCAAAGAGGCGCTACCCAGTTGTTCGATACGTTCCACAGGCGTGTCGAGGATGCGCTTAATAAATTCACTACGCAGGCGGTAGACAAAATGGTGACCGAGCGTAGTCAGCGCCAGTTGCGACCCCAGCGTCACCGCCATCAGTAGCAGCAACAGGCCGAGGAATTCCGGTAAAACAGTCAGCGACATATCCACGGTTTCAATCAGCCGCTGGTTAATAAAAGCAATCAGGCCGATACCAAACGCGGCACTCACGAGGGTAAGCACGAGCACACCGACAAAAGGCCAGCGATACTGACGCCAGACAAGAAGGAGAAGTTCCATAACAAAACCCGGTCAACAAAATCAGCCAGCAGTTTAAACGGCTACCGGGTTACATCAAGAATAATTCTTATTTTTATTCGCCATTGCCTGCCTGGCGAAACGTCAGGTTGTAGCGGCACTCGCCGGTCGCCGGATGATAGCCGCCTTTCAGCGGCGCAATGCCGTGGTAAAAGAGCCGCGACTCGCCGCCCCATACGACCACATCGCCGTGTTCAAGCATCAGCCGTTGCAGCGGATCGCTACGTTTGAGGCCGCCAAACTGGAAAATGGCCGGTAAACCGAGCGACACAGATACAATCGGCGCACGCAGGTCGGGTTCGTCCTTATCCTGATGCAGCGACAATTTCGCCCCCGGCACATAACGGTTGATAAGACAGGCATCCGGACGAAAATCCGGGTAACCAGCCGCCTCGCTCGCCTGCTGGCACAGCGCAGAAAAAGCCGCAGGCATCGGCGGCCACGGCTGTTGAGTTAGCGGATCGACTGGCGCGTAGAGGTAACCACGATGATCGGTGGTCCAGCCGAGTTTGCCACAGTTGGTCATCGCCACTGACATGGTATAACCGCCAGGGGTGACCATATGACGCAGCGGCGACTGACTGACCACTTGTGCGATACCGCGTAACAGTTGGTCGGCTGGTGCTAATGCAAGGCGCCGCAGCACGACAGCGCCCGATGCCAGCGGCTCCTGCCAGGGTTGTTCTCCAGAAAACAGATCGAGCATCACGTCTCCTCTTTGTTACGTTCTCGCTGGAGCAACTGAGCTTTGCGCGCCATCCCCCAGCGATAACCGGACAGCGCCCCATCGCTGCGCACCACGCGATGGCAAGGGATGACAATCGCCAGTTTGTTCGCACCGCAGGCGCTGGCAACTGCTCGTACCGCGTTTGGTTTACCCAGCTTTTTCGCCAGTTCCTGGTAACTTACCGTCTCACCAGTGGGGATCTCGCGCAGTGCTTGCCATACCTGTAACTGGAACGCGGTGCCGCGAAGATCCAGCGGCAGCGTAAAGGGGGCATCGGCATTGTCGAGCCGCTTGATAACCTGTGCCACCCGCGCACTGAACGCGTCATTAGCCTGCGCACGCTGAGCGCGCGGGAAGATTTCCTGCAACTGGGCAAGAAGCTGCTCGTCACTGTCGGCCAGTAAAATGGCGCAAATTCCACGTTCGCTCTCCGCCACCAGGCAGCGGCCCAGTGCGCAGTCGCTCAAGGTATACCAGACATCAGTTGCATCGCCGCCGCGACGGAACTGCTGTGCCGTCATCCCCAGCGATGCATCGGCCTGGCGGTAATAACTGCTGCTATCCGGAAAGCCCGCTGCCAGCACAGCGTCGGTAACGGTTTCGCTCACCGCAAGAGTATTGCGTAAGCGGCGAGCGCGAAAAGCCAGTTGCCAGGCTTTTGGCGTCATGCCGGTAACGGATTTAAATAAACGGTGAAAATGATAAGGGCTAAGCGCCACTTCAGCGGCCAGCTGCTCCAGCGTGATAGGCGTATCCTGCTCCAGTAAGCGGCAGGCTTTGGTCACTTTATCCAGCCGCTGTTGCTGCGGGTGGGTTTTATCCGGCTGGCAGCGCTTACAGGGGCGAAAACCAGCGTCCTGGGCGCTCTGCGCATCGGGATAAAAACGGACATTCTGACGCAAGGCGTGGCGCGCCGTACAAGAGGGACGGCAAAAAATGCCGGTGGTCAGCACGGCAAAAACAAACTGACCATCGGCCTGCGCATTACGGGCCAGCACCGCTTGCCAGCGCTGTTCATCTAATAATGTGGTGTCGTTCATGTCAGGCTCCTTATGTAAGCTTAGCCTCACTGTGCCCGTATGCGCAGCTCCAGACACCCGCAATCTTGCGGTTTAATTTTTTTCGCTGAGCAGAAATGCGGAAAACTGCGGTGACATCCAGGTGCGGAAACCGTCGCCGTCTTTGATAATCATAAATACCGCCAGCCCTTCCCGCGTCACCACCTCTTTTGCCTGTTCGGTGCCGAGCACCATTAAACCGGTGTCCCAGGCGTCCGCTTCCAGCGCGGTGGGCGCGATAACCGTGACCGACACCAGCGCATGCTGGATTGGCCGCCCGCTACGCGGATCGATGATGTGTGAAATGCGTTTGCCGTCCAGCTCGTAATAATTACGGTAGCTGCCGGAAGTGCTGATGCCATGACCGTTAATATCGACAACCGCCTGGGCAACATTCTCACGATCGGTCGGTTTCTGGATCGCGACGCGCCACGGCTGGCCTTGCGCGTTCATGCCCCGGCTGGCTAATGCGCCACCCACAGAAACCAGATAACGCGCGATCCCTTCCTGCTCCATTAACCTTGCCAGGTGATCCGCCGCGTATCCCTCGCCTACCGTCGAAAGGTCAACAAACAGATCCGGCAGATCTTTTTGCAGGAATTGCTCTCCGGCGCGGTTGATCACGGTTAAATGCGCTAAGCCGGTATGCGCTTTCGCCGCATCAATTTGTGCCTGACCCGGTGTTTTTACCGGCTGTTTATCCGGGCCAAATCCCCATAAATTAACCAGCGGCCCGACGGTGATATCCATCGCGCCTTCGGTTTTCTCACCGACACGCAGCGAGGTAGTAACGATATCCGCCATCGCGGCGCTGACCGGCCACGGTGCCGTGCTGGTCGAATGGTTAAAGCGCATCAGCGCGGAGTCGTCCTTCCAGGTCGACATCAGATGATCGTCAGCATCCAGCTGTGTCTGAATTTTTTGTCGCAGGCTTTGCGCCTGTTGCGGGCTAATATCCACCACGCTCACGCGCCAGAAAGTGCCCATGGTTTTGCCTTCCAGCACGGTGGGCTGTGCCTTGCTACCGGTGTCGCAACCGGACAGTAACAACAACGCCGCGACAACCCCGGCACGAAGAAAAATCATCTCTGTCTCTCGTTATTTGTTAACCCGCGGCAAGCCTACACTAAAACGCAAGCTTTGGCCGACGCGGGACATAAAAAAGGGGCCTTTCGGCCCCTTAATAATCACGGTTGTTAGATTAGAACTGGTAAACCAGGCCCAGAGCAACAACGTTGTCGGTGGAAATGCCAGCGGCTTTGGTGAAGTCGTTATCGTCCAGCAGGTTGATTTTGTAATCAACATAGGTGGACATGTTTTTGTTGAAGTAGTAGGTCGCGCCAACATCGATGTATTTCAGCAGATCCTGGTCGCCGTAGTTTTCAACACCCGTACCGGAAATATCTTTACCTTTAGACTGCAGGTAAGCAATGGACGGACGCAGACCGAAGTCAAACTGGTACTGAGCAACCACTTCAAAGTTCTGCGCTTTGTTGGCAAAACCATAAGCTTTTGCACCAGATGCGCCGCCAAAACGAGTCGCGTTATAAGTCTGAGAGTATTGTGCCGCCAGGTAGAGGTTATTGGCGTCATATTTCAAACCACCGGAGTAAACCTCAGCGCGATCGCCTTCACCATAGATCGGATAAGAGCCAATGACGTTACCAGCAGAATCGGTGGTGGTGTAAACACGGTTGTTTTGATCGTAGGTACGTTTCGAGGAGGACATTGCACCACCTACGCTAAAGCCTGCACCCAGATCGTAAGTTACAGAGGCACCATAACCGTCACCATTCTGTTTCAGAACACTGCGACCAGTAGAGTCTTCACCACTTACGCTACCGTTTTTACCTTGGTATTGCAGAGCAAAATTCAGGCCATCGACCAGACCGAAGAAATCGGTGTTACGGTAGGTTGCAACGCCATTAGCACGGGACTGCATGAAGTTATCTGCACCGTAAGTATCGCCGCCGAATTCTGGCAGAACGTCGGTCCAGGAGGTGACGTCGTAAATTACGCCATAGTTACGACCATAGTCGAAAGAACCCGCATCAGCTACGCGGATACCGGCGAAAGCCAGACGAGTCCATGCCTGGTCGGTAGAGGTTTCCGTGTTATTAGCCTGAACGTTGTATTCCCACTGACCGTAACCCGTCACCTGGTCATTTACCTGTGTTTCGCCTTTGAAGCCAAAACGTACATAGGTCTGATCGCCATCAGCGCTGCTATCGTCAGAGAAATAGTGCAGACCGTCTACTTTGCCGTAAAGATCTAATTTGTTGCCATCTTTGTTGTAAACTTCAGCCGCATTTGCTGCGCCTGCTACCAGCAGAGCCGGTACCAGGAGGGACAGAACTTTAACTTTCATTTTATTAACCCTCTGTTATATGCATTTTTATTGCCACTGCTTGCCGATTAACCCTCTAATCAGCTGGCAAAATCATTGTGCTTAAAATAGAAAAATAATCCAACGAGAATATGATACGAAAACTTTGAAGATGTTTCATACGTAATGATAGATGTTTCATTTTGTAAATTCGAGGGAACTTTTTTTCGCACAAATAGCTAAATAAATGCGCACAAATAATCAAAAACCAATAAAAAATTATTTAAAAACAAAATAATAAGCAAAACATAAATCATAGCACTGAATGCAAAACCATAACCTTCAATCGCAACTAAAATAACTGACGCTATCATCATTAACTTTATTTATTACCGTCATTCGAATCTGAATGTCTGTTTACCCCTCTTATAACCGGATGCGTCGCATTCGGTTTTTTTTTACCTTCCCTTACGCAACTTGAATAATTATTTAGATATAATAACGATTTGTAACGACTATTAATTAATCAATTACCATGCCAGATATTTCTCATTGACGCATTCACGAAATTAATAGTTTGTTATTTATCGCGTTCTTTTTGCAACCAAACGGTAAATATATGTACAATTTTTCCTGGCTGTACATATTTGCCACTGCGTTTAGTCAATATGCCTATCCCCATGTTTTCGAGACTGAAACGGGAAAGAGAGTCTGGAAATTCACTCATTAACCGATATACTGCCTGCTGTACACTGCTCTGCAACACAACATCTACACGTTCGCCGCATGTTACAGGCGGTTATTACGGCATGGCAGCAACATTGTCTCAGCGAGCGCTGAGTATTTACAGCAGTGTTGTCATAACGGGTTCCACACAAGAATGAGTCGATCGGACACAATGATCCCTGGCAAATTTTCCCTGATACCGGGCAACATCACCCGTTACTTTCTTTTGTTGATTATCGTCCTGTTGGTGACAATGGGGGTGATGATCCAAAGTGCGGTCAACGCCTGGTTAAAAGATAAAAGCTATCAGATTGTCGATATCACCCACGCTATTCACAAGCGTATCGATACCTGGCGCTACGCTACCTGGCAAATCTACGACAACATTGCTGCGGCGCCAGCCGCTACGTCTGGTGAAGGTCTGCAAGAAACGCGCTTAAAGCAAGACGTTTACTACCTGGAAAAACCACGGCGTAAAACAGAAGCGTTGATTTTTGGTTCCCATGACAGTTCTACGCTGGAGATGACGCAGCGGATCTCAACGTACCTCGATACGCTCTGGGGCGCGGAAACCGTGCCATGGTCGATGTACTACCTCAACGGCCAGGATAACAGCATGATCCTGGTGTCGACGTTGCCGCTAAAGGATCTTTCTTCCGGTTTCAAAGACACCACGATCAGTAACATTGTCGATTCCCGCCGCGCAGAAATGCTACAGCAGGCGAATGCCCTTGATGAACGCGAAAGCTTTTCATCTCTGCGCCATCTGGCCTGGCAAAACGGCCATTACTTCACGCTGCGTACAACATTCAACCAGCCGGGCCATCTGGCCACGGTAGTCGCATTCGATTTGCCGATTAATGATCTGATCCCACCCGGCATGACGCTGGATAGCTTCCGTCTCGATCCGGATACCACGCAGACCAACACTCGCGGCCAGGATAAAGAAACAACCGACAGCGTTGCCGTCAATTTTAACAGTTCGCGCATTGAGATCTCCTCAGCGTTGAACGGCACCGGGCTGCGTCTGGTCTGGCAGGTGCCATTCGGGACACTGCTGCTGGATACGCTGCAAAATATTCTTCTGCCGTTACTGCTGAATATCGGCCTGCTGGCACTGGCATTGTTCGGTTACACCACTTTTCGTCAGATGCCAGGGCGTAAAGCCGACGGTCTGGCAACGCCTGGTGCAAGTAACGAACTGCGTGTGCTGCGTGCTTTTAATGAAGAGATTGTTTCACTGTTGCCGCTGGGGCTGTTGGTTCACGATCAGGAAGCGAACCGCACCGTCCTGAGCAATAAAATCGCCGATCACTTATTACCGCACCTGAATCTGCAAAATATTACGGCGATGGCCGATCAGCATCAGGGCGTGATTCAGGCCACCATTAATAACGAACTGTACGAAATTCGTCAGTTCCGCAGCCAGGTCGCTTCGCGTACGCAGATCTTTATTATTCGCGACCAGGACAGAGAAGTGCTGGTTAATAAAAAGCTCAAGCAGGCGCAACGGCTTTATGAGAAAAACCAGCAAGGCCGCGCCAGCTTTATGAGTAATCTTGCCGAGTCGCTGAAACAGCCGGTGAAATCGCTGGCCAGCGAAGCTGCAGCGTTGCAGAGCCAGGAGGGCAATCTTGTCGCGGATCACGCCGACAGACTGGTACAACTGGTCGATGAAATCCAGCTGGCACATATGCTGGAGAGCGACAGCTGGAAAGGTTCGTCTACACTGTTCTCGATTCAGGATTTGATTGATGAAGTGGTGCCGGAAGTCCTGCCGGTTATCAAACGTAAGGGTCTGCAACTCTTAATTAATAACCCGCTTCCGGCCAATGAAGAGCGTCACGGCGACCGTGACGCTCTGCGTCGGATCCTGTTGCTGCTCATCCAGTACGCGGTCACGACCACGCAGATGGGCAAAATCACGCTTGAAGTGAATGTGGACGAATCGGCGGAAGACCGCCTGACCTTCCGGATTCTCGATACCGGCGTGGGTGTGAACGCCAGTGAAATCGATAATCTGCATTTCCCGTTCCTTAACGATACGCAGGGTGACCAGTACGGAAAAGCGAACGCCCTCACCTTCTGGCTGTGCGATCAGCTGGCGCGTAAGCTTGGCGGGCATCTGAATATTAAAGCGCGTGAGGATCTGGGCACCCGCTACTCGCTGCATGTGAAGATGGCGGCTCGTCCGCAACAGGCTGAGAGCGAAGAAAAATTACTCGATGACGTGGTGGCGATGATTGATATTACCTCTAACGAAATCCGTAATATTGTGGTTCGCCAGCTGGAAAACTGGGGGGCAAGCTGTATTTCCCCGGATGAGCGGTTATCAAGTCAAGAATATGATCTCTTTTTGACAGATAATCCGTCTAATCTTACTGCCTCAGGCTTGCTTTTAAGCGATGATGAGGCAGGCGTGCGGAAAATTGGCCCAGGCCAATTGCGCGTGAACTTTAATATGAGTAATGCAATGCAGGGAGCAATATTGCAACTCATTGAAGAGCAACTGGCGCAGGAGGATGTACCGGAGTCGCCTTTGGGGGGTGACGAAAACGCCGAGCTCCACGCCAGCGGCTATTACGCGCTGTTTGTTGACACAGTACCCGATGATGTTAAGAGGTTGTATACTGAGTCGGCGTTGCGCGATTTCGCGGCGCTGGCGCAGACGGCACACCGCCTGAAAGGCGTGTTTGCCATGCTTAATCTGGTACCTGGTAAGCAGTTGTGCGAAACGCTGGAGCAATTAATTCGCGAGAGCGATGTTCCAGGCATAGAAAATTACATCAGCGACATTGACGCTTACGTCAAGAGCTTGCTGTAGCAAGGTAGCCTAATACATGAACAATATGAACGTAATTATTGCCGATGACCATCCGATTGTACTGTTCGGTATTCGCAAGTCACTCGAACAAATCGAATGGGTAAACGTTGTCGGTGAATTTGAAGACTCTACAGCGCTGATTAACAACCTGCCGAAACTTGAGGCAAACGTATTGATAACCGACCTGTCAATGCCGGGCGATAAATACGGCGATGGCATCACGCTTATCAAATACATTAAACGTCACTTCCCGACGCTGTCGATTATTGTGCTTACCATGAACAATAACCCGGCCATCCTGAGCGCAGTGCTGGATCTGGATATTGAAGGTATCGTGCTGAAACAAGGCGCGCCGACAGACCTGCCAAAAGCGCTGGCGGCACTGCAAAAAGGGAAGAAATTCACGCCGGAAAGCGTTTCGCGCCTGCTGGAAAAAATCAGCGCTGGCGGTTACGGCGACAAACGCCTGTCACCGAAAGAGAGCGAAGTGCTGCGCCTGTTTGCCGAAGGTTTCCTGGTAACGGAAATCGCCAAGAAGCTGAACCGCAGTATCAAAACCATCAGTAGCCAGAAAAAATCAGCAATGATGAAACTGGGTGTCGATAACGATATCGCACTGCTGAACTATCTCTCCTCCGTCACCCTGACGCAGACAGAAAAAGAGTAATCCCACAACCCCGGCACCCGCCGGGGTTCTTTTTTATACCCGGCTGTTACGTACCCGCGCGGCATACGCTGCCAGCGTTTGCTTGAGAATATCCAGCGTTACCGGCTTCGACAGGCAGCTGTCCATACCCGATTCCAGACAGCGTTGCTTCTCTTCTGCCAGCGCGTTAGCCGTCACACCAATCACCGGCAGCGTCAGCCCTAACTGACGAATACGCTGTGTCAGGCGGTAACCGTCCATATTCGGCATGTTGACGTCGCTGAGCACAATATCGATAGGGTTTTTGCTCAGAACATTCAGCGCATCCACGCCATCATTAGCCGTTTTACACTGATATCCCAGCGATCCCAGCTGATCGGCCAGCAGGCGTCGGTTAATCGGATGATCATCTACTACCAGGATCATCATGTCATCGTTACGCACCGCTTCCCGGGTCTCGGCAGGAAGCGCGTTGCTCGCCTGCGGCTCAATAACCTGCACGCGGTAAATACGCCCAAGCAGCGTCAGCAGATCGTGTGGCGACGCCACGCTGTGCAACCATTCGCCCGGAGCACGCTCAACGGGAATACCGATATGGCGACGGCAGAAAATAATGGCCGCGCGTCCGGTCCACGACGAGGAGAGTTCATCATCGGTGATTAACGTATCCTGGTTGCCCAGCGCGCGTCCGTCGTACTGCTTAACCTGAATACCGTTCCATTGCAGTAATGTCTGCAGATAACCCGACAGCCAGGCATTACGCACCGCCAGCCAACAGCACGTATCCGCCAGGCCATCGACATCGGCGCGAACCGGTGCGACCGCGCTGTAAAGCGGGATACGGATGGTGAACTGGCTCCCCATGCCCGGCTCGGTATCAACGGAAATATCGCCATCCATCATGCTGATCAATTTTTCACAAATCGCCAACCCCAGCCCGGTGCCCTGGAAGTTACGCTGTACGCCGGTTCCCACCTGGAAGAAGGGATCGAACAGACGCACCACTTCTTTACCCGGAATTCCCACGCCGGTATCACGTACGCGAATGCTGAGATAATCCGCATCGCGATGCACATGCAACACGATACAACCGATATCAGTAAACTTAATCGCGTTGCTGAGCAGGTTGGAAATCACCTGCTGTAAACGCATCGGATCGCCATTCAGCACCATCGGCACATCTGGTTCAATAAAGCAGTACAGCCCCAGCTGTTTGCGCACTACCAGCGGTAAATAGTTGGCGGTGATATGGCTCATCACTTCGCGCGGGGAAAACTCGCGCGGCTCGATTTTCAACTGTTCCGATTCAATTTTCGAGAAATCGAGAATATCGCTGATAATTTTCAGCAACAGACTCGATGAGTTGTTCATCGCGGTGACCAGCCTGTCGACCCCTTTCGGCAGCTCTTTCGTTTGCAGCAGATCGAGGTTACCGATAATACCGTACAGCGGCGTGCGCAACTCATGGCTTACTGTCGCAAGGAACATCGATTTCGACTGGCTCGCCTGCTCCGCCGCTTGCGCCATCTCCTGCAACGACTCTTCCATTTTCACGCGGGCGGAAACATCCACCAGCACGCAAATCGCCACGTTTTCATTGCGATAACGTGAATGAACAAAGCTAATTTGCAGATTGGTATTATTGCTGGTCAACACATCAACGAAATTGACCTGCTGACCACAGATAATTTGCGTAAGCCGCTGCCTGTCTTCATGCGTCAGCATATTTAGATAGTTGTGCGCCAGCTCGTTACTGAGGATGTTTGTGCCGTCCTGAGTACGTAAAATGCAGATCCCCACCGGCGCGGAGGCGACGATTTTACGGTTGAACTGCTCATGCTCTTCCAGCCGCTGGGCATCATTTTCCGCCGGAATAAAAATCCGACGCTCGTACATGCGCGCAAGCGTAAACAGCGCCACACCGACCAGCACATTCAGCAATACGGCGTTGAGGATCAGCATGCGAATGCGTTCCAGCACCATATCGACCGGTACGGAGTAAACCACGCTCAGCGATGACGGTGGCAGGCTCTTTTTCAGGATCAGCTCGCGAAAACCCGAGGTATAACCAAACCATGAACGTTCCTGCATCCAGCGCGGATCGACAACAATGCCGCTATCCTGGCCGGTAAGGGAAATCAGCGCATGGCCGTTGTCATCCAGAATGGTCACGCCCATCGGCAGGCTACCCGGCGTGAAAAAGTTTTCCATGCGAATGGACTGTTCCGTGCCCAGCAGCGCTTGCAGGCGGTTGCCGAGGTAAACCGGCGTCAGCGCATAGAAGTAACCGATCCCCGGACGCGGCCCCTGGCTCATCCAGTAGACGTTGTTGCTGCGCTCATCCTGCGGGGCGTTACGGTATTTAACGATGCGCTCATGCAGACTTTTCAGCGTGTCGTCGCGTTCAACGGGAAGATCGCGCAGGCCGAAGTCGGCCATACAGAGATTGTCGCTGCCGATCAAAAACACACGGTTGAGATCGTAAGCGGCGGAGAAATTGTCGCGCCAGTAGCGCATAAACCACGCCAGCGACTCCAGCGAGCCGCGCCAGGAGCTGCCCATGGCGGAGCAGTCAGAATCCGGGAATAGCGGTAAAAATGTCGGGACTTCGGTTTTGTCGTCGCGGTTGCGCGAGGTCAGAATACCGTTTTCTGCCGTCAGACGGTTTTCAGCGATGTACTTCAGCTCTTTCATCACGTCAGACGTGCGCTGGATGTAACGCTGCGCCTGATCGGAACTGAGGTTAAATTCCTGGCGAATTTCCGACTCTTTGTCATGCAAGGCGTTAACAATATAAAAGACAGAAAAAAAGGCAATCAACAGCCAAAGCAATAGCGCCAGCGCCCTGAACAGATAGCGGGAGACTTTCAGGGTACTGCGAAACGAGACGAGGTATTTCAACCTGGGGAAACTCCGCCATAAGGAAGTTAAAAAAGAGTGTGATTAAGGTAGCGATAAATCGCAAAGGCCGCAACGGCAATGAAAAAGGGCCGGAAACCGGCCCTTATAACGCATTACTCGGCGTCGTCGTCCGCCGCGTCGTCGTCGGTATCGGTGTCAACTTCCGGCGCGATATCATCATCGCCTTCCGCCACGCTACCGTCGATGGAGTCTAACTCTTCATCATCTACCGGCTCAGCAACACGCTGCAGACCCACTACGTTTTCATCTTCCGCGGTGCGGATCAGAATAACGCCCTGGGTGTTACGCCCTACCACGCTGATTTCCGAGACGCGTGTACGCACCAGCGTACCGGCATCGGTGATCATCATGATCTGGTCGCAATCATCAACCTGCACCGCGCCGACCACTGCGCCATTACGCTCGGTGACTTTGATGGAGATAACGCCCTGAGTACCGCGCGATTTGGTCGGGTACTCGGTTTCCGCCGTACGTTTACCATAACCGTTCTGCGTTACCGTCAGGATTGCGCCTTCGCCACGCGGTACGATCAGCGAGACAACGCTGTCTTTTTCCGCAAGTTTGATGCCACGAACACCGGTCGCAGTACGACCCATTGCACGCACAGCACCTTCTTTAAAGCGCACCACTTTGCCCGCCGCAGAGAAGAGCATCACTTCGTCGCTACCTGACGTCAGGTCGACGCCAATCAGCTCATCGCCTTCGTTCAGATTGACGGCAATGATACCAGCAGAACGCGGACGGCTGAATTCGGTAAGCGCGGTTTTCTTCACGGTACCGCTGGCGGTCGCCATAAAGACGTTCACGCCCTCTTCGTATTCACGCACCGGCAGGATGGCGGTAATACGCTCGTTCGGCTCCAGCGGCAGCAGGTTGACGATCGGGCGACCACGCGCGCCACGGCTCGCTTCCGGCAACTGATAGACCTTCATCCAGTACAGCCGTCCACGGCTGGAGAAGCAGAGGATGGTGTCATGGGTGTTGGCCACCAACAGGCGGTCAATAAAGTCTTCTTCTTTAATACGTGCAGCCGATTTACCTTTACCACCACGACGCTGGGCTTCGTAGTCGGTCAGCGGCTGATACTTCACATAACCCTGGTGCGACAGCGTGACCACAACATCTTCCTGATTGATCAGGTCTTCGATGTTGATATCAGCAGTGTTAGCGGTAATTTCGGTGCGACGCTCGTCGCCAAACTGTTCGCGAACCAGCTCAAGCTCTTCGCGGATCACTTCCATCAGGCGTTCAGCGCTGCCAAGGATATGCAGCAGCTCGGCAATCTGTTCCAGCAGCTCTTTATATTCGTCGAGCAGTTTTTCATGCTCAAGGCCGGTCAGTTTCTGCAAACGCAGATCCAGAATCGCCTGTGCCTGCTGTTCGGTCAGATAGTATTTACCATCGCGAATACCGAACTCCGGCTCCAGCCACTCCGGACGCGCCGCGTCATCGCCCGCGCGTTCCAGCATGGCAGAGACATTGCCCAGATCCCACGGCTGCGCGATCAGGCCCGCTTTTGCTTCAGCAGGCGTCGGCGCGCGGCGGATCAGTTCAATGATCGGATCGATGTTCGCCAGCGCCACGGCCAGCGCTTCAAGGATATGCGCACGGTCACGGGCTTTACGCAGTTCGAAAATGGTACGACGCGTAACGACTTCACGGCGGTGGCGCACAAACGCGGCCAGAATTTCTTTCAGCGCCATGATCTTCGGTTGACCATGGTGCAACGCCACCATGTTGATACCGAAAGAAACCTGCAATTGCGTCTGGGAGTAGAGGTTGTTCAGCACCACTTCACCCACGGCGTCACGTTTGATTTCGATAACGATGCGCATACCGTCTTTATCGGACTCGTCACGCAGCGCGCTGATGCCTTCAACGCGTTTATCTTTCACCAGCTCGGCAATTTTCTCGATCAGGCGCGCTTTGTTAACCTGATACGGAATTTCATGCACGATGATAGTTTCGCGGCCGCTTTTCGCGTCGGTTTCCACTTCCGCGCGCGCGCGAATGTAGATTTTGCCGCGACCGGTACGATAGGCTTCTTCGATGCCACGGCGACCGTTAATGATTGCCGCGGTCGGGAAATCCGGCCCCGGAATATGCACCATCAGCTCTTCAATGCTGATGTCTTCGTTATCAATGTAAGCCAGGCAACCATTGATCACTTCCGTCAGGTTATGTGGCGGAATGTTGGTTGCCATACCGACGGCAATACCCGAAGAACCGTTCACCAGCAGGTTCGGGATCTTGGTAGGCATCACATCAGGAATTTTTTCGGTGCCGTCGTAGTTATCGACGTAATCAACCGTCTCTTTTTCCAGATCGGCCATCAATTCATGGGCAATCTTCGCCAGGCGGATTTCCGTATAACGCATCGCCGCCGCGGAGTCGCCATCGATGGAACCGAAGTTCCCCTGACCATCGACCAGCATGTAACGAAGCGAGAAGGGCTGCGCCATACGGACAATGGTGTCGTACACTGCGGAATCACCATGGGGATGGTACTTACCGATTACGTCACCAACGACACGGGCAGATTTTTTGTAGGCTTTATTCCAGTCATTGCCCAATACGTTCATGGCGTAAAGTACGCGACGGTGAACCGGTTTCAGGCCATCTCGGACATCCGGAAGCGCACGGCCAACAATGACCGACATCGCATAGTCCAGATAGGAGCTCTTCAGCTCTTCCTCGATGTTAACCGGTGTAATTTCTCTCGCAAGGTCGCTCATCTAACCGCTATCCCTCTACTGTATCCCGGATTCAAAGGTCGCAAATTATAACACAACCGCTTTGATACAGGTAAACCTATAACACCCGTGCAAAGGTTTATTCATCCCGTTGGCCTGATATACTCACGGGTCTTATTGATAGAGGAGTTATTGCGCCCATGAATGCCGAAAAAACGCCGGTCGCTCAAAACGTTGATCATGCTGAAATCGCCAAATTTGAGGCTGTCGCCTCGCGCTGGTGGGATAAAGAAGGTGAGTTTAAACCCCTGCACCGCATCAACCCGCTGCGTCTGGGTTATATCAGCGAACACGCTGCCGGTCTGTTCGGTAAGAAAGTGCTCGATGTCGGCTGCGGCGGCGGGATTCTGGCGGAAAGCATGGCGCAGGAAGGCGCGGATGTCACCGGGCTCGATATGGGCTTTGAACCGCTCCAGGTGGCGCGTTTGCATGCGCTGGAATCTGGCATTCAGGTCAATTATGTGCAGGAAACCGTAGAAGAACATGCGGCAAAACATGCGCAGCAGTATGACGTCGTCACCTGCATGGAGATGCTGGAGCATGTTCCGGATCCACAATCGGTGGTGAAAGCTTGTGCGCAACTGGTCAAACCCGGCGGTCATGTCTTCTTCTCTACTATTAACCGCAACGGCAAAGCCTGGTTGATGGCGGTAGTCGGCGCGGAATTTGTGCTGCGCATGGTGCCGAAAGGGACGCACGACGTGAAGAAATTTATTAAGCCAGCGGAGCTCTTACATTGGATTGACGGCACCGTGTTACAGGAACGTCACATTACCGGGTTACATTACAACCCGTTGTTAAACCAGTTTACGTTAGGGCCGGGTGTGGATGTGAACTATATGTTACATACAACGGCAAAAAATGACTAAGGTCATCAGATAAAGTGATAGAAGATTGCGCAGCATCAAGTTGCGCAATTGCCTTTCCCGATGAAGAAATCAGCACTCGATCAAAAATTCATTTTTTTTTGCGAAATATTGACATCGCCGCCAGGCCTTACGATACGAGGACTTAGCGATTATCACCCTTTCGCAACCTCAATTTAACCTCAAAATCAACTCTTGTACTGAAAAGAATCCTTACTAGAATACTCACCATATAGCGTTTCTCTTATCGCAAACCCCCTATATGTAGTATTTATCCACAGAGTTAATCACAGCAACGAATTGTGGATAAATGGGGGGATATTTTCTATTTCACGGACAGGTAATCACATGAATCAGAGTCTGCTGGTGACAAAGCGTGATGGTGGCACTGAGCGCATCAATCTCGACAAAATTCATCGAGTACTGGATTGGGCGGCAGAGGGGCTAAGTAACGTATCTATCTCTCAGGTTGAACTGCGCTCACACATTCAGTTCTACGACGGTATCAAAACGTCCGATATCCACGAGACCATCATTAAGGCCGCCGCGGATCTGATTTCCCGCGATGCGCCGGACTACCAGTACCTGGCCGCACGCCTGGCCATTTTCCACCTGCGTAAAAAAGCCTACGGCCAGTTCGAGCCGCCTGCGCTGTTTGACCACGTGAAGAAAATGATTGAGCTTGGCAAATACGATCATCATCTGCTGGAAGACTACACGGAAGAAGAGTTCAAGCAGATGGACGGTTTTATCGACCACTGGCGCGATATGAACTTCTCCTATGCGGCGGTGAAGCAGCTGGAAGGTAAATACCTGGTGCAGAACCGCGTGACCGGCGAGATCTACGAGAGCGCGCAGTTCCTGTATATCCTGGTTGCCGCGTGCCTGTTCTCCAACTATCCGCGTGAAACCCGTCTGGACTACGTGAAGCGCTTCTACGATGCCGTTTCCACGTTCAAAATTTCGCTGCCGACGCCGATCATGTCCGGCGTGCGTACGCCGACCCGTCAGTTCAGCTCCTGCGTACTGATCGAGTGTGGTGACAGCCTGGACTCCATCAACGCCACTTCCAGCGCGATTGTAAAATACGTTTCCCAGCGCGCCGGTATCGGTATCAACGCCGGCCGCATTCGTGCGCTGGGTAGCCCGATCCGCGGTGGTGAAGCGTTCCACACCGGTTGTATCCCGTTCTACAAACACTTCCAGACGGCAGTGAAATCCTGCTCGCAGGGCGGTGTACGCGGCGGCGCAGCAACCCTGTTCTACCCGATGTGGCATCTGGAAGTCGAAAGCCTGCTGGTACTGAAAAACAACCGTGGCGTGGAAGGTAACCGCGTACGTCACATGGACTACGGCGTACAGATCAACAAACTGATGTACACCCGTCTGCTGAAAGGTGAAGAGATCACCCTGTTCAGCCCGTCCGACGTGCCGGGTCTGTACGATGCGTTCTTCGCCGATCAGGACGAGTTCGAACGCCTGTACACCAAATATGAAAAAGACGACAGCATCCGCAAACAGCGCATCAAAGCGGTGGAGCTGTTCTCTCTGATGATGCAGGAACGCGCGTCAACGGGCCGTATCTACATTCAGAACGTCGATCACTGCAACACCCACAGCCCGTTTGACCCGGTGGTTGCCCCGGTACGCCAGTCCAACCTGTGCCTGGAAATCGCCCTGCCGACCAAGCCGCTGGATGATGTGAACGACGAAAACGGTGAAATCGCGCTCTGTACGCTCTCTGCGTTTAACCTCGGCGCGATTAAAAACCTCGACGAGCTGGAAGAGCTGGCCACGCTTGCGGTGCGTGCGCTTGATGCCCTGCTGGATTATCAGGATTACCCGATTCCGGCCGCTAAACGTGGCGCGATGGGCCGCCGTACGCTGGGTATTGGCGTCATCAACTTTGCTTACTGGCTGGCGAAGAACGGCAAACGTTACTCGGACGGCAGCGCGAACAACCTGACGCATCAGACTTTCGAAGCCATTCAGTACTGGCTGCTGAAAGCCTCTAACGAGCTGGCGAAAGAGCAAGGCGCGTGCCCGTGGTTCAACGAAACCACCTACTCGAAGGGTATTTTGCCGATCGATACCTACAAGAAAGATCTCGACGGTATTACCAACGAGCCGCTGCATTACGACTGGGAAGCGTTGCGTGAATCGATCAAAACGCACGGCCTGCGTAACTCCACGCTCTCCGCGCTGATGCCGTCTGAAACGTCGTCGCAGATCTCCAACGCCACCAACGGCATTGAACCGCCGCGCGGTCATGTGAGCATCAAAGCGTCGAAAGATGGCATCCTGCGTCAGGTAGTGCCGGATTATGAAAAACTGAGTAATGCCTACGAGCTGCTGTGGGAAATGCCGAATAACGACGGCTACCTGCAACTGGTCGGCATCATGCAGAAATTTATCGATCAGTCGATTTCGGCGAACACCAACTACGACCCGTCACGCTTCCCGTCGGGCAAAGTGCCGATGCAACAATTGTTGAAAGACTTGCTGACCGCCTACAAATTTGGTGTGAAAACGCTGTACTATCAAAACACCCGCGATGGCGCGGAAGATGCGCAGGATGACCTGGCACCTTCCATCCAGGACGATGGCTGCGAAAGCGGCGCATGTAAGATCTAACTAAGGGGCGGGGAAACCCGCCCTTTTTTTTCGCAAGACAGGACTCACATTTCATGGCATACACCACTTTTTCACAGACGAAAAACGATCAGTTGCTGGAGCCGATGTTCTTCGGCCAGCCGGTTAACGTGGCGCGCTACGATCAGCAAAAATATGACATTTTCGAAAAGCTGATTGAGAAACAACTCTCCTTCTTCTGGCGTCCGGAAGAAGTTGACGTTTCCCGCGACCGTATCGATTTCCAGGCGCTACCGGAACACGAAAAGCACATTTTTATCAGCAACCTGAAATACCAGACGCTGCTGGATTCCATTCAGGGTCGTAGCCCGAATGTTGCGCTGCTGCCGCTGATCTCTATCCCGGAACTGGAAACCTGGGTAGAAACCTGGGCGTTTTCAGAAACGATCCATTCACGCTCTTACACCCACATCATCCGCAACATCGTTAACGATCCGGCGGTGGTGTTTGACGATATCGTCACCAACGAGCAGATCCTCAAGCGCGCGGAAGGCATCTCGCACTTCTACGACGAGCTGATCGAAATGACCAGCTACTGGCACCTGCTGGGGGAAGGCACGCACAACGTCAACGGCAAAACCGTGACCGTCAGCCTGCGCGAGTTGAAGAAAAAACTCTACCTGTGCCTGATGAGCGTGAACGCGCTGGAAGCGATTCGCTTCTACGTCAGCTTCGCTTGCTCCTTCGCTTTCGCCGAGCGTGAGCTGATGGAAGGCAACGCCAAAATCATTCGCCTGATTGCCCGCGACGAAGCCCTGCACCTGACCGGCACCCAGCATATGCTGAACCTGCTGCGTTCCGGCGCGGATGATCCGGAAATGGCCGAGATCGCCGAAGAGTGCAAACAGGAGTGCTATGACCTGTTCGTGCAGGCGGCATTGCAGGAAAAAGAGTGGGCGGAATACCTGTTCCAGGGCGGCTCGATGATCGGTCTGAACAAAGACATTCTCTGCCAGTATGTTGAGTACATCACCAACATCCGTATGCAGGCAGTCGGTCTCGACTTACCGTTCCAGACCCGTTCGAACCCGATTCCGTGGATCAACACCTGGCTGGTTTCCGATAACGTCCAGGTGGCACCGCAGGAAGTGGAAGTGAGTTCCTATCTGGTCGGCCAGATCGACTCTGAAGTCGACACCGACGATCTGAGCAGCTTCCAGCTCTGATGAGCCGCGTTACGCTTAGCCTTTCCGGCACGCACGTCCAGTGCCAGGATGAGCACCCTTCCCTGCTGGTGGCGCTCGAATCGCACCAGGTGGAAGTTGAGTACCAGTGCCGCGAAGGCTACTGCGGCTCCTGCCGCTGTCGCCTGGTGGCAGGCCAGGTGGACTGGATTGCCGAGCCGCTGGCCTTTATCAACGAAGGGGAAATTTTGCCCTGCTGCTGCCGGGCGAAAGGCGATATCGAAATCGAGATGTAAAAAAGGGCCTTCACAGGCCCTTTTGTTTTACTTGTGCTTTAAAAACTGCACCGCTTTATCCGGGAAATCGGTGAACAAACCATCGACACCCGCCTGCTGATACAACACCTTATAGAGCTGATTCACATCGCTGGCGTACGGCGGAAGCTGATCCGCGCGTACGGTAAACGGATGGACCTGCAAATGGCTGGCATGCGCCTCTTTCACCATTGCCGTAAGCTTGACGTTACCCGGTTTTGAACCGTCCGCCACCAGCATGTGATAGTCCGGGCCGATACCGTCGGCATACCGGGCGATCTGCTTCATCGCGCCGGGTTCGAACATCCAGTCGTAACTGTAATTCACCCATTTGCCATCCGGCTGCTGCTCCTGCGTTTCATTCCATTTGGTATACGCAATCAGCTGTACCAGTTTCAGATCCATCCCCATCTTCGGTTCCAGCTCATTCTTAATGCGCTTGAGCTCATTGACGTCAAAACATTGCAGGTACACGTTGTCCTGCTTGCTGGTGTAACCGTACTTTTTCAGCACTTCCAGCGTTTTTGCGGCAATGTCTTTCCCCTCCTGATGGTGGAACCAGGGCGCTTTGATCTCCGGATAAATACCGATGTTTTTGCCAGTGGAGTGGTTTAACCCCTGCACAAACTCGATCTCCTCTTCAAACGTGTGAATGCGGAAATCGGATTTGCCCATCGGGAAACGCCCCGGATAGACCTGCACTTTTTTGCCCTTTTCCAGCTCGAACCCTTCGGTAAACTTCAGCGAGCGGATCTCGTCGAGCGTAAAGTCGATGGCGTAGTAACGCCCGTCTTTACGCGCGCGCTGCGGGAAGCGCTCCGCGACATCCGTCACGCGGTCGAGATAGTGATCATGCAGAACGACCAACTGGTCGTCTTTGGTCATCACCAGATCCTGTTCCAGGAAATCCGCGCCCTGCGCATAGGCCATCGCTTTCGCCGGTAAGGTATGTTCCGGCAGATAACCGCTGGCGCCACGATGGGCGATAACGATTTTATCGGCGGCCAGCGCCTGGCTGGTTAACGCGCCTGCCAGCAGCAGGCTTGACGTCATACGGGTGAAAGTGGTTTTCATCAGTGCTCCCTGTTAGCTGCGACGCGCCAGCACGTCGGCATGGTGACGTTTCTCGCCAATCATCACGATAACCAGCAGTAAAACCGCCAGAATGCTGCCGCCAATCATCACCATAAAGCCGCCATCCCAGCCGAAGAAATCAACGGTATAGCCAACAATGGCGCTGGCGGCGACAGAACCGCCAAGATAGCCAAACAAGCCGGTAAAGCCCGCCGCCGTACCCGCCGCTTTTTTCGGCGCCAGCTCCAGCGCATGCAGACCAATCAACATCACCGGGCCATAAATCAGGAAGCCGATGATGATCATACAAGCCATATCCACGGTCGGGTTACCCGCCGGGTTCAACCAGTAAACGATAGTCGCAATGGTCACCAGCGTCATAAAGAACACGCCCGTTGCACCGCGATTACCGCGGAAGACTTTATCCGACATCCAGCCACACAGCAGCGTGCCGGGAATACCCGCATATTCATAGAAGAAATAGGCCCACGAGGATTTATCCAGCGCGAAGTGTTTCACCTCTTTCAGGTAAGTCGGCGACCAGTCGAGAATACCGTAGCGCAGCAGGTAAACAAAAACGTTCGCGACCGCGATATACCACAACAGTTTGTTCGGCAGGATGTACTGCATGAAAATCTGTTTGGCGGACAACTCTTCTTCGTGCTTGTCGCTGTAATCATCCGGGTAGTCGTTTTTGTACTCTTCAATCGGCGGTAAGCCGCAGGATTGTGGCGTATCGCGCATCAGTGCGAAAGCAAGAATCGCCACCAGAATCGCGCCAAACGCGGGCATATATAACGCCGCATGCCAGTCGTTAAACCACGCCATCCCCAACAGGAACAGCAGCGGAGGAATGCCACCACCGACGTTATGCGCACAGTTCCACACCGACACAATGCCGCCGCGCTCTTTTTGCGACCACCAGTGCACCATGGTGCGCCCACACGGCGGCCAGCCCATCCCCTGGAACCAGCCGCACAGGAACAGCAGCACAAACATGACCATGATGCTGGATGTGGCCCACGGCACGAAGCCCATAACCAGCATCACCGCTGCCGCCAGAATTAACCCGGCGGGCAGGAAAACGCGCGGATTCGAGCGATCCGACACCGAACCCATAATAAATTTCGAAAAACCGTAGGCAATGGAGATCCCGGACAGCGCAAACCCCAGATCGCCACGGGAAAAGCCCTGTTCGACTAAATACGGCATCGCCAGCGCAAAGTTCTTACGCACCAGATAGTAGGCGGCATAACCGAAGAAGATCCCGAGGAAAATCTGCCAGCGCAACCGCCGGTACAGCGGGTCGATTTGCGCATCGGGCAGACGCGATTGATGGGGGGCAGGTCTAAAAATACTCAACATAGCGGCCTCCGTGGCGCGGTAAGACTCATATCTTTCATTAATGAGTGAAAACGAACATAACCAGAGTTATTCGCGGCGGATTGTAGTGAAAGTTTTAACCAGAGAGAATGAGTTGTCGCAGATATTGTTACAGAAATATGACAAACATCTAACTTCACGCAAGAAAGCGCGTTTCACTTTCGTTTTTTGCTCGAATATGCGCGATATCAAACAAACCACAATCATAGTATGGCTAAATGGTTGCTAAGGAACGTCGACAGAAGGACGCGAACATGCGCAACTCCAGTGACTACGATGTGATTATTATCGGCGGCGGCGCGACCGGCGCAGGCATCGCCCGCGACTGCGCCCTGCGCGGCTTGCGCGTGGTGCTGCTTGAACGCCACGATATCGCCACCGGCGCGACCGGCCGTAACCATGGCTTACTGCACAGCGGTGCGCGTTACGCGGTGACCGATAACGAATCAGCGCGTGAATGTATTGCCGAAAACCAGATCCTCAAACGCATCGCCCGCCACTGTATCGAACCGACAGACGGCCTGTTTATCACCCTGCCGGAAGATGATCTGGTCTATCAAAGCCAGTTTATTGACGCCTGTCTGCAAGCGGGGATCCCGGCGCAGGCCATCTCACCGCAGGAAGCGCTGCGCATGGAGCCAAGCGTCAACCCGGCGCTGATCGGCGCGGTGCGCGTACCGGACGGCACGGTTGATCCTTTCCGCCTCACCGCCAGCAATATGCTGGACGCGCGCGAGCACGGCGCCAAAATCCTCACCGGACATGAAGTGTGTGGCCTGATCCGCCATGGCGATACGGTGAGCGGTGTGCGGCTTTATCATCCCGCCAGCGGCGAAACACAGGAGTTACATGCGCCTGTAGTGGTCAACGCCGCCGGGATTTGGGGCCAGCGTATCGCTGAGTATGCCGATCTGAGCATCCGCATGTTTCCGGCGAAAGGCGCGCTGCTGATCCTCGATCACCGTATTAACCAGCACGTCATCAACCGCTGCCGCAAACCCGCCGACGCCGATATTCTGGTGCCTGGCGACACGATTTCACTGATTGGCACCACCTCTACGCATATTGATTACGCCGATATCGATAACCTGCGCGTCACGCCTGACGAAGTGGATATTCTGCTGCGTGAAGGGGAAAAACTGGCACCGGTGATGGCGAAAACGCGCATTCTGCGTGCTTATGCCGGTGTGCGACCGCTGGTCGCCAGCGATGATGATCCGAGCGGGCGCAACGTCAGCCGGGGAATTGTGTTGCTGGACCACGCGCAGCGCGACGGACTGGAAGGGTTTATCACTATTACCGGCGGCAAACTGATGACTTACCGGCTGATGGCCGAATGGGCAACGGATGCCGTGTGTCGCAAGCTCAATCATCATGCTCCTTGCACCACCGCCACCGCGCCGCTGCCTGGCTCACGTGAGCCGACAGAACAGGCGCTCAAAAAAATCATTTCTCTGCCGACGCCGCTCCGCGGTTCGGCGGTCTATCGCCATGGCGATCGCACGCCAGCCTGGCTTGGTAGTGACAGACATAACCGCAGCCTGGTTTGCGAATGTGAAGCCGTCACCGCCGGGGAAGTGCAGTACGCCGTCGAAAACCTCAATGTCCACTCGCTGCTGGATTTGCGCCGCCGCACACGCGTCGGGATGGGCACCTGCCAGGGCGAGCTATGCGCCTGTCGCGCTGCCGGGTTGCTTAACCGCATGCATGTCACGACAGAAAGTGAATCTCTGCATCAACTGGCCGGTTTTCTTAATGAACGCTGGAAAGGCGTTAAACCCGTTGCCTGGGGCGATGCGCTGCGTGAAAGCGAATTCACGCGCTGGGTTTATCAGGGGTTGTGCGGTCTGGAAAAGGAGGCGGAAGATGAGATTTGATACGGTCATTATCGGGGGCGGGCTGGCCGGTTTAGTCTGCGGGATCCGTCTTGCGCAGAGCGGCCAGCGCTGCGCCATTGTCAGCCGCGGACAGAGTGCTCTGAGCTTCTCTTCCGGCTCGCTGGATTTGCTTTCACACTTACCCGACGGCCAGCCCATTGATACGCTTGATAGCGCCATCGAGCACCTCCAACAGCACCATGCCAGTCACCCTTATGCCCGACTCGGCGCAGACCAGGTTCGCCACTATGCACACCAGGCGCAAACGCTGCTGGCAGATTGCGGGCTGGCATTACAGGGCGATGTTGATACGCCGCACCAGCGCGTAACACCGCTTGGCACATTCCGCACCGCCTGGCTTAGCCCGCAGGAAGTGCCGGTAAAAACAGAAACCCACCAGCACACTGGCGTGGTTGGTATCAGTGGTTTTCTTGATTTCCAGCCGCAGCTTGCCGCTGGTGCCCTGCGTAAACGCGGTATTGACGCGCAGGCAGAAGAGATAGATCTGCCGCTACTGGATCGGCTGCGTGATAACCCCAGCGAATTTCGCGCGGTGAATATCGCCCGCCTGCTGGACGCACCCGAGCACTACAACGCCCTGTACGAAGCGCTGCTGCCGCTAAGCCAGCACTACGCGATGCTCTATCTGCCCGCCTGCTTTGGTCTGACGGACAACAGCGTCTTTATGCGCCTTAACCAGCAACTGGCCTGCCCGCTGCGCCTGCTGCCTACGCTGCCGCCATCTGTACCGGGTATGCGCATGCAACAACTCCTGCAACAGGCGTTTATACGCAGCGGCGGTAACTGGATGCCCGGTGACGAGGTGCTGCGTGCCGATATCGCCGATCAGCGCGTAACGCAAGTGTGGACGCGTAAACATGAAGATATCCCGCTGCGTGCGCGCAATGTGGTGCTCGCCAGCGGCAGTTTTTTCAGTAACGGGCTGGTTGCCGGGCGCGATCGCGTGCGGGAAACGGTGTTTGATCTCGACGTGCTGCAAAGCGCGCAGCGTCAGGAGTGGTATCGCGATAATGTGTTTGACAGCCAACCGTGGCAGCAGTTTGGCGTGCAGACCGACGCGCAACTACACGGCCTGCGCGAGGGCGACGCCGTGAACAATCTCTATGTGGTTGGTTCCGTGCTGGGCGGTTTTGATGCCATCGCCCAGGGGTGCGGCGGCGGCGTTTGCGTCGTTACCGCGCTGCATGCCGCACAGCAAATTAGCGCACAGGGAGGCGAACAATGAACAATACGCAATTTGAAAGCTGCATTAAATGCACCGTTTGCACCACCGCCTGCCCGGTCAGCCGCGTCAACCCCGCTTACCCTGGCCCGAAGCAGGCAGGCCCTGATGGCGAGCGTCTGCGGTTAAAAGACGCCGCGCTGTATGATGATGCGCTGAAGTACTGCACCAACTGCAAACGCTGCGAAACTGCCTGCCCGTCCGGGGTGAAAATTGGCGATATTATTCAGCGCGCCCGCGCCCAGTACGCGCCGAAAAAGCTATCCATACGTAATGCCATTCTCAGCCACACCGACCTGATGGGGACGCTATCAACACCGATGGCACCGCTGGTGAATGCGGCAACATCACTAAAACCCGTGCGCCAGTTGCTGGATACCGCATTAAAAATCGATCACCACCGCACGCTGCCAAAATATTCCAGCGGTACATTTCGCCGCTGGTATCGCAGCATTGCCGCACAGCAACAGGCATTTGCGCAGCAGGTGGCGTTTTTCCATGGTTGCTATGTGAATTACAACCATCCCCAGTTGGGTAAAGATCTGATCCGTGTGCTGAACCATATGGGCATCGGCGTACAGTTATTGCAGCGGGAAAAGTGCTGTGGCGTACCACTGATTGCGAATGGTTTTTTCGATAAAGCGAAAAAACAGGCGCAGTTTAATGTGCGCTCGCTGGAGCAGGCTATCGGAACCGAGGGACTGCCAGTTATCGCCACCTCGTCCACCTGCGCTTTCACCCTGCGCGATGAATATCCTCACCTGCTGGATGTGGATAACAGCCATTTGCGCTCGCATATCGATTTAGCCACGCGCTGGATCTGGCGCATGCTCGACGAAGGTCGCACGTTGCCGTTGAAAGAAACGCCGCTGAAAGTGGTCTACCACACACCGTGTCATATGGAAAAAATGGGCTGGACGCACTACACGCTGGAGCTGCTGCGTCGCATCCCCGGGCTTGAATTGACGGTGCTGGATTCGCGCTGCTGCGGGATTGCCGGCACCTACGGCTTTAAAAGCGAAAACTACCCGACATCGCAGGCGATTGGCGCGCCGTTGTTCGAGCAAATTGAAGCCAGCGGCGCGGATCTGGTGGTGACGGATTGTGAAACCTGCAAATGGCAAATTGAGATGTCCACCAGCAAACGCTGTGAACATCCCATTACGCTACTGGCAAATGCATTGGGGTAACGGCATGCCGTTACCCTCAGCGATCACTCTACCGACAGCGTTTCCACCACGTTGATCCAGCCGTGATCGCTGGCAATGTCTTTGCCCGCCAGCCAGCGGCGCAGAATGTTCAGCGCCATCATGGCGCATACTTCCTGGCGCACCACCAGCCCGTGGCGGTTGGTGTTGAATTTCACCCGCAGCGCGCGGGTGCCTTCCGGCGTCGCCAGCGCGAAGTTGAGATGCTCCTCTTCAAGACCGGTCACCGTCAGCGCCAGTCCGGCGAGATGGCGATTGCGCAGCTCAGTGGTCCAGCGAGCGCTTTGCGCCAGCGCTTCCGCCTGCGACGGTAACACTTCGCTGGCCAGCAGCGGCGCACCGGCGCGGGAAAGCTGTAAGGCCACCAGACCGCCGGTGAACTGTTCGCTCAGTGTCAGGCTGAGCTGACGTTCCCGCAGGGTTGCGGCAAGTGCTGCCGGTAAACCCTCGGTGCCTTCAAAAATCAAACTTTCACCGGCGACGCGTTTTACTTCCGGCCACAGCGCTTCCATCGCGGCGCGATGCTCTGCCGGGCCGGTCAGTTTTAATTCGATAATCGGCATCGAAGAGCGGTAGCCCATCACTACGCCTGGCGGCAGTTGAAGGTGTTGCAGGCTCTGCGCCAGATCGCTCTCTGAGCGACCGAAAGTGGTTAAACGCAGGCAAACCGGCGGCTCTGGCAAGGTAAAGCGTGCGCGCAGGCGCGGCAGAATTTCTTGTTCCACCATCACTTTAAATTCCGATGGTACGCCCGGCGTGAAGAACATCAGGCAACGGTTGAGCTGCAGAGCAAAACCACAGGCGGTACCGACCGGGTTATCCACCAGTTCGGCGCTGGCCGGGATCTCGGCCTGTTTGCGGTTACTCGGGGCCATCACGCGGCCACGTTCGGTAAAGAAGCGTTCCATTTGTGCCAGCCACGCTTCGTGTAACACCAGTGCTTCGCCTTTGGCGGTCGCCGCCGCCAGCGCGCTGAGATCGTCACTGGTCGGCCCCAGGCCGCCATTCACAATCAGCACATCCGCGTGCTCACTACGTTCACGCAGGATAGCGACCAAATCATCAAGGTTATCGCCCACGGTGTTACGGCGCGTGAGAGGCAACCCCTGGTTAAAGAAAAAGTCAGCCAGCCAGGCCGCATTGGTATCCACAATCTGGCCATGCAGCACTTCATCGCCGGTCGATAACATCTCCACATTTAACATCGTTAGCTCCTGCAATCGAGGTTGAAACACTATAGCGCATGCGCAGAGGAAAAACGGAGACAAACGGGCGCGGACAGATGCCGCGCCAGGGGATTAGAAACTGGCGCTAACGCCAACATACGGGCCATCGGCAACCGCGTTGTCGCGACGCCCTTCTTTACCGGTCATGTCGATGTAGCGGTAACCAGCCTCAACCGTCAGCGGGCGCATAATGGTGTAACGCGCCCCGGCGTTCGCTTCCTGATACTCTTTCACGCCGCTGGAGAGTGAATCCGGCGAGTAGTAGTATTCACCGAAAATACTGAAGCTGCTGGCAATTTTCCACTGCAACCCGCCTCCGACAGCAACGGCATAACCTTCGCTGCCCACATCCGGATTCAGATAAATGCCTTTACCGCCGACAGTCGCAAGGAACGGACCAAGCGGGATGTTGTAACCGAGCCCCAGGCCGGCGATATCGCCGTCATCTTCACTGTGTGCCCAGTTACCGCTCACGGCGATCCCGCTGGTTTCAGTTCCCAAACCGAAACCAAAGTTGGTGTAATCTTTCCCAATCTGGCCGTTCAGACTCACGGCCTGCGCCCCAGCAGAGACCAGCAACACGCTGGCTAAACCTAATAAAGCAACCTTCTTCATTTTTGATTTCCGCACATAACGGGCCTGATGCCCAAAAGCCTCTGATTGTACGCCTATTTTTCTGTCAGCAGAATGAATAAAAAGGCCAGTAACTATAGACGGGGTCAATTTTTCTGCACCAGCGCTTGCGTTAACATGGCGCGTTATGTTCACCATGCTAAAGGAGTTAACCATGCGACAACGGACGATTGTGTGCCCATTGATTCAAAACGACGGCGCCTATTTGCTGTGTAAGATGGCCGACAATCGCGGTGTTTTCCCCGGTCAATGGGCATTATCCGGCGGCGGTGTGGAGCCTGGCGAGCGGATTGAAGAGGCGCTGCGCCGGGAGATCCGTGAGGAACTGGGCGACAAGCTGGAGCTGAGAGAAATCACCCCATGGACATTTCGCGACGATATTCGGGTGAAAACCTATGCTGACGGCATTAAAGAGCAGATCTACATGATTTACTTAATTTTTGACTGCATCAGCGCCAATCGCGACGTCAGTATTAATAACGAATTCCAGGATTACGCATGGGTAAAACCTGCGGATCTGTACCGCTACGATCTGAACGACGCGACCCGCACTACGTTAAAGATGAAAGGCTTGCTCTAAGAGTGGCTGGCGACCCATTGTGACACTGCACTACGGGAGATTTTAATGCCGCCATTTTTAAGCGCTGCGGGCATCATAAGCCAGCGTACCGGCTGCTGGAAACGGGCCAGTTTATCGGCGACCCACTGGCTCAGCGCATCGGCATCAACATCGCCTGCGCACTCCACTACCGCCACCGGGCGTTGACCAAATTCGGCGTCATCGACAGGCACCACCAGCACCTGCTGCACCTGCGGGTGGCGGGCAATAACGCGTTCAACTTCTTCTGGCTGAATGCCTTCCCCGCCGCTGAAAAAAAGATTGTCCAGACGCCCGTGAATGGTCAGGCGACCATCGCTCAGCTCGCCGCGATCGCGCGTGGCAAACCAGCCTTCACTGTTTACCAGCGGGAGGAGCTCTCCGTTGCACCAGTAACCCGACGCCATGCTGGCCGCACGCAACCAGACTTCCTCGCCGACAATTTTCACTTCACGCCCTGGCAGCGCGTAGCCGACATCAGGCTTGCCATCGGCCTCTTTCGCACACACCGTCGAAGCGAATTCGGTTAAGCCGTAGCCGCACCAGCTGCGGACACCGCGCTCACGTGCCTGCTGCGTGAGTTCAACAGGGATCGCGGCACCGCCCAGTAACACCGCTTTCAGCGAGACCGGAACGTTGTCATTTAACAAGCGCCACAGCTGCGTTGGAACCAGCGAGGCGTGGCTGCACCCGGCCAGCGCCTGCTCCAGCGGTGCTTTTTGCCGCACGGTGATCCGCGCCCCGGCCAGCAGCCAGCGCCACAAAATTCCCTGCCCGGAAACATGAAACAGCGGCAGCGAGAGAAACCAGTCGTCTTGCGCGGTAAACGGGATCAGCGCCAGTACGCCCTGCGCACTGGCAAGATGCGCCGCGCAGGTATGCACGGCGGCTTTCGGCAGGCCGGTAGAGCCGGAAGTCAGAGTCATTGAGGCCAGCCGTTGAGGCTGCCAGTCAACGGCATAATTGCCGTCAACCTCGCTTAACGCCAGCGATGTTAAACCGGCATACGCCGCATGCGACTCCAGATCGAGCGCGAAACGCAGCGTCAACTGCCCTAACAGCGCCTCCAGTTGCGTGGCGGGTAACTGCGGGTTCAGCGGCAAAACCCGCGCGCCGCATTGCAACAGCGCCAGCCACGCCAGCAGCGTTTCCGGCTGATTGCGCGCGCGCAGCATAACGCCGTCGCCCGACTGCACGCCCTGGCGGGCAAACCCGCTGGCCAGCTTGTCAATACGCACACAGAGCTCATGCCAGTTAAGGCTTTGCTGCTCAAGGCGAATCGCCACCTGCGCGCCTTGTAGCGTGCGCCAGTGACGCCAGGGCCAGTCGGGAAAAATCATAGCAATGGTTCCAGCGCATCAACCTGCAAGCAGGGTAAATCACTCTCAGGCCAGCGGCGGATCAACTGCGTTTGCATTAATTGCAGCGTATCCAGACCCGGCACCGTTCCCGGCGTCAGCCAGGCGGCGATACGCGCCAGTTGCGTCAGACCAAGGCTCGATTCGATTGACGAACTGATAACGGTCGTCAGCCCCAGCGCTTTCGCCGCTGCAACCTGCTGTTGGACTTTCTGCAAGCTGCCGGTCAACATCGGTTTAATCACCACGGCGCCGACGCCTGGCTGCTGCTCAAAACGAAAGTCTGCGTCACGCAGGCTCTCATCCCAGGCGAGAGTAATGCCGGTCTCGCGGGCAAACGCCAGTGACTCCTCGCGCGTCTTGCAGGGCTCTTCGAGAAACGCAATGCGCGAGCGGTAAGCCGGGTTGACATACTTCGCAAACTGTTGCGCTTTCAGCGGCGTCCAGGCACGGTTAGCATCCAGCCTCAACCGGAGATCGGGAATGGATTCCAGCAGCAAGTTGACCACCATGCCGTCACGCACCGCTTCATACAGCCCCACTTTCACTTTCGCCAGCTTTTCACCCGGCAAAGCAGCAAGCGCGGCGAACAGCTCGTCCGGATCACCGCTACACAGCATCGCGGCGCGGTAATCCGCCGCCTGCGGCAGCGCATCACCAAGCTCTGCCAGCGCGCAACTCAAACCAAATGCCGCAGAAGGTACGTCAGGCAACGGTGGCTGTTCGCCATCGCACCAGCTACGCGCCCACGCCATCACAACCGGTTGAACGTCATCCAGCGTTTCCAGGCTAAACCCCGGCAGAGGGGAAATCTCCCCCCAGCCTTCGCGCTCGCCTTCGGTGAGATGAACGAACAATCCGTCACGTGTTTTCAGGCGCCGCTCACGCAGCACCACACCCCCATCAAGCGGGATTTGCCAGCGATAAACCTGCGCCTGTCGCATTATGGATTCCGTTTGAATTTGCTGAAATCAGGCTGGCGTTTTTCGTTAAACGCATTGCGGCCTTCCTGCCCTTCTTCGGTCATGTAGAACAGCATGGTGGCGTTACCCGCCAGCTCCTGCAGCCCCGCCTGACCATCGCAGTCGGCGTTCAGCGCGGCTTTCAGGCAGCGCAGCGCCATCGGGCTGTTTTGCAGCATTTCGCGACACCAGCGCACGGTCTCTTTTTCAAGATCGGCAACCGGCACGACGGTGTTGACCAGGCCCATATCCAACGCTTCCTGAGCGTTGTACTGACGGCACAGGAACCAGATTTCGCGGGCTTTTTTCTGCCCCACGATGCGCGCCATGTAAGACGCGCCCCAGCCGCCATCGAAGGAGCCGACTTTCGGGCCGGTCTGGCCGAAAATGGCGTTTTCCGCTGCGATAGTCAGATCGCACATCATGTGCAGCACGTGGCCGCCGCCGATGGAGTAACCCGCCACCATCGCCACCACCGGTTTCGGGCAGGTGCGGATCTGGCGCTGGAAATCCAGCACGTTGAGATGATGCACACCGGAGTCATCCTGGTAGCCGCCGTAATCGCCGCGCACTTTTTGATCACCGCCGGAACAGAAGGCTTTTTCCCCTTCGCCGGTGAGAATAATCACGCCCACGCTGTCGTCATAGCGCGCGTCAGCCATGGCCTGAATCATCTCTTTGACCGTCAGCGGACGGAACGCATTGCGCACCTGCGGGCGGTTAATGGTGATTTTGGCAATACCATCGGCCGATTTCTGATAACGGATGTCGGTGTAACCTTCAGAACAGTCACGCCATTCAACCGGCGCATAAAGCATGTTTTCATCTGGGTGGATCATAGTGTGTCCTTTGTCTCAAGACGCAGAATACGCGCCAGGGCGGCAATAACGGCAGCGGGATTTTCCCGGTGCGCGTTGTGCCCGGCGGCAGGAATGGCGTGACAGTGGCGCGAGACTTGCGTCGCCAGCGCCTGAAATTTGCTGTCATGTTCACCGTATAAATAATGTACTGGCACAGAAAGTGTCTGAAGTACGGCGCGTAAATCGGGCTGGCAGGCAAGCGAGGTTGCCTCCAGCATCGCCGCCAGCGTCGCACCGTTATTCTCGCAGCGTGTCGCCACCAGCGCCGCCCGTTGCGATTCACTCAGCGTGGCAAAAACAGGCTGCCGGTACCAGGCGTCAAATACCTCACTCAATGGCTGCTGGCGAAAACGCGCAGCCCATTGCTGATCATTACGCAGCCGCTGTGCGCGATCATCCACGGATGTCAGCCCGGGATGACCACCTTCAACCACCAGGCCACACAGCCCGACAGGATGCTGGCAGGCGTGGTACATCGCCACGCGCCCACCAAGCGAATACCCCACCAGCCAGTAGTTGCGTATGTTGTAGTGCTCAAGGGTGGTGCGCAGCAGCGCGTCCAGCGCATCAAAGGAAGCAACGCCAGTATGGGCTGAACCACCATGTCCGGGCAGATCGAGGTACAAGCGCGGGAAATCACTCAGCGCGTCGCCAACGTGCTGCCATTCGCGGTTATCGCCGGAAAAACCATGCAGAAACACCAGCCACGGTTGCGGCTGGTGTCCACTAATGGCCTGGCCGTGCAGGATCACAGATGGCTTACCTGCGCCAGCAGCGTTTGTAACGTCTGCGCGCCGTCAGTTGCATTTACCACCAGTTCAATCACCGTCGCACCAGGCTTGCACCAGGCGCCTTCCAGCGCCTGCTCAAGCTCAGCCCAATTCTCCGGTTGATGGTAAGCAAGGCTAAACATCGCCGCCGCATGCGCAAAATGGACATTCTGTGGCATCAAATAAAACTGCTCGCGCTCGGCGGGCGGCGTGGGCAGTAACGAAAAAATTTGCCCGCCATTGTTATTCACCACCAGCAGGACGAATGGCGCAGAAGCCTGCCGCAGCAGCGCCAGCGCATTGAGGTCGTAAAGCGCGGAGAGATCGCCCACAATCGCCAGCGTAGGCCGCGCTGTAGCGCGCTGAACGCCCGCCGCCGTTGAAAGCAAGCCGTCAATACCACTGGCGCCGCGATTGCTGTAAACCGGATATCCCGCCGGGAGTTGCCCCAGCGCATCGACCAGCCGCACGACCAGGCTGTTGCCAAGAAAAAGCTGGCCCTGGGCTGGCAAATAATCCGCGATGCGGTGCGCCAGCTGTGCCTCGCCAAAAATATCACGCTTCGCACAAACGGTTTCCCAGGCCTGCGCCGAAAGGCGTGGGATCGCCTCGCACCAGGGGGCGCGCGGTTCAGCCGGATGCTGCTCCAGCCAGCCAGCAACGCTGGAAACCAGCCGACGCCCGCGATGGTGGGCCGGATCGAGCCGCCCTTGCAGGCGATCAATCAGCCAGTACTCTTCCGGTTCGCAGGTCGCCTGCCACTGCAACAGACGTTTGCCGGTCAGACTGCTGCCAAACTGCAACACAATCTGCGCCTGATTCAGCTCCGCCACTGCCTGGCCATTGCCGAGCCAGAGATCGGCACATGGCAGCGGTTGCCCGGTCTGCGAAAGCGCATCGCCAATCAGCGGCCAGCCGAGCGTTTTCGCCCATTCAGCAAGCAAACGGCCTTCAGCCGCGCTCATGCGACCAGCTACGATCACGCCGCGTTTTTGTCGCCAGAAAAACCAGTCGCGCTGCGTTTCGCTGTTCACCCTGTTCGGTGCGCGCAGCCATGGCGTGTCTGACTGCCACCAGTCACCCAGCGCCTGCTGCCAGGCAAGGCCGGTATCATCCATTTCACCGTACAGCGGCTCGGCAAACGGACAGTTAATGTGTACCGCGCCGCCCTGTAATGAACCCAGCAGGTTATCAAGGGTGGAAACCAGCCAGCGCGCAGGAATGTCCTGTGAGGGTCGCGGCAGCGCGAGAGATTCAGCGGGATGCGTGGCAAACATGCCCGGCTGGCGAATTGCCTGGTTGGCACCGCAATCAATCAACTCCGGCGGTCGATCTGCCGTCAGCAGCACCAGTTTTTCACCGGTCAGCCCTGCTTCAATCAGCGCGGGATAAAGGTTCGCCACCGCCGTGCCGGATGTCACGATCACCGCCACCGGCTCATTGCTGGCCTTTGCCAGCCCCAGCGCAAGATGGCCTAAGCCACGCTCATCAAAATGGGTATGGTGAATAAAGGCGTGATTTTCCGCTGCGGCGAGCGTTAATGGGGTGGAACGCGATCCCGGGGCAATGCATACATGCCTGACGCCGTGACGGGTAAGAGCTTCGAGGATCACCGCCGCCCAGCGTCGGTTAAATGAGCTTATCGACATGAATTTGTCCGGTATCAATATTACGGCTTAGTATAAATAATCAGGAACTATGTATTTTTGATATGAGTCGGTTATGCGTGACTAAGTTGTAATAATGATCGTAATCCCGCCGCTTTGTTCTCAATTTCCTGCCACTCTTGCTCCGGGTCTGAACCGGAAACAATGCCCGCACCGGCGTAAAGACGCACGGTATTGCCGTCAATTTTTGCCGAACGCAGGGCAACGCAGAACTCGCTCTGTTGCCGCGAAAGATAGCCCGCCGAACCGGCATACCACGCGCGCTGAAAAGGCTCATGACGCGCAATAAATGCCCGCGCTTCACGGCGGGGTAATCCCGCAACTGCCGCTGTCGGCTGGAGCATTTGCAGGCAGAGCGCGTCATCCGGCGTTTGCAGATCGGTCCAGATACAGCGGCGAAGATGCTGTACTTTACGCAGCCGGACCACCTTCGGCGGCAGCACCTCCAGCGCACCGGTCTGCTGTTGTAAACGCTGGCAGATATCCTCCACTACCAGCATATTTTCACGCTGGTTTTTATCATCGGCCATTAGCCAGTCGGCAAGCTGTTGCGCCTGCTGGTCATCTTCATGATTGGTCACCGTTCCGGCCAGCGCTTCGGTGCGCAAAGCCGTGCCGCGACGCCGCCAGAGCCGCTCGGGCGAGGAGCCTAAAAATGCCGTTTGCGCGTCGAACGCCATCATGAAATGAAAGCAGTGATGATTGAGGCGACGGCTGGCGGCCATCAATGCGGCGGCATCCACCGCGCTGGCAAAATGGTAATCCGTTGCGCGGGCGAGCACGACTTTATCCAGTTCGCCGCTTTCCAGCGTTTGCAACGCCTGCGCAATCAGCGTTCGCCAGCCATCGCGCTCGGGGATGTGATGCTGCTCAAGGCACGTTTGCTGCACGTTTTGCAGCGGTGTCGATTCCACCAGCGCCGAAAGAAATGCGATTGCGCGCTGTGCGTCATCACAGAGGGAAGTCTCGCTGAAAATGTACACGCGCAGAAAGGCGTGACCGCCTTCCCGACGCCACTCCAGGCGCGGTAAAAACAGTTCGCCCTGCGTGGGATCAAAGGCGTTAAGCCCCCAGATGCGGACATCTTCAGCGCATTGCTGCATAAAATCTTGCGCCAGGGATAAAGAAGAGAAACGGCGCAATGCGCCAAGCGCGGCGGCTTCGTCATCGCCGCTACGTTGCTGCCAGTAAAATTGCGGCCACACGTGTTGGCTGGCGAGCCACGTCAGGGGATCAAAAGCGTCGTTTAACGGGAAAGGTGCATCAAAAAAGCACAATCCTGACGACCGGGGAATGGCGCCGGTCAGGCAGCGGTGTAAGTGTGAAAGCGCCGAGGAAATGGAGTACACGCGAGCCCCTCCCTGTTAAAAACCACATAGTATACGGGGTACTTAGCGTAATAACAGTACCCCCTTCCAGGGAGGGGAAGTGAAACGTTAGCGGCGGGCTAACAGCAGACCGAGCACCAGACCCACTGCGGCACCGGCACCAATGCCCTGCCACGGTTTTTCATGCACGTAGTCGTCTGCGCGATAGACGGCTTTTTTCGCACGGTAGTAATACGTATCCGATGCGCTGCTGACGCGGTTTTTCACGTCATGCAGCGCCTGTTCGGCACGGGCCTTCAACTCAATGTACTTTTGATCGGCAGGATCGCCCGATGAGCGGAGAATTTCTTCCAGCGTTTCGCTCAGCAGGGTCAGGTCGTCATCAATATGTGATTCATAAGAATGATATGCCATCTGTTGTCTCCATGTTATGCACCTGTCCGCTAACTATAGACAAAGGCTGCCGGTTACGCCTGGCGGATCTCGCGCGCCATCCCGATATGCGCGATACCATCTTCGTCATACACATCCGTCACCGCCTGGAAACCAAAATGGGCATAGAAAGATTGGAGATGTGCCTGCGCGCCCAGATATAGCGCGTGCTGCGGCCAGTGTTGCTCGCAGGAAAGCACCGCGCGTTCCATTAACTGATAGCCCAGTTTTTCGCCGCGAACCTGCGCACTGACAATCACCCGACCGATAGCCACCGGCGAGAGATCATCGTCACTTTTCAGAATCCTCGCATACGCCACCAGTTCGTCGTCTTTCCAGCCGAGAATATGGCGGTTCTCGCCCACCAGGTCATCACCATCCACATCCAGATAAGCGCAGGCCTGCTCAACCACAAACACTTCGCAGCGCAATTTCAGTAACGCGTACAGCTCAGGAACGGTCAGTTCGGAATGGTGCACATCCTGCCAGCGGATCATGTTGTTCTCCTCATTTATAGTGACCTCGTTATACTAGATTCTTTTTCATTCGGGCAAAGATTGTGGAACTGATTTTCTTAGGCACCTCTGCGGGCGTACCTACACGGGCGCGTAATGTCACGGCGATGCTGCTCAATTTACAACACCCAACCCGCGCCGGGCTTTGGCTGTTTGATTGCGGCGAAGGAACCCAGCACCAGATGCTGCGCACCGCCTTTCACCCTGGCAAACTCGATAAAATTTTTATTACTCACCTGCATGGCGATCATCTTTTCGGGCTGCCTGGGTTGTTATGCAGCCGCTCAATGGCTGGCAATGTTCAGCCGCTACAGATTTACGGTCCGAAAGGGATTCATGAGTTTGTGGAAACCACGCTGCGGCTTAGCGGTTCATGGACCGATTACCCGCTGACGATTGAAGAAGTGACGCCTGGGCTGGTGGTTGATGATGGTTTGCGCAAAGTGACCGCTTACCCGCTGTCGCACCCGGTGGAGTGCTACGGCTACCGGATTGAAGAGCATGATAAACCCGGCGCGCTGAATGCGGCGGCGTTAAAAGCGCAAGGCATCCCGGCAGGGCCGCTGTTCCAGCAATTAAAAGAGGGGAAAACCGTCACGCTGCCTGACGGGCGCATCATCAATGGCGCGGATTATCTCGCCCCGGCAGAAAGCGGAAAAAAACTGGCGATTTTTGGCGACACTGCCCCCTGCCCGGCCGCGCTGGAACTGGCGCAAGGCGTGGATTTACTGGTACATGAAGCCACACTTGAGCAGGCGATGGAGGAAAAAGCGAACAGCCGGGGACACAGCTCAACCCGCCAGGCGGCGCAACTCGCTGCCGATGCCGGTGCAAAAAAGTTGGTGATTACCCATCTCAGTTCACGTTATGACGAACAAGGCAGCCTGGCGATGCTCGCCGAGTGTAAAACGTACTTTTCGCAAACGACATTGGCTGAAGATTTTGCGGTAGTTCACATTTGATTTTAATTTAGGCACTCTATTTTTTCTCCACCATGCCGATAATAGATATACGCAGGCATTTCCTATTTGAGGGCATGATGGACAATTTCCAGAAAGACATCGATGACAGGGCGAATCTTACTCTGTCGAACCGGTTTGAGCTGTTGCTGTTTCGCCTTGGCACATCGTTAGATGCCACCAAATCCGAGTTATTTGGCATCAACGTATTTAAGCTACGCGAAATCGTACCGATGCCCACCTTTACCCGTCCCGCAGGGATGAAAGCTCCACTGATGGGGATGGTCAACATTCGCGATCAGGTGATCCCGGTGATTGACCTTGCCGCCGTAGCGGGTTGTAAACCTGCAAGCGGTCTGAACATCTTACTGATTACGGAATATGCCCGTAGCGTGCAGGCATTTGCCGTTGAGTCCGTGGAAAATATTATTCGCCTGGACTGGAAACAGGTGCACACGGCCGAAAAAGCGATCAATGGTCGCTATATCACCAGTATTGCCTGCCTGGATGACGATAAGGATACCAACAACCTGGCGATGGTGCTGGACGTTGAGCAGATCCTGTATGACATCGTGCCTGCGGATCATGACGTACATGGCGATCATGTGCCGGACAAGAAATTCAACCTGAAACCGGGTTCTGTTGCCATTGTGGCCGAAGATTCCAAAGTGGCGCGCGCCATGCTGGAAAAAGGCCTCAACGCGATGCAGATCCCGAGTGCGATGCATATCACCGGTAAAGACGCGTGGGAGAAAATCCAGTTGCTGGCGCAGCAGGCCGATGCGGAAGGTGTTGCAGTTAGCGATAAGATCTCCATGGTCCTGACCGACCTTGAGATGCCGGAGATGGATGGGTTTACCTTAACGCGTCTTATCAAAACCGATCCGCGTCTGAAAAACATCCCGGTGGTGATCCACTCATCGCTCTCCGGTAGTGCTAACGAAGATCACGTGCGTAAAGTGCAGGCAGACGGTTACGTGGCGAAGTTCGAGATTAACGAACTCTCGTCCGTGATTCAGGAAGTGCTGGATCGCGCTGCGAATAATATTCGCGGCCCGCTGATTAGCCACCACCAGGTAACGTCTACCCCGCTGCTGGCGAAGTAATCGTTCCGCATTTATCTGGTTAGCCCATAAAAAAACCGCCGATATCGGCGGTTTTTCTTTACCTGTTTCCAGGCTTACATCATCGGCATCGCCAGTTGAACGATGCTGATCAGCGGCTGCGGATAGATACCTAACAGCAGCACCAGTAACGCGGAGATAAGTACCACAATCCCGCCTGCGCTGTAAGCCCAGTTAGACGGTGCATCGCGGTTCAACTGTTGCGGTGCGTTCAGGTAGAGACTCACCGCCACGCGCAGGTAGTAATACAAACCAATCGCCGAGCCAAGCACCACCGCGGCAGTCAGCCACCACAGATGCGCTTCAACACCGACCGCCAGAATGTAGAACTTACCGATAAAGCCCAGCGTCATCGGAATACCCGCCAGCGACAGCATCATTACCGTCATTACCGCAGACAGGATCGGGCGGTGCCAGAACAGGCCACGGTAGGAGTAAAGCGACTCTGCATCCGGGCCGCGATACGGGCTGGACATCAGGCTTACCACACCGAACGCGCCAAGGCTGCTGAACAGATAACCGGCCAGGTAAACACCAACGGTTTCCATCGACATCTGGCCGCCTTGCAGCGCAATCAGCGCCACCAGCAGGTAACCCAGATGCGAAATAGAGGAGAAGCCCAGTAGACGTTTAATGTTGGTCTGGCTCAGCGCCATCAGGTTACCGAAGATGATGGAGACGAAGGCGATGATCCCCAGAACCACGCGAACCGCTTCGCTTTCGCCCACCGGTGCGTAAAGGAACAGACGCATCACCACGCCAAAAATGGCGATTTTGCTGGCGGTGGCCAGGAAGGTGGACACCGGCGCAGGCGCGCCCTGGTAAACATCTGGCGTCCACAGATGGAACGGCACCAGCGAGAGTTTAAAGCCAAGTCCGACAATCATCATGCCCAGACCCGCCAGCAGCAGCGGTTCATGCAGCATCCCTTCGCCCAGGCTTTTACCGATCGCGACAAACGACAGGTTGCCAGTTTGCGCATAAACCAGCGCGATACCGAACAGCAAGAACGAGGAGGCGGCTGCGGACAAAATGGTGTATTTGATACTGGCTTCCAGCGAACGTTTCTGGCGGAAGGCGTAGCCCACCAGCCCGAACAGCGGCAGAGAGATCAGCTCAATACCGAGGAACAGCGCCGCCATGTGATTCGCGTTCGCCAGCAGAATACCGCCGAGCGCGGCAATCAGTACCAGCAGATAAAACTCTTCTTTGTTATCGCTATACCCTTCCAGCCACGGATAGGCAAAAGTGCAAGTGGCGAGGCTCGCCAGCAGCACCAGGCCGGTGTAAAGCATGGCGTAGCCATCGACGCGCATCAGCGGGGTGACATCCATCGCCCCCGCCTGGCCGACGAACCACAAAGAGAGCAGCGCGACGTTCAGGCCAATGACCGACAGCGTGGCATTGAGAAAATGGTTGCGTCGCCACGCAATGGAGAGCATCACAACCACCACCGTCAATCCGACGATTAGCAGCGGCAGCAGCGCAATCAGGTGTTGTGGAGTTATCGTCATGGCGATTTACGGCCTTGTAGTAGTAACAGAATTAACAAACCACTGCTGGATATTGCCCATCGCGGCATGCGATGTATCCAGAATCGGCTGCGGATAGAAGCCAAGCAGTACCAGAAGCACAACCAGGATCAGAATCATAAACAGCTCGCGCAGCGACAGACCCCGCAGTTCCTGGCTGGCGAGTTCGCTTTTCGCCTTGCCGAAGTAAGCACGATGCAGCATCGCCAGCGAGTACACCGACGCGAACACCAGGCCGAAGGTGGAAATCACCGTGATCGTCGGCACAACCTGGTAGCTGCCGAACAGGATCATGAATTCACCCACGAAGTTACCGGTACCCGGCATCCCAAGCGTTGCGACGGCAAAGAACATTGACAGCGCCGGCAGCCACTTAATTTTGCTCCACAAGCCGCCCATCATACGCATATCGCGCGTATGCAGACGTTCGTACAACTGGCCGCACAGAATAAACAGACCCGCAGCGGAAAGACCGTGGGCAATCATCTGAATCACCGCGCCCTGGTAAGCAAGCTGGCTGCCGGTGTAGATAGCAATCAGTACAAAGCCCATGTGAGACACAGAGGTATACGCGATCAGACGTTTGATATCGGTCTGGGTGAAGGCCATCCACGCGCCGTAGAAGATACCGATCACGCCAAGCCACATGGCGATAGGCGCAAACTCTGCCGACGCGTTCGGGAACAGCGGCAGCGAGAAGCGCAGCAGACCGTAAGCGGCGGTTTTCAGCAAGATGCCCGCGAGGTCAACGGAACCGGCGGTCGGTGCCTGCGAGTGCGCGTCTGGCAGCCAGCCGTGCAGCGGCACCACCGGCATTTTTACCGCAAAGGCGATAAAGAAACCGAGCATCAGCAGATATTCGACATTGCCGGACATCGGCGTCTTCAGCAAATCTTCGTAAGCGAAAGTCCATACGCCGGTCGCGTTGTAGTGCACCAGCACCAGCGCCAGGATGGCAATCAGCATGACCAGGCCGCTCGCCTGGGTATAAATGAAGAACTTGGTCGCCGCGGTAATACGCGTCTTCCCGTCGGAGGCTTTATGGCCCCACAGCGCGATCAGGAAGTACATCGGCACCAGCATCATTTCCCAGAAGAAGAAGAACAGGAACATGTCGATGGCAAGGAACACGCCGATAACGCCGCCGAGGATCCACATCAGGTTCAGGTGGAAGAAGCCCTGATATTTCTCGATTTCACGCCAGGAGCAGAGCACCGCCAGCACGCCGAGGAAGCCGGTCAGCACCACCATCAGCAGCGACAAACCATCCATCGCCAGATGAATGCTAATGCCAAAGCGCGGGATCCAGTCATGCTTGAACGTTTCCTGCCACTGCGGAAGGCCGGTGACTTGCGTCAGAGAATAGCCGCCCTGCAACCAGAGTTGCAGAGAAAGCGCCAGCGTCAGTCCCATGGTGATCAGCGCGATCCAGCGCGGCACCTTCACGCCGAAGCGCTCGGTCTGCCAGCAGAGGAAGCCGCCGATAAAGGGAATCAGAATTAGCCAGGGTAGTAACATGGCGATTTTTGTTCCTTGTTTAAGTCCGTCTCAGGCTATCTTGCTCGTCATAGCGAACCCCGGCTGTGCTCGCAATCCTCACGTACATCTGTACGCTCCGGTTGCTCTGCGCAGGCGGTGTCCACTCTGACTTCACCGATAACGCCTGTCCATTCGGACCAGATTTTCAACGAATTTCTAAAAATTCTCTTTCCGTTTGCAGGCCGGCTAAGCGCACTCAGCCGGCCAACAAACTCAGCGCAATACCATCAACAGCGCCAGCACGACAACCGCGCCAATGCTCATGGATGCCACATACCAGCGCAGGTAGCCGTTCTCGCTAAACAGCAGACCTTTGCCTGCGAAGCGGGAAAGGATCGCCGGGATGTTCATCAGCGCATTGAGCGGATCGCTCTTCAGCAACCATGCGATACCGAGGTATGGCTTCACAAAGACGCGATCGTAAAGCCAGTCGAAGCCCCAGGCATTGAACCACCAGGTACCGAAGAAACGCCCCGTTGCGCTGTTGGCAATCGAATGCACCAGTGTGCGGTTACCCAGCCACAGCCAGGCTGCCAGCAGGATACCGATAATCGCTACCGCACCGGATGCCACTTCCAGCATCACGACACTGCTGTGCGCAAGCTCGGTGGTTTCCGGCAACACGCCTTTCAGCGGCGGCACGATCATCGCGCCAACAAAGGTAGACAGCACCAGCAACACGATCAGCGGCAGATGATGGGTAATCCCCTTCCCTGCATGCGCGTGGATTTGTTCTTTTCCGTGGAAAACAATGAAAATCAGACGGAAGGTGTAGAGCGATGTCATAAAGGCACCGACCAGGCCTGCAATCATCAGATTGATATGACCATTTGCTACCGCACCAGCAAGGATTTCGTCCTTACTGAAGAAGCCTGCGGTGATCATCGGCAACGCGGACAGCGCCGCACCACCGACCAGGAAGCAAACATACACCAGCGGAATCGACTTACGCAGGCCACCCATTTTGAAGATGTTCTGCTCGTGATGACACGCGAGGATCACCGAACCGGAGGAGAGGAACAGCAGCGCTTTAAAGAACGCGTGCGTCATCAGGTGGAAAATCGCCGCATCCCACGCCTGTACGCCCAGCGCCAGGAACATGTAACCAATCTGGCTCATGGTGGAGTATGCGAGCACACGTTTGATATCGGTCTGCACCAGCGCGGCGAAACCCGCCATCAGCAGCGTTACGGCACCCACAATACCCACCAGATGCAGCACTTCCGGCGTCAACAGGAACAAGCCGTGCGTACGTGCAATCAGGTAGACACCGGCGGTAACCATCGTCGCCGCGTGGATCAGCGCAGAAACCGGGGTCGGGCCAGCCATCGCATCCGCAAGCCAGGTCTGCAACGGCAGCTGCGCGGATTTACCCACCGCACCACCCAGCAGCATCAGCGTCGCCCACATCAGCATGTTATTGCCGTTGGCGAAGTGCTGCGGTGCCAGTTCAACCATTTCGCGGAAGTTCAGCGTGCCCAGTTCGTTGTAAAGAATGAACAGTGCGAAAGCGAGGAACACGTCACCCACGCGGGTAACGACGAACGCTTTCATCGCCGCGGCGCCATTCTTCGGATCGGTGTAGTAGAAACCAATCAGCAGATAGGAGCACAGACCCACACCTTCCCAGCCGAGGTACATCAACAGCAGGTTATCACCCAGCACCAGAACGACCATGCTGGCGATAAACAGGTTGGTGTAGGCGAAGAAGCGGGAGTAACCCTCTTCACCACGCATATACCAGGAGGCGTACATGTGGATCAGGAAGCCAACACCGGTAACCACGGAAAGCATGGTCAGAGAGAGGCCATCCAGCACCAGATTGAAGCCGATGTTGAAATCACCGACCGCCATCCACGTCCACAGCGGTTTTGCGAAAGGTTGCTGGCCGTGATTGAAGAAATCAACGCCCGCATACGCGGTAACCAGCGCAGCCAGACCAATCGACCCGACACCTACGGTTGCGGAAACATTTTCCGACCAGCGGCCACGGGAAAACGCCAGCAGCACAAAGCCAATAAAAGGAAAAATAATGGTTAAGGCGAGCATGTTCATCCACGCATCTCACTTACTGAATCGATATTCAGATTCTGGCGGCGACGATGGAGTTGCAGCAGCAACGCCAGGCCAATGCTCGCTTCGGCAGCCGCGAGGCTAATGGCGAGAATGTACATCACCTGTCCGTCGGTCTGACCCCAGTAGCTGCCCGCGACCACAAAGGCCAGCGCAGCGGCGTTAATCATGATTTCCAGCCCAATCAGCATAAACAGCAGGTTGCGGCGGATAACCAGACCGGTCAGCCCCAAAACAAACAAAATCGCAGCGAGGATCAATCCATGTTGCAACGGGATCATGCGTGCTCCTCCGTTTTTCTTTTCGCGCGGTCTTCCGTGCGATTGCTCAGCACTTCGCCCGGGCGGTCTTCGCGTCCCAGATGGAAAGCAACAACCAGCCCCGCCAGCAGCAGCATCGAAGCCAGTTCTACCGCCAGTACGTAAGGACCAAACAGCGTAATGCCAACCGCTTTCGCGCCAATCGCCGTCCCCTCGATACCCTGATCGTTAACGCCGAGGATGGCGTAAATCATTACCACCAGCAGCACTGCGGAGAGCAGCGCCGGGCCAATCCAGATTTGCGGCGACAGCCAGTTGCGCTCCTGCTCGACCACGGTATTGCCGAGGTTCAGCATCATCACCACAAACACAAACAGCACCATGATGGCCCCGGCGTAGACGATGATCTCCAGCGCCCCGGCGAAGTATGCGCCGAGTGAAAAGAAGACCCCGGCAATCGCCAGCAGAGACACAATCAGATACAGCAACGCGTGTACCGGGTTGGTATGCGTAATCACGCGTACCGTCGTCAGGATGGCGACCAGGCCACAGATATAAAAAGCGAACTCCATTGCCCCTCTCCTTACGGTAACAGGCCCTTGACGTCGATAGGCTTGGCTTCATTTTCCGCTTCGCCTTTATCTTTGCCGTCGATTGCCATACCTGCCATCCGGTAGAAGTTATATTCCGGGTATTTGCCCGGACCGGAGATCAGCAGATCCTCTTTTTCGTACACCAGATCCTGACGTTTGTATTCGCCCATCTCGAAATCCGGGGTGAGCTGAATCGCCGTTGTCGGGCACGCTTCTTCGCACAGACCGCAGAAAATGCAGCGCGAGAAGTTGATACGGAAAAATTCCGGATACCAGCGGCCGTCCTGCATCTCCGCTTTTTGCAGCGAGATACAGCCGACAGGGCAGGCTACCGCACACAGGTTACAGGCAACGCAGCGCTCGGAACCGTCCGGGTCGCGCGTCAGCACGATACGGCCACGGTAGCGCGGTGGCAGATAGACCGGCTCTTCCGGGTACATACGCGTTTCGCGTTTGGCGAACGCATGCAGGCCAATCATCCAGATACTACGAACCTGGGTGCCGAAGCCCACGAGTAATTCTTTTAAAGTCATGGTCTTTTCACCCCTTATTGCGCTTGCCAGAGAATGACAGCCGCCGTTCCCAGCAAGTTAATCAGCGTCAATGGCAGGCAGACTTTCCAGCCGAAGGACATCACCTGGTCATAACGCGGACGCGGCAGCGCGGCGCGGATCAAAATGAACATCATCATAAAGAACGCGGTTTTCAGCGCGAACCAGATGAATGGCGGTAACAACGGTCCTTGCCAGCCACCGAAGAACAGCGTGACCATCAGCGCGGAAATGGTGACGATACCGATGTACTCCCCGACAAAGAACAGGCCGAACTTCATACCGGAATATTCGATGTGGTAACCATCCGCCAGCTCCTGCTCCGCTTCCGGCTGGTCAAACGGGTGACGGTGACACACCGCAACGCCCGCGATCGCGAAAGTCACAAAACCGAAGAACTGCGGGATAACGTTCCACAAACCGGCCTGGTTGTTAACGATGTCGGTCATGTTGAATGAACCGGCCTGCGCAACCACACCCATCAGGGAAAGCCCGAGGAACACTTCATAGCTCAGAGTCTGCGCGGAGGCACGCATCGCACCGAGCAACGAGTATTTGTTGTTACTCGACCAGCCAGCGAACAGCACCGCGTAAACTGCCAGACCCGCCATCATCAGGAAGAACAGGATCCCGATATTGAGGTCGGCCACCACCCAGGTGGGGCTGACCGGCACAATGGCGAACGCTAACAGCAACGAGGTAAAGGCAATCATTGGCGCAAGAGTAAAAATCACGCGGTCCGAAAAGCGCGGGATCCAGTCCTCTTTAAAGAACATCTTGATCATGTCCGCCACCAGCTGGAGTGAACCACCCCAGCCTACGCGGTTCGGCCCGTAACGGTTCTGGAACAGACCGAGCAGACGACGTTCACCAAAGCTCATGAACGCACCGCAGGTGACCACCACCAGCAGAATGACGACCGCTTTCAGAATGCTTAACAGAATGTCGATAACATCCGGTGTTAACCAGCTCATGCTTGCGCCTCCTGCAGATTTTCAAGACGTGCTCCGGCCAGTACCGGCGCGATACCCGGCATCCCCATTGGCAGACCAACCTGCCCTGCCACCAGACCTTCCGAAACCTGCAACGGCAGGCTGATCGTCTGCCCTTCGTAAGTGAAGGAGATATGCGCGCCCGCGTTCACGCCAAGCTTCGCGGCGTCTGCCGGGTTCAGCTTGATGTACGGCTGCGGCATGCGGCTCTGGAACACCGGAGAGCGCTGCGACAATTCATCACTGCCAAACAGGTGATAGTAAGGCGCGATACGCCACTTGCCATCCTGCGCTTCGAACGCGCCTGGTACGGTAGTGAAATAATCAAGACCGCTTTCAGACGCTTCGATCAGGCGTACGCCCGGATCGCCGTGACGCAGGTGACCACCCACTTCGTCCTGGAATTTGTTCCAGGCCTGCGGGGAGTTCCAGCCCGGCGCCCATGCAAACGGAATTTGCGAACGCGGCGCGGACGGCTGGTTGTTCCCTTCCATTGAGAAAGCGAACATGGTGTCTTTGTCCTGCGGCTGACGCGGTTCGTGCACGCTGATATTGGCGCGCATCGCGGTGCGTCCACTGTAGCGGTGCGGTTCACGCGCCAGTTTCTGACCACGAATGCGGAAGCTGGCATCCGGCGCGGCGTCTTTAATACCGGCCAGCTGCGGCAGCGCTTCAATAGCCGCGTCGATCACATGATCAAGCTGCGTCCAGTCCACTTCGCGGTTTTGCACGGTGCTGTGCAGCGAGTGCAGCCAGCGCCAGCTTTCCAGCATCAGCGTTTTGCTGTCGTAATAGGTCGGGTCATACACCTGGAAGAAGCGCTGCGCGCGGCCTTCGTTGTTGATGACCGTACCGTCGCTTTCAGCGAAGCTGGCTGCGGAGAGCACCAGATGAGCGCTGTCCATAATGGCGGTGCGCTGATGATCAACCACCAGCACCAGCGGCGCTTTCGCCAGCGCCGCGTCAACGCGGGCAGCAGAAGCGTGACGGTGCAGATCGTTTTCCAGCACGACAACGGCGTCAGCACTGCCGCTTTCCAGCTCAGCCAGCGCGTCATCGAGGCTACCGCCACCGATAAGCCCCAGCCCCATGCTGTTTACCGAACGGGCAATCATGGTGATGCCGACATCAGAACCACGGCCTTTCAGCGCTTTAGCTACGTTTGCCGCCGCCTGAATCACCGCCGTGCTACCGGCGTTAGTTCCGGAGATAATCAGTGGCTTTTTCGCCCCGGCTAATGCCTGAACAATCACATCCACTTTGCTTTTCAGGTCATTGCTCAGACCGTCAACCGCAGGAGACGCGTCGTCCAGCGCATGCGCGATGGCGAAACCTAAGCGAGCCTGATCTTCTACCGGTGCGCAGTAGGTCCACGCTGCGATATCGTCCAGACGGGTACTGTCGACGTTGGTAACAAACAGCGGATGTTTAGCACGCTGACCAATGTTCATAATCGCCGCGATCTGCCAGTCGGCCACTTTTTGCGCCGCCGCCATTTCGCGTGCTTTGCCTTTCACCGCCTGACGAACCGCCAGCGCGACGCGCGCGCCGGTCTGGGTGATATCTTCCCCAAGAACCAGAACCGCATCATAGGATTCAATTTCACGCAGCGCCGGGGTACGGATGCCGCCTTCGCGCAGCACTTTCAGCGCCAGCTCAAGACGTTCCTGCTCACCTTTGGCAATACCGGTGTAGAAGTTTTCTGCACCAACCAGTTCACGCAGCGCGAAGTTACTCTCTACGCTTGCGCGCGGAGAACCGATACCGATCACTTTCTTCGACTGACGCAGAATATCCGCCGCACCCTGCATCGCCTGTTCGGCGTTGAGGGTAATCAGATCGTCGCCACGGCGCTGAACCGGCTGGCGCGGTCTGTCTTTCAGGTTGACGTAGCCATAGCCAAAACGACCACGGTCACAAAGGAAGTAGTGGTTAACAGTACCGTTGTAACGGTTTTCGATGCGGCGCAGTTCGCCATAACGTTCGCCAGGGCTGGTGTTACAACCCAGTGAACACTGTTGGCAGATGCTCGGCGCGAACTGCATATCCCACTTACGGTTATAACGCTCGGAGTGGGTTTTATCGGTGAATACGCCGGTCGGGCAGATTTCCACCAGGTTGCCGGAGAATTCGCTCTCAAGCACGCCGTCTTCCGGGCGACCGAAGTAGACGTTGTCATGGGCGCCATACACGCCAAGATCCGTGCCGTCCGCATAGTCTTTGTAGTAACGCACGCAGCGGTAACAGGCGATACAGCGGTTCATTTCGTGAGAGATGAACGGGCCGAGATCCTGATTACGGTGCGTACGTTTGGTGAAACGATAGCGACGGAAGCTGTGACCGGTCATTACGGTCATATCCTGCAGGTGGCAGTTGCCCCCTTCTTCGCAGACCGGGCAGTCGTGCGGGTGGTTGGTCATCAGCCACTCGACCACGCTTTCACGGAACTGCTTCGCTTCGTCGTCATCAATAGAGATAAAAGTACCGTCGGATGCCGGTGTCATACAGGACATTACCAGGCGGCCACGCGTGTCTTCCGCGTTTTGATATTGCTTCACCGCACACTGGCGGCACGCACCCACGCTCCCCAGCGCCGGATGCCAGCAAAAATAAGGAATATCAAGGCCTAAAGAGAGACACGCCTCAAGAAGGTTGTCTGCTCCGTTTACCTCGTATTCTTTGCCGTCTACATGAATAGTAGCCATTAGCATGCTTCCAGTTGTCTCAGTCAGCGACTAAGAGTTAATCAAAATTCTGTTCGCGTTCCCCTCATCTGTCTGATGAGGGGAGAACCATTACCAGCGCGCTTTCAGCAAGTTTGGCTGGATACCGCCAATTGCATGGGTATTGCTGAATTGCTGTTTAATGCCCGCTTCGAACTCTTCGCGGAAATATTTAATCGCGCTCTGTAACGGTTCAACCGCACCTGGCGCATGCGCGCAGAAGGTTTTACCCGGCCCGAGTTGACGACACAGTTGCTCAAGTGTCTCGATATCTCCAGGCTGGCCTTCGCCGCGCTCCAGCGCACGCAGGATTTTCACGCTCCACGGCAGACCATCGCGGCACGGCGTACACCAGCCGCAGGACTCACGAGCGAAGAACTCTTCCAGGTTGCGTACCAGCGACACCATGCCAATTTCATGGTCAACGGCCATCGCCAGCGCCGTACCGAGACGGCTGCCCGCTTTACCGATGCTTTCAAACTCCATCGGCAAGTCGAGGTGCGCTTCGGTCAGGAAGTCAGTACCTGCCCCGCCCGGCTGCCAGGCTTTAAATTTCAGGCCATCGCGCATACCGCCTGCGTAATCTTCAAGGATTTCACGCGCGGTGGTGCCAAACGGCAGCTCCCACAGACCCGGATTTTTCACGCGGCCAGAGAAGCCCATCAGCTTAGTGCCCGCATCTTTGCTGGTCGAAATGTTCTGATACCACTCAACGCCGTTCGCCAGAATCGCCGGGACGTTGCACAGGGTTTCGACGTTGTTAACACATGTCGGTTTACCCCACACGCCGGAACTGGCCGGGAACGGTGGTTTGGAGCGTGGGTTAGCGCGGCGGCCTTCCAGCGAGTTAATCAGCGCCGTTTCTTCGCCGCAGATATAACGTCCCGCACCGGTATGCACGAACAGTTCGAAGTCGAAACCGCTGCCAAGAATGTTCTTGCCGAGCAAACCGGCTTCGGTTGCTTCCGCAATCGCGCGGCGCAGATGCACCGCCGCTTCAATATATTCACCGCGCAGGAAGATGTAGCCACGGTAGGCTTTCAGCGCGAATGCCGAAATCAGCATCCCTTCCACCAGCAGGTGCGGCAGTTGCTCCATCAGCAGGCGGTCTTTATAGGTGCCCGGCTCCATTTCATCGGCGTTACACAGCAGGTAACGGATGTTCATGGATTCGTCTTTCGGCATCAGGCTCCACTTCAGGCCCGTGGAGAAGCCCGCGCCACCGCGACCTTTCAGACCAGAATCTTTAACCGCGTTGACAATCTCATCCGGCGCCATGCCGGTCAGCGCTTTGCGCGCACCGGCGTAACCGTTTTTGCTCTGGTACTCTTCGAGCCAGACCGGCTGTTTGTCATCGCGCAGACGCCAGGTCAGCGGATGCGTTTCAGGAGTACGGATAACTGTTTTCATTTATACCGCTCCAGCAAGTCAGGGATCGCGTCCGGCGTCAGATGGCTGTGAGTATCCTCATCAATCATCATGTTCGGGCCTTTATCGCAGTTACCCAGACAGCAGGTCGGCAGCAGCGTAAAGCGACCATCGAACGTTGTCTGGCCCGGTTTGATCTTCAGGTGGCTTTCAATCGCTGATTGAATGCCCTGATAGCCGGTGATGTGGCAAACCACGCTGTCGCAATAGCGAATAACATGGCGGCCAACCGGCTGGCGGAAGATCTGGCTGTAGAAGGTTGCCACGCCTTCGACATCGCTCGCCGGAATACCCAGCACATCAGCGATGGCGTAAATTGCGCCGTCCGGCACCCAACCACGCTGTTTCTGAACAATCTTCAGCGCTTCAATGGACGCCGCACGCGGGTCTTCGTAGTGGTGCTTCTCGTGCTCAATTGCCTCACGCTCTGCCGCACTCAGCTCAAAAGCCTCGGTTTGTGGTTGTTGATTCTCGTGCATAATTAGCGATCCACATCTGACATAACAAAATCGATACTACCCAGATAGACAATCAAGTCTGATACCAGGCTGCCGCGGATGGCCGACGGGATTTGCTGCAGGTGCGCAAAACTCGGGGTACGAACGCGGGTGCGGTAGCTCATGGTGCTGCCGTCGCTGGTCAGGTAGTAACTGTTAATACCCTTGGTTGCTTCAATCATCTGGAAGGATTCGTTGGCCGGCATTACCGGGCCCCACGACACTTGCAGGAAGTGAGTAATCAGGGTTTCGATATGTTGCAGCGTGCGCTCTTTCGGCGGCGGCGTAGTCAGCGGGTGATCCGCTTTGAACGGGCCTTCCGGCATGTTGTTGAGGCACTGCTCAAGAATGCGCAGGCTCTGGCGCAACTCTTCAACTTTCAGCATCACGCGGGTGTAACAATCGCTCACGCCACCGCCAACCGGGATTTCAAAGTCGAAATTTTCGTAACCGGAGTACGGGCGCGCTTTACGCACGTCAAAATTGATGCCGGTCGCACGCAGGCCAGCACCGGTCGTGCCCCACTCCAGCGCTTCTTTTGCGTTGTAAGCGGCAACGCCCTGTGAGCGGCCTTTCAGAATGGTGTTACGCAGTGCCGCTTTCTCGTAAGAGGCCAGACGTTTTGGCATCCAGTCGAGGAATTCGCGCAGCAGACGATCCCAGCCACGCGGCAGATCGTGCGCCACGCCGCCAATGCGGAACCAGGCCGGGTGCATACGGAAACCGGTGATCGCTTCCACCAGATCGTAGATTTTCTGACGATCGGTAAAGGCGAAGAACACCGGCGTCATTGCGCCTACGTCCTGGATGAAGGTTGAGATATAAAGCAGGTGGCTATTGATGCGGAACAGTTCAGACAGCATCACGCGGATCACGTTGACGCGATCCGGCACGGTGATACCGGCCAGTTTTTCTACCGCCAGCACGTAAGGCATTTCGTTTACGCAACCGCCGAGATATTCGATACGGTCGGTGTAAGGAATGTAGCTGTGCCAGGACTGGCGCTCACCCATTTTCTCCGCGCCACGATGGTGGTAACCGATATCCGGCACGCAGTCGACGATCTCTTCGCCGTCCAGTTGCAGGATGATACGGAACGCACCGTGCGCAGAGGGGTGGTTCGGACCGAGGTTGAGGAACATAAAGTCCTCGTTTTCGGTGCCGCGTTTCATGCCCCAGTCTTCCGGCTTGAAGGTCAACGCTTCCATTTCCAGATCCTGTTTGGCTTTGGTCAGCTCAAACGGATCGAATTCGGTTGCGCGCGCCGGGTAATCTTTACGCAGCGGGTGACCCGTCCAGGTTTGCGGCATCATGATGCGCGTCAGGTGCGGGTGACCATTAAAGGTAACGCCAAACATCTCCCAGGTTTCACGCTCATACCAGTTGGCGTTCGGGAAAAGTTTGGTCATCGTCGGCACATTCAGATCGTTTTCGGCCAGCGCCACTTTCAGCATGATGTCGCGGTTGCGATCGATGGAAATGAAGTGGTAGAAAACGGAAAAATCCGCGGCGGGCAAACCGGCGCGGTGTGTGCGTAGACGTTCATCCATGCCGTGCAAATCGAACAGCATGACGTACGGTTTCGGTAATTTCTTTAAGAAATCGACCACTTCCAGCAACTGCTCACGCTTAACCCAAACAACGGGTACCCCGGTGCGGGTCGCCTGAACGGTAAAGGCATCCGGCCCAAAACGGTTGCGCAATTCGCCAATGACCGGATCATCCAGATGATCCCGGGTCTGCCATGCGGCTTCTTGCGCAGTTAAATCGGTCATATTGTTCACCATTGCAAAGGGTCCGTGGTGACTGTTGGGTATGGCTTCGCGTTATTGGATTATTGAAATGCGAAGTTTCTTCCATTACCCACAGGCGCAAATTAAATCTCGTCCGGCGTACGCAGATTGGTCACGGCGATACGCTCGCCACGCTTACGGTCGCGTTCCGACTGCATATTGGCGCGATAAACGCCCTGATCGCCAACCACCCATGAGAGCGGACGACGCTCCTTGCCAATCGACTCCTGCAGCAGCATCAGCGCCTGCATATAGGCTTCAGGACGCGGCGGGCAGCCTGGGATGTAAACATCCACCGGGATAAATTTGTCGACGCCTTGTACGACTGAGTAGATGTCGTACATACCGCCAGAGTTGGCACAGGCGCCCATGGAGATAACCCATTTAGGTTCCAGCATCTGGTCGTAAAGGCGCTGAATGACCGGCGCCATTTTGGTAAAGCATGTGCCCGCTACCACCATCAGGTCTGCCTGACGAGGAGATGCACGCAGCACTTCCGCACCAAAACGCGCAACGTCGTGCACCGCCGTAAAGGATGTCACCATCTCTACGTAACAGCACGACAGGCCAAAGTTATATGGCCAAATTGAGTTTTTACGTCCCCAGTTCACCATATCGTGCAGGGCATTCTCGAGTTTGCCCATGTAAACGCTACGGTTAATTTCTTGTTCCAGGGGGTCGGTTACGATCTCCTGTTTCTGCAGGGGGTAACGGTCGTTCTCACCGTTAGGATCTATGCGGGTGAGCGTATAATCCATCTTATTGCCTCGCGGTTAGCGTTGACTGTCAGTGTAGCTGTTAGTCTCTGGGTTGATTTGCTCACGGCGCGAACGCACGGGCGTCCAATCCAGCGCGCCAATACGCACCAGATAAACCAGACCAGCCAGCAGCACTAATATAAAAATTGCGGCTTCGACAAACCCGACCCAACCACTCTCGCGAATGGAGGTTGACCATGCGTATAAATAGAGCGCTTCCACATCGAAGATGACGAAGAACATGGCCACCAGGTAGAACTTGGCGGATAGACGTAAGCGAGCGGAACCGACGGAGTCGATACCCGATTCGAAAGGAACGTTTTTGTGCCTCGCGCGTGCGCGACCGCCCAAAAACCGACCGCCGATCAGCATCAGGCAACACAGGCCAATGGCGACAATAAGAAAGATAGCGAATGCCCAGTGATGAGCGATGATTTCAGTGGATGTTGACATACGCATTGCTTAACTCAAAAGGTAGCGTTATTACCTCTGCTCTTGCTGGCAGATGACGCCACATCGATTCACGGGGAGGAATAAAAAACCACACATTAACTGTGTAAAAGGCGAAAACAGCTAAACGATGTGGGTTTTTACTCCTTTCTATAACCTTTTGTCAACTTTAACAAAGGTTTCCTCACATTAGTTTACATCGGCAGCAATTCATTAACATTTAGTGCCGTTTTCTTGAACGGCTTCAAACATTCACAAGAAATATCCAGGTGTTGAATCGTGTCCGTAGCGAGGTTTTACACTAATTACCCGCTTATTTTGACAGGATTTTGTCCGGATTCCTCCCCCTCAACGGGAGTATTTTCTTGATCTGAGACACGCTTTTGTTAATTCATTCAGTGAAACAGCAACAATCCGCCTTGATTTTTAACATGACCAGCAGGCATGAAAGACTATAGTTGAAAAAAGGAGATCTTGCTGTGAGTGATATTAAATTATTGAAAGAAAGAATAATTTTCAGGAATGGGGTTTCTGTGATTCATCATCTGTGCGCAAAATGAACCGATAACCGCTTTTTTGCCGCCAGCGGTTCATTTTTGCACTTACATTTTGTTACCAGATTTGGCAGGGGATGTTAGCTAAAATCCCCTTCGATAACCAGCGGATCGCCTCCTCCTTCAGGAGTACCGCCGCTGTAATGCCAGGGGTTTTGATAATGTTCCATGGCCTGGAAAATTACCTGTGCCAGCTCATTGCGGCTTTGCGGGTTATAACAGAGCAAATATTCCGTATCCGGCAACAGCGGCAGCCCTTCGGCTCTGCCCAGCACGCGCAAATCAGGGCTCATCATTTCCACCGGCCGCGCGGTTACACCTAATCCGGCTTTTACAGCAGCTTTGACCGCCGACAGCGACGAAGCAACATAAGCCATACGCCAGGGAATATCCGCATCATTCAGCGAATTGATGACCATATCGCGAAATGGGCTGGGCTCATCCAACAGAACCAGTGGTATCGCCTCACTTTTCTGTAACACGTACTCAGCCGAGCAGTACCAGTGCGTGGGCGATGTGCGTAACGTCAGGCAATCGAATTGCGCGGAACGGTGAGTCGTCACCACGAGATCAACATCATGCTCTTGTTCGCGTTCGTCAGAAAAGGGGTTGCGTTTCACGCGCACATCAAGAGCCAACTTCGGGTATACCGAGCTAATACGATTAAGCAAAAACGGTAAAATGGTGTCCGCAGACTCATCAGAAGCACCAATAGTTAAGACGCCCTGAAGGTTGCTAAACATTAACGACGTGCATGCTTCGTCATTGAAACGTAAGATCTTTCGCGCATATCCCAGTAACTGAATACCATGTTCAGTTAACAGTTTATTGCGGCCATGACGGGCAAATAATTCTTTTCCCACTAATTGTTCAAGCCGCTGCATTTGCTGACTTACGGCGGATTGTGTGCGACAAACTGCAGCAGCGGCCGCAGCAAAAGTGTTTAGATCGGCGACCGCAACGAAAGTTCTCAGCAGATCGAGGTCGAGATTCAATATCGGACGATTTGCATTTATCATAATTTTTCACTTACGGGTCGTTCGCGCGGAGTGACCCGGGTTTATGCTGTGCTCGTAAGATTAAGTAATTCCATTTAAAAAGTGCATCCAGCAGGTTTATAACCAGGTAAAGCTGGCAGTCGTTCAGGTGTTTATAGTTCGCTGTCTAACGCAAGCTGAACTCGATGGCTTTATTTCGCCTTCTGCCATTCCTTTTAGATATATAAAAGATGCCAAAGCGCGTTATTCCTTTTAAGAAAAACATGTTTGTGCAACGTTCATAGGCTATACATAGCACTGCGCCATATAGAACCAGCCTATATAACTGGTCAGAATTAAAAGCGAGTAATAACAATCAACTACAATTAAGAAATAAACCTTAACTAAAGCAAGGCCTTTGGTATCAGTTCCATTTCTTGCCCCACGAGTTTAACCTAAAACCTTTATATTTATAAGCATTATTACGAATTATCTTAAGCAAACAAATGGCTTCCACCACACCATCTACTTATTAATATTAGTGATAGTCATCGTTCCCATTCTCAATATTAAATAGCTATTAATTAAGTGAAGAACTAACTATTAATAATGCTTAACATTGCGTTCACAGCCAACTCACCTCTTCGCCAGGCCGAATGAGGAGGAAATCTATCGCGCTGGTTTTAAGCAGAAAGCGAATTCTACCGTAGCACAACGGCCTCAAACCGAGACTAAACGAACGCTTTTAGGCGGTAAAAAATCTCACCTAAAAACACAAAATCAGCATTAAAAACCAAAACATAAAACAAACACAGAAAAAATAAAAAACATAAAGCCCAATAAATAGTTAAAAAATCGTTAACCATCAGAGACATTAAGACAAAATCTTCTCCTGCTAACCCTTCAAAACGGACCGAGGGGGGAGTACATTGTTCCGTGCTCACTTCCACGGCAGGCAGTGGCTATTCCAGCTAAAAGGTCAAAGGTTCATGTCCTCCATCGAAAAATCCAGCAAATTAGATAACGTCTGTTACGACATCCGTGGCCCGGTTCTGAAAGAAGCAAAACGTCTTGAAGAAGAAGGCAACAAGGTCCTCAAACTCAACATCGGCAACCCAGCCCCTTTCGGCTTCGAGGCACCGGATGAAATTCTGGTTGATGTGATCCGCAACCTGCCCAGCGCGCAAGGTTACTGCGATTCAAAAGGGCTCTATTCCGCGCGCAAAGCCATCATGCAGCACTACCAGGCGCGCGGCATGCGCGAAATCACTGTAGAAGACATCTATATTGGCAACGGTGTTTCCGAGTTGATTGTGCAGTCGATGCAGGCGTTGCTGAACAGCGGTGACGAAATGCTGGTGCCCGCACCGGATTACCCGCTGTGGACCGCTGCCGTCTCACTCTCTGGCGGCAAAGCGGTGCACTATTTATGCGATGAATCGGCAGGCTGGTTCCCCGATCTCGACGATATCCGCGCCAAAATTACGCCGCGTACGCGCGGGATTGTCATTATCAACCCGAACAACCCAACCGGCGCGGTCTACTCAAAAGAGCTGCTGCTGGAAATCGTTGAGATTGCGCGTCAGCACAACCTCATCATCTTTGCAGATGAAATCTACGACAAAATTCTTTACGACGAAGCGCAGCATCACTCCATTGCCGCACTCGCGCCGGATCTGTTCACCATCACCTTTAACGGGCTGTCGAAAACCTATCGCGTCGCGGGATTTCGCCAGGGCTGGATGGTGTTGAGCGGGCCGAAAAAGCACGCGAAAGGCTACATTGAAGGACTGGAGATGCTGGCATCGATGCGCCTGTGCGCCAACGTTCCGGCTCAACATGCGATTCAGACCGCGCTCGGCGGCTACCAGAGCATTAGTGAATTTATTGTGCCCGGCGGTCGCCTGTATGAACAGCGTAACCGCGCGTGGGAGCTGATCAACGAGATTCCGGGCGTTTCCTGCGTGAAACCAAGCGGCGCGTTGTATATGTTTCCGAAAATCGACGCCAAACGCTTCAATATTCACGACGACCAGAAAATGGTTCTCGACTTCCTGTTGCAGGAAAAAGTGCTTCTGGTACAAGGCTCTGCGTTTAACTGGCCATGGCCGGATCACGTGCGAATTGTGACGTTACCGCGTGAAGACGATCTGGAAATGGCGATTACCCGTTTTGGTCGTTTCCTCTCGGGTTACCACCAGTAAGGATACCGGGGGAGGATTTGCATCTTCCCCCACTCTCTGCGCACAATGGCTCAGGTCGCAGTCACAGACAAGGTAAACCATGAGTCAGAGCCACTTTTTCGCCCACCTTTCCCGCCTTAAACTTATCAATCGCTGGCCACTGATGCGCAATGTGCGCACAGAGAATGTCTCCGAACATAGCCTGCAAGTCGCGATGGTCGCCCACGCGCTGGCGGCCATTAAAAACCGTAAATTCGCAGGCCAGCTCAATGCCGAGCGCATCGCACTGCTGGCGATGTACCACGATGCATCGGAAGTACTGACCGGCGATTTGCCAACGCCAGTAAAATATTTCAACTCGCAAATCGCCCAGGAATATAAAGCCATTGAGAAGATCGCCCAGCAGAAGCTGGTCGAGATGGTGCCGGAAGAACTGCGTGATATTTTTGCCCCGCTGATCGATGAGCATCACTACACCGCAGAAGAAAAATCGATCGTGAAACAGGCAGATGCCCTGTGCGCTTATCTGAAATGTCTGGAAGAGCTCTCCGCTGGCAACAACGAATTCCTGCTGGCCAAATCACGGCTGGAAAAAACGCTCGATGCGCGCCGCAGCCCGGAAATGGATTACTTTATGCAGGTGTTTGTACCGAGCTTCCATCTGTCGCTGGATGAGATCAGCCAGGATTCGCCGCTGTAACTGAACATGCCGGGCTAACAGCCCGGCCAGGTCAGAACGGAAACAGCACCGGGATTAATAATGCGCAGACCACCATCACCAGTAACGTGAACGGCACGCCAATTTTTACGAAATCACTGAACTGATAGTTACCCGGCCCTAAAACCAGCGTATTCACCGGTGAGGAAACAGGCGTCATAAACGCCGCCGAGGCCGCCATCGCCACGACCATGGCAAACGGATAAGGTGACACGCCCATCGATTTCGCCGCCGCCAGCGCAATCGGCGCCATCAATACCGCAGTGGCGGTGTTAGAGATAAATAACCCAATCGTGGCGCACATCACGAACAGACATATCAGCATCAGATGTGGGCCGTAGCCGCCGCCCAAATCCATCAACCCTTTCACCACCAAATCCACACCGCCGGTTTTTTGCAGCGCCAGCGCGAACGGCATCATGCCGACAATCAAAATAATGCTCGGCCAGTGGATCGCTTTATACGCACTTTCCGCATCAATACAGCGAAATTTGCCCATCAGCATACAAGCTATGATCGCGGCCACCGGATTGGGAATTTCATCAGTCAGCATCAATGCAATCATCAATACCAGACAAAAAATAGCGTGTGCCGCCTGGCTGTGCGCCGGGGAAGCGGCGCTCTCTTCCACTGGTAAGTTGAGCACCACAAAGTCGCGCCCGTGCGAACCAAGCTGGCTGATAAGTTTCCAGTTGCCGACCACCAGAAAAACATCGCCCAGTTGCAACGTTTCATCCGTCACTGCGCCTTCCAGCGCCTCGCCGTTGCGTTTCAGACCAACAACATTAAGACCGTAGCGGGTGCGAAAACCGATTTCGCGCACGGTTTTACCAATCAGTTCCGAATCGGGGATCAACGACACCTCCGCCATTCCAACATCCAGCGCCTGGTCGGAAAAATACTCACCGCGCAGGATCATCGGCTCAAGCAATTGTTGAGCGCAAAACTGGCGCAAATCGACTTCGGCGGCAGACATATCAATCAGCAGCACATCGCGGGCACGAAATTCGGACACCCCATTAACGTTAACAATGACACGCCGGAAATGTCGCCAGCGCTCAACACCGATAATGTTGGCACCATAGCGTTCACGCAGTTGTAAATCATCCAGGCGCTGCCCAATCATTGGCGAACCGGGGCGAATCGCCAGGCGGCGCGCCCGTCCGGCAAGACGATACTCCTTAATAAGATCGCGAAAACTACGGCGTTTCCAGCTTTCACGCGCGGTATCGTCACTCTCCCCTTTCAACGTGAAACGCATCAACAGCATATAAATAATGCCAAGCAGCAAGATCACCAGCCCTAAAGGCGTCACGCTAAAAAAGCTGAACCCGCTAAAGCCTTCGCGTAGCAATTCGCTGTTAACGACAAGATTTGGCGGCGTCGCTACCAGCGTCATCATGCCGCTAATAAGACTGGCGAAGCTGAGCGGCATCATCAGCCGTGACGGCGAAATCTGCATGCGCATTGACACACTGAGCACTACCGGGATGAAGATCGCCACCACCCCGGTCGAACTCATAAACGCGCCAAGCCCGGCAACGGTAACCATCAACAGCACCAGCATTTTGATTTCGCTGCTGCCCGCCATGTTGACCAGCCACGTCCCCATATTCGTCGCCACACCGGTGCGCACCAGGCCATCGCCGATGATAAACAGAGCGGCAATTAATACGACGTTCGGGTCGCTAAAACCGGAAAACGCTTCGGAAAGCGTCAGCGTTCCACTGAGAACGAAGGCAACAATAACAAACAGCGCAACAGCATCCATACGCACTTTGCCCGTCGCAAAAAGCACCACCGCGATGCCCAGCAGACACAGTACCCAGATAAGTTCACCGTTCACAACGAATCCTTGTCAGTTGAGAGTGGAGAAATAGTGCCATAAAAAACCCCACAAAAGTGGGGTTAAATCATGGAATCAGGCCTTTAGCGTGACATTCACCAGGCCGTCCGGCCGTTTTGCGACATCGAGCGCGTCGAGTGTGGTGAGCCGGAAATCTACTTCATCAAGCCGGGGCGCATCTGCAGGAACATTTACCGCAATCACATGGCAACCTGCTGCAAGGCCGGAAAGGACGCCCGCCGGCGCATCTTCCACCACCACGCACTCTTGCGGTGCCAACCCCAGCAGCTGAGCGCCGAGGAGATAAGCATCAGGCTCAGGTTTGCCGCGTGTGACCTGCTCGGCGGTGACGAACACTTTCGGCGTCGGCAACCCGGTCGCACGATGTCGCGCGTGCGCGACAGGCACCGACCCGGAAGTGACAATGGCCCACGGAATCGCTGACTCATCTAAGTGCTGAAGCAGCGCAATCGCGCCAGGCAGAGCGGTAATGCCATCGGTATCTGCCGCTTCAATTTGTTCAAGCCAGGTAAACTCAGCCGCAATCTCTGCTTCAGACTTGCCCGGTAAGAAATGCCGCAGCGAGGTAATCGCCTGTTTGCCATGGATAAAATTCAGTACTTCATCATGCGCGATACCAAATCGATCAGCCCAGTTACACCATGCCCGCTCCACGGCAGGCAGCGAATTCACCAGGGTGCCATCCAGGTCAAACAGAAATCCTTTACACTGCACACTCACCTCCTCAGGCGTTAATAATCTGATTAATTTCGTTACTGCTCAGGTGGTACTGACGCGGGCAGGAGTGCCACACGCTCAGCATGCGCTGATATTTTTCCCACATTGGGGTTTGCGCGTTAAAGCCATGGGTTCCCGCGTCGAAATGGGTATAACGGCCTTCGATGTTGACCATAAAACGCACATAGCCGAGATAACGCGCTTCCGTTGCGGCGTCAAAGCCAAGGAAAGTCACGCGGCGCTCATCAATGGCGCTGGTGTCTTTCAGGTTGGTCCAGGAGACATGCAGTGCGTGGTACATCTCCATGATGTCGATAACCGTGCGACAGGTCTCTTCTTTCAACTCGCCGAATTCACGATCCAACTCACGCATTTGCAGGCCATATCCACGCTCAATAATGGTTTGCAAACGGCGATAGCGCTCCGCATTTGCCGGGTCCATCATGGTCATCATTTTGTACTGGTTGGATAAGATCAGACGTTGGGCATTAGTCATTTCCATCTTTCGACTCCTGTGGCACATCGGCGCATTAAAAAAGATGTCTTGAGTTTACCTGCTGAAAAAGACGGCTTTTTTGATTTGCCGGGGGTTTTGGGTAGAACACGATGAAAAATAAAAAAGAAGACATCGCAAAAATGCCTTCTTTTATAGAGATTACGAAATTTGCTCAAACTCACAAATCATCAAGAAATGTTTTATCGAGCTGCTTAAAAGCACGTTTAAGCGTGTCGGCCAGCGCCTGGTAATCAGGCTTACCCTCTACAGGTGCCAGCGCCTGACCCGCCTCTTGCAGCTTGCCGCGCACTTCATAAAACCAGTGCAGAATCGACGGCGGTAGCGGCGTCACGGAACGCTTACCCAGCCACCAAAGCCCTTGCATTGGCAGGCTCAGCGCAAACAACGCGGTAGCCACCGCCGGGCCAAGCTGGCCACCGAGCGCAATTTGCCAGCAGAGAGTGAACACTGCCACTGGCGGCATAAAGCGCGTGGCATAGCGCATTGCGCGGATCACGCGGTTTTCAACGAACATCGGAGCGAGGCGTTTTTCCATAGGCCAGGTCTTCGCATAGTGCTGACCCCGACGAAACAAACTAAAAAAAGTGACGGGTCGATTCTCTGAAGTGGACATGGTTTACCTCAACTTCACATATAAAAATTAAAAAAATTGTGCAAAACAACAACTGTGAATGACATCGTTAAAATTTTTTGTCAATCCCACCTGGTATCAGGTATCCTGTGGCGGCCTTGACCGGTTCATTAGACGAATATCTTTAAGTCGTCAAATTTAAGCTCATTATGCCACTGCCTGAAATTTGCGCAAAATAGCTTAAAATTTTATGTATTCTTCTCATCATGCCAGAAAGTAAACCCGGCATGATGTTAATCATAATTGTCAGTGTCCACCTGCGCTACGCTGTGCGACTCACTGACCTTTTTTAGCCACGTATCATAAATAGGTACTTCCATGTCGAGTAAGTTAGTACTGGTTCTGAACTGCGGTAGCTCCTCACTGAAATTCGCAATCATCGATGCAGTTAATGGTGACGAGTACCTTTCTGGTTTAGCCGAATGTTTCCATCTTCCTGAAGCGCGCATCAAGTGGAAAATTGATGGCGGTAAACAAGAAGCGGCTTTAGGTGCAGGTGCCGCTCACAGCGAAGCGCTGAACTTTATCGTTAACACTATTCTGGCACAAAAACCAGAACTGTCTGCACAGCTGACCGCAATCGGTCACCGCATCGTGCACGGTGGCGAAAAATACACCAGCTCTGTGGTTATCGACGAATCCGTTATTCAGGGTATCAAAGATGCAGCCTCTTTCGCACCGCTGCACAACCCGGCTCATCTGATCGGTATCGCCGAAGCGCTGAAATCCTTCCCGAACCTGAAAGACAAAAACGTGGCTGTCTTCGACACGGCGTTCCATACCACCATGCCGGAAGAATCCTACCTGTATGCGCTGCCGTACAAACTGTACAAAGAGCATGGCGTTCGTCGCTACGGCGCACACGGCACCAGCCACTTCTATGTGACTCAGGAAGCAGCCAAAGTCCTGAACAAACCGGTTGAAGAACTGAACATCATCACCTGCCACCTGGGCAACGGTGGTTCTGTTTCCGCTATCCGTAACGGCAAATGCGTTGATACGTCCATGGGTCTGACCCCGCTGGAAGGCCTGGTAATGGGTACCCGTTCTGGTGATATCGATCCGGCTATCATTTTCCATCTGCATGACACTCTGGGTATGAGCGTTGAAGCTATCAACAAAATGCTGACCAAAGAGTCCGGTCTGCTGGGTCTGACCGAAGTCACCAGCGACTGCCGTTATGTAGAAGACAATTACAAAGATAAAGAAGACGCGAAACGCGCAATGGACGTTTACTGCCACCGTCTGGCGAAGTACATCGGCTCTTACACTGCGCTGATGGACGGTCGTCTGGACGCGGTTGTCTTCACCGGCGGTATCGGTGAAAACGCCGCCATGGTACGTGAGCTGTCTCTGGGCAAACTGGGCGTTCTCGGCTTTGAAGTTGATCACGAACGTAACCTGGCTGCCCGTTTTGGTAAGTCTGGCTTTATCAACAAAGAAGGCACCCGCCCGGCTGTCGTTATCCCGACAAACGAAGAGCTGGTCATCGCGCAAGACGCGAGCCGCCTGACTGCCTGATTCCACACACCGCCAGCCCACGCTGGCGGTGCTGTTTTGTAACCCGTCTCGCAAGACGGTAACGAAAGAGGATTAACCGTGTCCCGTATTATTATGCTGATCCCTACCGGAACCAGCGTCGGCCTGACCAGCGTCAGCCTTGGCGTTATCCGTGCTATGGAACGCAAAGGCGTTCGTCTGAGCGTCTTTAAACCGATCGCTCAGCCGCGCGCCGGTGGCGATGCGCCAGACCAGACCACCACAATCGTGCGTGCCAACTCTGGCCTGACTGCAGCAGAACCGCTGAAAATGAGCCACGTTGAGTCGCTGCTCTCCAGCAACCAGAAAGACGTGCTGATGGAAGAGATCATCGCCCGCTATCACGAAAGCAGCAAAGACGCTGAAGTGGTGCTGGTTGAAGGTCTGGTTCCGACGCGTAAACATCAGTTCGCGCAATCGCTGAACTTTGAAATCGCGAAAACGCTGAACGCAGAAATCGTGTTTGTCATGTCTCAGGGCACCGACACGCCAGAGCAGTTGAAAGAGCGTATCGAACTGACCCGCAACAGCTTCGGCGGCACGAAAAACACCAACATCACTGGCGTTATCGTTAACAAACTGAACGCACCGGTTGATGAACAAGGCCGTACCCGCCCTGACCTGTCTGAAATTTTTGATGACTCGTCCAAAGCAAAAGTTATTCATATCGATCCGGCGAAACTGCAAGAAGCCAGCCCGCTGCCGGTGCTGGGCGCTGTGCCGTGGAGCTTCGATCTGATTGCTACCCGCGCAATCGACATGGCCCGCCACCTGAATGCGACCATTGTTAACGAAGGCGATATCAAAACCCGCCGTGTGAAATCCGTGACCTTCTGTGCGCGCAGCATTCCGCACATGCTGGAACACTTCCGCCCTGGTTCACTGCTGGTGACCTCCGCAGATCGTCCGGACGTGCTGGTTGCTGCTTGCCTTGCCGCGATGAACGGCGTGGAAATCGGGGCGCTGCTGCTGACTGGCGGTTACGAAATGGACGCCAGCGTGCGCAAACTGTGTGAACGTGCATTCGCCACCGGCCTGCCGGTATTTATGGTGAATACCAACACCTGGCAGACCTCCCTGAGCCTGCAGAGCTTCAACCTGGAAGTTCCGGTTGATGATAACGAGCGTATCGAAAACGTTCAGGAATACGTAGCTGGCTACATCAATGCCCAGTGGATCGATTCTCTGACCGCAACTTCCGAACGCAGCCGTCGTCTCTCTCCGCCGGCATTCCGTTACCAGTTGACTGAGCTGGCGCGCAAAGCGGGCAAACGCGTTGTTCTGCCGGAAGGCGACGAACCGCGTACCGTGAAAGCTGCCGCTATCTGTGCTGAACGTGGTATCGCGACCTGTATCCTGCTGGGTAACCCGGACGAGATCAATCGCGTTGCCGCTGCGCAAGGCGTTGAGCTGGGCACCGGGATTGAAATCGTCGATCCGGACGTGGTACGTGAAAGCTACGTTGCTCGCCTGGTTGAGCTGCGTAAGAGCAAGGGCATGACCGAAGCCGTCGCCCGCGAACAGCTGGAAGACAACGTGGTTCTCGGCACGCTGATGCTGGAACAGGACGAAGTTGACGGTCTGGTTTCCGGTGCTGTGCACACCACCGCGAACACCATCCGTCCGCCGCTGCAGTTGATCAAAACCGCACCGGGCAGCTCACTGGTTTCTTCCGTGTTCTTTATGCTGCTGCCGGAACAGGTTTATGTGTACGGTGACTGCGCCATCAACCCGGATCCGACCGCTGAACAGCTGGCAGAAATCGCGATTCAGTCTGCGGATTCCGCTATCGCGTTCGGTATCGAACCGCGTGTGGCAATGCTCTCCTACTCCACCGGTAACTCCGGCGCGGGTAGCGATGTAGAGAAAGTGCGCGAAGCAACGCGTCTGGCACAGGAAAAACGTCCTGACCTGGTGATCGACGGTCCGTTGCAGTACGACGCTGCCGTTATGGCTGACGTTGCGAAATCCAAAGCGCCGAACTCTCCGGTTGCAGGTCGCGCTACCGTGTTCATCTTCCCGGATCTGAACACCGGTAACACCACCTACAAAGCGGTACAGCGTTCTGCCGACCTGATCTCCATCGGGCCGATGCTGCAGGGTATGCGCAAACCGGTTAACGACCTGTCCCGTGGCGCGCTGGTTGACGATATCGTCTACACCATCGCACTGACCGCGATCCAGGCTTCACAGCAGTAATCTGCTGTAACCGGCAACAAAAAGGCGACCTGATGGTCGCCTTTTTTATTTACACCTGCTTATTTACAACAGCTCGCGTGCCGCCGCCACGATGTCATTCGCTGTGAGTCCATACTCTTGTTGCAGAAAATCCTGTGTCCCTACCTGGCCATAACGCTCCTTCACGCCAACACGGCGCATCGGCACCGGGCAGGTTTCCACTAACACTTCCGCCACGGCTGAGCCCAGCCCGTTATGAATGCTGTGGTTCTCACAGGTAACAATCCGCCTGGTCTTCTCTGCGTAGTTCTTCACCAGCTCACGGTCGATAGGTTTTAAAGTAAACATATCGATCACCGCCACGCTGACACCTTCTTGTGCCAGTTGCTGCGCGGCGGTCAGAGCTTCGGCAACCATAATGCCATTGGCAATTAACGTAATGTCTGTTCCCTCGCGCAGCACATTACCTTTACCGATGGTGAAGCGTGAGCCCGGCTGGTAGATGGTCGGCGCCTGTTTGCGAATGGTGCGCACCCAGTAAAAACCTTCCAGCTCCACCAGTTGATGCAAAATATCGGAGAACATTACCGCATCTGTCACTTCCAGCACGACCGAATGCGCCAGCCCGCGCACAATCCCCATATCCTCAAATGACATGTGCGTCCCGCCGTTGTGGCACGCGGTGACACCCGCATCGGAGGCGATAACCTTGACATTGTTGCGCTGGTAATCGAGCGCCATAAACAACTGGTCGAAACAGCGTCGGCTGGCAAAAGCGGTGAACGTGTGCACAAACGGTTTACGTCCAGTCAGTGAAAGCCCTGCCGCCGTGCCGATCACGTTAGCTTCCATGATGCCGCAATTGATCACCTGCTGCGGATACTTTTTATGGACGCCATCCATCGCCATCGAACTCATCAAGTCGGCTTCCAGGGCGATAATATCGCTGCCTGCCTCGATCTGCTCGCTGATAAAACCGGCATAGACTTTGCGCATCTCGATACTGTCTTTGCCGCCGGGTTCAGCCACCTTAATCATGCGCCGCCTCCAGTTGTTTAATGGTGTCGTTTAGCGCCTGCTTCATCTCATCTGTCAGGCGTAAGTGGTGAGAATTACTAAGACTTTCGAGGTACGGCACCCCCTGCCCTTTAATGCTATCGAGGATCACCAACCGCGGCCGTGCATCGGCTGGCGGAACAGGCTTCACCACCTCCAGAAGGGCAGCAATGTCGTCCCCCTTCACCGTACAGACATCAAAACCGAAGGCGCGGAATTTCCCTTGCAGATCGAAGGCGCAGATAATTTCATCCAGCTCGCCATCCAGTTGTTGCTTGTTCCAGTCAACAAACACCGTCAGATTGTTGAGCCGATGATGGGCAATAAACTGGAATGCTTCCCAGCACTGCCCTTCATTTAACTCACCATCGCCAACGATGCAAAACACGCGATTAGGCCTGCCCGCCAGCTTATGGCCTAGCGCTATTCCCCCCGCGATAGAAATTCCCTGCCCCAGCGATCCGGTTGTGGCATCTACGCCCCTCGTTTTTAAGCGATCCGGATGGCTTGGCAAACGGGTTCCATTTTCGTTGAGCGTCATCAGCGCTTCCTGAGGAAAATAGCCTTTCAATGCCAACGTGCTATACAGCGCCGGGCCGGCGTGACCTTTCGAGAGCACAAAGTAGTCGCGTTCCGGCCAGTCCGGGTCGGCCGGGTCAATCCGCATGACCTCGCCATACAACACCGCGAGGGTTTCTACCACCGACATGCTGCCGCCATAGTGCCCAAAACCAAGATGCGTTAAGGCCTTGAGAGTGGCGATACGAATGTCCCGCGCAAATTGTGTTACTTCTGCAATTGTGCTCATGACTTCGCTCCGTTCTTTTCATCTGCATTGCTGGCAGCCGACTTGCCTTTTGACATCACATTCCAGATCACTAAGGCAATGAACAACGCCACCACCAGACCGGTAATGGCCATCGGTGACAGATAACGCGCGAGGTTGCCCAGCACAATGCCAATAAAGCCAAAGTCGGCATCGGAGAAAGTGGTATTGGCAAAGCCGAGCGCGCCCAGTACAGGCAGCAGCAACACCGGCAGGAAGGTGATCAGCAAACCGTTGGCGAAGGCACCGATCATCGCGCCCCGTCGCCCGCCGGTAGCGTTACCAAACACGCCCGCCGTTGCACCGGTGAAGAAATGCGGTACCACGCCAGGCAGAATCAGCACCAGCTTCATCTGACCGAGCAGGAACAGCCCCACCAGCCCGCCGAGAAAACTGAACAGGAAGCCAACCAACACTGCGTTTGGCGCATAGGGATAAACCACCGGGCAATCCAGCGCCGGACGGGCATTGGGAACCAGTTTTTCAGAAAAACCGGTAAAGGCCGGCACGATTTCCGCCAGGATCAAGCGAACGCCTTGCAGGATAATGAACACACCTGCGGCAAAGGTAATAGCCTGAATAATCGCGTAGACGAGGAAGTTCTGCCCGGCGCTCAGTTGTCCCTCAACATACTCACGCCCGGCACATACGGCGAGGATCATATAAATAATGATCATTGTCAGCGAGATAGAGATGGAACTGTCTCGCAGGAAGCTCAGGTTTTTCGGCAGGTTCATCTCTTCGGTTGAACGTGACCCTTTACCGCATTTACTGCCGATCCAGCCGGATAACACGTAGCCCAGCGTACCAAAATGACCAAAAGCGATATCGTCGTTGCCGGTGATCCGCTTCATATAACGCTGTGCAATCGCCGGGAAAAACGCCATCACCAGACCGAGAATCAGCGAACCGGTAAACACCAAACCGATACCTTCAAATCCGGCAACGGTGAGGATCACCCCAATCATGCAGGCCATATAAAAGGTGTGATGTCCGGTAAGGAAAATGTATTTCAGCCGCGTAAAGCGCGCGACAATAATATTCGCCACCATACCGAACGCCATGATCAGCGCTGTAGACGCGCCATATTTTTCAAGCGCAATTGAAACAATCGCTTCGTTATTCGGAATAATCCCCTGAATATTAAAAGCGTGCTCAAACATACCGCCTAACGGATTTAACGACCCAACTAATACCGTTGCACCGCCGCCGAGCACGATAAAACCAAGAATGGTTTTCACTGTGCCTTTGACGACATCCGAAAAAGATTTTTTCTGCGCAACCAGGCCAATCAGCGCAATTAACCCCACCAATACTGACGGGACTTTCAAAATATCAACAACAAAGTTTAGCGTTTCAAGGATAAACATATCCACCTCGCTTTATGCATGTCGCACCGTGGTGCGCTGCATCCGGTTGATGTTAACGGCTCGCGAAGAAAGCGCTGATTTTCGCTTCCAGTTCATTGATATCAATAATGTTATTAAGCACAACCAACTGGTTTTCCGGCACGCTGGCGCTGGCTGCAATATCTTTTGCCATTACAAACACATCGGCGGCACCTGGTGTGGCAGAAGAGAGGTCGGAATGTTCGACTTCCGCTTCAATATTTAATTTTTTAAGCACTTTTTTAATATTCATTTCGACCATAAAACTACTGCCCAGGCCGGATCCGCAAATTGCCATTATTTTCATTGTGTTTACCTTTTTTGAGTAGAGTACAACCGCATCGCCCATAGCAGGCAATGTTTCATCACTGGTGAAATAAAATAAAAATCAGAAACGATGAATAATGTTTTTAATTTCCTCCAGAGTGTTTGCACGATGTAATTGTGCCATATCTTCATCGCTGGAAAATAACTCTGCCAGCGCGGCGATCATTTCAATATGGCTGTGTTTATCCGGTGCGGCCAACATAATAATGGTGTCAACCGGATCGGATTCTTCAGATCCAAAATTCACCCCTTGAGACAATTTTAATAATGACAGGCCTAAGCCTTTTGCCCCTTCCTCTGGCCTGGCATGCGGCATGGCCAGCCCTGGTGCCAGCACATAATACGGTCCCAGTTTGTGATGTTGCGCGACAATGGCCGTCACATACTCCGGCGTAATGGTGCCGGACGCGAGCAGCGGTCTGGCGCAAATCTCCAGCGCTTGCGGCCAGTTTTCCACGCTTTCTAACACCTGAATAGTTTTGTCGTTAAGCCATTGGTTTAACACTTCGCACTCCTTATCGGGATGAGATGGGCAAACTTTATGCAACTCTGCAGCGCTTATCCGTGATGATAGTCGCAAAGATAGCGCTACCAACAGGAATGATCGAAAAGTGTGATAGCGCTATCAGATATGAAAACGCAGGGGAATTCGCAGAAAAAGCAGGCATTTCCGGCGTATACTCCCCTGAGATGACTCATAACTCAGCGCCTGAGCTATCAGGGCTTTCAGGAAACGGAATGACAATTACCCGAAAACGTCGGAGCACAGGAAAAGTCACCCTTGCCGATGTGGCGCAACTGGCGGGCGTCGGCACCATGACCGTCTCCAGGGCATTACGTACCCCGGAGCAGGTTTCAGATAAATTGCGCGAGAAAATTGAAGCTGCCGTGCAGGAACTGGGGTACATGCCTAACCTCGCGGCCAGCGCGCTGGCTTCCGCCTCATCGTGGACGATTGCCATGGTGGTGCCGAGCCTTGCCGAATCCGGCTGCTCGGAAATGTTCGCCGGTTTGCAGCAGGTGTTACAACCTGCGGGCTATCAAATCATGCTCGCCGAATCACAGCACCGACTGGAGCAGGAGGAGAAGCTGCTGGAAACGCTGCTCGCCTCCAATCTGGCCGCGGCCATTTTACTTAGCGTCGAACATAGCGATACCGTACGCCACTGGCTGAAAAACGCCTCTATTCCGGTAATCGAAATCGGTGCGGTGCGCGCCGATCCCATTGATATGAATATCGGTATTGATAACGTTGCGGCAATGTTCGAACTGACGCAAATGCTGGTGCAGCGCGGTTATCAGAATATCGGCTTATTGTGTGCCAACCAGGAGCAGTGGATTTTTCAGCAACATTTGCAGGGTTGGTATAAAGCGATGCTACGTCACCACCTTTCACCAAACAGGGTGATCAATGCCGCCGCACCGCCCATCTTTTCTACAGGAGCGGCACAATTGCCTGAATTTCTGCTGGCGTGGCCGGAACTGGACGCATTGGTGTGTGTCTCGGATGAGCTGGCCTGCGGCGCGCTTTACGAGTGCCAGCGGCGCAGAATTAAGGTTCCGGACGATTTAGCGATTGTCGGCTTCGGCGACAGCGATGTCAGCCGGGTATGTGTGCCACCGTTAACGACAATTTCCGTGCCGCATCGCAAGATTGGTATTGAAGCAGGACGCGCGCTGCTGGCGCGACTGAATGATGAAACCTGGGAAAACAAAACGCCGATTGCACCGACGTTTTGCTTGCGAGATAGCTGCTAGTTATTCCGTTTCCTGCGCTATTTCCACATCATTGCTGGCATTGCGCGTCATCCACAGCGCCAGCGCTTTCAGTGAATCAGGGGTGAACTCGTCACAGCGGGCGGTGATCTCTTCCGGCGTCATCCAGCATACTTCGCTGACCTCTTCTTCCTGTAACGCGAATGGACCGTGGGAAACGCAACTGAACAGCCCGCCCCAGACCCGACAGTGTTCATCTTCAAAGTAAAACTGACCATGCTCGGCAAACGGCACACCCGCAATACCTAACTCCTCTTCCGCTTCGCGGCGCGCGGAATCCAGCAGGTTTTCACCTGCCTGCACCACACCACCGGCGGTGGCATCCAGCATACCGGGCATAAAATCTTTGATCTCTGTGCGACGCTGTACCAGCACTTTGCCCATCCCATCATGCACCACAATGTAGGTTGCGCGGTGACGCAGACATTGCGCCCGCATTTGCTGCCGGCTGGCCTGCGCTATCACCTCATTGTCTTCATTGACAATATCCACCCACTCCATGCCTGCAAAATGACTCTGTTCCACCATCGGGAAATCTTCTCTTTAGGGCGCTCTGTTGGCGCGTTTCGGTTGAAAGGTAACTTACGGATTAATCGTGATCTGCGCAATAACCCGCTGATCATTAAGTGTGATAACGCGCAATACGTCCTCTTCCAGCATGCCGTAGCTGGCCGCGAACCCGCCTTTTGGGATACTGACCGAACCGGGGTTGAAGTGGAAAATATCACCTCGCTTCTCAGCAACCGGAATATGCGTATGACCATAGACCAGCACATCGCCCGCCGCCAGCGGCGGCTCGTCATCCGGGCCAAAGAGATGACCGTGCGTCAAAAACAGGCGGCGTTCAGGCAGTAAAACCTGCTGCCAGGGCGCCGTAATCGGGAACGTCAGTAGCATCTGATCCACTTCACTGTCGCAGTTGCCGCGCACGGCAACAATCCGGCTGGCCTGTTCGTTCAAACGTTCCGCCACCTGCGCTGGCGCATAGCCTTCTGGTAAGGCATTACGCGGGCCGTGATTCAGCACATCGCCAAGGATCACCAGCCAGCGGGCATCACTTTGCGCGAACAGTTCCAGTACGCGTTCCGTCGCGGGCAACGACCCATGAATATCCGATGCAAACATCAGTTTCATCACTGCACCTCATGTGGAAGAAAACGCCCCATAATAACGGAAGTTGTCGGGCTTATCAGCCCGCGCGCTTAGCGGAAAGTGCAACAAAGCGCTGGACCGACGAGCGTTGCCACTGGAAGGTAGCGTAATCCGCCAGCCGCTCCGGGACGTTGTCGCCGTTCAACACGAGCCGGTTCAGCATCAACGCCAGGTCAACATCAGCGATACACCATTCGCCAAACAGATTCGGTTTATCGTGCGCCAGCAGCTCACCGGCAATCGCGAACAGCTTGGCGGCGCTCGCCTGCCCGGCAGCACTGAGCGGCGCTTTTTTGGCGCCGGCAAACACCACCGTTGTCGAACGCTCTTCGCGGATAGGCATCAAATCGCTGCGCAGCCAGGCCTGAATTTGCCGGGCGCGCGCACGTTTTTGCAGATCAAGCGGATAAATACGTTCCCACTCCGGCGGAGCGAAACGCTCCTCCAGATATTCATCAATCGCCGTGGATTCACTGAGCTCAAACCCTTCAATCTCCAGCACCGGCACACGTTGCGTCAGGCTGAAACCCGGCCAGTCCGGCGCACGTTGCGCACCACTATCGAGATCAACGGTTTTCAGGGTAAAGGGCAGTCCTTTTTCATGTAGTGCGACATAGGCCGACAGCACATACGGGGAAAAATACTCTGCGTCAGACCATAAAGTAATAGCCGGTTCGCTCATAACATCCTCGTTCAGTAGTTGGGATTTTTCTTCAAAATATAACGTCCTGTGCGCACTGTCACTTGATGAAAGTTCACGCATCAGAGGTAACACCTATACTCAAACTCAGACGTTTCTTTTCCGCTAACGGGAGCTTTGATGATAGACCTCTATTTTGCGCCCACACCAAACGGTCATAAAATAACGCTTTTTCTGGAAGAGGCGGAGCTGGAATATCGCCTGATCCGTGTGGATATCAGCAAAGGCGATCAGTTTCGCCCCGATTTTCTGACCATCTCACCTAACAACAAAATTCCCGCCATTGTCGACCATCTGCCCGCCGACGGCGGTGCGCCGCTTAGCATATTCGAATCCGGGGCGATCCTGCTTTATCTGGCGGAAAAAACGGGAAAATTACTTAGCGGTGAACTCCGCGAGCGCCATCTTACGCTGCAATGGCTGTTCTGGCAGGTTGGCGGGCTGGGGCCAATGCTCGGACAGAACCACCACTTTAACCACTTTGCGCCGCAGCCGGTGCCCTACGCTATTGAGCGCTACCAGGTAGAAACCCAGCGTTTATATCAGGTGCTGAATAAGCGTCTTGAGCGCGTACCGTGGCTGGCAGGCGAGCATTACAGCATTGCCGATATTGCCGCCTGGCCGTGGATCAATGCCCACGCGCGCCAGCGCGTCGATCTGGAGGATTATCCGGCGGTATTTAACTGGTTTGAGCGCATTCGCACTCGCCCGGCGACTGAGCGGGCGCTTCAGAAGGCGCAACAAGTATAAGCATTGCGGGTAACCTCTTCACATTGCTGAAAAATTTGATGCAAAATGTGCCCGCCATCGCATGCGGGTTTTGCTGAGTCACATATGCTGAGGAAAAGCACACACATCCTGGAGGGAAGCATGAAGATACTGATTACCGGCGGAACTGGCCTGATTGGTCGTCATCTGATCCCCCGCCTGCTGGAGCTAAAACACAGTGTGACGGTGGTAACGCGCAACCCCGCCAAAGCACAACAGTTGCTTGATGCGCGCGTCAGCCTGTTAAAAGGGCTGAACGAGCTGAGCAATCTGAATGATATCGATGCGGTGATCAATCTGGCCGGTGAACCCATTGCCGATAAGCGCTGGAGCGAGGAGCAAAAACAGCGTCTGTGCAACAGCCGCTGGCAGATAACCCAGCGGATAGCCGATCTGATCAACGCCAGTGACACACCGCCGCAGGTGCTGATTTCCGGTTCAGCTTCCGGTTACTACGGCGATCTCGGTGAAGTGGTGGTCACAGAGGAAGAGCCGCCCCACAACGAATTTACTCATAAGCTGTGCGCCCGCTGGGAGCAAATCGCCTGTGAAGCGCAAAGCGATCGCACCCGGGTTTGCCTGCTGCGCACAGGCGTGGTGCTCGCACCGAAAGGCGGCATTCTCGCTAAGCTGCTGCCGCTGTTTCGTCTTGGCCTTGGCGGCCCGATTGGTGATGGTCGCCAGTATCTGGCGTGGATCCATATAGACGACATGGTTAATGGCATACTCTGGCTGCTGGATAACGATCTGCGCGGGCCGTTCAATATGGTTTCACCCTATCCGGTTCGTAATGAGCAGTTCTCGCATACGCTCGGTCATGTGTTGCACCGCCCAACTATCATGCGCGCCCCGGCGTTTGCCGTGCGCCTGATGATGGGTGAATCTGCGGTGCTGGTGCTTGGCGGTCAACGCGCGTTGCCAAAACGCCTCGAAGCCGCCGGTTTTGCCTTCCGCTGGTACGATCTGGAAGAGGCGCTGGGGGATGTGGTTCCCTCCTAATTTTCGTGGCATCCGTACGTCGCTGGCGGTGGTAAGCTAAAGCGCCTTACCACCGCAAAGGCGATTTCATGACGTTGCACACGCCCCGCTTTACGCTCTCTTCATTTCAGGAATCCGACTGGCCGTTTTTTCTGCAGCTGCGTTCAAACGACAGCGTGATGCGCTATATGGCCGAAATCGCCTCAAGGGCACAAATCCGCACCCTGTTTGACGATCGCCTGCGGGACAGCAACGCCTTTATCATTCGTGACCAACACAGCGCGGTTGGCGATATCGGCCTGCGTATCAGCCAGCATAACCCACACGAAGCCGATGTTGGTTATTCGGTTGCGCCAGCAGCCCAGGGGCGCGGCATCGCCTCCGAAGCCCTGCAAGCGCTCTGCGATTACGTCTTTTCACAGGGTAAAGTGAATGCGCTGAATGCGTGGGTACTGGCGGATAATCAGGGTTCCGTGCGGGTGCTGGAAAAGAGCGGTTTTACCCGCGTACAAGTGCTGGAAAAAGTGTATCTGCTCCATGGCGAGTATTATGACGACTGGGTTTACCGGCGTGAAAGATAAGGCTTACACGCGGCGCTGACAGGCACGTTAAAAAAGAGGGATACGGACGGGATGAAATCCGGCAAAACGCGGTTTTGGCTTTATCTGGTACTGTTCACGATATGGATTATCTGGATACTGTTTGCCAGCAGGCTTAGCCATAAAGTCTACCTGCAAGCGGGCGCGCCCGACACGTGGGTGATGCTGGCAATTGCCGTGCTGGTGGCATTATTAGCGACATGGTGTAGCAGGAAAAAAGTCACCCACAATAAAACCCGGCTACTGACGTTTTTGGGCCTTGTTTTGTTCGCAGAGATGACGTTGTGGAATGTGCCGGAAGCGTGGGTGCGCTATAGCGCAAACGAGATGGTGCACAGTGAAGTGGCTTTCTCGATTGGTCACCCTGGTCCACCGGTAAGTAAGAGTAAGCACTGCGAAGCCGGGTTACGTTTCTATGACGAGTGGCTTCAGCGTCCGATTGAGCTGTGCACGCGCGATGCCATCGTTGTGCCCGGCGCACAGAAAGTGCAGCTGGAAAAACGCGTCAGCGCCAGGGGCGCCGTGTTTACCCACTATCGTTTTATCTCAGCGAACGGCATCCCGCAGGGATGGTGGCCTGTCTCGCCACCTTCCCGTTAAGGCACTTTATTTCAGCGAACCTTTGAGGAACTGCTGCAAACGCGGGCTTTTCGGATTGCCGAATAATTCATCCGGTGTGCCTTCCTCTTCAATCTTGCCCTGATGCAGGAAGATAACGTGCGTGGAAACATGGCGGGCAAACCCCATTTCATGGGTCACCACCACCATTGTTTTCCCCTCTTCCGCCAGCTGTTGCATGATGCGCAGCACTTCGCCCACCAGTTCCGGATCCAGCGCCGAAGTGGGCTCATCAAACAGCAACACTTCCGGCTCCATCGCCAGCGCACGGGCAATGGAGACGCGCTGCTGCTGACCACCGGATAAATGCACCGGGTATTTTTGCTGCTGCATCGTATCAATGCCGACCTTCGCCAGGTATTTCACCGCACGTTCGCGCGCTTCCTGCTTGCTCAGACCGAGCACCTGAATGGGCGCTTCCATGACGTTTTCTAATACCGTCATATGGCTCCACAAATTGAAGTGCTGGAACACCATCGTCAGACGGGTACGCAGCAGACGCAACTGGTTTTTGTCGGCGACTTTTAACTGGCCGTCTTTGTCGCGCACCAGATTGATATTCTGTCCGTTAACCACAATCGAGCCTTCGCTCGGTTTTTCGAGAAAGTTAATGCAGCGCAGAAACGTACTTTTACCGGAGCCGGAGGAGCCAATGATGCTAATCACATCACCAGCGTTCGCCTGCAACGACACCCCTTTCAGCACTTCATGCTCGCCGTAGCGCTTGTGTAGATCGATAACGTTTAATTTATTCTCAGACATCGTGTTCTCAGTGCGTCGAAGAAGGTTTCATATGCTGAAGCCAGCGCTTTTCCGCTTTGCGAAAGAGGCTTATCAGCACATAAGAGATAATCAGATACAGCACTGCGGCAAGACCAAACGCGGTAAACGGCTGGTAGGTCGCAGAGTTAATATCGCGAGCAATTTTCAACAGATCCGGCACGGTGGCAGTAAATGCCAGTGCGGTGGAGTGCAGCATCAAAATCACCTCGTTGCTGTAAGCGGGCAGCGCGATGCGCAACGCCGAGGGCAGGATAATGCTGCGATACATTTTGAACGAGGAGAAACCGTAGGCGCGCGCCGCTTCAATTTCACCGTGCGGCACAGAGCGGATCGCCCCGGCGAAAATCTCGGTTGTATAGGCGCAGGTGTTGAGCGTGAGCGCCAGCACCGTACAGTTAAGGCCACTGCGGAAAAAGGCGTTCAGCAGTTCGGTACCCTTCACCACTTCCAGCGTGTACATGCCGGAGTAGAACACCAGCAACTGCACATACAGCGGCGTACCGCGAAACACATAGGTGAATAACCAAATCGGGAAACAGATAAATTTGTTGCTGGAAACGCGCCCGATAGCCAGAAATACCGCCATCACGCCGCCCATCACCACCGAGGAGATCAGCAACCACAGCGTGATAGCCACGCCGGTCAGGCGATAGCCATCGCTCCACAGCAGGGATTTCCAGTACTCCTGAATAATCTCGATCACAGGTCAGCCCTCTTCACACCCACCGAGTAGCGACGTTCGAGCAGAAGCAGTACGCCATTGGAAGCCGTTGTAAAAATGAGATAAATGACGCCGCAGACAATGGCGAAATAGAAAGGCTCCCAGGTGCTTTTCCCGGCGAGCTGAGTAGCTTTAACCACATCTTCCAGCCCCAGCAACGAGACCAGCGCAGTGGCTTTGAGGATCACCTGCCAGTTATTGCCAATGCCCGGCAGCGCGTAACGCATCATCGCCGGAAACAGGATGCGGCGGAAAGTCTGGCGCCCGGTAAAACCGAAGGCGGTTGCGGCTTCAATGTGCCCCTTCGGCACCGCCATATAAGCACCGCGGAAGGTTTCAGTGAAATAGGCGCCGTAGATAAAGCCGAGCGTGATGATACCCGCCACCATCGGATCAATATCCAGCTGTTCCATACCCAGCGCATCAGTAATGCCATTGAGCGCAATTTGCAGGCCGTAAAAAATAAGCAGCATTAGCACCAGATCCGGTACACCGCGAATAAGCGTGGTGTAGCCTTCAAAGATCAGCGCGAGAAGCCGGTTTTTCGAGAGCTTCGCGCCCGCGCCCGCAAGGCCAATCAGCACCGCCAGCACCACGGAACTGAGAGCCAGCTCCAGCGTGACCAGCGCGCCTTGTAAAATAACTTGAGAAAACCCGTACAGCATGCAGCCAGTCCTGTCGTGTGTGGTGTTGCCGTGTCTCTTCCCCTCCCGCAGCGGGAGGGGCCGCACGTTAATCACGCGTGGTGTTAACCACCGTAAACATCAAAATCAAAGTATTTCTTCGCCAGCTTTTCGTAAGTCCCGTCAGCGCGCATCTCTGCAAAGGCTTTATTCAGCGCGTCGCGCAATTCGGTGTCGCTTTTACGCACGCCCATACCGGTACCGACGCCAAACAGTTTTTCGTCTTTAATGGAAGGACCACCAAACTTATAGGCTTTGCCCTGCGGGGTTTTCAGGAAACCTTCGCTGGCGGCCACTTCATCCTGAAACGCGGCGTCGATACGGCCTGCGGTCAGGTCGGAGTAAATATTGTCCTGCCCCTGATAGGAGACAATTTCTACACCTTTCGGCGCCCAATGTACGTTGCCGTAGGTTTCCTGCGTGGTGCCTTGCAGTACGCCAATGCGTTTGCCTTTCAGTTTGTCCAGCTCCGGCTGAACATCAGAATCTTTCGCTACCACCAGGCGGGAATCTGCCGCGTAGAGCTTGTCGGTAAAATCAATTTCCTGCTGGCGTTTTTCCGTAATGGAGAGCGACGACATAATGGCATCGATTTTTTTCGCTTTCAGAGACGGGATCAGCGCGTCGAGTGGGTTTTCGATAAACACACATTGCGTATTAATGCGTTTACAGAGCTCTTTTGCCAGATCGATATCAAAACCCACTAATTCCCCCTGCGCATTCTTCGATTCGAATGGTGCATAGGTCGGATCGGTACCGATACGTAATTTTTGCGGAATGGCGGCGAACACGTTGGAAACGCTGGAGAAAGCGAGCACCAGAGAAAGAGATAACACCAGTTTTTTCATCATTATCCTCAACAGACTGTCTTCCCTAAGGGAATTCTCATCACAATACGGTGCCGCTATCGTGCCACTTTATGCCCCGTTAAGGCAAAAAATTATGGCTGTCCAATGGCTTTTATTTGCATTCTGAATGCTTAACTATGCACTCACGCACCATTACGAAGCATTCGACGCACTGTTCTGGAGCATTCACCGTATCTCTGCACCATGCCGATTTTCCGGCATGGCACAGTTTTCCCTTTTGACCCGGCATAACGGGTCGGCCAGTCTTAATCGCCGTAGACGTTAAAGTCGAAGTATTTCTTGGCGAGTTTGTCGTAGGTGCCGTCTTTGCGCAGTTCGGCAAACGCTTTGTCGAAAGCGGCTTTCAGCTCGGTATCATCTTTACGCAAGCCGATACCGGTGCCGTCACCAAAGTATTTTTTGTCTTTTACTGACGGGCCAGCAAAAGCAAAATCTTTCCCGGCGGGCTGTTTCAGGAAGCCTTCGCTGGCGGCGACTTCATCCTGGAACGCAGCGTCCAGACGACCTGCGGCGAGGTCAGAATAAATCAGATCCTGGTTCTGATAAGCCACCACATCAATGCCTTTGCTGCGCCAGTTGTCATTGGCGTAACCTTCCTGCGTTGAACCTTGCAGGACACCAACATGCTTGCCTTTCAGCGACTCCAGCGTCGGTTGAATCGGCGAGCCTTTAGCGGCGATCAGGCGGGAATCTGCGGCGTAGAGCTTGTCAGAGAAGGCGATCTCCTGCTGACGTTTTTCGGTAATCGACAGAGAAGAGATAATGGCATCGATTTTCTTCGCTTTCAGCGACGGGATCAGCGCGTCGAAATCACTGCCCACCCAGGTGCATTTCACATGAATGCGTTTGCACATTTCATTGCCGAGATCGATATCAAAACCCACGAAGTTCCCTTTCGCATCTTTCGATGAGAACGGCGCGTAGGTCGCATCCGTACCGATGCGTACCGTCTGGGGAAGCGCTGCATAAACGCTGGCCGTCGCCGACAGGCCCAGCAGTAAAGACAGAGCGAGAACCGTCTTCTTCATACATTACCCTCAAGTGTTCTGTTTTTATTTTGTATTACGTTGTGTTGTGTGTTGCTGACAGTTACCTTGCACGTCTTATGCCACTTTCCCGGGCGCTAAAAAACACCGCGTTAAATATGTTAATAAAACGTTGCAAACTTACTTAATGATGAAAGATAGCAGCTCTGCTGAACGAACCGCAGTGCTAACACAGCGAAAAGAGGATTAAATGTTGAGGATATGATCGCGCTTGCAGAATTGCCCCAAAAAAGCGCATGCCGGTAAGCGACGCACTATTTTGCGACATCGCTCCCTTGCCAGCGGGTAAAAAGGTCGTGGGGTAATTCAATATCGAACTGATCCAGCACGCGGTTAACCGTCTGATCAACCACCTCCTGCAAACTTTGCGGGCGATGATAAAACGCCGGAACCGGCGGCATAATTACCGCTCCCAGTTCCGCCGCTTGCGTCATCAAACGCAGGTGCCCAAGGTGCAACGGTGTTTCACGCACGCACAGCACCAGGGGTCTGCGCTCTTTGAGCACCACATCCGCCGCACGCGTCAGCAGGCTGTCGGTATAACTGTGCACAATGCCGGAAAGGGTTTTGATCGAGCACGGCAAAATCACCATGCCTGCGGTTTTAAACGAGCCGGAAGAGATACTGGCTGCAATATCGCGCGCGTCATGCACCACGTTCGCCAGCGACTGCACATCGCGCAGCGAGTAGTCGGTTTCCAGAGAGAGGGTCTGTCGGGCGGCCTGACTCATAACCAGATGGGTTTCCACTTCCGCCACGTCACGCAGCACCTGCAGCAAGCGCACGCCGTAGATGGCACCGCTGGCGCCAGAGATCCCCACAATGAGTCGTTTCATGATTGTTGCCCTTTTTTGCACGCACGAACTTTGCCTGATTATAGAGGGCGTTGCAACAGATTGCGCCCCTCAGAGCGAGGGGCGCGGAAGGATCAACCTTCGTTATGCATCTCTAAACTTTCAACTTCGTTCTGAAGCTGTACTGCTTTGGCATCGTCATTACGCAGGGAGTCGAGATAATCGAGGTATTGCTGATCGACATCTTTAGTGACGTAGACGCCGTTAAATACCGAGCATTCAAATTGCTGAATATCCGGGTTTTCGGCACGCACCGCGTCAATCAAATCGTTAAGATCCTGGAAAATCAGCCCGTCAGCGCCGATAATCTGGCGAATTTCGTCCACTTCACGACCGTGGGCAATCAGCTCATTTGCCGTTGGCATATCGATACCGTAGACGTTCGGGAAACGGATTTCCGGGGCGGCAGAAGCGAGATAAACCTTCTTCGCACCCGCTTCACGCGCCATCTCGATAATCTGCTCAGAAGTGGTGCCGCGTACGATGGAGTCATCCACCAGCAGCACGTTTTTATCGCGGAACTCGGCACGGTTGGCGTTCAGTTTGCGGCGCACAGACTTACGGCGCAACTGTTGGCCCGGCATGATAAAGGTGCGGCCAACATAGCGGTTTTTCACAAACCCCTGGCGGTACGGTTTGCCGAGAATACGGGCGATTTCCAGTGCGATATCGCAGGAGGTTTCCGGAATCGGAATCACCACGTCGATGTCCAGATCTTCCCACTCGCGGGCAATTTTTTCGCCAAGCTTGGTGCCCATGTTGACACGCGCGCTGTAGACGGAAATTTTGTCGATGAAGGAGTCCGGGCGTGCAAAGTAAACGTATTCGAACAGGCACGGGTTGCTGACCGGGTTGTCCGCGCACTGACGGCTGAACAGCTGGCCTTTTTCAGTGATATATACCGCTTCGCCCGGCGCGATATCACGCAGGAATTCGAAGCCCAGCGTATCCAGCGCCACGCTTTCCGAGGCGACCATATACTCGGTGCGACCATCGCCGATCTCGCGTTTGCCCAGCACCAGCGGACGGATGCCATTCGGGTCGCGAAACGCAACCATGCCGTGGCCGATGATCATTGCCACACAAGCGTACGCACCGCGGATCTGGCGGTTAGTAGCGGCAATGGCGGCAAAAATGTTGTCTGCTTCCAGCGGATAGTGGCGGAAGTTATCCAGCTCGCTGGCAAAGATATTGAGCAGGATTTCAGAATCAGAGGTGGTGTTAATGTGGCGACGCTTCTCTTCGAACAGCTTTTTACGCAGCTCATGCGCGTTGGTCAGATTGCCGTTGTGCGCAAGCGTAATGCCGTACGGGGAGTTAACGTAAAAAGGCTGCGCTTCTGAAGCGCTGGAGCTGCCCGCCGTGGGATAACGTACGTGACCAATACCCATATTGCCCTGCATACGCTGCATATGGCGGGCTTCAAATACATCACTCACCATGCCGTTCGCTTTACGCAGACGGAAACAGTTATTGGCATCAATTGTGATGATGCCCGCAGCATCCTGCCCACGGTGCTGAAGCACCGTCAACGCGTCATAAATCGACTGGTTTACCGGCATAAAACCGGCGATACCGACAATACCGCACATACGTCTTTTCCTCGTTAAGAGTTTGGTTTAGTAGGCGTAATTGTCGAAAACAGTTTGAACACGGACAGCGCGCAACAACCGGAGCGTACACGTAGTACGCGAGGATTGTGAGCACTGCCCAGGTTCAAAATGGCGAGTAAAATAGCCTAATACACCAAACTCTAAGCCACATCTCAGGGCTTATGCCCTGGGCAAGAAACTCGACGAGCTTTGCAGATAGTCAAAGAACCATCTGATGATGAAGCTGAATTGTGGGATAAGCTGCGACTTCTGCCAGTCGTCACTTTTCGACAGGCCTGTAAAGGTATCCAGAAAGAACAGAATGGCGGCGACGATCAGCACGCCGCGTAGCGCGCCAAAACAGATCCCCAACACCCTGTCAGTACCCGACAGGCCGGTTTTCTCCACCAGCGCACCGATCACATAGTTAACGATAGCGCCAACAATCAGCGTCGCGATAAACAGGACCGCGATGGCGATGCCATTGCGCACCAGTTCGTCTTCAAAGCCCGTGAACCAGACAGACAGGTAAGTGTAGTAATGACTGGCGACAAAGAAAGCACAGCCCCATGTCACCAGCGATAACGCTTCACGAACAAAGCCGCGGATCAGGCTTACCAGACAAGAAAAACCAATCACCGCAATGATGGCGTAATCAATCCAGACCATATGTGTCCCACGATTTTACGCCCTGTCGTCCAGTTCGGGGCGCATTCTAACAGAAAAAGAAAACGTTTGCGTAGGGATTTCCTTCCCGCGCGGAAATAAAAATGGCGCTGAAAAAATATTCAACGCCATCGGAACTTTGGCCTCTTCGGGCGTGGTAATTACTGGCTTCCCTCGCCCGCTTACCTCAACAAGTGAGGCAAGGTTGGGTCATTAATTCGCGCTATAGTTCATAACGACGCCGCTTAAACCCGAGATCTGTTTAAGCTCGCCAAGCGAATCTTTTAGCTTGTCCCGTGATGCATCCGGTCCCACCAGAATGCGGGTGATTTTACCCTGAACCGGCGTTGTCGGCGACGTGTAAACGCGATACCCCGCGCCACGTAATTTGCCCACCACTTCATTCACTTTATCGGCGTTTTTCAGCGCGCCCAGCTGCACCACATACGCTTTACCGGTCGGCGCGGATTTATCTTCCTGCGCTTTCACCGGCGCGTCGCTGGCCGCCGTCTGCTGCTCACGCGCGGCTGGCGGTTGCGCCTGCTGCTGCGGTTGCGGTTTTGGCTGCGGCTTCTCGACCGGTTTTGGCTTTGGCTGTTCTGCCGGCGTACTGCTCACTTCCGGGTCCGGGCTGCCGTTCACCGCCAGGCGCGACGGATCCAGCGATGGCGCTGCCGCGTTCCCGGCGCGCACCTCCTCCGCAGCCCCTTCCGGCGGCTGCGCCGGTAACGCTTGCGTTGCCGCAGGCATCATATCGGGCTCATCGCGATCGCCGGGTTTCGGCACCAGCGGAATTGCCGCGAACTCATCCTGGTAATGCTTTTTCTGCCCGTCGAGCAGCCCGGGGAGAATAATAACCCCGAGCGCGACCAGCACAATGGTACCCATCAAACGGTTCTGAAACTTACTTGCCACCGGTTCTCCCCGCTTTTTCCATCGCTTCCATGACATGCGCCACCGTGTGGAACGAGCCACACACCAGCACCGTATCGCAGGCGTCGGCGTCCGCCATTGCCGCCTGCCAGGCCTGCGCGACATCCGGCCATGCACGACCGGTTTGCAGATGTTCCAGCAGTTGTTCCGCTGTCGCACCGCGCGGCCCTTCCAGAGGGGCACAATACCAGCTATCGACCACCGGCTCCAGACAGGCAAGCGTTCCGGCGATGTCTTTATCATGCAGCATGCCAATCACCGCCAGCACGCGCCCGGTTTTCGGTAGTGCGGAAAGACGCCCGGCAAGATAGCCTGCCGCGTGAGGATTATGCGCGACATCGAGGATGAGACGCGGCGACTCGCTCACAATCTGGAAGCGTCCGGGTAAAATCGCCCCGGCGATACCGTCGCAGATAGCCTGCTCGTTCACCGCCAGCTTGCTGGCACGCAGCGCGGCTACAGCCGTTGCGGCATTCGGCTGAGGCACCTGCGGTAGCGGCAATCCGTTCAGCTCGCCCTGCGCATCGCGAAAACACCAGCTATCAGCGTCCACCTCATACTGCCAGTCCACGCCGCGACGCAGCAGGTGCGCGCCTTTTTCCTGCGCCACCCCGGCAATGGTGTACGGCATGTCCGGTTCGCCCACCACCGCCGGTTTCCCGGCGCGGAAGATCCCCGCTTTTTCGCGGCCAATACTTTCACGATCCGGCCCCAGCCAGTCGGTATGGTCAAGCGCAATGCTGGTGACCACGGCGACATCGGCATCGACCAGATTGGTCGCATCCAGGCGACCACCAAGGCCGACTTCGAGGATCACCACATCGAGCTGCGCCTGTTTAAACAGCCACAGCGCCGACAGGGTGCCGTATTCAAAGTAACTCAGCGAAATATCGCCACGCACCGCTTCAATTTCGGCAAACGAATGAGTATGTGCGCTCTCGGGCAGCTCATCGCCCTGTACGCGCACGCGTTCGGTGTAACGCACCAGATGTGGCGAACTGTAAACGCCGACGCGATAACCCGCAGCCAGCAGGATAGATTCCAGGGTGCGGCAGGTCGTGCCTTTGCCATTGGTTCCGGCAACGGTAAAGACAAACGGCGCGGGACGGAGCACATCAAGACGCGCCGCCACCTGGCTTACGCGCTCAAGGCCCAAATCGATGGTTTTACTGTGCAGGTTTTCCAGATAAGAAAGCCACGCGGCCAGGGGCGACGTGGCTTGCGGAATGCGTTTTGTGTCCATGATGCCCGTTAATAATGTACGGTTTGAAAAGCAAAAGGGCAGAGCCTGTTGGCTCTGCCCTTCGGTATTATCAGGCTTCGCCTTCCTGATCGGTCGGTGACGGCATTACCGTGCCCGTCAGCGTATCTTCCGGTTCCGGCGACGGCAGATTCATCAGTTTCGCCAGAATACGCGCCAGCTTCAGGCGCAGTTCCGGACGGCGGATAATCATATCGATCGCGCCTTTTTCGATCAGGAACTCGCTGCGCTGGAAGCCCGGCGGCAGTTTTTCACGCACGGTCTGCTCGATAACACGCGGACCGGCAAAACCAATCAGCGCCTTCGGTTCAGCGATGTTCAGATCGCCCAGCATCGCGAAGCTTGCAGAAACGCCACCCATGGTCGGGTCGGTCAGCACGGAAATATACGGCAGACCGCGCTCCTGCATTTTCGCCAGCGCGGCAGAGGTTTTCGCCATCTGCATCAGTGACATCAGCGCTTCCTGCATACGCGCACCGCCGGAAGCGGAGAAGCAGATAAGCGGGCAGTTGTCTTCCAGCGCCTGCTCGACCGCACGCACAAAACGCGCGCCGACAACCGAACCCATGGAGCCGCCCATAAAGGCGAACTCGAACGCCGCGGCCACAACCGGCATGCCGTGCAGCGTGCCTTTCATCACCACCAGCGCGTCTTTCTCGCCGGTTTCCTTCTGCGCTGTCGCCAGACGGTCTTTGTATTTTTTGGAGTCGCGGAACTTCAGCACATCTTTCGGCTCAAGTTCGCTACCCAGTTCTACCAGTGAACCTTCATCCAGCAGGCTATGCAGGCGATTACGCGCTGACATCCGCATGTGGTGGTCACATTTCGGGCAGACCTCAAGGTTACGCTCCAGCTCGGCGCGATACAGCACCTGGCCGCAGCTGTCGCATTTTGTCCACACGCCTTCAGGAATGCTCGCCTTACGGGTGGGGGTAATGTTGCTCTTAATTCTTTCAATCCAGCTCATTGATAACCTTTATACATGAACCTGGTAGCCCATAAATGGTGCACATTAAAACATAACGGTTCGCAACTTGGGATAAAAAAGTGGTCGAACCGCCACTGACTTCTTATTTTGCCTGTCGCGACGCGGCGCGACGGTGACGAATAACTTCAAACACTCCGGGAAGTATAGACACCACGATAATTCCCACAATCAGCAGCTTAAGATTCTCCTGAATCGCCGGAATGGTGCCAAAGAAATAGCCTGCGTAGGTGAACAGTAACACCCACAGCAGCGCGCCGGCCACGTTGAACAGCGCGAAGTGGCGATAGGACATATGCCCCATGCCCGCAACAAAAGGCGCAAAAGTGCGCACGATCGGTACAAAACGTGCCAGAATAATCGTTTTACCCCCGTGCTTCTCATAAAACTGATGCGTTTTATCGAGATAGCTGCGACGGAAAATCTTTGAATCCGGATTACTGAATAAACGCTCGCCGAACAGACGCCCAATGGTGTAGTTCACCGCATCGCCCGCAATCGCGGCGACCAACATCAGCACTACCATCATATGGACATTCAGATCGTTGGTGCCAAGCGATGCCAGCGCACCGGCGACAAACAGCAGCGAATCGCCCGGCAAAAACGGGGTCACCACCAGGCCGGTTTCGCAAAACAGGATCAGGAACAGGATGGCGTAAACCCAGACGCCGTATTGCGCTACCAGCTCCGCCAGATGCACATCAATATGCAGGATGAAATCAATAAGGAAGTGTATTAAGTCCATGTCTGGTTATGCCTTTTTAAATTGCGACTAGTCCGCCAGGAACAGCGGGCCCATTGGCGCAGCGGGAAGCTCAAAGCGCGCGGGATAATCCACCGACACCAGATAGAGCCCTTCCGCTTTCGCCGTTGCTGCCGCCAGCGTTCTGTCCTTTACCGCCAGCAACTCTGCTATCCAGCTCTCCGGCTGGTTGTGGGCGCCTACTTCCATCAGGCTGCCGACAATATTCCTGACCATATGATGTACAAAGGCATTGGCTTTGATATCGACCACAATATAAGCACCGTAACGACTGACGTTGATATGCATCAGGTTGCGCCACGGCGTGCGCGACTGACACTGCACCGCGCGAAACGAGGTAAAGTCGTTTTCACCGAGCAGACACTGCGCCGCACGGTGCATGCGCTCCGCGTCCAGCGGCTGGTGATAGTGCGTCACACCGTGACCGAGCACCGCCGGGCGCAAACGATGATTGTAGATGACGTAGCGGTAACGGCGAGCCGTGGCGCTAAAACGCGCATGAAAATCATCCGGCACATCTTTGACCCAACGTACCGCGATGTCACCAGGCAAATTCGCATTTACACCCAGCGTCCAGGCCGCGTCTTTGCGCAGCGCCGTGGTTTCAAAATGCACCACCTGGCCGGTCGCATGTACGCCTGCGTCGGTACGCCCGGCGCAGAACACGTTAATGGGCTCGTTAGCCACCTGCGAGAGCGCTTTCTCCAGCTTCTCCTGCACGCTGCGTACTTCCTGCTGACGCTGCCAGCCGTAATACTTGCTGCCGTCATACTCAATGCCAAGCGCAATTTTGTAGACCGGCGCTTTCAGCTCGTCCTGCATCAGTACAGATACTCCTGAACCAATTTTTCCGCGATTTTCACCGCCATCAGCGCACCGCCAAAACGTACGTTATCGGCAACCGACCAGAACTGCACCTGCTCCGGCATACCGTAATCGTTACGCACGCAACCGACAGAAAGGTGCGCCTGGCCCGAGGCATCGCCGACCTGGGTCGGGAAATCTCCCGCATCAGAGAGCGCGATATCTTCAAAGCGGCTGAATGCGTCGCGCGCCTCTTCCGCCGCCAGCGGACGAATCGCTTCAAAACTCACCATCTGTGCATGGCCGTAAAAGACCGGCGACTGTACGCAATTCGCGGAGATCATCAGACCTTCGTCCTGCAAAATTTTGCGCATCTGATCGATGATAACCCGCTCTTCACGCACGCTACCTTCGCTGTCTGACAGCAGCGGCAGCATGTTGAACGCTAACTGGCGGCCAAAATAGTCGTCTTCATCAATCGGGATACCGTTCAGCAGCTTGGCGCTCTGCCCGGCCAGCGCGTCCACCGCCTGCTTGCCGTTACGGGAAACGGACAGCAAGCACGTTACGCTCACGCGTGATAAACCACCTTCATCAATCAGCGGTTTCAGCGCCGCCAGCAACTGGCTGGTGAGGCTATCCGGCACGGCAATAATGTTGCGATTACGGTAATCCGCCAGTACGAACGGGTTAACATCCGGCATCACCAGCGGCACATCCGGTTCCAGAGCAAACAGACCGCTGGTGTCGATCACCAGACAACCCGCGTTGGTCGCCTCTTCAATATAGGTGGCAGAAGCCTGTGCTCCCGCGACGAAAAAGGCCAGTTGCGCCTGCGTCCAGTCAAACCCGGCGGCATCTTCCACACGCACGGTTTTACCGGCAAAACGCAGGTTTTCACCCGCGCTTTCGCTTCTGGCCAGCGCATACACTTCGCCAACCGGGAACTGGCGCTCCGCTAACGTTTCGAGCAAGGCTTCTCCGACAGCGCCTGTGGCGCCGAGAACGGCAATATTCCAGCCTTCAGACATGGTGATTTACTCCAGGAAAAAAGCGTCCCCGCCGCACTATTCGGCAGGGAGCATTAAGATGACATTAACGTGCCGGGTTATGCGTGGCGTTGAAACCAAGCTGTTGCAGCAGCGCGGCGGCGCTGGCGTCATCGCACTGCACGTACAGCGATGACCATTCACGGCGCTCAAGGTAATTTTTGCGCAGCTTGTCAAACTCACCCGGCGTGCCCGCTACTTTTCGCAGCAGCGCATCGTCGCGGCGCACATCATACACCAAATGCACCAGCCTTTTTAGCGTTGACTGATCAAGCGGGCCATGCAGCGTAATTCGGCCAAATTCCGGTGCGGGCAGCAGCGTGTCGAGCGCCACTTGCTGGCGCTTGCCGAGAAAATCGCTAAAGGCTTCAAACACCTGCGTGGTGCCGCGCGCTTTGCCTTCAAGGGTGTAACCGGCGATATGCGCCGTCCCGATATCGACAAGGTTAAGCAAATCGACATTCAGATCCGGCTCCGGCTCCCACACGTCCAGCACCACGCTCAGCGCCTGCCCGGCCTGCAAACGTTGTAACAGCGCGGCGTTATCCACTACCGGCCCGCGGCAGGCATTTATCAGAATAGTGCCAGGCCGCAGGCGCGAAAGCAGCGCATCATCCGCCAGGTGCAGCGTTTTATACGGCCCGTCTTTAAACAGCGGCGTATGGAATGTCAGCACATCGGCTTCGCGCACCAGCTCGTCCAGGGTGCGGAAATCCCCGTCGTCGCCACGATCGGCGCGCGGCGGATCGCATAGCAATGTACGAACACCGAACGCTTCCAGTCGCGCCTGCAGGCGACCGCCCACATTGCCGACACCCACGATACCAACGGTGCGATCCTGTAACGCAAAGCCGTCGCGCTCCGCCAGCATCAACAACGAGGAGAAAACATATTCGACGACCGCAATCGCGTTGCAGCCTGGCGCGGCGGAAAAGGCAATGCCCGCCTGTTGCAAAAACGCCTCATCAACATGGTCGGTGCCTGCCGTCGCCGTGCCGACAAATTTGATCCCCGTGCCCTGTAATAAACCGTCATTCACCTTCGTGACAGAGCGCACCATTAAAGCGTCCGCATCAGCCAGTTCCGCCACGGGAATCGGGCGACCGGGAACCGCTTTTACCTCGCCAAGGCGACTAAAAAGATCGCGGGCGTAAGGCATATTTTCATCAACAAGGATTTTCACGCTTCAGTACCTGTTTGAGAACGGGAGTTGAGCGCGCAAGTGTGCCATAATCTCGCGGCCGGGCATACCCGCAATGCCGCCACCGCCACGCGAGAGTAAGAGGAAACCATGATTCAACCCATTCAGGGTGCCCCCGCGCGCCCTCCCGGGCAAGAGCCAGCTCCAGCCGCCAATAATATCGGCGAGCAACCGTTATCCACGATGCAGCGCACTGTGCTTGAGCGTCTGGTTATTCGCCTGATTGCGCTGACCCAACAGCAGAGCGCGGAAGTCTGGGCGGGCGTTAAGCATGATTTAGGGCTGAAGAACGACACGCCGCTGCTTTCCCGCCATTTTCCGGCGGCGGAACAGAACCTCAACCAGCGCGTAGAGACGGCAACGCAGAACCACACAACTCGCCAGATGGTTTCACAGCTGACGGAGCTGTTAAGCCAGGGGAATAATCGCCAGGCGGTGAGTGATTTTATTCGCCAGCAGTTCGGGCAGACGGCGCTAAGCCAGCTGACACCGCAGCAGTTGAAAACGGTGCTGACGATGCTGCAAAACAACCAGATCACGATTCCACAGCCGCAACAGCGCCCTTCCACCGAGCGCCCGCTGCTGCCCGCGGAGCATAACTCGCTCAACCAGGCGGTTATCAAACTGACCGCAGCTACCGGTGAATCGGGCAAACTTATCTGGCAATCGATGCTGGAGCTGTCCGGCGTGAAAAGCGGCGAACTGATCCCGGCAAAACATTTTACGCCGCTGATGACCTGGCTACAGGCGCGTCAGACATTGAGCACGCATCCCGCGCCAACACTGCATGTTATCCAGACGGTACTGAAGCAGCCGCTGGATAATAACGAGATGCGCAGCATTACCGAGTACGCGCAGCAGACATGGCAAGCGACGCCGCAGACGGTGTTAACCACCGCGCAGGTACAGGATATTCTGAACCATGTGTTCTTGCGCCGCACGGAACGGGCGTCGGGGATGATTGAGGTGCGTGATATTCAGCCGATTTACAGTCCCTTCGTGGCACCGATTGTAGAGACGGTAAAAGCGATCTCCACCCGTCCGGGTTTCTTCTTTATCGCCCTGCTGATCGTGGCGTTTCTTTTCTGGCTGCTCAGTTAAAAAAATCCCCTCCGCTGGAGGGGATTCGCTTTTACAGATTGTCACCGTTATGTTTGATCACGTCCTGATACCACCAGAACGATTTCTTGCGACTGCGCGCCAGCGTACCGTTGCCGTCGTTGTCTTTATCGACGTAGATTAAGCCGTAACGTTTTTTCATTTCGCCGGTGCCCGCCGAGACCAGATCGATACAGCCCCACGGGGTGTAGCCCATTAAATCAACGCCATCCTCCACCACCGCTTTTTTCATTTCACTGATGTGGTTACGCATATAATCAATGCGGTACTGATCATTGACCACGCCGTCGCTTTCAGGCTTATCAATCGCGCCAAAGCCGTTTTCCACCACAAACAGCGGCAACTGATACATGTCGTAGAAGTAGTTCAGGGAGTAACGCAGGCCAACCGGGTCGATTTGCCAGCCCCAGTCGGACGCTTTGACATACGGGTTCGGCACAAGGCTCTTGGTTTCGTCGTAATCCAGCTGCGGGTTATCTTCTTTCGCTTTGGTCACGAAAGACATGTAGTAACTGAAGCCGATATAGTCGACGCGGCCACGCGTGAGGATCTGTAAATCTTCGTCGGTAATATCGAGTTTGAAACCACGGCGAGCGAAGTAGTTGAGCAGATGCTGCGGGTAATAACCGCGCACATGCACATCGGTAAACCAGTAGCGGCGATGCATCGCCACCACCGACATCATCATGTCGTCCGGCGCACAGGTTAACGGGTAGATCGGACACATGGCGATCATGCAGCCAATTTTAAAATCCGGGTTGATTTTATGTCCGGCCTCTACCGCCAGCGCACTCGCCACCAGCTCATAGTGCGCCGCCTGATACATAATCACTTCCCGATCTTCACCAGGCTGGTACTTCACGCCGGAGTTAGTAAAGGGCGCAAAATCTTCGTGGTAGTTGGCCTGGTTATTGATTTCGTTAAATGTCATCCAGTATTTCACCTTGCTGCGGTAGCGGGTGAAAACGGCATTAGCGAAGCGGACAAAGAAGTCGATGAGTTTACGGTTACGCCAGCCGCCATATTCGGTGACGAGGTGATAAGGCATTTCGAAATGAGACAGGGTAATCACCGGCTCGATATTGTACTTCAGGCATTCGTCGAACAGATCGTCATAGAATTGCAGCCCGGCTTCGTTTGGCTCCAGCTCGTCGCCTTTCGGGAAAATACGCGTCCAGGCAATGGAGGTGCGAAAACATTTAAAACCCAGCTCGGCAAACAGCTTAATGTCGTCTTTGTAGCGATGATAAAAATCGATGGCATCATGGTTGGGATAATTTTTACCGGGCAGCACGCCGTCGGTAATCTCACGCGGTACGCCGTGCGCGCCAGCGGTCATTACATCGGCAACACTCACGCCTTTACCGCCTTCCTGCCAGCCGCCTTCCAACTGATGCGCGGCAACAGCGCCACCCCATAAAAAATCCGCTTTAAACCCGGACATATCTCTCTCCTTTCGCTCAATGGTGAACAAAGGATAAACAAGCCCGCGATGACATGACATCATCGCGGGCTTGTTTTGTGAAACCGGTTGCAAAGAGTTTTATTGCTGCGGTTTTCTGCGCTATTTACGGGAGCGGAAAGCGATTAACGTCACGATAATGCCGGTCACTGCCGAGATAGCCCCGGCGAGGAACACCGACGGATAGCCGAGCGAGGTTGCCAGCAGGCCGGTCAGCGGGCCGGTGACGGCATACGAGATGTCCTGAAACGCGGCATAACCGCCAAGCGCCGTACCGCGTACCTGCGGCGGCACGCGTTTCACCACTTCCACACCGAGCGCCGGGAAAATCAGTGAACAACCGCAGCCGGTTAGCGCCGCGCCAAGCAGCGCCGTCCACGCGTCGTGCGCCTGCCACAGCAGCAACAGTCCTACGGTTTCAACTATCAGCGAGGCTATCGCCACCCGCACGCCGCCAAAACGGTCCGGCATCCAGCCAAACAGAATACGCATCAGCACAAACGCACCGCCAAAGGCGGTCAACGTAAAGCCCGCCATTGCCCAGCCGTTGCTGGCGAAATAGAGCGAAACAAAGGTACCGATGACCGCAAAGCCGACGCCCTGCAATGCCAGACCAAGGCCCGGCTGCCAGATAAGCCCAACCACACTCCACAAAGAGGGACGCTCACCCGCATGTGCCGGGACTTTGCGCACGCTGCCGTTAAACGCCCAGGCAACAAACGGTAACGCGATAGTGGTCGCAGCAAGCGCCGCAAAACCAAACTGGCTGTGGATCAATAACCCCAGCGGCGCACCTGCCGCCAGCGCGCCATAAATCGCCATCCCGTTCCACGACATCACTTTGCCGGAACGCGCCGGGCCAACCAGCCCCATACCCCAGGTCAGCGTTCCGGTCAGTAACTGGCTTTCGCCAAAGCCGAGAATTAGACGCCCCACCACCAGCAACGCGAATTTCGCCAGCGGTTCAACCGGCAATAACGCCGCGAGAAGCCACGCCACACCCGCCAGCGCGCAGGCAAACATTCCCTGCAACGCTGATCGTTTAGCGCCGAACTGATCCGCCAGTCGCCCGGCGTAGCCGCGCGTTAAGACGGTAGCAAGAAACTGAATTCCGACCGCGATACCGACCATCGTGTTGCCGTAGTCGAGTTGCTGGTGAACAAACAGCGGGATCACCGGTAGCGGCAGCCCAACGGTCATATAGGTGAGAAACACCGCGAAAGCGATGCGAAACAGCGAGACATTCGCTGAAGAAGAACGAACAGATTGTGATTCTGCAGACATGCATTACTCCATAACGCAGAGTAAGGCGGGATTTGGAAGTACCACGCCCCCTCTACCTGAGTTTCAGGATTAAGGCGCGTTGGTTAACGTTAAACGCTTACGCATTATCGTGGGGATAATGTTGCGGGTGGAGTTTGCCTGTCACCGTAGCGGGTTGTCAACGCATAAAAATCCCCGCAATAAAAGCGGAATTGTTTTCGTCGCCAGAGCGCGTGACAGAAACCGTAAAAACAGCCTCTGCCAGTTCGCTAAGATGTCACTTCAACGACAATCAAGACAGAGCCAAAGCCCGTTGCTGCCCCGCAGAAGAAGGTTTAACGCTGGCAATAAAAAAGGGAGCCTCAGGCTCCCCTTCTCGCGGTAAGACAAACTTATTTCAGTTTGCGCATCACCAGAGTGGCGTTGGTGCCGCCAAAACCGAAGCTGTTAGACATCACGGTAGTCAGCGTCGCATCCATCGGTTTAGTGACAATGTTCAGGCCTTCAGCCTGCTCATCCAGCTCTTCCACGTTAATGCTCGGGGCGATAAAGCCGTGCTCCAGCATCAGCAGGGAGTAGATCGCTTCCTGAACGCCAGCCGCACCCAGAGAGTGACCGGTCATCGCTTTAGTCGCGGAAATCGCCGGGCTGTTGTTGCCGAACACTTCGCGGATAGCGCCCAGTTCTTTCACATCGCCAACCGGCGTGGAAGTCCCGTGGGAGTTCAGATAATCGATCGGCGTATCAACACCGTGCATCGCCATCTTCATGCAGCGCACTGCGCCTTCGCCTGACGGCGCTACCATGTCTGCGCCATCGGAGGTCGCGCCGTAGCCAACGATTTCCGCATAAATGTGCGCGCCGCGCGCCAGCGCGTGCTCCAGTTCTTCAACCACCACCATACCGCCGCCGCCTGCGATAACGAAACCGTCACGGTTTTTATCGTAAGTACGGGACGCTTTTTCCGGCGTTTCATTGTATTTGGTAGAGAGCGCGCCCATTGCGTCGAACTCGCAGGCCATTTCCCAGCACAGCTCTTCGCCGCCACCGGCAAAAACGATGTCCTGTTTGCCCAGTTGGATCTGCTCTACCGCGTTACCGATACAGTGTGCGGAAGTGGCACACGCGGAACTGATGGAGTAGTTCACGCCGTGAATTTTAAACGGTGTTGCGAGGCACGCGGAAACCGCAGACGCCATCGCTTTGGTGACCACATACGGGCCAACCGCTTTCAGACCACGCGGGCTGCGCATTGCATCAGCACCGAAAACCTGAGATTTAGACGAACCGCCAGAACCTGCAATCAGGCCCACGCGCGGGTTGTTCTGGTAAACCTCGTCTTTCAGGCCGGCATCTTCAATCGCCTGCTGCATGGAGAGATAGGAATAGATAGAGGCATCGTTCATGAAACGAACCACTTTACGGTCAATCAAACCAGTGGTGTCCAGTTTAACGTTACCCCATACGTGGCTGCGCATGCCGGAATCTTTGAATTCCTGAGAGAATGTGATCCCTGAGCGTCCTTCACGCAGGGATGCCAGGACTTCCTGCTGGTTGTTACCAATGCTGGAAACGATGCCCAGGCCAGTAATCACTGCACGTTTCATTCAATACCCCTAAAGTCGCACTAATTAAGTTTCGTGTCGCAAGATAGCGTACACTTGTACGCCGAACAAGTCCGATCAGACAATTTCTGAGGAAATTTGCGCCTTTCTTTGTCCCTCGTTAAGATCGTGACACTGCTTGATGGACGAGTAACTTACGTGAAACAAACCGCTATACAATCCGCCAACCTGGAATTCAACGCTGAGGGTACACCTGTTTCCCGAGATTTTGACGATGTCTACTTCTCTAATGATAACGGGCTGGAAGAGACTCGTTATGTTTTTCTCGGCGGCAACCGTCTTGAACAGCGTTTTCCTGACCACCCGCGCCCGCTGTTTGTGGTGGCGGAGAGCGGTTTCGGCACCGGTCTGAACTTCCTTACCCTCTGGCAGGCGTTTACGGCCTTTCGCGCAGTAAACCCCGACGCTACCCTGGAAAGATTACATTTCATCAGTTTTGAAAAATTTCCGCTCACCCGCGACGATCTGCGCAAAGCGCACGCCCACTGGCCGGAACTGGCGAACTGGGCAGAACAGCTACAAGCACAGTGGCCGCTGCCCTTTGCCGGTTGCCACCGCCTGTTGCTGGATGGCGGTCGTGTGACGCTCGATTTGTGGTTCGGTGATATCAACGAACTGACCGATACGCTGGATGATTCGCTCAACCAGAGCGTCGACGCCTGGTTCCTTGACGGGTTTGCGCCCGCCAAAAACCCGGACATGTGGACACCCAATCTGTTTCAGGCGATGGCGCATCTTGCAAGGCCTGGCGGTACGCTGGCGACTTTTACCTCGGCGGGTTTCGTCCGGCGCGGTCTGCAAGAGGCGGGTTTTACCATGCGCAAAAGCAAAGGTTTTGGCCGCAAACGCGAAATGCTCACCGGGGTGATGGAGAACCCGCAAATGCCAGCGATTCGTGCGCCGTGGTTTGCCCGCAGCGGCACAGAGAAGCGCGAAGTGGCGCTAATTGGCGGCGGGGTAGCCAGCGCACTATTGTCGCTGGCGTTGCTGCGTCGCGGCTGGCAGGTCACGCTGTATTGCGCCGATAACGCCCCTGCCGAAGGCGCATCCGGTAACCGTCAGGGCGCACTCTATCCTTTGCTCAGCGCGCACGATCCGGCGCTTGCGCGTTTCTTCCCGGCGGCTTTTACCTTTGCCCGCCGCGTGTACGACGCGCTTCCTGTTGAATTCGACCATCAGTGGTGCGGCGTGACACAGCTCGGCTGGGATGAAAAAAGCCAGCATAAAATCGAACAGATGCTGACGCTGGATCTGCCCCCGGAACTCGCCAGGCGCGTTGAGGCTAATGAGGTCGATGCGCTCTGCGGCGTGGAAACCGGCTGCGGTGGCATCACTTACCCGGCAGGCGGCTGGCTTTGCCCGGCGCAGCTCACGGCGGCCGCCATCGCGCTGGCTTGTGAACAGGGTTTGCAGGTGCACTATGGGTATGATGTCGAGCAATTAACGGCTGGCGATAATTACTGGCAGTTGCATATCAAAGGCGGCGAGTTACGCCAGCATGCCGCCGTGGTGCTGGCTAACGGGCACCGCATTCACTACTTTGCGCAAACGGAAAAACTGCCGGTGTATCCGGTGGCAGGCCAGGTCAGCCATATTCCCACCACGCCTCAGCTCAGCCCGTTGCGCCAGGTGCTGTGTTATGACGGCTATCTGACGCCGCAAAACCCGCACAATCAGCAGCACTGCATTGGCGCCAGTTATCATCGCGGTCAGCAGGAAACCGCCTACAGCGAAGCCGATCAGCAGCAGAACCGCCAGCGGTTGCTCGACTGCTTCCCGCAGGCTTCATGGGCCAAAACGGTGGACGTCAGCGCGGGCGAGGCGCGCTGCGGCGTGCGCTGCGCCACGCGCGATCACCTGCCGATGGTTGGCAACGTGGCGGATTACGACGCAACGCTTAGCGCCTATGCGACCCTCGCAGAACACAGCGAAACAGCCGTCAGCGCGCCCGCCTATGACGGCCTGTTTATGCTGGGAGCGCTCGGTTCACGAGGTCTTTGCAGCGCGCCGCTGGCGGCAGAAATCCTGGCATCACAAATGAGCAATGAACCGATCCCGCTGGACGGTGAAACGCTGGCGGCAATGAACCCGAATCGTTTATGGGTCAGAAAGTTATTGAAGGGTAAAGCGGTGAAATGAAGTGGATGTTTTCCCTCTCCTGAATGGAGAGGGAAAGAACGGCTTAGTGCGCTTTCGCCTGCTGATACAGGTTTTCCCACATGCCGAGCACCAGCGCCTGATCGCGCGGCGATAATTCCCCCGCCTGAATAGCGGTTTGCACACTGGTGGTCACTTTGCCGTACAGGGTTTCGGGCGCATGGTCATCGCCGCTCTCCAGCTCCGCCACCGCCAATGTCAGGTGGCCGCGCAGATAACCGCCCGCGAACAGCTCATCATCACTGGCGTGGTCCACCATGTTATCTATTAACGCCAGAATGCGTGATTCAAACTCCGCGATCATCTCTCTTCCTCATTTTAAAAAATGGCCTTACAGGTCTTCCGGCCACGGAAACTGTGCTGCCGCTAAGGGCGGCGTCTGGTAATAATCCTGTAGTGCTTTAATAAAACGCGCCGGACGTGCAGGAATGCCCTGCTCCAGATACGCCATCACCTGTGCATGTACACGGCGCTGGAACACGATGCGATCGGGTTCGAAATCGCCTTCCAGATTGTCGCAACTGACGTTAAACGGGAAACCTGCCGCCACGCAGAACAACCAGTCAAACGCCTGCGGTTTGACTTCAACATCTTCGAATTTCCCCTGCGTCGCCGCATCGCGGCCGTCCGGGCAGTACCAGTAACCAAAATCCACCAGCTTGCGCCGCTCGGCTCCCGCAATGCACCAGTGCGAAATTTCATGTAACGCGCTGGCATAAAAGCCGTGGGCAAAGACAATGCGGTTATAAGGAACATCCGCATCAGCAGGAAGATAGATCGGTTCGTCGTCGCCTTTAATCAGACGGGTATTAAAATCGTCGGCAAAACAGCCGTCGAAAATATCAATTAACTGTTGATAGTGATGCGTCATACATTCACCCCCAGATACTGGAGGATCTCCTGCCCGTGACTGTCATAGAGAAGTTTGGCGCTCATCACCGCCGAGACAATCACAATCATCGGACGAATGAGCTTTTGCCCTTTGCTGAGCACCAGACGCGAGCCCATGCGCGCGCCGAGAAATTGCCCGGCCAGCATAACAAAACCGGTGCCCCACACCACTTTGCCGCCAATAATAAATAGCAGCAGCCCGCCGACGTTGGAGGTGGCATTCAGCACTTTGGCATGAGCGGTCGATTTTGCCAGGTTAAAACCCGCAAGTGTGACAAACGCCAGGGCGTAAAACGAGCCTGCGCCCGGGCCGAAGAAACCGTCATAGAAACCAACACAGCCGCCGGAAACCAGCGCGAAAGGCAGGCCGTACAAGCGGCGCTGACGATCCTCTTCGCCCAGCCCTGGCATCAGCAGGAAATAGAGGCCAATACAGATAACTAAGATTGGCAGGATCTGGCGCAGCACATCGGATTGCACATGTTGCACCAGCAGCGCGCCGGTGGTGGAGCCGATAAAGGTCATCAAAATATTGAGCTTCTGATCGGCGAGATTCACCACTTTGCGGCGAATAAAATAGAGCGATGCCGAAAGCGAACCGCCGCAGGCCTGCAATTTGTTGGTCGCCAGCGCCTGCGCCGGTGACATGCCCGCCGCCATCAGCGCCGGAACGGTTAGCAGCCCACCACCGCCCGCCAGCGCGTCAATAAACCCGGCCAGCAGCGCGACAAAAAAAAGCGTCACCAGCAGCAGCGGTGACACCATAAACAGTTGTTGAAAGAGTTCCATCAGAGTGCGTGTTCATCCAGTAAAGCCTGACAGGACGGCGGCAACGGCGGCGGCGTCTTTTTCTCAGGCGTTGAACTACCCGGCTTCGCCGGTTCAAACCAGCTTTGCAATTCCGCGCCGCAACCATCGCCTGGCGGCGGCAGCGGTTGATCCTGGCACTCCAGGCTGTCCGCCGGGCAGCGCAGGCGCACATGCATATGCGCGCGATGCTGGAACCACGGGCGCACTTTGCGCAGCCAGTCACGATCGCTACCCGCATCCAGGCAAAGCTGCTGCTTGATTGCCGGGTTAACGAAGATACGCGTCACCTCGTTATCCTCTGCCGCCAGCTTGATCATGCTGCTGATTTCCGGCTTCCACAGCGCGGGCACCACCTGTTTACCATCGCTGGAAACCAGATCCAGCGCCTGCGGTTTGAGCAATTGCGCCGCGCTCCAGCGCGTTTTCGGAAGCTGCAGGAAGATATCAACATCCAGCCCCGACTGGTGGCTGGCGTGACCGCCGTTAAAGCGCCCACCGGCTGGCATTCCCATATCGCCTACCAGCACCGTACCGAGCCCGAGGTTGTATACCTGAGTGCTGAAGCGCTGAATGAATAACACCAGATCCGGATGGCCGAAATAGCGCCGTTGATCGGTGCGCATCACCTGATAGTGATCCGATTGCAGCGGCAGCTCATGTGCGCCAACGATGCAACCATTGGTAAACGCGCCGATAGATTGGGGGCTACCGGCGATGGGATGGGTCAGTTTTTGCCATGGCGTCGCCGCCATGGCAGTTGCGCTCACCAGCAGGGCAAACAGGGCGATTGCCGTTTTTTTCATGGTTACCAGCGTGGAATATCGGTTATCACGTCAGCGTTTTGCGCGCGCTGACGCAGGAAGTGATCCATCAAGACAATCGCCAGCATCGCTTCAGCGATCGGTACGGCGCGAATGCCAACACACGGATCGTGACGACCTTTGGTGATCATTTCGACCTCATCGCCAAAGCGGTTGATCGTCTTACCGGGCACGGTAATGCTTGAGGTGGGTTTCAGCGCAATAGTGGCGACAATTTGCTGGCCGCTGCTGATACCGCCCAAAATGCCGCCCGCGTGGTTGCTCTGAAAACCCTGTTTGGTGATTTCGTCGCGGTTTTCGCTGCCGCGCAGTTTTACCACCTCAAAGCCATCGCCAATTTCAACGCCTTTCACCGCGTTAATGCTCATCAGCGCATGGGCAATATCCGCATCAAGGCGGTCAAACACCGGCTCGCCAAGACCTGCCGGTACGCCATCAGCGACAACGGTCACTTTCGCGCCAATGGAATCGCCCTCTTTTTTCAGGCCGCGCATCAGCTCATCCAGTGCGTCAATTTTATCGGGGTCCGGGCAGAAAAATGGGTTCTGCTCCACCTGCTCCCACGCTTTAATCGCCAGCGGGATGTCGCCCATCTGCGTCAGGCAACCACGAATAACAATGCCAAATTTCTGCGCCAGGTATTTTTTAGCAATAGCGCCAGCCGCCACGCGCATCGCCGTTTCACGGGCGGAAGAACGGCCACCGCCGCGATAGTCGCGCACGCCATATTTTTGCTCGTAGGTGTAATCCGCATGTCCCGGACGGAACAGATCTTTAATCGCGCCGTAATCCTGCGAACGCTGATCGGTATTTTCAATCAGCAGACCAATGCTGGTGCCAGTGGTCACGCCTTCAAACACGCCGGAGAGGATTTTCACCTGATCCGGCTCGCGGCGCTGAGTGGTGTAGCGCGATGTCCCCGGGCGGCGTCTGTCCAGATCGTGTTGCAGATCCGCCTCGGTCAGCGGAATGCCCGGCGGCACACCGTCGACAATACAGCCGAGCGCCAGGCCGTGCGATTCGCCGAAGGTGGTTACGCGAAAGAGTTGTCCAATTGTGTTTCCTGCCATCACGGCTCCGTTGTCGTTGTCTGTGTTGAGCGTCGTTTTAATCTTTATAGATGCTGAAATGTTCGCGAGCGGCGATAAGCTGCGCTTTGGTCAGCATGAAGACGCCGTCCCCGCCGTTATCAAACTCCAGCCAGGTAAACGGTACGTCCGGATATTGTTCCATCAGATGTACCATGCTGTTACCCACTTCACAAATCAGGATGCCGTTGTCAGAGAGGTAATCCGGCGCGCAGGCGAGGATGCGGCGCGTCAGTTTCAGGCCATCGCTGCCGGAGGCCAGGCCAAGTTCTGGCTCGTGGCGATACTCGGAAGGCAGATCCGCCATATCTTCTTCGTCAACGTACGGCGGGTTGGTCACAATCAGGTCGTACTGCACTTTCGGCAAGTCGCGGAAAACGTCGGAGCGGATTGGCGTCACGTGATGAATAAGCCCGTGCTCTTCGATATTGTGTTCGGTTACCGCCAGCGCGTCCGTGGAGATATCGACGGCGTCCACTTCCGCTTCCGGGAAGGCATAAGCACAGGCAATCGCGATACAGCCGCTACCGGTACACATATCAAGAATATGCTTCGGCGGTTCATCGATAAGACCCGCAAAATGGTTGTTAATCAGCTCGCCAATCGGCGAACGCGGCACCAGTACGCGCTCATCAACATAAAATTCGTGGCCGCAAAACCAGGCTTTATTGGTGAGATAAGCCACCGGAATACGCTCATTAACACGGCGGATCACGCGTTCAACAATGCGGTGACGTTCGCTGGAGGTCAGGCGCGCGGTGCGCATATCTTCCGGGATATCCAGCGGCAGGTAGAGTGTTGGCAACACCAGTTGCACCGCTTCGTCCCACGGGTTGTCGGTGCCGTGTCCGTACCAGATATTGGCGGCGCTAAATCGGCTTACCGACCAGCGCAACATGTCCTGAATGGTGTGCAGCTCGTTCACTGCTTCGTCGACGAAAATTTTATCCATGGTATCCCCCAGGCGCATGCTCGCATTAAATTCGGCGGCTAGTTTGCCACGAAGACGGCGATAAATCAGCATTCTCACGCACCTGCGCGGGGTAAAAATGCATTTTGCTGCACCGCTGGCGCAATGAGTCGGGTACACTGAAAAAAAGAAAAGATGAGATGCGCAGATGAAAAAGAAACCATCGCTTAGCGAGGAGGAACAGGCGCTGTTCCGGCAACTGATGACCGGTACACGCCAGATAAAGCAGGACACCGTGGTTCATCGCCCGGCACGAAAAAAAATCACTGAAGTGCCGGAGAAACGGTTGTTGCAGGAGCAGGCCGATAACAGCCACTATTTTTCTGATGAGTTCCAGCCGCTGTTAAACACCGAAGGCCCGGTAAAATATGTGCGCGACGATGTCAGCCATTTTGAGCTGAAAAAGATCCGCCGTGGCGATTATGCCCCGGAGCTGTTTCTTGATCTGCACGGTTTAACCCAGCTTCAGGCGAAACAGGAGCTGGGGGCGTTGATTGCCGCCTGCCGTCGCGAACATGTGTTTTGCGCCTGCGTGATGCACGGCCACGGCAAACATATTCTCAAGCAGCAGACACCGCTGTGGCTGGCGCAGCACCCGCATGTAATGGCGTTTCACCAGGCCCCGAAAGAGTATGGCGGCGATGCGGCAATACTGGTGCTTATAGAAGTGGAAGAGTGGCAGCCGCCGGAGTTGCCCTGAAGTGCAGAAACGACAAGAGCCGCGCAATGCGGCTCTTTATCTTTCATGGTCCGGCGAATCAGATAGCTTTTGGCATCTTCAGGTTGCAGGGACTCATTTGCCAGTTAAAGACACCTTTACCGTCTTCATCCAGCGTAACGCTGGCGATGGCGGAGGTGGTAAACATCGGCGGCGCTTCACCCGGGCAGAGTTCGGACACCAGGTATCCGACCAGCGGCAGGTGAGAAATCACCAGCACGGCGGAAGTACCTTCGTTTGCCAGCGCCTGCAAATAGGCGCTAACCAGGCCGATATCGCCGCAGGGCGTCAGTTCCGGCAGGACATCCACGTTGTCAGGCAGGTTCATACACTCCCCTACCTTATCCAGCGTCTGTTCAGCACGTAAAAAAGGGCTGACCAGAACACGTTCAATATCCACTTTTTGGCCTTTCAACCATGTTGCCATCAGACGGGTTTCGTCACAGCCACAAGGGGTTAAGGGACGAACCGAGTCACTGGCTGCATCGAGGGCAGCGTCGCCGTGACGCATGATAAAAACTTGCATATTGCACCGCTTTTGTTAACCAGAATCATTAATACTTTCACCGCAAAATCATTTCACGACATCGGAAAATATTAATGGCCGGGCATTGTGCCTGATCCATTCGTTGAATGAAACGCTGTTTTTTACCTCAATGGCGCAACTATAGTCAATCACTGTTTATTAAATAACCGTAAAGCCCATGAGGTATAACAGAATTACTTTTTTAGACACTAACTGAAACGTTCGGTTTCTTTTGTCGGCCAGAAAGTTACACCTTGTTCCGCCATGCGTAACAGCGGCTCGCAAGGAGCAAAACGCTCGCCGTACTGCGCCTGTAACCGCTGTAGTGTCGCCACCACTTCGCTTACGCCCAGCGCATCCATATAGTGGAACGGCCCGCCCAAAAACGGTGGGAAACCGATGCCAAACACGGCACCAATATCACCATCGCGCGCGCTGCGAATCACCTGTTCATCAAAGCAGCGAGCCGCTTCGTTCAGCATCAACATCACGCACCGTTCTGCTATCTGCTGAGGCGGTAACTGCGTGCCATCTGAAACACCAATTAAACGGTAGATCGATGGGTCTGGCTGCTTTTTGCTTTTACGCCCTTTCGTCGGGTAAAGATAGAAACCGCGCTCATTTTTTCTGCCTTTGCGATCGTCATTCAAGATTGCGTTAACCACACTTGCAGGCGCGCTAAAACGTTCTCCATAGGCAGCTTCCAGCACCGGGATAATTTTGGTGCCGGTATCGATCCCCACTTCATCCAGCAACTGGATGGGCCCCACCGGAAAACCGAATTTCACCAGCGCCTGATCGATAGTTTCAATGTGTTGCCCTTCGCTTAGCAGGCGCATCGCTTCATTAATATAAGGCGCGAGGATGCGGTTAACGTAAAAGCCCGCTTTATCTGCCACCACAATCGGCGTTTTGCCCTGTTTTTTCGCCAGCTTCACCGTCGTGGCAATGGTCTGCTCATCGGTGCCGGCATGGGGGATCACCTCGACCAGTGGCATTTTTTCCACCGGGCTGAAAAAATGTAATCCGATAACTTTTTCCGGACGCGCCGCATGCGCAGCAATATCGCCGATCGGTAAAGACGAGGTATTGGAGGCGAAAATGGTATGCGCTGCGCAGTTAGCTTCGACTTCAGCGACCATTTTCTGCTTCAGCGCAAGATCTTCGAACACCGCTTCAATCACCAGATCGCGATGGGCAAAGCCACGATAATCGAGCGAACCGGAGATCTTCGCCATCTGGCTGTCGCGCTCGGCGGGTTTCAGGTAACGACGGCGCACTTTTTTATCCAGTTGTTGCCAACTGTATTTCAGCGCATGGTTAATGCCCTTCGCATTAATATCTTTAATGCGAACCGGCAACCCACCTTTGCTGGCCGTGACAAACGCGATACCGCCGCCCATCAACCCACCGCCCAGCACGCCCACACTGTTAAGCGGGCCGGGTTCGACGACGCTGCCAGGATCTTTTTTGATATCGGTACTGGTAAAAAAGAGATGCCGTAGCGCCTGCGATTGCGGCGTCATCGCCAGTTGACCAAACGCGCGTGCCTCGGCGTCATAACCGCTGCTGCGCCCCTGGGCAAGGCCGGTTTCAACCACCGAGAGAATGCGCGACGCAGCAGGATAATTCCCCTGGGTTTTCTGTTCGGTTTTCTTCGCGACCATGCGGAACAATAAAGTGCGGCCAAGTGGCCCGGCAAGAATGCGTTCACGCACCGGTAAATGGCGGCTGGCAGGACGCCCCTGCGAAACCAGCCCGACGGCGGCGTCCAGTAAAATGGAAGGCGGAACCACATCGTCAACCAGACCCACTTTTAATGCCTGCCGTGGGCGTAACTGCTTACCGGTGAGGATCATCTCCAGCGCGGTACTCACGCCGATCAGGCGCGGCAAACGTTGCGTACCGCCAGAACCGGGAAGCAACCCCAGTTGCACTTCCGGTAATCCCAGCACCGTTTTGGCATCGTTTGTACAAATCCGGCGATGGCACGCCAGCGCCAGCTCCAGCCCACCGCCGAGGCACGGGCCATTAATCGCGGCGATGACCGGGATCGGCAGGGCATGGATTTCCGCCATCAGTTGCTGCCCCTGACGGGCGAGCTCTTCGGCCTCTTTCGCCGTCTGGCAGCGGGCGATCATATTGATATCCGCGCCCGCAATAAAGTTGTCCGGTTTTGCTGAGATAAACACCACGCCGCGCAACGCTTTGTTTTCGCGGATCTGTTTTAAAATGGCGCGAACATCCGTTGCGAACTCCGCTTTCAGGGTGTTCATCTTCTCGTTCGGTACATCAATAGCGACTACCGCCACATTGTCGGGACGCACACTAAGGGTAAATGCCGATGTAGTGGTCATTACTCTGCCTCCAGAACCATTGCCGCACCCAGACCGCCCGCGGCACAGGCCGTCACCAGACCAAAACCGCCGCCACGACGGCGCAGCTCATGCAGGGTCTGAGTGATCATACGCGCGCCGGTAGCGGCAAACGGATGCCCATAAGCGATAGAGCCGCCAAGCACGTTAAATTTGCTGTCATCCACTTCGCCGGTTGCCTGTGAACGCCCCAGAACCTCGCGGGCAAAACGCTCGCTGGCCATCAGCTTCAGGTTGCTCAGGGTTTGCGCAGCAAAGGCTTCATGCATATCAAGCAGGGTTAAATCCGTCATTGATAATCCGGCTCGCTCCAGCGCCAGCGGCGTTGCCCACGCCGGGCCAAGCAGCATATCTTCACGCACATCAATGGCGGTAAACGCATAGCTGCGCAGGTATCCCAACGGCACCAGCCCCAGCTCCTTGGCGCGGGATTCCGTCATCAGGATCACCGCCGCGGCACCATCGGTAAGCGGCGTACTGTTGGCCGCCGTCACCGTGCCGTGCTGGCGATCAAACGCCGGGCGCAGTTTTGCATAATCCGCCAGGCTCGAATTTGTACGTACGTTGTTATCTTTCTCGACCGGGTCACGAAATGGCGGTGCGTAAGCGGTCATCACCTCTTCTGCCAGTTTGCCTTCTGCCCAGGCCTGGGCGGCAAGCTGGTGTGAACGGTGCGCCAGCGCATCCTGCTGCTCACGGCTGATACCGTAGGTTTTCGCCATCTGTTCAGCGGTATCGCCCATGCGCAGGCCAGTGGAATATTCCGCTACCGCCGGAGGAACCGGCAGCAGGTCGCGCAGACGCAGGCGCGAGAAGAGCTTCAGTTTTTGCCCCATGCTGCGCGCTTTGTTGGCATCTACCAGCGTTCGCGCCAGTTTTTTGCTGACGCCAATCGGCAGCACCGAAGACGAATCGGCCCCACCGGCGATACCGGCACGGATGGTGCCCGCCAGCAGACTTTCGGTGACATTCGCCACCGCCTGAAAGCTGGTCGCACAGGCACGGCTTACACTGTAAGCGTCGGTATGCACACTCATGCCGGTGCCAAGCACAATTTCGCGCGCAATATTCGGCGCTTCGGGCATTTGAACCACCTGGCCAAAAACCAGTTGTTCAATCACTTCGGGGGGAATTTCGCTGCGTGCCAGCATCTCTCCCACCACCATTTTGCCAAGATCGATGGCCGGCACGCCGTGGAAGACGGTCGCCTGGCGGGCAAAAGGGGTACGTAACCCACTGACAATGGCAATGCGGTCGCCCTGGCGGGTGACAAGCGGTAATGCCTTCATAACACTCCCCTGTTAACAGCGTAATGCATTAAGTGGTCTGACCTGATAACAGTCTTAACCAATTTTTTACATTTAGCCAATGGGAGGGAGAAAAAAATGGGAGCTAAGGCACAGAGATACTTAACAAAACGCTCCCGCTGAACGGGAGCGTTGGCGGGATAATTAACGCAGACCGAGCTGGAAAATCAGCGTTTCGGCTTCGCAAGCGAAGACAAAATCGATATCCAGGCGCACACCGTCTGCCACTTCCGTGAACGTGGAAGTGATTTGGCAAGGATCGGATTCCACGCTGCGGGCTCTGGCGCTCAGCGCAGCCAGGGTTTCTTCTGCATCGGCGCGTTTAGCGAACACGCGGCTGTAAGAGGCGGTGCAGTCGGAGTTGTCCATAATGGTGCCAACATCCATACAGCAGCAAACCGGGGTTTCATCAGCACTGCATTTACTCATGGTAGATTTCCTCTGAATTCGCACCCAAGGTGCCAGATAAACGTTGCGCATATTTTACGCCGCGAGGGAATGTGGCTCCAGTCGTTAATTCCGCAAGCGGTGATAAGTGACCGAAATCACACTTAAAAATGATCTAAAACAAAAATCATCTAATCGACTGATTAACACCGGGGGCAATTTTGCTGCGCAGATCCCGTTTCGAAGATCACAATTGAAAAATCTTATATACATACTTGCAACATTTCCTCTGGTCAGACCTATACTCTCGCCACTGGTCTGATTTCTCAGATGTACCTCAGACCCTACACTTCGCGCTCCTGTTACCCCGCGTAACAAAGTTTGTATAAAAATAAATCGATTTCGAATGAGGTTATGGTCATGAGCCAGAAAACCCGGTTTACCAAGTCTGCGTTGGCAGTCGCAGTGGCAATCGTTTCTACCCAGGCCTGGTCCGCAGGCTTTCAACTCAACGAGTTTTCATCCTCTGGCCTTGGCCGGGCTTATTCCGGTGAAGGCGCCATTGCTGATGACGCAGGCAGCGTCAGCCGCAACCCGGCGCTGATCACCATGTTCGATCGCCCAACCTTCTCTGGTGGTGCGGTGTTTGTCGATCCGGATGTTAACGTAAAAGGCCGTTCTGCCATTGGTAACAATGCCAGCCAGGACAACATCGCCCCGACCGCGTGGATCCCGAACCTGCACTTCGTGGCACCGATTAACGATCAATTTGGCTGGGGCGCGTCCGTGACCTCTAACTACGGGCTGGCCACCGAGTTCAACAACAGCTATGCAGCCGGTTCAATGGGCGGTAAAACCGATCTCGAAACGCTGAACCTCAACCTGAGCGGTGCGTATCGTCTGGATAGCCACTGGAGCTTCGGCCTCGGTTTCGATGCTGTTTATGCACGTGCGAAAGTGGAGCGCTACGCGGGTGACCTGCCGCAAATCATCGGCGCAGGTCTGCCAGGGCTGGTGCAATCGGGTCGCCTGTCACCACAAGATGCACAGCGACTCGCCGCGCAGGCTGGTGGTATTAGCCGCGATACGCAAATCGCCCATCTGAAAGGCGATGAGTGGGGCTTTGGCTGGAATGCCGGTATTCTCTACGAGCTGGATAAAAACAACCGCTACGCTTTCACCTATCGCTCTGAAGTCAAAGTCGACTTCGACGGCGATTATAAGAGCAGCCTGCCCGCAGCGCTGAACCCGATCAATGCGGCGCTCAATCTTAACTTGCCATACGGTACCGGCGGTGCCACCACCAACGGTTCGCTCTCATTGCACCTGCCGGAAATGTGGGAAGTGTCGGGTTATAACCGTGTCGACCCGCAGTGGGCCATTCATTACAGCCTGACTTACACCAGCTGGAGCCAGTTCCAGGAGCTGAAAGCGACCGGCGACAACGGCCAGACGCTGTTCTATAAAGATGAAAGCTTTAAAGACGCCTACCGTATCGCGCTGGGTACTACCTATTATATGGATGATAACTGGACCTTCCGCGCCGGTATCGCCTTCGATGACAGCCCGGTTCCGGCAGACAAACGCTCCATCTCCATCCCGGATCAGGATCGCCTCTGGCTGAGCACCGGTGCGACCTATGCATTTAATAAAGATGCGTCCGTCGACGTCGGCGTTTCTTATATGCACGGTCAGAAAGTGAAATTCACCGAAGGCCCGTATACCTTCAGCTCTGAAGGTCGTGCATGGCTGTACGGCGCGAACTTCAACTACGCGTTCTGATAAACCATCAGGCATAAAAAAAGGTGAGCGCCGTGCTCACCTTTTTTATTTGCTGGGCTTATTGCGAGTCGATATCTTTCAAATCGCCCTCTATCGCCTGCGCGTTCGGGTTTTCCTGCGGTTTCAGCTTACCGCCATTGGCGATAAAGTCGTGGCGCTGGAAGTAGGCTTCACGCACCAGAATGTACGGATCGGAAGACTGGCGCAGCAGGCCGTCTGAATCCAGCAGTTGCGCGCGCGATTCAATGCCTTCAACCGTCCATTTGCCCACCGACAGCGGCCATGTCAGCCAGGACAGCACCGGATAGAGCGTATCGGCCATATCACCACCGTCTTCACGCAGCGTGAAACTGCCATAGAACGGCAGTTGCATATAAGGGCCGTAACCCATGCCGTAATGCCCCAGCGTGCTACCAAAACGGTGCGGTTCAACGCGCTGCAATTTCGGGTTCGCAGCACCCGCGACATCCATCAAGCCGCCCATCCCCAGCAGGGTGTTCAGGAAGAAGCGCGTAAAGTGAACCATTCCCTGGTACGGATCGCCTTGTAAGAAGAAGTTCACCATCACCGCCGGTTCTTCAAGGTTGCTGGTGAAGTTGCTCAGACCATTACGCGCTGGCTGCGGCACGTAATCACGCCAGACAACGGCAACGGGCCTGACAACATACGGATCCAGCACATTGAAGTTGAAGCTGTACATGGTGCGGTTGAACCCTTCCAGCGGGTCTGAACGTCCCTGCGAATCTTTACCGGAACTGGCACAACCGACCAGCACAGTGGTAGCCAGCGCAAGCGCCGACAGGCGGAATTTCATAGGTGTCTCCCTGAAGAAAATGGTCATCGCTGAATGCCATTTTGAATAACGCAAACGCGGAAATCCGTTTTGCGCAGACAATGCGCAACGCATTGTATCAGCACATATTCTGATGTCCACGTAGCGAACAACTCTCACTCAGCCTAACCGAACTCACCTTTACGGCTCGTTAACAATTCTATACAAACTTCCTCAATATCGTATTGCCATTATTGCTTTTCGCGCAATTTAGGACGATGCCGTCACGGAATAAGCGTGAAAACCGCTACGCTTAAATTTTGCCGCCATCACCAAGCGAGGCCATCGTGGACAATATTAAAGAAGAGAAACTCGACAAACACAGCGATGACATACAAGTGGAGAGCGACGAGAAGAAGAGTGGGAAGAAAATAGAACTTGATGAAGAACGCCTGCCCTCACGCGCCATGGCGATTCATGAACATATTCGCCAGGACGGCGAAAAAGAGCTGGAACGCGACGCGATGGCGCTGTTCTGGTCAGCGATTGCGGCGGGTTTATCGATGAGCGCGTCGCTGCTGGCAAAGGGGATTTTTCACGTACAGCTCGACGGCATTCCCGGCGGTTTTCTGCTGGAGAACCTCGGTTACACCTTTGGCTTTATTATTGTCATTATGGCTCGCCAGCAGTTGTTTACCGAAAACACCGTCACGGCCGTATTACCGGTGATGCAAAAACCCAGTTGGGTTAACTTTGGCCTGATGACGCGCTTATGGAGCGTGGTGTTACTCGGGAACCTGGTTGGTACGGCTATTGCTGCCTGGGCGTTCGAGTATATGCCCATATTCGATGAAGCCACCCGCGATGCTTTTGTCAAAATCGGCATGGAGGTGATGAAGAACACGCCGCTGGAGATGTTCTCCAACGCCATTATCTCCGGCTGGATCATCGCGACCATGGTGTGGATGTTCCCTTCAGCGGGCGCGGCGAAAATTGTGGTGATCATTTTAATGACCTGGCTTATCGCGCTGGCGGATACCACGCATATCGTGGTCGGTGCGGTGGAGATTTTCTATCTGGTGTTTAACGGTACGCTGCACTGGAGCGAATTTATCTGGCCTTTCGCCCTGCCGACACTCGCCGGGAATATTTGCGGCGGCACCTTTATTTTTGCTCTGCTCAGCCACGCGCAGATCCGTAACGATATGATCAACGCGCGTAAAGCCGAAGCCCGCGCCGACGAGCAAAAACAGCAACGCGACGGCGCAGAAAAAGAGGCTTAAACGGCGACAGTTTAATCACTTGGCGGCATGTGAGCTTAACGCGAGACGTAAATAACGTTATACTCCCGCCGCTTTGTCCCCTTAGTTAAATGGATATAACGAGCCCCTCCTAAGGGCTAGTTGCAGGTTCGATTCCTGCAGGGGACAATATCCCCCTTCCTGCGAACATCGATCAAAGTCGTCATTACCCTACAGATTCAGTAAGTTAAATCACTTCCCGCGTCTGCCAACTGCCATAGGTTCTTATCAACGTCCTGCTGCTTAGTGTTACGCCACCAGTTGCTGCATCACCTTAATAAATGCAGAGGTCACCTGCTCCTCCTGTGCGTGACGCCCCTCTTCAATCACCCAGCGTCCTCCCGCCATTACCCTTTTTATCGGGTTTGTTGAGCAGGCGAAAATCCAGCGGTTCAGACGTTCACGATCGCCTGCGGCTGCAAGGAAGGGATCGCGGCTGTCGAGCAACAGCATATCCGCGCGATCGCCGACCGCCAGTTGACCAATCGCCTGCCCCAGCGCACGGCGTCCGCCCTGCAATGCCCCCTGGTACAGCACATTGCCAATATAAGGCTCATCCGGCAAAGACAGTAAGTTGCGCCGCCGTTTGTTTAACCGTTGCCCGTACTCAAACCAGCGCAAATCCTCGCTGACGCTGACGCTGATATGGCTGTCGGAGCCAATTCCCCAGCGCCCCTGCTGCGCAAGATAATCCGGCCCCGGAAAGATACCATCACCAAGATTGGCTTCAGTGGTCAGGCACAGGCCCGCCACTGCGCCGGAAGCGGCAATCTGTTGGGTTTCCTGCGGCGTAATATGCGTGGCATGGATCAGACACCACTGTTCATCCACCGGCATATGCTGATAAAGCCACTCCACCGGACGCAATCCAGACCAGGCCAAGCAGTCATCAACCTCTTTTTGCTGCTCAGCAATATGAATATGCACCGGCTGCGGTTGCGGACAGGCTTTAAGCACGCTCTGCATCTGTTCCGGCGTAACGGCTCGCAGCGAGTGGAAGCACAGCCCGGTACGCTGCATCGGCTCAGCAGCAAGCTGCGACGTCAGCGTGTCATGCAGTGCAAGGTAGCCTTCCGTATCGTGAATAAAGCGGCTCTGCCCGGCGGTCGCTGGCTGCCCACCAAAACCGGAGAAACTGTAAAGCACCGGCAGTAATGTCAGGCCAATACCCGCCGTTTTCGCCGCCTGCGAAATACGCATCGCCAGCTCGGCTGGCTGTGCGTAAGGTTTTCCACCACGATCGTGGTGCAAATAGTGAAATTCGGCAACGGAGGTATAACCGGCCTTCAGCATTTCGATGTACAGATAGCTGGCAATGGTTTCCAGCTGTTCGGGTGTGATTTTATCCACCAGCCGGTACATCAAATCGCGCCATGTCCAGAAGCTGTCCGCCGGATCGCCCACCACTTCGGTTAGCCCGGCCATTGCACGCTGAAAAGCGTGCGAATGCAGGTTTGGCATGCCCGGCACCAAAAAACCTTCCAGGCGAATCGCCGTGTCGTCTGGCTGACTACCGCTTTCGAGCGCGGTGATGATGCCCTGCGGGGAAACCGTGATGCGAACATTCTCCGCCCAGCCCTGCGACAACAATGCTTTTGCCGCGAAATATACTGTCATATATCCCCTCACCGCCTACCGTTATTTGATATGTATATACATGCTTATATATATACATCCAAATATGTGTAGAGTAAACTTCAACGGTTATCCGGCCGAGGAAAGGGTTCATGGAGCAAAGCGATATTTTTAAAGCAGCCGCAGGCGAGACTCGTCTTGATCAGCCCGCCCCTTTCTATGAAAGGGTGAAGAGCATGATTAAAACCAATATCCACAGCGGCGCCTGGCCGGTGAACTACCGCGTGCCGTCAGAAAGCGAGCTGGTCAGCCAGTTTGGCTACAGCCGGATGACCATTAACCGCGCGCTGCGTGAACTGACCGCCGAAGGGCTGCTGGTGCGTATGCAGGGCATTGGCACCTTTGTCGCCGAAGTCCGCGGGCAGTCGGCGCTGCTGGAAATCAACAACATTGCCGATGAGATTGCCAGCCGCGGCCATCGCCATCATGCCAGAGTGCTGGAACTGACCCAGCAGCATGCAGATGCTCAGCAAGCACTGGCTTTTAATCTGCCGAAAGGCAGCCGCCTGTTCCATTCGTTGATTTGCCATTATGAAGACGGCGTTCCGGTGATGCTGGAAGACAGGCTGGTGAATGCGCTGATTGTGCCAGACTATCTGCAGCAGGATTTTACCCGTATCACGCCGAATGCTTATCTCTCTTCCATCGCACCGATTGTCGAAGGTGAGCATATTATCGAGGCGGTGAACGTGCCCCGCACCGAGTGCGTTTACCTGGAAATAGATGAACACACCCCCTGCCTGCAAGTAAACCGCCGCACCTGGACTGGTCGTCAGGACAAGAAAATCGTCACCAGCGTGCGCCTGGTCTATCCGGGTTCACGTTACCGTCTGGAAGGAAGTATGCGCAAATGAGGCTGCTGCCTTCTAGCGGCTACGCTGAGATGCGCTGGAAAAATGGCCAGGGTGTCACCCGCGAAGTGTGCCGTTTTCCCGCCAGCGACCAGTATGACTGGCGCATATCGGTTGCGACAATCCGCGAAGACGGGGCGTTCTCACGTTTCGCCGGTTACCTGCGAAACATCAGCGTACTGGAAGGCGAAGGCATGTTTCTGACGATTGATGACCAGCGCAGCGCGTTAATTCCACCGTTTCAGGCGACGGATTTTAACGGCGACAGCGCGGTGTTCTGCGAGGTTGTCGGCGGGCCGTTACTTGATTTCAACGTGATTTATCGCCATGAAACCACCCTGGCAACGGTGCGCTGGCAGCGCGCTGGCACATGGCAACATCGGCAGGGAGCAATGCTGCTGTTCAATGCCGGACATCGTCTTGACGTCATCGTCGGGGGCGAACGCCATACGCTGCAACATTACGACAGCCTGCTGCTTGATAACCCGGCGACGGTTACCGTTAACGCAGGCAGCGACACGCTTTTCGCCTGCGTGACGCTGACATCCCGTTACACCGCCTAAACTGCGGCGTCGACCTTCTGAAACGCCGCCAGCCCTCTTCATTATCGGCAATTAACCCGCTCATAAATCACTCCCGCACGCGTCGCGGGCCAGCACAGCTACGAACTTGACCACCGCCATCAGTGCGGTCTGGGTGATTTATCACGCGATGCTTAGTGCCTGCGCGCCCCGTTCATCAGGCTGAACCTGCTGGCTAATCAGCCCTGCAGGGCATCTCTTTACCATTCATACACCGAGCCGCATCGCCAGGGATTTCCCTGGCGCACGCAACAGCAGAGGCGTGCGCCAGGTAATCGCAAAGCGCACCCTATGCCTGCCTACACACGCGACAGCTCCAGTCTCCATTTTCTCTTGAGCAGACGATTAGCTTCACTCATCAGCCCCCTCCTTTATCAGTAAAGCAAGCTGGCGGCTCAGTTCGCCATCCGCAATCAGATCCCGGACGGCATGCATATCCGTGTACAGCGGCGTATCGGTTTCACGAAACGCGACCTGCTGGCGCACCCGCGAGAGCGTCAGTTCTGTCCCCACCGAGGCGCGCAGCGGGCGATGAAATTCAATCGCCTGACAAGCGCACAGCAGCTCGATAGCCACGATATCCACCGCGTTTGCCACCGCCTGCATCGCTTTTCGCGCCGAGGAGACGCCCATACTGATATGGTCTTCCTGCCCGGCACAGGTGGAAACCGTATGTACGCTGGCGGGTGCCGCCAGGCTGCGATTATCCCCGGCGAGCGCGGCGGCGACATACGGCGGGATCATCATCCCGGAATTGGCTCCGCTTTTGCCGACCAGAAATGCCGGTAAGCCGCTGAGATGGACGTTGGTAATACGGTCAGAACGCGCCTGTGACGCCGTGCTCAGTTGCGCAATAGCCACCGCCAGCGCATCGAGTGCCAGCGCCAGCGGCGCACCGTGACCGTTACCGCCAGGCAAAATCACCAGCGCATCGTCTTCAATCAAAAACACCGGGTTGTCGGTCACCGAATTGAGTTCGGTAGTAACGATATGACGACAATGCGCCAGTTGATCGCGCACCGCGCCATGGATTTGCGGGATGCAGCGTAAGCTGAGCGCATCCTGCACCCGGTGATCGCGGTAACGCTGAAGGATCTCGCTACCGTGCAGTAAACGGCGCAAATTCTGCGCTGTTTCTTGTTGCCCGTCATGCGGACGCAGAGCGTGCAGACGCGCGTCATAGCCGCGGGTGTTGCCTTTCAGCGCTTCGAGACACATGCCGCCTGCCATATCCGCGACCGGCAGCAACTGCTCGAAATCCCGCACCGCCAGACAAGCCAGTGCGGTAATTTCGTAGGTGCCGCTGATCAGCGCGTGTCCTTCGCGCGGGCCGGGAATGCGCGGCGCAATGCCCGCTTTCGCCAGCGCGTCGGTGGAGGGCAACAACTCACCCTGATACCAGCACTGCCCTTCGCCAAATAACGATAAGCCGATATGCGCGGTAGCAATCAGATACCCCACGGAACCGCTGGCAGGCGACCACGGCGTCACCTGCCGGTTCAGCATCAGGCACATACGCTGCGCCAGTTCAGAACTGACGCCGCTGTAGCCCTGCAACAGCGATTTCAGCATCACCGCCATCATCGCCCGCACTTCCCGCACCGACAAATCCGGCCCCATCCCGCAGGCGTGACTACGCAGCATATTGAGTTGCACGCTGGCAATTTGATCCGCAGAGAGACGCTCGGTCACCAGGTCTCCCACGCCGGTTGTCAGACCATAAATCACCTTCCCGTCAGCAATCGCCTTGTGAATATAACCGCTGACCTTATCCATTTGCGCCAGCGCATCATCAGCCAGAACAACCTGAGCGCCATCGGCAATGCGCACCAGCTCATCAATGGTCGTGGCATCCCTGCCTAAGGTGACCGCATCCACATGCGACATGGAAGAACGGATTGTTGTCGTCATCTCTCAGCCGTTCCTTACTTGCTCAACTGGTGTTTAACCAGCCACTGGTGCGCCACATCATCAATGCTGGCGAACTCTGCAAGTTGCTCGTTCATGGCGATCAGATCTTCGGTGGTGAGCTGCGCGGAGATTTTGTTCAGCGTGCTTTCAATGGTCGGGTTCAGTGTGCTGCTGGCGACAATAGGCACAATGTTCTGCGCGGCAAACAGGTGTTTCGGATCTTCCAGCGCAACCAGGTGATCTTTTTTGATTTCCGGCGTAGTGGAGGTCAGATCAGCCACCTGAATCTGGTTATTTTTCAGCGCCGTCAGCGTCAGCGGACCAGCGACATCCAGCACTTTGAAGGTTTTGAAATTCAGGCCATAAACTTCACGCAAGCCGGGAACACCTTCATGACGGGTTTTCCACTCCGCCGGACCACCAAGCACTAACTGCCCGGCGACGGGTTTCAGATCGTCGATGGTTTTCAGTTTGTATTTGTCGGCGGTTTTCTTCGTTACCGCCAGCACATCGCTGTTTTGCGCCGTGGACGTGTTCAGCATTTTCACTTTTTCCGGCAGTTTGGCGGCCAGCGCTTTCGCCACATCTTCCGAACTGTGCGCGTCGTTTTTCGCATCCAGATAGCTTAACAGCGCGCCGCTGTACTCAGGGATCACGGTGATGGAACCGTCGAGCAGAGCCGGGATATAGACTTCACGGCTACCAATGTTGAGTTTTTTCTCGACCGGAATGTTTTGCGCTTCCAGCGCCCCGGCGTAAATGGTCGCCAGCAACTGGTTTTCCGGAAAATCCGCCGAACCAATAATCACTTTCTGGCCGGCATCCGCAGCCCAGACAGAAGAAGCGACAGACAGCAGTGCGGCACTGAACAACGTTAAATAGCGTTTCTTAATCATCTTATTAACCTTCTGTAATTAAAGGACTCAACATCACTGGTTTTTGGTTTTCCGGGTGATGCCCGGTGAAACCACGACTTTCCCTGAAAGCGAAAAAAAGAGATCAATGATCAATGCCAGCAGCGCGACGAGGATGGCCCCGGCGGTCATCTGCGCAAAGTCGTTGGCGGCACGCCCGTCAATAATCAATCGTCCCAGGCCGCCGAGTGAAACGTAGGCCGCAATGGTCGCAGTAGAGACAATTTGCAGCGCGGCACTGCGGATCCCGGAGAGGATCAGCGGCATTGCGCAGGGCAACTCAACCTGCAACAGCACCTGAAGCGGCGTCAGACCAATCCCTTTTGCCGCGTCATGCACGCTGGGATCGACAGAACGGATACCCGCATGTACGCCCAGCGCCACTGGCGGCAGCGCCAGCACCACCAGCACGATGATGCAGGGTAAAACAAAGGCCAAATCCGATTCGAAATACCCCGCCAGCAGGATCACCAGCAAAATAATCAGACCAAAAGAGGGCAACGAACGCAGGGCGTTGGTGGTGCCAATCAGCAGCGCCTCCCCTTTCCCGGTATGGCCGGTGTAGCAGCCGACCGGAAACGCAATGGCGACGGCAATCGCCAGCGCCGCCGCGCTGTAACCGATATGCTGCAACAGCAGCGGCACAATGCCGTCGTCGCCGTACCAGTGGCTGAGATCGAAAAACCATTCACTCATCAGTTATCCCCTTTGCGGTTGCCAGCGGCTTAAAGAGCGGGTTATCGCCACCACCAGGCAATCCAGAATGAAGGCCAGCGCGATGCACAGCACAATCCCGGCGATAATCGGGGTGAGAAACTGAAGCTGAAACCCCTGGGTAAACAGCGAACCTAACTGTGGCGCGCCAATCAGTGCGGCAACCGACACGATGCTGACATTCGAAACCACGGCCACACGCAGCCCGGAGCCGATCACCGGCACGGCAAGCGGCAGGTCGATCTGCAAAAATTGCTGCAGCGGTTTGTACCCCAGCGCAAAAGCAGACTGCCGGGTATCTTCGGCCACGGAATCCAGCCCGTCGCACACGGTTCTGACCAGCAGCGCAAAGCTGTAGATAGTCAGCGCCACGACCACGTTGATGGGGTCGAGAATTTGCGTATTCAGCAGCGGCGGCAGCAGTACAAACAGCGCCAGCGACGGAATGGTGTACAGCAGGCCAAACAGATTCAGGATGAGACCTTTCACTTTTGGCAGGTTGTTCACGGCCCAGCCGACAGGTATTGCCAGCAGCAGGCCGATCAGGATCGGCGTAATCGACAAATAGCAGTGCCAGAGCAGCAAGCTGAGGATCCTGTCGCTTTGCCCCCACAGCCAGTCAAATCTCATAGCGCCTCCTGCGTCAGCGACTTGCAGGCATCCAGCACATTGTCCAGCGCCAGCGATCCCAGCGGGGCAAGCTGTTCATCGACCACCACGGCGCGATGGCAGGGAGAGCTGAGCGCCGAATCCAGCAACTGGCGCAGCGTGCCGCCCTGCGGAGAAAATGTCGCGCCAAGGTTCACGTTTTCTGGCGCTATCGCCGTTACCTGCTGATGCGTGTCAAACCAGCCGCAGGCTCTGCCCTGCTGCGTCACCAGCAGCCAACGTTGTGCGCTGATATTGCGTGCCTGCGCAAGTGACGCGCCCATTTCGATAGCCGGTTCCGCCTGCAACGCCGTCAGCGGTGCGGAGGTGTGGAAACTGAGTTTGCGATAACCGCGGTCGCGGCCAATGAAATCGGCGACAAATTCGCTCTGCGGCGAATTCAGCAGTTCGCCCGGCGTCGCCAGTTGCGCCAGCTTGCCGCCAGGTTTCAGCACCGCAACGCAATCACCCAGTTTCATTGCTTCATCAATATCGTGCGTGACCATAATGATGGTCTTGCTGACCTCTTTCTGAATGCGCAGAAACTCTTCCTGCAACTGTTCACGCACCACAGGGTCAACGGCGCTGAAGGGTTCGTCCATCAGCATAAATTCCGGGTCGGCAGCCAGTGCACGCGCCACGCCGACGCGCTGCTGTTGGCCACCGGAGAGTTGCCACGGGTAGCGTTTCGCCAGTTGCGGCGCCAGACCGACCACTTCCAGTAATTCTGCCGCTCTGGCTCTGGCTTTACTTTTCGCCGCGCCATTAAGGATCGCGGTAGTGGCGATGTTATCGATGATGGTTTTATGCGGGAACAAGCCGGCATTCTGGATCACATAACCAATACGGCGGCGCAATTGCACAACATCCATCTGAGCGGTGGATTCGCCATTGAGCAAAATCGTCCCGGATGAGGGCTCCACCAGCCGGTTGATCATGCGTAATGAGGTGGTTTTTCCGCAACCAGACGGCCCCACAAGCACAGTAATTTTGCCTCCTGGCGCGACAAGGTTCAGGCCATCAACCACGACGGTACCGTCGTGATAATGCTTGGTCACATTGTTGAAAGTAATCATCGTTACGCCTTATGGTCATCGTTTGCCGTCCCGTTGTGACGGCAATGCAAAAAAACTTTTGTATATCCTTGTATGTACAACTAGCAAGCCATGTGCCATAACGTCATCGCAACATTGATCATTTAAATAAAACAAATTAAAAACAAATAGATATAAAAACATTGTTAATAAATCCAGCACAACAAAACGAATTCCCTCAGCTTCATTTCCCCACACGCTCGCTTTAAAACAGCGCAGAGATGCACTAAAAATGATCATCTCAACGCTTTAAAGCACAATAGCAGTGCAAAAAAATGCACCAATACCCCTTCTTTCACTACGATCAAAAAAGCCATCAATAACAACACATTGTTTTATATGTGAAATAAATAAATTGATTAAACTGGCACCTTATGTGCTTATCATGTATATACAAGACGTATACAGCAGCATCGCAACGTCAGTAAGCATGTATTCCGCTATCAAACAGAGAAGGTAAACCGCATGAGTAGTGAATTATCCCGTTATCGTGATGTTGAGATCAGAGCGCCGCGCGGCACGACATTGAATGCGAAAAGCTGGCTGACCGAAGCGCCGCTGCGCATGCTGATGAATAACCTTGATCCCGATGTCGCGGAAAACCCGAAAGAGCTGGTGGTGTATGGTGGGATTGGACGGGCAGCGCGTAACTGGGAGTGCTTTGACAAAATGGTTGAAGCGCTAAAACAGCTCAATGATGACGAAACGCTGCTGGTGCAATCCGGCAAACCGGTCGGCGTGTTTAAAACCCACAGCAATGCACCGCGCGTACTGATCGCTAACTCAAACCTGGTTCCCCACTGGGCCAACTGGGAGCACTTTAACGAGCTGGACGCTAAAGGGCTGGCGATGTACGGCCAGATGACCGCAGGCTCCTGGATCTATATCGGCAGCCAGGGGATCGTTCAGGGTACGTATGAAACCTTCGTCGAAGCGGGTCGCCAGCACTATAACGGTTCGCTGGTTGGCCGCTGGGTGCTGACCGCAGGTCTGGGCGGCATGGGCGGCGCGCAGCCGCTGGCCGCCACGCTGGCGGGTGCCTGCTCGCTGAATATTGAGTGCCAGCAATCCCGCATCGATTTCCGCCTGCGTACCGGGTATGTGGATGAGCAGGCAACAGATCTGGACGATGCGCTGGCGCGTATTGAACGCTACACCCGTGAAGGTAAAGCCATCTCTGTGGCGCTGCACGGCAATGCGGCAGAAGTTTTACCGGAACTGGTTAAACGCGGCGTTCGCCCCGATCTCGTGACCGATCAAACCAGCGCCCACGATCCGCTGAACGGCTATCTGCCGATTGGCTGGCAGTGGGAAGCGTATCGCGAACGCGCGAAGAGTGAACCGGCAGTGGTGACTCAGGCGGCGAAAGCCTCAATGGCCGAGCACGTTAAAGCAATGCTCGCCTTCCAGCAGCAGGGCATTCCGACCTTCGACTATGGCAACAATATTCGCCAGATGGCGAAAGAGATGGGTGTCAGCAACGCCTTCGATTTCCCGGGTTTTGTGCCCGCCTATATTCGCCCGCTCTTCTGCCGCGGTATTGGGCCATTCCGCTGGGCCGCGCTCTCCGGCGATGCGGAAGACATCTATCGCACCGATGAAAAGGTAAAAGAGCTGATCGCGGATGACGCGCATCTGCACCGCTGGCTGGATATGGCGAAAGAGCGCATCAGTTTCCAGGGCTTACCTGCGCGTATCTGTTGGGTTGGTCTGGGGCAGCGCGCACGTCTGGGGCTGGCGTTTAATGAAATGGTGCGTCGCGGCGAAGTCTCCGCACCAATTGTCATTGGCCGCGATCACCTGGACTCCGGCTCCGTTGCCAGCCCGAACCGCGAAACCGAAGCGATGAAAGATGGCTCCGATGCGGTTTCCGACTGGCCTTTGCTGAACGCGTTGCTCAACACCGCCAGCGGCGCAACCTGGGTTTCTCTGCACCACGGCGGAGGCGTCGGCATGGGCTTCTCGCAACATTCGGGGATGGTTATCGTCTGTGATGGCACGGATGAAGCGGCAGAACGCATTGCCCGCGTACTGCATAACGATCCGGCGACGGGCGTGATGCGCCATGCTGACGCAGGCTATGATTCAGCGGTCGCCTGTGCCAAAGAGCACGGCCTCAATTTACCGATGATTGCAAAGTAAAACCGACGGCGCGGCGATTGTCGCGCCGAACCATGACGGGAGAACGCGGATGCGCATTTTATGGCGTCACTGCCAGATTGCCACCATGGAAGCGGGCAAATACAACCTGATCTCTCGCGGCGCGCTGATCACCAACGGGTCGCAGATTTCATGGCTGGGCGAAGAGGGAACGCAGTCGGATGATGTGGTCGATCGAGAAGTGGATTTGCAGGGGCGGCTGGTTACGCCTGGGTTGATCGATTGCCATAGCCATAGCGTGTTTGGCGGCGATCGCAGCCAGGAATTTGAGATGCGACTCAACGGCGCGAGCTACGCGGAAATCGCCGCAGCAGGCGGCGGCATTATCAGTACCGTGAATGCCACCCGCAACGCCAGCCAGCAACAACTGCTGGAAAGCGCCCGCAAGCGCATTGACGCACTGCGCAAAGAAGGCGTTACGGCGCTCGAGATCAAATCCGGTTATGGCCTCAGCTTTGCCGATGAAAGCAAAATGTTGCAGGTGATCCGCGCGCTTGGCGCAGAAATGCCGCTCACTATCTTCAGCACCTGTCTCGCAGCGCATGCAGTGCCGGGCGAGTATCAGGGGCGCGCTGACGACTACATCGACGAGATTTGCCAGCACTGGCTACCCGCCTGGCACGCACAAGGGCTGATCGATGCGGTCGATGCTTTTTGTGAACATCTGGCCTTTTTACCGCCGCAAGTGGAGCGGATTTTCCGCAAAGCGCAGCAGCTTGGCTTACCAGTAAAACTGCATGCCGAACAGCTTTCACTGCTGCACGGCGCAGGGCTGGCCGCCCGCTACAGTGCGCTTTCCGCCGATCATCTCGAGTATTTGTGCGAAGAAGATATCGTGCTGATGGCGCAGCACGGCACCACTGCCGTTCTGCTGCCGGGCGCGTTTTACTTTTTACGCGAGAGCCAGCAGCCACCGGTGGCGCTATTACGTAAGCATCAGGTGCCGATGGCCATTTCCGGCGATCTGAACCCCGGTACGTCGCCCGTGCTGTCGCTGCGCCTGATGATGAACATGGCCTGCACGTTGTTCCGTCTGACGCCTGAAGAAGCGCTGGCGGGAGTGACCTGTCATGCCGCCCGTGCATTAGGTATCAGTGAACGCTGCGGTACGCTCCAGGCGGGTAAAGAAGCCAGCTTTGTCGCGTGGGATGTGTCTCATCCGGCAGAACTCAGCTACTGGCTGGGAGGAACACTTTCAAAACAGGTTATTTATCAGGGGGAGGAAGTCTGGCATGACTAACGGATTCGAATTACATCAGGGTCGGCTGCCGCTACTGGTCAGCATGCCCCATCCCGGCACGCAACTGACACCGGAAATTGCCAGCGGCCTCACCGCGCGGGCACGACGTCTGGAGGATACGGACTGGCATATTCCGCTGCTGTATCAGCCGATTCGCGAGCTTGGCGCCAGCGTGCTGAGCGCTAATTATTCCCGCTATGTGGTGGATTTAAACCGCCCGGCAGATGATAAACCGTTATACGCTACCGCGACCACCGGCCTGTTTCCGGACACCTTTTTTGACGGCGAGTCGCTGTTCGAAGCGGGTAAAGCGCCGGATGACGCCACGAAAGCCGCTATTTTGCATACTGTGTGGCAGCCTTATCACCAGGCGCTGGCGCAGGAACTGGCGCGGTTGCGCGACACTTTCGGTTACGCGCTCCTGTGGGATGCACACTCCATCAAATCAGTGGTTCCGCGTTTGTTTGACGGCAAACTGCCGGATCTGAACTTCGGTACTGCCGATGGCGCAAGCTGCGCGCCGGAACTGAGCGCCGCATTACTGGCATGCTGCGAGGCATTTCCGCGCTACACGAAAGTGCTCAACGGTCGCTTCAAAGGCGGGTATATCACCCGCCATTACGGCGCACCGCAACAGAACATCCATGCGATACAACTGGAAGTGGCGCAGTGCTGCTACATGGATGAGACGAGTTTTGCTTTCTCTGAAGAGAAAAGTGAAGCGTTCCGCCAGCTACTGACTTCCCTGATCAACACCGCGCTCGACTGGGGTAAGCAACGACTGTCCCGTTAACATTAAAAGGGATGCGCAAGCATCCCTTCATGAGGGGATTCATTCCCGTGTCGTTGAGCCTTTATTTCCCGCCACCGCTTAACACTTAATCCATTCCTGGCGTGACGCCAGCCCCTGACACCAAAACATTATGCTGGCTTACAGAGGCACCTTACGTTTTATAACAGCAAAAATGTATTCAATTTCAAAGGCAAAGCCCGCCGCATCCGAACGACCAGCAATGCCTCTCTCTTCTTCAGCAAGACACTATTGCTGGCAGCAATGTCGTCAGATGGCGTTCCGCCAGCAGAGCAATCGCACGTTCGATATCCGGCGCGAAATAACGATCTTTCTCATAATGCGCAACCTGTTCGCGCAGCAGATGACGAGCCTGTTCCAGCAGCGGGCTGCTGGTTAAGCCTTCGCGCATATCCAGCCCCTGACAGGCGGCAAGCCACTCGACAGCAATGACGCCGCGCGTGTTCGCCGCCATTTCCCACAGACGACGCCCGGCAGCCGGTGCCATAGAAACGTGATCTTCCTGGTTTGCCGAGGTGGGCAAACTGTCCACACTGTGCGGATGCGATAACGCTTTGTTTTCACTTGCCAGCGCCGCTGCGGTGACCTGGGCAATCATAAAGCCGGAGTTAACACCGCCATTTTTCACGAGGAACGGCGGTAGTTGCGACATATGGCTGTCCATCAGCAGGGCAATACGGCGCTCCGCCAGCGAGCCTATCTCCGCAATCGCCAGCGCAATATTATCGGCGGCCATCGCGACTGGTTCCGCATGGAAATTTCCCCCGGAGATCACTTCGTTTTCGGCGGCGAACACCAGCGGGTTATCGGAAACCGCATTTGCTTCAGTTAACAGCACTTCCGCGGCAAAACGCAGTTGCGTCAGGCATGCGCCCATCACCTGCGGCTGACAGCGCAGGGAGTAAGGATCCTGCACTTTATTGCAGTTGTGGTGAGACTGGGAAATGGCGCTGTCATCGGTTAATAGATGGCGATATAACGCCGCCGCGTCAATCTGCCCGCGCTGGCCGCGAACATCATGAATACGCGCATCGAAGGGACGACGAGAACCGAGCGCCGCCTCAGTGGTCAGCGCACCGCAAACCACGGCAGAAGCGAACAGATCTTCGGCTTCAAACAGGCCGCGCAAAGCAAAGGCGGTGGAGGTTTGCGTACCGTTCAGCAGCGCCAGCCCCTCTTTTGCCGCCAGCGTAATTGGCTCCAGCCCGGCGTTTTTCAGCGCTTCACTCGCCGGTAACCATTCCCCCTGCCAGCGCGCTTTGCCTTCGCCGAGCAGCGTCAGCGACATATGCGCCAGCGGTGCGAGATCCCCGGACGCGCCCACCGAGCCTTTCGCCGGGATCCACGGATAAACCTCCGCGTTAACCATTGCCACCAGCATCTGGATCACCTGCAGACGAATACCAGAAAAACCGCGCGCCAGGCTGTTGATCTTCAGTACCATAATTAAGCGAACCAGCGCATCATCCAGCGGTTCGCCAACGCCTGCGGCGTGAGACAGCACCAGCGAGCGTTGCAAATTCTCCAGATCTTCCGTCGCGATACGCGTCTGCGCCAGCAAACCGAAGCCCGTGTTGATGCCATAGGCGGTGCGACCTTCCGCCATAATGGTGTTGACGCAGGCAACACTCTCATTAATGGCCGCAAACGCGCCATCATCCAGCGACAGATGAAGTGGCTGGCTGTAGATTTCGCGCAGCTGCGCGAGAGTGAGTTGGCCCGGAATAAGGGTGAAATTTTTCATGCTTTGCCCTGCCCCTGCATTACAGCAATCATCGGAAGATTGAGCGCCTGCGCTGCGGCGCACTCAATCGCAATCTTATACTCAGCCTCAGCGTGACGCATCACGCCAGTTGTCGGATCGTGAGGCAGCACGCGCGCAATGCGTGCCGACGCTTCATCTGTGTCACCACAAACGATCACCATCCCTGCATGCCGGGAACATCCCATCCGCATACCACCGCAGTGGTGCAGCGAGGCCAGGGTCGCGCCGCTGGCAATGTTAAACATCGGCCAGTTGGATACGGCATCAGAACCGTCGCGCATCGCTTCGGTTTCGCGGTTCGGGTTTGCCACCGCGCCAGAATCAGGTTTGTTACCACCAATGCCTCCATACCCCACCAGTACGTTCGGGTTTTCGGCAGCATCGGGATCAAGGTTATTGCGCAATGGCGCTTCGGCGAGCCAGCTTTTCGTATTCAGCTCCATGCCTTTAGAGGTCTGCTGGCGATTGAGGGTGTGCGGCATCGGTGTTCTCTCCTGAGGACATGTCCTGATGTGTAAACATATATACTTGCCTATACAATTACGCGCAAGGCAGGATTTAACAGAAAAGATACAATTTTATTATAGTGCGCCGGCAATCACGCTTTTACTGACGCAAATGATCTGAAGCCGAAATGCCCCTGTAAATGGTAACGGCTCCCCAGGAAAAGCAGGCTGGCGGGGAGGACAGTATGTAAGATTGACCATCCATGACCGCGAATAAGCAGGCAGGGATCGTGCTCGTTGCGGTGCAACAGGCGGCACTCATCAGCCGAGGCCACCCGGCGTCGATGAAATGTCAGAGCCGTGATGGGTTGTATAGACGTTTATTGGCATAACTTATGACTTGTACCCCGGCGGTTTTTTCAGTAGCGATAACATACTCAACCGCATTGAATCTTTATTTATCCCTCCCTTATCGCATAAAAAAGTCTATTCATCTATATCAATGCCTGTTTATCTAATTTTTTAAAATTTAAGCCCGACCTAATGGCAATTAAAATTTTTTAAAATAAGAAGTATTAAGTGTTAAATAAACAAGAGTAAGATAAAACGAAAATAAATAAGGAGGGCATATGTTTTCATGGAATAACATCAAAAAGACGTTTAAAGAAAAAGTCATCGAAAATGACGATCTGATGGGAAAAATAGCAGGTATTGCGGAAGTTGCGGGCAAATCCATTGTTGCGACAGCCACAAATGCTTTTAAATTTATTATTGAAAAATCGGCCATTACCAGCGCGGAGATGTTTCTTAAAGTCAAAAAGAACCTTGAAAATGAAATAGCCCATCACCCAACCGATGTCTGGCGCAATAAAATAGCCAATGATATCGCGACCCTGCAGGATGCAATCCGCCGAATCCGCAGTGAAATCAACAGCACTGACGATCAGCAACGTCGCAGATGCTTACAAAATGAGCTGCCAGCGAAAGAGCGTGCGCTAAGAGAAAAAGAGCAGATCCGCGCACAAGGAAGCGACCCAAATTATGTCGCACAATGCAAATCTCGCCTCTCTTCACATCTTGCTAAAAAAGAAAATATGCTAACCATGCTGGCAAAAGATCTGCAAAAAAATGAAGAGCAAATAATGAAAGTGGAAGACGAAATAGCGGCGGCCAGCAGGGAAGATAAAGAAAAGCTGGAAAACGATCTTTCAGATATCAAATCCCATATTTCACGTGTCAAATCTCTGCAGGCTGAAATTGCACGAATTTAAACTGACACACCGACAGATTACGTAACAGCAAACCTTAGCGATGTTGAGAGGTAAGAACAAATGGCACCAACAATTTACCGGGCGAAATGTCTGGACTGCAAACACGAATGGACCAGCCGCACTGGTTTCGGTACGCCGGATTACTGCCCGAAATGCCGCAGTCGCCGGATCACCTCAAGCCCTATCGGCTAAACGCAGGAGTTTGCCGTAACGGTTTTAAAGGCAAAGCGCAGGCACAGCTTGCGCTTTTTTAATAATCGCATCGTACCTTCCGCAAGCTTCCCCAACGCCCTCTTTCCGTAACGGGTTTTTTTCCCTGCGGATTATTTTTTTATGCATGTCATCGCAGAAACACGCCGACGCTTGTCTTCGGTCTAATTGCAGATGCTGTGACCCGCTTCAAAAAATTAGCCTTATTATTCAAGCGGAAATGAACCGTTTCAGCAGGCCATTTTTATCGTCGCTCAATAGCAATTTATTTAGCAGTGAAAGTATTGTGTCGCCAAAGCCCGACACATTGTAAGTTACTAAAATTAAATAGAAAAAAGGCTCTTGTAAGGCCTAAAAATTAAGCGTACATTAGCCCCGTTTGGTGAGGAATTCACCCGAAATTCTGAGATGGAGCTGTGGCCGAAATAGAGATAATTCTCATTTTCGATGTGGCGTAGTTTCACCTCTCTATACTCAGTCCTGAATGGTCATGAATGCATACTTAGGTGTGCGGAGCGATGAACGTGAAATATTTCTTTATGGGCATTTCGGTGATGGTTATTGTGTGGGCCGGCACATTCGCCCTGATGATCTAACCTGAGCATATCCGTGCTGTACAAAAAAGGAGCCAAAAGGCTCCTTTTTTGTTTTGCCAGCCGGGCAAGGAACAGTTACGGTTCCAGATCTTCCGCCGCACTTTTTTGCGCTGCCGGAAGCAGCCCGTCGGCGCGGAACATGGCCTTAATTCCGCGTACCGCCTGGCGGATACGATCGCGGTTCTCAATCAGCGCGAAACGCACATGCGTATCGCCATAGTCACCAAAGCCGATACCCGGAGAGACACACACTTTCGCCTCCTGCAGCAGCTTTTTGGCAAACTCCAGCGAGCCCATCGCCGCATACGGTTCCGGAATTTTCGCCCACACGTACATTGACGCTTTCGGCATTTCTACCATCCAGCCCGCTTCATGCAACCCTTTAACCAGTACATCGCGACGGCGTTTATACTGAGCAGCAATATCGCGCACACACTGCTGATCCCCTTCCAGCGCAGCAATCGCAGCCACCTGGAGCGGCGTAAAGGTGCCGTAATCATGATAACTTTTGATCCGCGCCAGTGCGTTGACCAGCACCGGATTACCGACCATAAAGCCGATACGCCAGCCCGCCATATTGTAACTTTTCGACAACGTGAAGAACTCAACGGCGACATCGCGCGCGCCCGGCACCTGCATGATTGACGGCGCTTTCCAGCCATCGTACACAATGTCGGCATAGGCCAGATCGTGAACCACCAGCACATCGTAGCGTTTTGCCAGCGCGACCACTTTTTCAAAGAACTCCAGTTCAACGCACTGCGCCGTCGGGTTAGACGGAAAGCCTAAAATCATCATTTTCGGCTTCGGGTAACTTTCGCGGATCGCGCGCTCCAGCTCATTGAAGAAGTCGACACCTTCCACCAGCGGCACAGAACGCACCTGCGCTCCCGCAATCACCGCACCGTAAATATGAATCGGGTAACTCGGGTTCGGCACCAGCACGGTATCACCGTGATCCAGCGTCGCCAGCATCAGATGCGCCAGCCCCTCTTTCGAGCCGATGGTAACAATCGCTTCGGTTTCCGGATCGATATCCACTTGATAACGATCCTGATACCAGCGGGAAATCGCCCGGCGCAGACGTGGAATGCCGCGTGACGTGGAGTAACCGTGCGTATCCGGGCGTTGCGCAACGGTACAGAGTTTCTCAACGATATGCGGCGGCGTCGCGCCATCCGGGTTGCCCATACTGAAATCAATAATGTCTTCGCCGCGGCGTCGCGCAGCCATTTTCAGTTCAGCGGTGATATTAAAAACATACGGGGGGAGACGATCGATACGCGTAAAACGGCGCTCAGGACTGAAGTCAGCCATAGATTCCTCGGAGTAACGTTAGCGCCCGGACCGTCCGAGCGACGTCGCCGCATTTGCGGCGTACTCAGAACATAGCCCGAAAAAAATCTCGCTGTCGAGAGGTAAGCGCAAAAATAACGCAACGCCATAAAAGGGGAAGTTTAATTTAGGAAAGGGAAAGCCAGATTATCCTCTTATAGAAAAATCCATCATATATTTTAACAATAAAATAAAGATAAAATTACCTTAAAAATTCACCAGTTAGCGCACTGACGCATCATTTCTTTCGGATCTTTTCAATCCCCTTTTGGTAAAGTGGTCTTTCCTCATTCAGCGAATGAATACTGCGGCTGGTCATCTGGGCCGCGGTTTTTTATCATAGCTTTTTGACGCTATTCATATGAGTCCCCCGTGCACGAAATATTCGACATGCTGCTGGCCGTCTTTGACCGAGCGGCGCTCATGCTGATCTGCCTGTTTTTCTTGATCCGCATCCGCTTGTTCCGCGAACTGCTGCATAAAACGGCGCACTCGCCAAAAGAGCTGCTGGGCGTGACGGCCATCTTCTCAATGTTTGCCCTGTTCAGTACCTGGTCCGGCGTGCCGGTGGAAGGCTCGCTGGTTAACGTGCGTATTATCGCGGTGATGTCCGGCGGGATTTTGTTCGGCCCGTGGGTCGGCATTATCACCGGCGTGATTGCCGGGGTGCACCGCTATCTGATTGATATTGGCGGCGTGACGGCGATCCCCTGCTTTATCACCAGCATTATTGCCGGCGTGATGTCCGGGATGATTAACCGCAAAGTGCCTAAAGCGCAGCACTGGCGCGTGGGCATCATCGGCGGCATGATTTGCGAAAGCCTGACCATGACGCTGGTGGTGCTGTGGGCGCCGACTACCGCGCTCGGCCTCGATATTGTGTCCAAAATTGGGGTGCCGATGATCCTCGGCAGCGTCTGCATCGGCTTTATTGTGCTGCTGGTGCAAAGCGTGGAAGGGGAAAAAGAGGCGATTGCCGGTCGTCAGGCGAAGCTGGCGCTGGATATTGCCAATAAAACACTGCCGCTGTTCCGCAATGTGAATAGCGAGTCCCTGCGCAAAGTGTGTGACATTATTCGCCGGGATATCAAAGCCGATGCCGTGGCTATCACCAATACCGATCACGTGCTGGCTTACGTTGGCGTGGGGGAAAATAATTACCGCGACAGCGACGATATTATCAGCCCAACCACTCGCCAGGCGATGAACACCGGCGAAATTATCATTAAAAACAATGATGAAGCCCACCGCACGCCGGAGATCCACTCGATGCTGGTGATCCCGCTGCGTGAACAGGGCATCGTGACCGGCACGCTGAAGATCTATTACTGCCATGCGCACCAGATCACCTCCTCATTACAGGATATGGCCGTTGGCTTATCACAGATTATCTCAACACAACTGGAAGTTTCCCGCGCCGAACAGCTGCGGGAGATGGCGAACAAAGCGGAGCTGCGCGCTTTGCAAAGTAAGATCAACCCGCATTTCCTGTTTAACGCCCTGAATGCTATCTCGTCGTCGATTCGCCTGAATCCGGACACCGCCCGGCAGCTCATTTTCAATTTGTCGCGTTACCTGCGCTATAACATTGAATTAAAAGATGATGAGCTCATTGATATCAAAAAAGAGCTCTATCAAATCAAAGACTATATCGCCATTGAGCAGGCCCGTTTTGGCGACAAGTTGACGGTGATTTATGACATCGATGAAGAGGTCAGTTGTGTGATCCCGAGCCTGCTGATCCAGCCATTGGTTGAAAACGCGATTGTGCATGGCATTCAACCGTGTAAAGGCAAAGGCGTGGTCACCATCAGTGTGGAAGAGTGTGGCAACCGCGTGCGTATTGCGGTGCGCGATACGGGCAACGGTATCGATCCGCAGATGATTGCCCGCGTTGAAGCCGATGAGATGCCCGGCAACAAAATTGGCCTGCTGAACGTGCATCAGCGCGTAAAGCTGCTGTACGGCGAAGGGCTGCATATCCGCCGTTTAACGCCGGGCACGGAGATCGCGTTTTTTGTGCATCGCCAACTGTCTCCCGCTGCATTGTTGCCTTAACAGGAGAGCTGTATGAAAGTCATCATTGTTGAAGATGAGATCCTGGCGCAACAGGAGCTGAGCTGGCTTATAAAAGCGCATAGCCAGATGGAAATAGTCGGCACTTTCGACGATGGTCTCGACGTGCTGAAATATTTACAGCACAACAAAGTCGACGCCATTTTTCTCGATATTAATATCCCCTCTCTGGATGGCGTATTGCTGGCGCAGAATATCAGTCAGTTTGCCCATAAGCCGTTTATCGTCTTTATCACTGCCTGGAAAGAGCATGCGGTGGAGGCTTTTGAACTGGAAGCGTTCGACTATATTCTGAAACCGTACCAGGAGTCGCGCATCATCAGCATGCTGCAAAAACTGGAAACGGCCTGGCAGCAACAATCTGGCCCGGTTGCCAGCCCGCAGCCACGGGAAAACGCAACCATTAATCTGGTGAAAGACGAGCGCATTATCGTCACTAGTATTCATGATATCTATTATGCGGAAGCACATGAGAAGATGACGTTCGTCTATACGAAGCGGGAATCTTACGTGATGCCGATGAACATCACTGAGTTTTGCAGCAAACTGCCGGCGGCGCACTTCTTTCGCTGCCACCGCTCTTACTGTGTGAACCTGGATAAAATCCGTGAGATCGAACCCTGGTTTAACAATACCTATATTTTGCGGCTGCGGGACCTGGAGTTTCAGGTGCCCGTCAGCCGCAGCAAAGTTAAAGAGTTTCGTCAGTTAATGAATCTTTAAAGCACGTAACCCAGCGTCTGGCGCAGATGAGCGCCAGAGCCCAACAGCCCCGGGTTATCATGCACGATCAGAAATACCGGGATATCCTGGACGTAGGATTTAAAGCGCCCTTTGTCCTCGAAACCACCGCGAAAACCGGAAGCGGTAAAGAAATCGAGGAAGCGCGGCACAATACCACCGGCAATGTAAACGCCGCCGAAAGTGCCGAGATTGAGCGCCAGGTTGCCGCCAAAACGCCCCATAATGACGCAAAACAGTGACAACGCGCGACGGCAGTCAATGCAGCTGCCTTCCAGCGCGCGTTCAGTCACATCTTTCGGTTGCAGATTTTCCGGCAAGCGACCGTCTGATTTGACGATCGCGCGGTAGAGGTTAACGAGACCGGGACCGGAGAGCACGCGTTCAGCGGAAACGTGACCGATTTCCGCACGTAACTCTTCGAGGATAATCCCCTCTTCTTCGCTGTTTGGCGCGAAATCGACATGGCCGCCTTCGCCCGGCAGGCTCACCCAGCGTTTATCCACATGCACCAGATGCGAAACGCCAAGCCCGGTGCCTGCGCCGTAAACGGCGATCGGTTTTCCTTCAACCGGCGCGGAACCACCAAACTGAATCAAGTGTTCCGCTTTAAGCATCGGGATCGCCATTGATACGGCAGTGAAATCGTTAATGATTTCCAGATGAGCGAAACCGAGGTTTTTCTTCATTTCGGCAATCGAAAACGCCCAGGTGTGGTTGGTCATTGCCACCCAGTCACCGGTGATCGGGCAGGCGATGGCAATACAGCCGTCTTCCACCGTGACGTCGTGCTCTTTCAGATAAACACGCACCACGTCTTCCAGGCTTGGGTAATCGAGGCCGGAGTAGGTTTTGGCCCGGGAGATGTCACCGCTATCGACATCACACAACGCTAAGCGCGCGTTCGTGCCACCCACGTCTCCCACTAAAGCATACTTTGTCATTCTTTTACGGCTCCGCTAAAGTCAGAATAAATCTTTGGCACACTGTAAATTCAAGGCGCTGTAACAACAACGACCATATCATGAGTGCCCCAGGATTATCGATCTTCGTCACAGATTACCTTAAAGGTTTCAGCCCGGTTGCATCCTGAGTGACCAGGCTTCGTTGCAAGGATAAAAAGATGCTCCATCCGCGTGCGAGAACGCTGCTGTTACTGGCGCTGCCTGCGCTCACTATTGGTGTCGCGTCGGGTCTGATATTAGCGCTGGTGATGAAAATCGCCGCCCTGCTGCAAACCGTGTTGTGGAGCGGCATACCGTGGCGGCTCGGCATCTCACCTGATTCCCCCTGGTGGATACTGATTGTTTTGACACTCACCGGCGTTGCTGTAGGCCTGGTTATCCGTTTCAGCACCGGTCATGGCGGGCCGGATCCGGCGACGGTGCCGCTGATTGGTTCGCCGGTTGCGGTCACCGCGCTGCCGGGGCTGACGCTGGCAATGATCCTCGGTCTGGCGGGCGGCGTAAGTCTTGGCCCGGAACAACCGGTGATGGTGCTGAATATCGCCCTTGCCGTTGCACTTGGCGCGCGCATTTTCCCGCGCGTTGCGCCGCTGGACTGGACAATCCTTGCCTCCGCCGGCACGCTCGGCGCACTGTTTGGCACGCCTGTGGCGGCGGCGCTTATCTTCTCGCAAACCCTGAAAGCCAGTGAAGACGTGCCACTGTGGGATCGCCTGTTCGCCCCGTTGATGGCTGCCGCAGCTGGCGCACTAACCACCAGCCTCTTTTCGCCACCGCATTTCACGCTACCCATTCCCCATTATCCGCAGATGCATATCGTTGATATTTTTAGCGGTGCGGTCGTGACGCTGTTCGCCATTGCGCTGGGAATGGTGGCAGTCTGGTGTTTACCGCGTCTGCATCACTTAATGCATCGCCTGAACAACCCGGTGATGACGTTGGGGATTGGCGGCTTCCTGCTTGGCCTTCTGGGCATGGCTGGCGGCCACGTTACCTTATTTAAGGGGCTGGATGAGATGCAGCAGCTTGCATTTGCCCATACCTATACCGTTACCGATTACCTGTTGTTTGCCCTGGTGAAGCTCGCCGCGCTGGTGATCGCTGCCGCCTGCGGTTTTCGCGGTGGGCGTATTTTTCCGGCGGTGTTTGTCGGCGTGGCATTAGGCTTAATGCTGCATGAACATGTCGACGCCGTTCCGGCTGCGGTCACCGTTTCCTGTGCCGTATTAGGGTTGGTATTGGTTGTAACACGCGATGGCTGGCTGAGCCTGTTCCTGGCGGCCGTCGTCGTACCGGACACCACTTTGCTACCGTTGCTGTGTATCGTGATCCTGCCCGCCTGGTTAGTGCTGGCCGGAAAACCGATGATGATTGTCCCCCGGCGCAGTAAGTAACTACTCACTGTTACGCATTTCCAGCGCATGGGTGACATCACGCAGCAGATCCGGCAAATCGGCTTGCGGTAACATCACTTCAATCAGCGCAAGCCGGTGGTGATGTGAAGCGGCTTCCAGTGCTTCCGCCAGTTGCACCGTTTCGCTAACACGCCAGCATTCGGCCTGGCAGTCATGGCTGAGCGCATGCGGAATATGTGTCCAGTTCCAGCGTGCAATATCGTTATAACGCTGATGCGCACCGTGGATCGCCCGCTCCACCGTGTAACCATCATTATTGAGCAATAAAATGATCGGCCGTTGCCCGTCACGCAGCATTGACCCCAGCTCCTGTATGGTGAGCTGCGCCGCACCGTCGCCGCTAAGCAAAATGACCCGCCGCTGCGGGCAGGCGGTTTGTGCGCCGAACGCGGCGGGCAGACAATAACCTATCGATCCCCACAGCGGCTGCGTCAGCATTTCAACCCCGGCTGGCAGACGCAGAGACGCCGCGCCAAAAGCTGCTGTTCCCTGATCGGCCAGTAAAATATCACCGGGGCGAATAAAAGCCTGCAGTGTTTGCCAGAATGTATGCTGATTTAAAATGCCGGAGTGATGCGGCGAATTGGCGGAGGGCGCGGGAACAGGGTCAAGCACACAGCGTGGGTTATTGCGACAAACCGAAATCAGGATATTTACCGCCTCCTGCATCGTAATCCCGCTGAACCACTCTTCTCCTACCCGCGCCGCAAAGGGCTGGATATCAATCGTGCGCTCCACAGGTAACTGCTGGGTAAACCCGGCGGTGATGGTGTCCGTAAAACGCACGCCGACACACATTACCGCATCGGCACGCTCGATCGCCTCCCGCACCTGCGGCGGGCTGGCGGCACCGCTGTACGTGCCGACAAACCCAGGCTGCGTTTCATCAAACAAGCCTTTGCCCATTAATAACGTGGCGTGCGGGATGGGTGCATCCTTCATCCAGCACTGCAACATTTTCTGTACACCAAAGCGGTGAGCGAGAAAATCCGCAAGCAGCGCAACTCGCGGGCTTTCGCTGAGCATCGCCTGTACACGTCGGCGAAAGCTGTCCAGACGCCCTTCATTAGGCTGAAGCGGTGCGGGAGTGATAACGTTTACAGGCGGCGTTGCCGCCATTTTTGCCACATCGGCGGGCAACATCAGGTAACCGGGGCGAGATTCACTGAGCATCGCGCGGATCACACGGTCAATTTCATAGCAGGCGTTTTCTGCCGTTAACACCGCCTGCGCAGCGCTGATAGGTTCATACATGCGCCAGAAATGGCTGAAATCACCGTCACCCAGCGTGTGGTGCAAAAGTTCACCACGTTGCTGTACGCTGCGACAGGGTGCCCCCACGATCTGCAACACCGGCACATATTCCGCAAAGCTGCCCGCGACACCATTAATCGCACTTAACTCCCCCACGCCAAAGGTGGTTAGCAGCGCGCCCGCTCCCTGACAACGCCCGTAACCATCAGCAGCATAAGCGGCATTCAGTTCATTAGCACAGCCCACCCAATGCACCGCCGGATGCTGGATAACGTGATCAAGAAACTGCAGATTGTAGTCGCCCGGTACGCCGAAAAGATGATGAATACCGCAGCCAGCAAGCCTGTCCAGTAGGTAGTCGGCAACTGAATAATCGTTTTGCATTGCGCTACGTCTCCAAATACTGACACTTACCTGAGTATTGGAGAACTGTGATGAGAGTCCAGGATACGCGTCAGAGAGAAAGTGGAAAGCAAGCTTTACGGTACCTGGCGGTGTAAGCTCAGTGAATGTAAACGCATACACTAACGCTACGCTGATAAAAAGGAGTAACTGCATGGTTTATCTGGCCGATCCCGCACGCTATGAAAAGATGCACTACCATCGCTGCGGCGAGAGCGGGTTAAAGCTGCCGGCAATTTCGCTTGGGTTGTGGCACAACTTCGGTGATACCACTTTGCTGGAAAATAGCCGCCAGTTGTTGCGGCATGCCTTTGATCTGGGTATTACCCATTTTGATCTGGCCAATAACTACGGGCCGCCGCCGGGCTCCGCAGAGCGCAATTTCGGGCGGATTTTGCAGGAGGATTTCCTGCCCTATCGTGATGAACTGATTATCTCAAGTAAAGCCGGTTATACCATGTGGGACGGGCCTTACGGCGACTGGGGGTCACGTAAATATCTGATTGCCAGTCTTGACCAGAGCCTGCGCCGCATGGGGCTGGAGTATGTTGATATCTTCTACCACCATCGCCCGGATCCCGAGACGCCGCTGCAAGAAACCATGCGCGCACTGGATCATATTGTGCGCCAGGGCAAAGCCCTGTACGTCGGGCTTTCCAACTACCCGGCAGCGCAGTCGCGCGAAGCTATCGATATCCTTAATGATCTCGGAACACCGTGTCTTATCCATCAGCCGAAATACTCACTGTTTGAACGCTGGGTCGAAGCCGAATTGCTCGATGTGTTGCAGGAAAAAGGCGTCGGCAGTATTGCGTTCTCACCGCTGGCTGGCGGGCAACTGACCGACCGTTATCTGCACGGCATTCCCCCCGATTCCCGTGCCGCCAGCGGCAGCCGTTTTCTCAATCCGGAGCAGATTACCGATGAAAAGCTGGTGACTGTTCGCGCGCTGAATGCAGTGGCGGAACGGCGCGGACAGAAGTTATCGCAGATGGCGCTGGCCTGGGTGCTGCGTAACGATCGCGTCACTTCGGTGCTGATTGGTGCCAGTAAAGCCAGCCAGCTTGACGATGCGGTCGGCATGCTGGCAAACCGCCATTTCACCACGACTGAAAGCGATGAGATCGACGCCATTCTCAGTGGCGCAAAATAACCGCAAATTTAGCAAAAAATGCTGCCATTCATGATTTAGGAGTTCCGCCAATAATACGGGGTTTAGCCGCCCCGTAATATTGTTGTAACAGGCCGTTTCGGCCCGATCGTGAAGGAGAAGAGTATGTTCAGGTCACTGATTCTGGCAGCTGTGTTAATGGCTTCTGCGCCGCTGGTCGCAAATGCTGGCGAAATCACCCTGTTGCCATCTGTGAAATTACAAATTGGCGATCGCGATAATTACGGTAACTACTGGGACGGCGGCCGCTGGCGCGACCGTGACTACTGGGGCCGCAACTATGAGTGGCGCGGCAACCGCTGGTATAAACATGATCGCGGCTGGCATCGCGGCTGGGACAAACAGAACGCGTATGAACGCGGTTACCGTGAAGGCTGGCGCGACCGCGACGATCATCGTGGCCATGGCCGGGGACATCACCACTAATTCAAAAAAAGGAGCGCGAGCGCTCCTTTTTCTCATGCTATTTACAGACCTGCCGCACTGCCGATTAACAGCCAGCCATTCAAACTGACCACCAGCACCACAATCACCCAGCCAACCCGTTTAACCATTGGCGTATTGACTAACTCGCCCATTAATTTGTGGTTACTGGTGAAAATCAGCAGTGGCACCAGCGCCAGCGCGATGCCGAAACTCAGCAGCACCTGGCTCATGACAAGGATCCTCGTCGGATCCAGCCCCAGCCAGATAACAATAAACGATGGCATCATGGTGATGGTGCGCCGCACCCACAGAGGTATATGAAAACGCACAAACCCCTGCATCACCACCTGCCCGGCCAGCGTCCCCACGACCGTTGAAGAAAGCCCCGCCGCTACCAGGCTAAGACCAAAAATGGTCGCTGCGGCATGGCTTAATAACGGCTCAAGCGTCAGGTACGCCTGGTCGAGATCGGCAACACCGGTGTGACCGTTAAAATGGAACGCCGCTGCCGCTGTCGCCATCATCGACAGATTTACAAATCCGGCGATAGTCATGGCGATACCCACATCCCATTTGGTGGCGGAATAACGCTCGCGCTGAGTGCCCTGGTGCAGATGCTGCGTCAGAGACGAGTGCAGATAAATGACATGCGGCATAATAGTCGCGCCCAGTACGCCAGCTGCGAGGAACACGGCTTCACTACCCGGCAAACTCGGGATCACGATGCCTTGCGCCAGCTGGGCCAGTTTCGGCTGAGAAAAAACCAGCTCAACAATATAAGCCGCAGCGACAAACAGCAGCAGGCCGCCTATCACTTTCTCCAGCGGTTTTTGCCCCCGCCGCTGTAACATCAAAATCAAGAATGTCGCCACGCCAGTAAGCACCGCACCTTGCAGTAACGAAACGCCGAGGATGAGCTTAAACCCGATGGCGGCACCGATAAACTCCGCCAGATCGGTTGCCATGGCGATAATTTCCGCCTGCACCCAGTAGAACCATACCAGCGGGCGCGGATAGTGATCGCGGATCTGCTCTGCGAGGTTCTTCCCGGTGGCAATCCCCAGTTTGGCGGAAAGCAGCTGGATCAACATCGCCATAATATTGGCCCATACCACCACCCACAGCAGTTGGTAGCCAAAACTGGCGCCCGCCTGAATATTGGTGGCGAAGTTGCCCGGGTCGATATAACCGATAGCAGCAATAAACGCCGGTCCCATTAAGGCAAACCGTAATTTGCGCGCTGCACGCCCATTACTATTCTCAACGCGACTACTGTTCATTTATTGCCCCTAAATATAGCCTTTGCTATGTTTTATGCTACCAAAATGAGAATGATTATCAAGTTCATTTAAATGGGTTTACCTGATTTCTCTGATAGCCAGAAACAATAGAAGGGTTGAATGTCAAGGATGGTGACGGCGACAACAGCATTTGCCGCAGCGTTATGTTAAGAGTCTAGCAGTATGACGCAACTTTTCACGCTTTTACTTAACATAACAGAAATGTATGTTGGATCACTAATTTTGAGTCTGGTCACAGGTCATTAATATAGTGTGTGTTTGATCTCGTTTTCTTTTGTCTTGTTACATAGAATGTGCACGAAATTCCTACCCGTCTCATATTTGGAGCAAATATGTCCCGCGTTTTGCACTTTGTCCTGGCGCTTGCTGTTGTGGCGCTGCTTGCCCTGCTCGTAAGCAGCGATCGCAAGAAGATCCGCATTCGTTTTGTTATTCAACTGCTGGTGATTGAAGTTTTACTGGCCTGGTTCTTCCTGAACTCTGATATTGGCCTCGGCTTCGTTAAAGGCTTCTCCGAGATGTTCGAAAAACTGCTCGGTTTCGCCAACGAAGGTACTAACTTCGTCTTCGGTAAAATGAATGATGAAGGTCTGGCGTTCTTCTTCCTGAAAGTGCTGTGCCCGATTGTCTTCATTTCTGCTCTGATTGGCATTCTGCAACACATTCGTGTGCTGCCGATCATTATCCGCGCCATCGGTACGGTGCTGTCCAAAGTGAACGGCATGGGCAAACTGGAGTCGTTTAACGCTGTTAGCTCCCTGATTCTGGGACAGTCTGAAAACTTCATTGCTTACAAAGATATTCTCGGCAAAATGTCCCGTAACCGCATGTACACCATGGCAGCGACCGCCATGTCGACTGTTTCGATGTCCATCGTCGGTGCGTACATGACCATGCTCCAGCCGAAATATGTTGTTGCGGCGCTGGTGCTGAACATGTTCAGTACCTTTATTGTGCTGTCGATTCTCAACCCGTACCGCGTGGATGAGAGCGAAGAAAACCTGCAAATGGCGAAGCTGCACGAAGGTCAGAGCTTCTTTGAAATGCTGGGTGAATACATTCTGGCGGGCTTCAAAGTTGCCATTATTGTTGCGGCAATGCTGATTGGTTTTATCGCCCTGATTTCCGGCCTGAACGCACTGTTCGCCGCTGTGCTGGGCATCTCCTTCCAGGGCATTCTGGGCTACATTTTCTATCCGATTGCCTGGGTGCTGGGCGTACCGGCTCACGAAGCGCTGCAGGTTGCCAGTATCATGGCCACCAAACTGGTTTCGAATGAATTTGTGGCGATGATGGATCTGCAGAAAATCGCAGCTAACCTCTCTCCGCGTTCAGAAGGCATCCTGTCCGTGTTCCTCGTTTCCTTCGCGAACTTCTCGTCTATCGGCATTATCGCCGGTGCGATCAAAGGCCTGAATGAAGAACAAGGTAACGTGGTTTCCCGTTTCGGTCTGAAACTGGTGTACGGCTCCACGCTGGTGAGCGTGCTGTCTGCGGCTATCGCCGCACTGGTTATCTGATTGTCATAGGCTAAAAAAACCGGGGATTTCCCCGGTTTTTTATTCAGCTTTAGCCAGCGGCTGCGGTTTACCCAGCAAATAGCCCTGCAAATAATCGACGCCAGCATTCAGCAATAACTCGCGCTGCGCTTCATTCTCCACATACTCCGCAACAACAGTCAGCGATTTGGCCTTCGCCAGTTCGCATATCGCTTTGACGATCATCGCATCCTGCTTGTCCTGTAAAATATCCCGGATAAAACAGCCATCGATTTTGAGGATATCCGCCTGCAGCCCTTTTAAACGTTCAAAGTTGGCATAGCCAGTGCCAAAGTCATCAATCGCGATTTTGAATCCTGCTTTTCGCAACTGCTTCATATTTTGGATACTCGCTTCTGAATTAGAGAAGGCCTGCTCTTCCGTTATCTCAATAATTACCTGCCGCGGAGAGACAGCATAACGCGCGAAAAGAGCCAGAAATTGTGTAGCAAACTCTTTTTGCATCAGGGTAAGCGGCATTAAATTCACAGAATAACGTGCCGAATCGCCAGGCTCAGGATGCGCCTGCATCCACTGGAGCAGGCACTCTATTACCTGCATATCAAACCGTGCACCAAGGTTGAACTGGGCAATAACGGGAATAAAAACATCTGGCGTAATAAATTCGCCATCAACAACCAGCCGCGTGAGGACTTCCTGGTAGCCGCGCCCTTCGGCATTCACAATCGGCTGACCATAGAGAACAATGCCATTTTCATCCAGCGCACACTTCACCTTGTTTAGCTGTAACACGCGCTCCGTAGTCTGGTCGGTAACCTCTTGCAAGCTGTTTGTAAGAGCCAGAACCTGATGATCCGCACTAGCTTGTTCTGAGAGCCAGCTTAACTGGCCCAACGTGTGGTGCAGTTCTTCGCCCGAGCCCTGTAATTCCCCCCAGGACGCGCCGAACTCAATATCCAGGGCGGTATTGTTCCAGTAAATACGGCGACTGTTCAGGTAATCCAGCATATGTTGTAAGCGCGATAATATTTCCGGCCCATTGAGTATTAACAATAACTCGCTGCCCGGAAGCTGAAAAAAACGTTCACCGTTATGTAACAGAGGCTGAAGTTCATGGGTGATGCTGCGTTTCACATGAACACGCATCATCAGGCCAAAATGGCGGCTGAGGAACTCCAGATTTTTCATATACAGACAGCACACCACACTGTTTGGCTGCTGTTCCATCTGTTGTTCAAGCGCGCGCAAATTGGGCAAACCCGTTAAGGGATCGCTCATCGCCTGCACCTCCCAGCGCGCTTTCAACCACTCGCTACGGTTAAAAACGCGCATCATATAAAGCATGCAGATGGTAAAGCTGATAAAAACGGACATGACAAATGCCAGGGAATAATCGGAACGCACGCCATGCAGGAAATTATCGTTGTATGCCAGTAGCATAAACGCCGCAATATCCCAGCTTAATAACAACAACGTTGTACTTAACTTGCTGATGCCAAAGGTGAAAAGAATAAAAACAATGGGCACTAAATAGCCAGCAATATAATCATTTTTATATGGAATACATAAAATAGTAACAATAACGACCAGCGAAAAAATCCAACCTAATGTAAATACACGATTATTTTTTGAAAAACACGGTTCAATGCTTCTTAACCATAATGCACGGGCAAACCGTGGATTGAGGATCATCCGTAAAAAATAATAGGCACAGGTGGTAAAAATAATCGCAGAGCAAATCAGGCTTTGAATATCGATGATAGAATAAATAACTGATGCAGGGCCAAAATAATTAGACAAACTAAATGGATAGTTAAACCAAACGCCAGCAGTATACATCGAAATTTTTATACCTATGGGGGCAATAACACCTAACCACAGGATACGAGTGCCCATGTCTTTAGCTCTGTTTGTTAGGCTATACCGCCAGCGGGAGCCTAGTTGCCAGCGGACCACACCGCAGAACAGAAACACAAAAAACAACTGACAAAACAAAAGCACTGCTGCCTCGGCAAAAGATAAATGAAAAAAAGCCTCATTTACCAGAGCAAAACCAATAATAACAGGCAGTATTCCGTGCCGTCCGAATAAAAAAATTATTGCCAGCGCTACACTTAACGGCAACCACGCAAGATAAACCTCACTGGCGTCAACAAGAGTAACAGGAGAAATAAAACGGGAAAGAGAGGTAGCTACCAGGCATAAAATTAACGCGAGGAAGAATTTTCTTATCGCACTGTATAGATTATGTTTCATCAGTATTAATGAAATGCTCTGGGCTGGTCAAAAAATGAAGAGCCGAGATAATAGGTTTATTTATTAAGCGAATCAAGTAAGCAGCGGCTCGAATAACCGCCATTACTGACGCTTCACCGAATGTTTGCTTATTAATGTATAGCAGAAAGAATTAACACAGCGCGGAATAAAACGAAAAACCCCCGCGTAAACGCGAGGGTTTGAATTTTGGTGGAGCTAAGCGGGATCGAACCGCTGACCTCTTGCATGCCATGCAAGCGCTCTCCCAGCTGAGCTATAGCCCCACAATATGCCTTATGCGCCAATTCCGTTGGGTGCGGAATTTGGTGGAGCTAAGCGGGATCGAACCGCTGACCTCTTGCATGCCATGCAAGCGCTCTCCCAGCTGAGCTATAGCCCCATCGCGTAAAGCGTGTCGTGTTGACGGGCGGCATAATATGAATTCCCTTGCCAGGTGTCAACGGCAAAATCGCGCCGCATTATTCAATCGCTGAAAAAGCATGCAAATGAAAGACATTGCGAACGCCCTCGCAGCCAGTAGTTAAACATGTCACATTTTCCCCTAAAATGGTGCTATAACATAAACCATTAATTACCCTTACAACAATTCGGGAAATTACATGCTCAAGGAACGAATGACGCCAGAAGAGTTGGCAAGCCTTACAGGATATAGCCGACAAACCATCAATAAATGGGTGCGCAAAGAAGGCTGGGTTACATCACCAAAACCCGGCGTACAAGGAGGTAAAGCCCGTCTGGTCCATGTAAATGAACAAGTCCGCGCATTTATTCGCAGCGCACAGCGTACTGAAGACCAACCAAAAGCCACACTTACCGCCAGCGATACCTCACTCGAGGCATTATTAATCCGGCTGGCAAAAGAGATGACAGACGCGGAGCAAAAACAACTCTCTTCGCTTTTATTACGCGACGGCATTACCGGCTTGTTGCAACGTCTGGGGCTCCGCGATCAAAAATAATATGATGAAATTACCTAACAAAATGACCACCGAAGAATTAGCGGAGTTTCTCGGCGTCGCCAGACAGACGGTAAATCGTTGGATCCGCCAGCAAGGTTGGACAACAGAACCGTTACCCGGTGTAAAAGGCGGTCGAGCCAGGCTGATTCACATTACGAAAGAGGTGCGTAGTTTCATTATGAAAACGCCCTCTATGCGCCATCAGAATTCTTCCTATTCTATTGCCGAACCCGCGCCTGTTTACGCCAGTGGAAATAGCGCGCTGCATGAAATTATCAAAGTACTGCAAAATATGACCGCAGAGGAACAAAAACAGCTTTCAACGCTGCTGGCGCGCGAAGGTATTAGCGGGCTTTTAAACCGTTTAGGCATTGAGAAAACGCTGGCAGAATAAAAAAAACGGCCTTATGCAGGCCGATTTTTTTATCTGTTTTCCATCAATGGGTATGCTGATGATTCTCCCGCCGGTACGCACCCGGCGGCAGATTAAAGGTGCGGGTAAAGATGCGCGTAAACGTCTGCTGCGAATCAAAACCGTACTTCAGGCAAATGTCGTAAACCTTCTGATCGGTATTACGTAAATCGCGCGCAGCGAGAGATAATTTGCGCGTGCGAATATAGCGCCCCAGACTCTCCCCTTTATAGTGCAAGAAAAGCCGTTGCAGATGCCATTTGGAATAGCCCGCATGCGCTGCAATATCATCAATACGTAATGGTTGATGGAGATTGTCGTCGATCCACTCGACGATGGTGTCGATAACCTGAGCGGAAATAGTCATACTGCGATCCCCCTCTGCTCTTCGATTAATAAACGGGTTTATTCCCACCAGGCGCGGAAAACTTGCGCAGTGTCAGCCGCAAGTACCAGTTCGCCCAGCCTCGGTGTCAGTAAGCGATAGCTTTTGTCCCGGCTTGCTGCCGCCAGCCGTTTGTACGGATCGTCCCAGGTATGTTTTGCCAACACAAAACGCCCCGCATGGCCCGGCAGAACCGCGCGAGCATTAAGTTCCTGCGCTGCCAGCGCAGTCTCTTCCGGCATCATATGAATGTACTTCCAGTCTTCGTCGTACTGACCATTTTCCATAATCGCCAGGTCAACCACGCCAAACTGTTCACCAATCGCTTTGAAATGCGGGCCATAGCCGCTATCGCCGCTGTAATAAACGTTTTGCGTGGCAGTAGTGAACATAAAGCTGGCCCACAATGTCTGATTACGTTTCAGACCGCGCCCGGAAAAGTGGCGCGCGGGTAAAACGTGCACAGCCAAATCGTCGCTCACCACCACTTTCTGCTGCCAGTCCGCTTCCTGAATGATTGCCGGATCCATTCCCCAGTAACGCAGGTGCGAGCCCACACCGAGCGGCGTCACCACTTTTTTGATTTTCGGCATCAGCGCCTTGATCGTGGCGTAATCCAGGTGGTCATAGTGATCGTGCGAAGTAATCAGCAGATCGATCTCCGGCATATTTTGCGCCGTCCAGAGATCGTTACCGGCAAACGCCTTATTGAGAAATGAAAATGGTGCCGCGTAATTACTCAGGATCGGATCGATCAGAATGCGCTTGCCCGCCAGTTGCAAATACCAGGACGAATGCCCCATCCACACCAGCGTATCCTGCTCAAGCGGCAGGCTGGCCAGATCGGTGTTCACCGTCGGTAACGGTTGCTGTGGACGCGCGTTCTCGCGTTTAGTGACCAGAAAATCCCACCATGCTGCCAGCATATTTTTCTTTCCGGTAAAACCGGGAGTCGGCAACTGGTTTTGAAACTTCCCGTCACGATAATGCGGTGATTTTTCGACTTCAGTAAGCTGTTCGCCCTGCGGGAGTTGGCCAAATCCGGCATTCAGAACAAAAGGTAAACTTGCGGCAGAGGCAACGAGCATAACAAGAACCACGCTGAAAATGAGACGCTTCATATCCTGACCCGACAAAATCGATCCATTCCGTAGATACGACGCTGGTTAAACTTGATTATGAGTGAGTAAGCACTCATTATAGAAAGCAACGCTCAACCGTCAAGATCATTTTTTTCTATGACATTCGACGTTGCAGCGTTACAGAGGGCATGTTTCAATCGTGGTTTTTACAATGTGAGAGGAAAAGTGTAGTGGCTCGTCCAAAGAGTGAAGATAAAAAACTGGCGTTACTGGAAGCGGCTACCGAAGCCATTGCACAGTCGGGGATCGCTGCCTCCACCGCGTTAATCGCCCGCAATGCGGGTGTTGCGGAAGGGACGCTGTTTCGCTACTTCGCCACCAAAGACGATCTGCTCAACGCACTTTACCTGCATCTGAAAAGCGATTTGTGCGGCACCATGCTGGCGAATATCGATCTCTCGATCAACGACTCCAGGCACCACACGCAATGCATCTGGAACAGCTATATTGACTGGGGCATCAGCCACCCGAATGGCCACTGCGCCGTACGCCAGATTGCTGTCAGCGACAAACTCACCGACGCAACCCGCCAGCAAGTCGCGGAAATTTTTCCGGAGCTGCATGAGTTATGCCATCGTTCAGTGCGGCCGGTGTTTCTGACCGATGAATACTCCCCTTTTGGCGATGCGATTTTCCTGTCGATGGCGGACACCACGATCACTTTCGCCAGCCGGGATGCTTCTCGCATCACCGAGTTTAAGCGCCTTGGCTTCGAAGCCATGTGGCGTGCGCTGGCCATTGAGGAAAATAATGGACAGTAAAACCCTGCAAGCGAGCGCGCACCGTATTGCGCTCGAACTGCCCTTCACCGAACATTGCTGGCCGTTTGGGCCGGAACATGACGTGTTCAAAGTGTGCGGGAAGATTTTTATGATGACCACCACCGCGCACGGCAGGCCGATGGTGACGATGAAAGCCGAGCCGCAAAAATCGCTGCTCAACCAGCAGATCTACCCCAGCATCGAGCCGGGGTATCACATGAACAAAAAACACTGGATTTCGGTATTCGCTGGCGAAGACATCGACGAATCGCTGCTCGCGTTCCTGATTCAGGAATCATGGAACCGCGTGGTCGACGGCTTGCCGCGCAAAGATCAAAAACGTCTGCGCCCTTAAGCGTTTTCCGCCAGCCAGTTCAACGCCTTTTCACCGGCCTCATCCACCGGCAGATAAACCAGCAGCCGCGAGCCGTTACGCGGTGCTGAGTACCAGTACATTTGCTGAAGTGAAAACTCGCCTAACTGCGGATGGTTAAAGATTTTTATCTTATTTTCCACACCGCGCACGTCCAGATGCTTGCGCCACAACGCTTCAAATTCCGCAGAAGCCGCACAAAACCGCGCCAGCTTCGCTTCCCACACCGCATCGCCCCGGTGCTCGGCCATGGCCGCGCGGAAATAGGCGACAAAGGTCTGTAACACGCTCTCATCATAGCCGAGCCGGGTACGCCATTGCGGGTGGGTGAGATAAAGATAAATACAGTTGCGATCATCGTCGGGGATTTCGCTGAAATTAACCCCCATCAGGCGCTCAAAACCGGCATTCCACGCCACAATGTCAAAGTTGGTTTTCTGAATACTGGCCGGTTGCGGCAGCAGGCTATCCAGCAAACGCCGGGTGCCTTCACTGATGCCTTCACATTGCGGCGTATTCAGCGCTTCCGTTGGCGTTAGCCCGGCCAGCAAAAACAGATGGCGGGTTTCCGTTGGCGAACACTGCAAAGCAGCGGCAATCGCCTGCAACACGGTAGCGGAAGGATTGACGTCCCTGCCCTGTTCAAGCCAGGTATACCAGGTGACACCCACATCCGCCAGCAGCGCCACCTCTTCACGCCGCAGCCCCGGCGTGCGCCGACGCGTACTGCGCGGCAACCCCAGCCGCTGCGGATCGAGGCTTTCCCGCCGCGCACGTAAAAACGCACCAAGCTGTTTGCGGTTCTCATCGAGCACCGTCAGTTCCGGGATCTTTTCGACCATCGACGTCATAACCCTCTCCAGCATGGTAGTGCCAGTACCAGTATAGGCAAGAACTGGTACCCGTTTTTCTGTTAAGCGATGCTACGTCCATCCGATGAATGACGCAATGGAGTTCCCATGAAAACGTCTGCTGTTTCTCCGGGCCGGGCAGGCCTGATCCTTCTGCTGACCGGGCAGATGCTGCCATTGATTGACACCTCAATTACCAATGTCGCGCTCGACTCCATCACCCTGTCGCTGCACACCACCGCCACACAGCTGGCGCTGATTGTCGCGCTGTACGGCGTGGCTTTCGCCGTCTGTCTGGCGATGGGCAGTAAACTGGGGGATAACCTCGGTCGCCGGCGTGTGTTTCTATGGGGCGTTGCCCTGTTTGGTATCGCTTCGCTGTTGTGCGGGCTGGCAAATTCGGTCTCCGCATTGCTTGGCGCGCGAACACTGCAAGGCATGGGTGCGGCGTTGATTGTGCCGCAGATCCTCGCAACGTTGCATGTCACGCTAAAAGGCACAGCCCACGCGCGCGCCATCAGTCTCTACGGCGGTATTGGCGGCGTGGCGTTTATCATCGGACAGATGGGCGGCGGCTGGCTGGTCTCAGCCGATATCGCCGGTCTTGGCTGGCGTAACGCCTTTTTTATCAATGTGCCCATTTGCCTTCTGGTGCTGGCGCTCAGCCGCCGCTATGTGCCGGAAACGCAAAACGAAACGCGCACGCGCATTGACTGGCAAGGCACGATCGCCCTTGCGATGATCCTCTGCTGCCTGCTGTTCCCGCTGGCGCTTGGCCCGGAGCTGCACTGGCCCTGGGAAACGAAAGCCGCGCTGCTGGCGCTGATTCCGCTGGCATGGTGGATGCGCACCAGCGCGTTAAAACAGCAACAAGCGGGTTTAATCCCGCTGCTACCGCCACGCTTACTCAAGCTGCACAGCATCCGTTTCGGCCTGCTGATTGCGTTGCTGTTCTTTAGCGCGTGGTCGGGTTTTATGTTCTGTATGGCGCTCACGTTGCAAGCCGGAATGGGCATGACGCCGTACCAGTCGGGCAACAGCTTTGTCGCGCTGGGCGTCGCCTATTTTGTCTCTGCCTGGTATGCGCCCAAAATGATTGGTCGCTATACCATGCGTACCATTTTGCTCACCGGGCTGATAATCCAGGTAAGTGGCCTGCTGGCATTAATTGCTACCCTGCAGCTCTCCGGGAGGACGGTGGGTGCGCTGGCGCTCGCGCCGTCTACCGCGCTGATTGGCTATGGCCAGGCGCTGATCGTAAATAGCTTTTACCGCATCGGCATGCGCGATATCACCACCCAGGATGCGGGCGCAGGTAGCGCCCTGCTTAGCACGTTGCAACAAGCGACACTCGGCCTGGGTCCGGCGGTGCTCGGCGGGTTGTTTTTGCATCTTGTCGGCCAGTCGCAAGGCAACTACAGCACGGCGCTGAGTGGTTTTCTGGCAACAGAAGTGGTGATGATGCTGGTACTGGCCGCAGCGGCAGTGAGCGCCCGCCATCAACTGGCGCCGCGCTGCCCGGCTAACTCCTGATTCGCGCTATCCGCAGGCGTAAAAAGGGGATAATGTTATCTCCTTGTTAACAAAGGGAGCGCCGTAGTGGAACTTGATATTTACCAGGTGGACGCGTTCAGTACGCGTCCTTTTTCCGGTAACCCGGCAGCGGTATGCATGGCACCGCAGGGGCTATCTGCCGCATTAATGCAGCAGATAGCCGAAGAGATGGCGGTATCCGAAACCGCGTTTTTAAACCTTGCGGACAATAACCTGCGCTGGTTTACACCGCAGGCCGAAGTCGATTTATGCGGCCACGGCACGCTGGCAACCGCGCATATTCTGCGCCAGAACGGGCGGCTTGCCGAAGGCTACGCCATCACCTTTCACACCCTTTCCGGCCCGCTGACGGCAACCGCCGCAGCGCAGGGCATTGAGCTTGATTTCCCGCTACTGACGCCGCACATGCAGCCCGAAGCGCCAGCGGAATTACTCAAGGCACTCGGACTGGCGCATGAACAGGTGAGTGGTTACGGTTTGTTCGGCGCGAAGCAACTGGTGGTGGTCGAGGATGCGCAATTAATTTACGCACTCACGCCTGATTTTGCGGCGCTTCGCGCCTTGCCAGGCCGCGGCGTGGCAGTCACCGCGCCCGGTCAGGATGAGTATGATTGCGTCTCACGCTACTTCGCCCCGTGGGTGGGGGTGAATGAAGATCCGGTGACCGGCTCCGCGCACTGTGCGCTGGCGGCCTACTGGTCGGCGCGACTGGGTAAGCGCTCGCTTACCGCCTTCCAGGCCTCACCGCGCGGCGGCGTTTTAGCGCTGGCGCTCAGGGAAAATGGACGCGTGCTGATCGGTGGCGGTGCGCATACGGTGCTGGCCGGCACGTTACGGCTTTGACGGTAGACGCGCAATCATCCGCCAACGGAACCAAATCTGCGCCAGCAGGATCAACACGCCGCCAAGGATTTTTTGCAGCGGTAAGCGCTCACCGTACCAAATCGAAGCGGCAATCACCGTCAGTAAGGGTTCCAGCACCATAATGATGGCAGCGCTGGCGACGGCAGCATATTTTTGCCCTTGCAGTTGCAGGCCAAACCTGAGGCTTGTAGCAATTAAAATGCTCGCCGCCAGCCACATCGCCGTGGTGCTGGTAAAGGGTTGAGTCCAGGACTCAAACAGCGCAGAAATCACCAGCCCGGCAATGCCGGTGATCGCAAGCTGTACCGCCGTGAGCGGCAGCAGCGGCACTTCTCTGGCACAGCGGCTGGTGTAGCAAAAATAGATCGACTGCACGAACGCCGTCAGCAAAAACCAGCCCTGGCTGGCATGAAACGTGATGGGCATGTGCAGGCTCAGCAGCGCTAACCCAATAATGGCGACCGGCAAACACTCCCAGTAGGCGCGCACCGGACGGTTTTTTAGCATCACCCAGGCCACCAGCGGCACAAACAGCATCGACAGGCTCATGATAAATGCCCCCTCGCCCAGCGATGGCGTGGTCGATACCGACCAGATCCACAGACAAAGGTTGAGCGCCATCCATACGCCGCTTATCACCACCTGGCGCACTTTTTCCAGCGCAATGCGTTGCCCGCGGCAAAACGGCAGCAGCACCAGCGCCGCGCCAAAAAAGCGCAGCCCAAGAAAGGCGAAAACCGGCATTCCGCTAATGGCTTCGCGCGAGAAAATCCACCCGCAGGCGGCGATCAGTGTGGTCAGAACCAGAAATAAATCAGCTTGTCGTTGCCGGGTCATGGCAAGGCTCCCTGAGCAATAAAAAAGCCAGCGCGGCGGCTGGCGAAATCTTTATACACATCATGCCTGAAATGTCAGGCGCTGGCGCGGGAAATATAACGCCAGTCCATGATTACGCTTTCTGGTGGGCTCGCCGGATTATCAATGCGGTTCAGCAACAGCCGGACGGCTTCGCGCCCCATCGCCTGTGAAGGTTGCTCGATAGTGCTGAGCGGCGGCGTAACCATTTCTGCCAGTTCAGTGCCATCGAAACCGACCACCGCGATATCCTGCGGCATTGTCAGCCCGGCTTCATGGATCGCCAGCAGCGCCCCGGCGGCCAGCGTATCGGAAACGGCAAACACCGCGTCCGGGCGTTGCGGCGCATTAAGCAGTTGCTGCATCGCGGTTTTCCCGGCGCTGAAACTCAAATCGCGGGCGTACGCCACATTTTCATAGCGCAGGCGTTTTGCCTGTAAACCGCTCCGGTAGCCACGTTCACGCAGCCGGGCATATTTATAGCTCAGATCGTGGTTAATCATGGCAATGCGCTGGCAGCCGCGTTCAACTAAGCGGTCAATCACGCAGCGGACGGCGTCGACATCGTTAATGCCCACGCAGGAGACGTCGCCGTTATCGGCGTATTCGGCGCATTGCACCCAGGGCGCGGCGCCAATCATGGTGGCCAGTTCCGGCAATTTCGCACACGCATCCATGGTGATGATGCCGTCAACAATCTTGCCCGACAGCAATTTGAGTGCTGAGCGCGAGCGCGCTATATCTGCACCGGAGTTACACAGCAGGATGCGGTACCCGTTTTTTTCCGCCTCTTCTTCGATGCCCTTCACCACTTCGGCGCAAAACGGGTTACCGATATTAGAGACCAACACCAGAATCATTGAGCTGCGCGCGGTGCGCAACTGGCGGGCTAATAAGTTGGGTTGGTACTGGCACGCCTTGATGGCCTGCAATACGCGTTCACGATTTTTCGGTTTCACTGATTCGCTGTTATTCAGCACACGTGAAACCGTTGCAACGGAAACGCCCGCCATCCTGGCAATTTTCTGAATGGACATAACAACAATATATTCTGCGATTGGCCATAAGATCCGAGGCTATCACAGTTGAGATATAGACATCATCACCCGTCCGGCAGGCCGCAGCCCACCGGATCTGGTAGGGAGTCGCGCGAATTACCCGCGCTTCGGCGTACGACGCAGCAGTTTGAAAGCGACAAACAGGAACACAATCCATACCGGCAGCAACACCGCTGACAGGCGCATATCGTCCATTGTGCACATCAAAACGAGGATCATCAGCATGAAGCCAATGCACAGATAGTTACCCGCCGGAAAGAGCAGCGCTTTAAACTGCGGATCGCGCCCTTTGCGGCGCATCGCCGCGCGGAATTTCAGGTGCGCCAGTGAAATCATGATCCAATTTAGCAACAGCGTCGCCACCACCAGCGCCATCAGCATGGCGAAGGCTTTTTGCGGCAACAGATAGTTGACCAACACCACCAGCGAAGTGATAGCCCCCGAGAGAAACAGCGAATTCACCGGCACACCACGGCGGCTGACGCGCGTCAAAAAGGCCGGCGCGTTGCCCTGTACCGACAAACCAAACAGCATACGGCTATTGGAATAGACACCGCTGTTATACACCGACAGGGACGCCACCAGGATGACGAAATTGAGCGCCGATGCCACCAGATTGCTGTCCAGTTCGTGGAAAATCATCACAAACGGACTGCTGTTAGCTTTGACGTCAATCCACGGATAGAGCGCCAGCAGCACGACCAGTGAGCCGATATAGAAAAGTAAAATGCGGTACACCACCTGGTTAACCGCTTTCGGAATGGTGGTGTGCGGCTCGCTGGCTTCCGCGGCGGTAATGCCGATCAGCTCCAGGCCGCCAAAAGAGAACATAATCACTGCCAGCGCGAGGATAAGCCCGTGCCAGCCGGTGGCGAAAAAGCCGTTATAGCGCCAGAGGTTATCGAAGCTGGCGCGCTCACCGCCGTGGCCGGTAAACAGCATCCACAGGCCAAAGCCAATCATGCCGATAATTGCCAGCACTTTAATCAGCGCAAACCAGAACTCGGTTTCGCCGTACAAGCGCACATTGACGAGGTTGACAGCGTTGATGATGACAAAGAAAGCGGCGGCCCAAATCCAGGTCGGCACGTCCGGGAACCAGTACTGCATGTAGATACCGGCGGCGGTCAGTTCCGCCATTCCCACCAGCACGAACATCGCCCAGTAGTTCCAGCCAGAGAGGAAACCGGCGAACGGTCCCCAGTATTTGTAGGCGAAATGGGAAAATGAACCGGACACCGGCTCTTCAACCACCATTTCACCGAGCTGGCGCATAATCAGAAAAGCGATAACCCCGGCAATGCCGTAGCCCAGTAACACGGCAGGCCCGGCCATCTGGATCGCGGGGCCAATACCCAGAAAAAGCCCGGTGCCGATCGCGCCGCCCAGCGCAATCAGCTGAATATGACGGTTTTTTAAACCTCGTTGTAGTGTTGGCCCTGCTTCCGACGTGGCATCGGTGCTGCTTCCCGCCGCCTGTGACGCGTTTTTCACGTCCTTCCCCTTTGTGGTTTCATTTAAAGGGGCACCTTTTAACATCTCCGCTGTGGGCTGGCAAGAAATGAACCCTGAGCGGCAAAGCGCGAAACGGCCGGTTGCGTTTAAACCGTCAGGATTTCAATATTCTCTGCGCGAAAGGCTTGATGCAACGCTTTGCTGAGATCGGTTTCGACCACCAGCACATCAATCTGCTGGCTGGCGGCAACAATGTAGCGGGCCACGCCCGGGATCTTATTTGCCGTTAAGGCCACCACCACCTGGTTGCTTTGGGCGATCACCGCCTTTTTAAATTCGCAGTCGGCGTAATCAAACCCGGTCAGCCCCATCTCCGGCGACATCGCGCAGCCGCCGATAAACGCCTGATCGAAAATGATCCCATTAAGCTGGCTGATGGCCGGGCCGCTCACGCAACCGCCGGTGCTGCGCTGCACCAGCCCGCCCAGCATAATCACGTCGCAATGCGGCTGTTTACTCGCGGCAATGGCGATTTCCGGTGAATTCGTCACTACCGTCAGGTTTAGCGCTGGCGGCAATGCTTTCGCCAGCTCAAGATTGGTAGTGCCGGTATCGATAAATACGCAGGTACCGGGTTTGAGCAGCTGCACGCAGCGCTGCGCGAGGAGGCTTTTTTTTGCCCGGTCCTGCTCTTTCCTTTCCGTAAAACTCCCGGCGGTTGCCAGCTGCAACACCGCGCCGCCATACACCTTTTTGCAGATGCCCGCTTTACTCAGCTCCTGCAAATCCCGGCGAATGGTGTGCTCTGAAACCTGCAATTCAACGGCTAACTCCGCACAGACTACCCGTCCCTGCGTCTGCAGACGCTGGCGGATCAGATCTTGTCGTTGATCGGGGAAAGCTGCATAATCGAGCATAAATCCTCTTTATAAAATTCATATCGAGCAACAGTGAGCATAATCGTGCAATTGAATTACGCTGTCAATTCACATCCCCTACGCCCTGGAGGTCACCTTGAACATTGCCCATGTCGCACTCTGGACACGCCATCTCGACGAACAGCGCGCATTCTGGCGCGACTTTTTTTCCGCCACCAGTAACGAGAAATATGTCAGTCAAAACCGCCCCGGTTTTGCATCCTATTTTATGTCGCTGCACAACGGGCCAACCATTGAACTTATGACCGTGCCGGAGCTGGCCGATGCGCCAAACGCCGCAGAGTTTGTCGGCTGGGCGCATATTGCTATTCATGTCGGAGATGTCGGGGCGGTGGATAAGATGGCAGAAAAAGCCCGTCAGCAGGGACGGTTAGCCAGCGCCGCGCGGTGGACGGGAGATGGTTTTTATGAAGCCGTGATTCTGGATCCGGATAATAACCGTATCGAACTGGTTGCCGGCTAAGAAAGGCAGGGAGCCTGTTGCCAGACTCCCTGTTCAGGTTACGCGTCGAGGCGGAACTGATGCACCGTCTGCGCCAGTTGCTGCGCCTGATCTTCAAGTGACGTTGCCGCCGCGGCCATTTGCTGCACCAGCGAGGCGTTTTGTTGCGTGACACCGTCCATTTCATTGACGGCAATTGTCACCTGGCTAATGCCTTTGGCCTGCTCATCCGAGGCGCTGACAATCTCATTGATGATGGTCTGCACGGAATTCACCGCCTGCGTCATCTCCTGCATGGTGTGACCGGCATCATTCACCAGTTGCACCCCGGCTTCGACGCGTTTGCCGGACTCCTCAATCAACGCACCGATATCTTTCACCGCATCGGCGCTGCGCTGCGCCAGGTTGCGCACTTCAGACGCCACCACCGCAAAACCGCGCCCTTGCTCACCGGCACGCGCCGCCTCTACCGCGGCGTTCAACGCCAGGATATTAGTCTGGAAAGCAATGCTGTTAATGATCGCCGTGATATCGCCGATTTTTTTCGCACTGTCGTCAATTTTCGCCATCGTTTCGACCACCTGGCCGACCAGCGTTTCACCCCGGCTGGCAATCTGCGTGGCATTGGCAGTCAGCGCCGTCGCCTGGTGGGCGTTGGCGGCGTTATGTTTCACCGTGGCGCTAAACTGCTCCATACTGGCGGCGGTCTGTTCCAGCGCCGCGGCCTGCTGTTCAGTACGCGAAGAGAGGTTAATGTTGCCGCTGACAATCTCCCCGGCTCCCTGACGCACCGAGTCACTGGCTTCTTTGATCTGCCCGACAATCTGCCGTAACTGCGCCTGCATGGTATGCAGGGCATAGAACAGGCTGCTGCGATCGTTACCTTTCACCGGGATGGCGTTATCGAGTTTGCCGTCCGCGACCGCCAGCGCGATATTCGCCCCTTCCAGCGGTTCGCCACCAATCGGCTTCAACACTTTACGGCTGAAGATCAGGCCGAGCAGCGCACACACCAACAGGATGCTGATAACCCCCAGAACAATGGCGTACATCAGTTGACGGTTGGCCGCCGCCATCACCGAACTCACCGGCGCAACGACGCCGAGATACCAGTTATCGGTACTGTTGCCAATAGAGACTGGCTGCCAGGTGATCAGCGCTTTTTCGCCGAGGATCGGATCATCTTGTTCCACGACTTTACTGGTGAAGCCCTCCGTTTTACCCGGGTAAGGCTTGCTGGTCAGGTTTTTATCCGGGTAAGAAATCACCTTTCCGGCGGTAGAGAGCAGCACCGCATAGCCGCCCCCTTCCCACGGTTTGATCTGATTCACTTTCTGCTGTAATGAGGCCAGCGAAATATCCGATGTCACAACCGCATGCAGTTTGCCACCACTGACAATCGGTGCCGCCACCGATGTCAGCAGCGTCGGCACGCCGTTATAGGCGTAGCTGTAAGGCTCAATTAACGTGTCTTTCTGGCTTTTTTGCGGCAGCAGATAGTAATCGCCCTGGCCTGGCGTAAAGATCGAGATCAGCGGGTGGAGCTTAAAATTACCGGATTGATCGTGGTCGACAAAAAAGGCATAGCGGCCTTTCGGTGCCTGATCGGGTTTGTCGGCGAACTCTGCATCGCGACCGTCAAAGGCGTTTTCTTCAAAAATAACCGAGATAGAGAGATAGTCCGGATTATCGCGCAGGGCGGAGATCAGCAGTTTATCTGCCGCCTGGCGGTCAGTGATCCCGGCTTCTGGCAAGGCAATCATACTGTGACCGAGGTTATGCGCCACATCGCGGGCATAGTTCAGTTGTTGCTGGATAGTCAGCGCCTGGCTTTCCGCAATTTTTTGCAGATATTGTTCGGCGAGGTGTTTTTGTTCACTGCTGGACTGCCAGCTCAGTACCCCGATAGTTACCACAAAACCGAGGGTGATGGTGATGGCCCCCGTCAGCAACATTTGCGCGCGGGTGCTCATTTTTTTGGTCACACGTTCTCTGGCCATTACGGCTCTCCTGGAGTCAGCCTTTACGTCATCTTCCTTTCAGCACGAACTCCCTGTGAGATCTCTATCGGCGGTTATTTTTTGATCTTTAATTGTTGGCGAACGTGTTATTGCGCGGTAAAAACGCTTCTTAAAGCGAGAAACAGCAGCCTGCACGGGTCAATGAATGTAGTGGCAGTTAACCTATCGGTCACTGAGGCTTACTGCAGAGCTTTACGCTGAGGACGCGAGAGATCACGATTTCGATTAAGGTTAAACAGAGCGAAGAAGACAGCCCCGACAGCACGCCAGGGCGGGAAGGATTAGCCGCGCTCGTCTTTCGGGCCGAGGAAATAAAAACCAAACGGCAGCGATCCAATGATGGTGAACATCAGGCTGTAGATAGCAACCCATGCGCCCTGCATGATAAACATCGTTACCGTCCAGGATTCCATCGGCAAATTGTACTGATCTTCAACGCCCTCGAAGGTCACTTTCGAAATGACGCTGACGGCAACCAGGAATACAATCACCACCGCAATGATAAATTTTTTCCCCTCGCGGGTACGTAATTTTTCCAGCATATAAACCTCCTGTCATGTGGCTTTTCTGTGCCGCGAGTGTAACCGATCTGCTGCCTGGTTGTTGTGAAAAATCAGGAAAAAGGCCATTTGCGCGAAACCATAACAAGCCCTGTCGAGCCCCTGATATTGCTGCTTTAGCCATTAACACGGAGAAAACAATGAGTAAGGAAATCCCGATACGCTGCTTTTCGATAGCCCTGTTTGTGCTGTGCAACTCCGCAGCGGGCTGGCGCGTTTTGCTGCTTAAACGCAGCGGTAAAATGCTTAACGGCCTGTGGTGCCAGATTGCAGGCGGCATTGAACACGGTGAAACGGCCTGGCAAACCGCACTGCGTGAAGCTCAGGAAGAGACAGGCTTGCAGCTTAGCGAACTCTATTCCGCCGACTGCTGCGAGCAGTTTTACGAAGCGCACCGCGACGCCATCACCGTCGTGCCGGTGTTTGTTGCGTACGTCGATGAAGCCTGCGAGATAACGCTTAACCACGAGCACAGCGAATACCGTTGGGTCAGCTTTGCCGATGCCCACGAATTGCTCACTTTTCCAGGCCAGCGCAAAACACTCGACTGGGTAAAAACGCATTTCGCGGATAGCGCGCCCTCGCCGCTGCTAAAAATGCCTTCCACACTTTAAACTCGCCATTTTTATACTATTTTTATCGCCGCGTATTTCCTTTTTACGCGGCGTTTATATCAAAATAAAAAGCGCTCTTTTATGCTGAGTTCACCGCCAAAAGGCCTGACAGAAAGAAAAAATATGAACTCGCTGATGACTATTCCGCTGCTGAAAAATATCCGCACCTTTTTTACCACCACAACATTTCCAACACCGTTGCATTCGCGATCTGTGTTGATGGTGGATCAGGAGATCAGACAGCTTCAGCAGAATTTTTCTCATGAAATCAAGGCATATCTGAACGAACACCCGCAAACAAAACACGTTGATATATATCTTAACGATACCCATGGCACATTCCGCGGAAAAAGAGTCGCCGTCGAAAACTTATTTTCGCTAAGCTCGGGTTGTTATTTTCCGCAATCTGTTTACGCCATGGATCGCGAAGGGAAAATAATCACCTCTTCACCCGACAGACTTATTAACGAAGAGCCTGATAATGTATGTTTACCCGTTTCTGGCACGCTACGCCCGAGCGCGCACGATCCGCGCCATAACGCGCAATTATTATTAACCATGCTCGACAGCAATAATATGCCCTGGCCGCTGGAGCCAAGAGTTATATTGCAAAATGTGCTGCGTCAGTTTCACCAGCATGGTCTTTACCCGGTGGTGGCAGCGGAAATGGAGTTCTACCTTGTAGATCCTGCTGCACAGCAAAACCGCCCGCAGGGCTGTTTTCATCTGGCCGTGCCGTCTGCCTACTCTGCGTTTATTGAAGAGCTGGAAAGTATGGCGGCAGCGCAGCGTCTTCCCTTATCCGGCATCGTTAGCGAAGCCGAGGCCGGACAGTTTGAGCTGAACATGTGCCATTCGCACAACGTGGTGGATAGTTGCGAGCAGGTGCTGGCGCTGCGCAAACTTACCGGCACCGTGGCCGGGAAATTCGGCTATCAGGCCAATTTTATGGCGAAACCCTTCTCAGAACTGGCCGGTAATGGCCTGCATTTTCACGTCAGCCTTAATGACGCGAATGGCGACAATGTGTTTGCCAGCCCGGCAGAGGCACCCAATGAGATGGTGCGGCTCTCCCTTGCCGGCATGCTGGAACTGATGCCCGCGTCGCTGGCGATCATGGCGCCGGGCGTTAATGGGTTCAGGCGGTTGCGTAAGAATCTGGACGAACCGCTTTTTCACTCCTGGGGTTACAACAAACGCAACGCCGCACTGCGTATTCCCTGCTCTGATGCGCGCAACCGGCGGATCGAATATCGCCTGGCGGGCGCGGACGCCAACCCTTATCTGGTGATGGCGACGTTACTGACGGGTATGTTATACGGCCTGGAGCGTATTGATGATGAGGCGCTGGCCAACTTCACCCACGCCTCGCCCGATCTGCCATTGTTCCAGCAACCTGCGCTGGAGGCGTTTCGCCAATGCGCTTACCTGGCAGACCATTTAGGCAGCGCATTTTGCGATCAGTGGTATCACGGCAAGCTGGCGGAACTGAACGCGTTTGAACGCATTGTGACAGCAGAAGAATTGTCCTGATCTGCCTGGCTGCGGTTGCATCAAGGTCTTCGCCTTGCCATTTTGTCATTACAAACGTAATGACAGGGGTAAATCCATGGGCAATTTGAATGTTCGTATCGATGACGATTTAAAAGCGCGTTCCTTTGTCGCTCTGGAAAAACCTGGCATAACACCTTCCGAGCTCCTGCGACAGACGCTCGAATATGTTGCCGAGAACGGCAAGCTACCGTTTCAGCGCACACTGCTTAATGATGAGGATCGCCAATTGATCGAAATCGTGCGTGAGCGTTTACGTGATCCGAAACCGGTTCGTGTGACGCTGGACGATTTGTGATGAAACGCTGATACATCAATGCGGCCAGGGAAAGGCCGCTTTTAGCAAACAAGGAGGTTGTATGGTTTATCAACTGGATTTCGATGAACGCGCATTAAAAGAGTGACGAAAGTTAGGCAGCCCTGTTCGCAAGCAGTTTAAAAAGAAAATTGCTCAGGTGCTTAAAGCGCCGAGGATTGAAGCAAACAGACTCAGCCATTGACCTATAGCTACCAAATCAAACTGCGCGCTTCAGGTTATCGCCTCGTCTACCAGTTGAACGATGGACGGATTGTGGTGTTCGTTATCTCTGTCGGAAAACGCGAACGCCACACCGTGTATGGCATCGCAGAAAAGCGCCTGAAATAACCCGCGCTGCGCGGGCTGCTCGCTTACCCGGGCTGCGGAAGCGTGCCATCTCCCTCCCCCAGCGGGCGCTGCATCAGTACCGTATCTAGCCAGCGCCCGTGCTTCATACCGACGCTTTTCAGCGTGCCGATAACCACGAAACCGGCGCGGCTGTGCAGCCGTAATGAACCTTCATTTTCGCTGTTGCCAACATTGGCGATGAGCTGGCGGTAACCGTTTTGCTCCGCCCAGACAACCGCGCGGGCGAGTAGCGCTTTGCCTGCGCCTTGCTGGCGAAAGTTGTCATCAACATAGATGGAATCTTCTAGCGTGTACTGATACGCCCGCCGCTCGCGATAACGCGATAAATAGCAGTAGCCCCGAACCTGACCTTCATGCACGGCGACATACCACGGCAAGCCATTGTGGCGGGTTTTCGCCAGCCGCGTACGCATTTCATCCACGTCCGGCGCTTCGGTTTCGAACGTGGCGTTACCGTGCATCACGTGATAAGCATAAATCTGCACAATCGCGCTAAGATGGTGTTCTTGCGCGTCAATAATTTCCATAAACTGTTCCCCGTTTGATGATATCTACAGGCTACCGGTAACGCCGCCCGCACGGCACCAGGCTGCGCTTATCACCGTTATAAGGAAAACTTTGCCATGCCCCACTTCAGCTTTGACCAGTTAGCGACGTTTAAGCTGGTGCTTGCCCGCGGCAGTTTTACCGCCGCCGCAGAGGTGTTAGGCATTTCGCAACCCGCCGTCAGCCTGCAAATCCGCCAGCTTGAACAGGCCCTGCACGTCCGCCTGATTGAACGTTCCGGGCGTGGTCTGCGCGCCACCGCCGCCGGAGAAACCTTTCTGGCGCATTGTGCAGAGATCGAAAATGCCGTCAGCGCCGCGGTGCAGTCGGTGGCACAGCATCAGCACGCGGTCAGCGGCAGCGTGACGATAGGCACCGGCGCGACGACCTGTATTCATCTGTTGCCGCCGCTGCTGCAAAAGTTGCACCGCGAGTTCCCGTTACTGTCAGTCGGGGTGCGCACCGGCAACACCAGTGATATCGTGCGCGCGGTAGAAGAAAACCGTATCGATATCGGCCTTGTGACGCTGCCCGCCAACGGACGCAATCTGGCGATTTCACCGCTATTTACCGAAGAATTTGTGGCGATCGCAGCCCATGACGCTGACGGCATTTTATTGCCAACACCGGCAACGCTTGCCCCCCTGCCGCTGATTGTTTTCGAATCCGGCAGCAGCACGCGCCTGCTCATAGAACAGTGGTTTAGCGCAGGCGGTGTCACCCTCGCGCCGGTGATGGAGCTGGGCAGTATTGAAGCGATAAAACGCATGGTGCGCGCCGGGTTGGGTTACAGCATCGTGCCCGGCGTGGCGGTTCAGGCGGAAGAGGACCGCCAGGGCCTGCGCGTACAACCGGTGCAGCCGCCGCTCCAGCGCCAGTTAGCGCTGGTGATGCGTCAGGATAAAGTGGTGAGCCGTGGGATGCGGGAAGTATTGAAAAGCCTGCAACAGGCGGGCATCACGCCCGCCGGATAAAACACCTATCAGAAGTCGTAACTCATTGAGACTTTTACGGTACGCGGATCGCCCTGGTAAATATAGGTGCCGTTGTCTTCTACGCTGGCCCAGTATTTCTCGTTGGTGACGTTATCCACGCCCACGCGCCAGACCATCTCGTTTTTCTCCGCATTAAGCTGCATACGGTAGCGCAGGCCGAGATCCAGCGTGGTGTAGCTGTCGAGTTTGCGGGTATTGGCGGTGTTAACATATTGCGAGCCGGTATAGTTCACACGTGCCGTGGCGGTCAGGCCTTCGACCGGTTTAATGTCATACTCGGCCCCCATCACGCCGTAGAACTTTGCCACACCAATCGGCCGGTTACCCTGATTGATGCCATCCTTGGTTTTCGTCAGCTCCGCATCCAGCCAGGTCGCACTGCCATTCAGACGCAGACCGAGCACCGGCTCACCGAACAGATTCAACTCCACGCCGCGGTTACGCTGCTCACCATCCAGCCCGTAAACATTGGTCGTGCTATTAAGAATGCCGGTCGGCTTTTTGATTTCAAACAGCGCCAGCGTACCGCCAATGCGTCCAAAGTCCGTTTTCGCGCCGATTTCGTTCTGTTTAGAATGCGCAATCCCCACGCTTTGATAGCGATTTTCCGCTGTCTTCGGCGCTACGCCGCCTGGCTGCAACGCTTCGGTATGGTTGGCGTAGAAAGAGACGACATCCCACGGCTTATAGACCACACCGTACGTCGGCATCCAGCGATCCTGGGTATAACGCGCAGTGGTGGTTTCCGCACCGGTGGCATTGCTGTAGTTGCGCACCCACAATTTCTGGTGACGCGCGCCCACGGTAAACAGCAGCCGGTCGTCGAATACGCCGAGCGTGTCGCTCAGGGTATAACCCTGCGAGCGGTAGCGCGCGGTTGTCAGCGGGTCACTGTAGTTGCCGCTATGGGTCAAATTGTCCGGCAGCGGGATCGCCGAAGGATCATAAATGTTCACCACCGGCAGATTTTTTTGATCGGACTGGGTCCATGCCACGCGATCGCGCTTGATGTTCGCCGAATAACCGACGTTCACTTTATGGGAAACAAAACCGGTATCAAAGTTACCGCGCAACCCGGCCATGCCGCTCCAGGAGTCGGAAATCCGCACCGTATCCATGCGGCTGAAGGTCGCGTCACCGTTTTTATTGAACAGTTTAGGCGCGCCGTAGGTGCCGTCTTCATGAGCATGTTGGCCGCCGAACGCGCCGTAAGCTGTCCAGTCATCGGTCAGATCGTATTCGGCGCGAGCCAGGCCAAATTCGTTCTCAATATCGCTGTGCGCCCAGCGCTGGCTGTAGTTTTTGCGGGTATCCGGCAGCGTCGGAATAAAGTCGACGGCGCTGATATTAACGCCCATTTCGCCGCCGTGAACCGTTTTGTTCTGGTAACCGAGATCCAGCGACGTGCGCAAGCGCTCGCCACGGTAATCGAGACCAATCGATGCCGCCGTCGTGCGGCGATGATCATCTTTCACCGCGGCATCCCCTTCACGATGCAGCAAGTTCATGCGCACGCCGAACTGGTTGTTATCACCGTAGCGACGCCCCACATCCAGCGAACCGCCGACTTGCGAGCGGGTGGTGTAATCGACGCCCACGCGGGTGAGCGGTGTGTCGTCGGCATGTTTCGGTTCGAGGTTAATCATCCCGCCGACACCCGAACCCGCAGAACCGTTCATCAGCGCATTCGAACCTTTAAAAATCTCCACGCGCTCCAGCATCTGGGTATCGACAATCTGGCGCGGCACAATGCCCGCCAGACCGCCCATCAACATGTCGTCACCATCAAGCTGGAAGCCGCGAATACGGTACGTTTCGGCGAAGTTGCCGTAACCCTGCCCGACCTGCACGCCCGCATCGTTACTGACCACCTCAGCGATGGTTTTCGCTTGTTGATCCAGCACCAGCTTCGAGGTGTAACCGATGACGTTAAACGGCACATCCATCGCCTTTTGCTCACCCAGCACGCCAAGGCGGCCGCCATGCGCCACTTGTCCGTCCAGAAACGCGGGCACCAGTTCACTGCCGCCGGGCCTGAAATCACTGCCAGCGGCGGACTGCACGACCATGGTCTCTTCGTGAGTCGGTTTAACGCTGGCGTCAGCCGTCGCCGCCTGTGCGCTATGCGCGGCCGCGCCAATGGCCAGCGCAAGCACGGTCTTGCGCAAAGGTATTGAATGTTTTTTGCGGTTATTCATCATCGTTAGCTATTGAAATAAAAAAAGAAATGGCCCGTTTCCAGGCCAGTATCATTACTTGTTCAGATCGATCCTGACGACACTATCCGGGCCGCTGGTGGAGTGATCTTTGTTGAATGCCTGTTTGACGGTGACAAACAGCGTCTGACCATCGGCGGAAAGCAGCAGGCTGTTTGGATGCGGCGGCAGATCCCAGCGCTGTTTTACCGCATAGCTGGTTGCATCAAGGCTCAGCACTTTGCCGGACTCGCGCTGGGTAATGTAGATTTCATGACGTCTGGCATTGAATTTCACCGCCAGCGCATCGCCCACAAGCTGTTTCACAATTTTGCCGCTGTGGATATCCAGCACCAGCGTGGTTTTGGCTTTTGAATTGTCGGTGACGAACAAGCGGCCGGTAGCCTCATCTTCAGCGATATTCAACAGCAGCGCCGGTTTGTCGCCCAGTGGTTTCCAGCGTTGCTCAATGCGATTATTGCGCGGATTCACCACCAGGATTTCGCCACCGCCATTCGCCACGTACAAACGTTGCGTCTGCGCAGAGAAGTGCAGACCGGTCCCCCATTTGCCCGCGTTTTTGATACGCGCCTTTACCTTCAGGGTCTTCGCGTCAACCACCCACACCAGCGCCGGATCGGCAACGGCACCGATATATAAATTGCCGTTATGCAGCACAATTTCACGCGCGCCGTACGGCTGGCCTTTCTCGTTGCGTTCCGGGAACAGGGTACGGGAAAGTACTTTGCCGGTGCTGGTGTCGATGGCGCTCACGCCGCCGTCCAGCGAATTGGTGACATACACGGTTTTGCCATCCGGTGAGATAGCCATGCCAAAGTTTTTCAGATCGGTGTGGGTCGCGCCGAGGGTTTGTAGCGTTTTCGGATCCAGCTTGTATACCACTCCGCCCTGCACATCTTTAAAGCCTTCCGCGCTGGAAACATACAGTGCATCGCCTTGCGGGCTGATCGCCATTTCATACAGACCGCTCGCCAGTTCGCGTTTCACCACGCTCTCTGGTAACTGCACTGCCGCAGCAGGTTTTGCTGCCGGTGCCACAGGCTGTGCGCTGGTGGTGGTATGTGCGCTGCAACCGGCAAGCGCCATCGCCACCAGCAGAGCCAGCACGGACGTTTTTATCTTCATGGGGGATCCTTTACCGTTAATGTCATCAGGGCAGACGAGCGCCCACGCCACGCATCCTGTGCGCGATCGTTTGATGAGGGCAGATGCGGCCCGGCGCAGCTCGTCACGGCTTTTCAGTGTTCCCTGTCAGCCTTCACGCTCACTGTTATTGCGGGGGAAGATCCTTGCTGCGCCCACAAACACCAAAGAGAATGAGAAATATACGCATTCTTGCCTTTCAGGCAAGCACTATCGTTTCACTTCCCTGTCGAGAAAAAAGAGGCGTGTTAAAAAGTGAAAAACGGCGGGTATGAATACGGCGTGAAAGCAGGAACTGACCGGCGATGCCGGAATTGCGGCATCATCATTCTGCCTGACGGCAGCGTTTACGCTGCGCCTTCGCAGGCGTTAAGCAAAGGACAACCGGCAGATGCACTGCATAAGACATCGACGGCGAGAACAGCTATTGATAATGGCGGATGTATCTTAGTAGCCGCGCAATTTTGAACGTTGCCATGCGCTGTCAACCAGTTCAGCTGCAGCCTGTACCTGATCGCAAAATGGCGCGCCAAAGGTTTCCATCAGCGCGGCGTGCCGGGTAAGAAACCCCATTCCCTCTTCGTTACCGGCAATGCTCTCCAGAAACCAGTCGGGCACCTCTTTTTTCAGGCACCGTTCACACAGCGAGGCGCTAAATTGCGCACGCTGAGCGGCATCGTTTATCCAGGAGGGTTGCTGATTATCCATCTCAGCGGCAACCGTCGCCTCGAGCGCACGCTGCGAACGGCTGTAATACTCGCGAATTTTCGCCGAACTCCACGCTTTGCCGAAAAATAGCAGCAATATTGGCACTACACACCAGAAGAGGGTCATCACTTACTCGTTATCTGTTTTAGCCGCAGAGATAGTAATGACAAAACCTGACAAAAGCATTAACAGGGATCACTGTTTGACCGGCATCATTGGCAAAAAAGAGACTGTACAAGGCGCTTCCACCGGTCTTATTTACGTCGCCAGAAGGAATGTAATTTTGTTGATGATGTGAGCTGGCGCGAATTTTTTAAACTCAGCGCATTAAGCCGGTGAAGTCGCACAAAATTTGGGGTTGACCGCAAAGATGATAAAGATTATCTTTCGCATTACCGAATAGTTGAGCAAATAACTCAGGTATTCGGTACGACATTGCTCACATTGCTTCCAGTATTATTTGCCCGCCTGACAAGTGCGGGCTTTTTTTTACCGCCTCTCCTCCCGCCGCCGCAGATATGACTGTGGTTTTGCTTAGGGAGCAATAATCTCCCGTTATTCATCGACTTACTTAATTGAAATCAAACCGTCACAAATCCGACTTAACCTAAGATTATTCTTATATCGGGATGCTGTTTGAATCATGGATATACCGCTCGCTTCACGACAGCTTAATGCTGGTATCTTGCGCCTTGCCGTCCCGCACGTGACCCCGGATGCCAATAACGTGCAGGTCATGTCGCTGTTCAATGAACACAAATCGTTAATTGGCCTGCCGGTGCTGGAAAATAACCGTCCTATTGGCATGATTAACCGGCATATTTTTCTGTCGCAGATGAGCCGTCCATTTTTTCATGAACTGTATGACCAGAAAAGCTGCATCGCGTTTATGGATAAAAACCCGCTGATCGTCGATGCCGATTGCGGTCTCGAATATTTGTCCGAGCGGGTGATCGAAACTGGCGACAAAGCCGTCACCGAAGGGTTTATCCTCACCCAGCAGGGGCAATATATCGGTATTGGCCTGGGCATAGATCTTATCCGCACGGTCTCGGATTTACAGGCCAAGCAGCATCTGCAAATTATGCAAAGCCTTGAATATGCCCGCATTATTCAGGAATCGATGCTGAGCCGCTCGCGTAACACTATTGAAAAAACGCTTGATGACTGGTGCCTGCACTGGCACCCGCGCGACTGTGTTGGCGGCGATATCTACGCTTTTCAGCGCGTGGAAAATGGCTGGTTGATGGTGCTGGCGGATTGCACCGGGCATGGCGTTCCCGGCGCGTTTATGACTTTTATTTTCTCCTCGGCGCTGGAAAAAGCGCTCAGCCTCGCCCCAGCGAACGCGCCGGAACAACTGCTCAGCCTGATTAATCAACATATCAAACAGACGCTCAGCCAGGTGCATCCTTCTGCCGATCGCAGCCAGTCCAACGATGGCTGTGACGCCCTTGTTCTGTTTGTCGACACGCAACATGAGCAGGTCAGTTGGGCGAGCGCGCGGATGCACGCTTTCGTACTCAGCGCGGAAAAAGACAGCGCAACAACGCTTGAAAGCTGCCGCAAAGGTGTGGGTTACACCGACACGCCAGTCGATTACCAGTGGCAGCGCTACCAGGCTCCATTGCGTCGTGGCGACACGTTCTTGATTGTTTCTGATGGCGCGACCGACCAGCCAGGCGGCCCGCGCAATGTAATGTTTGGCAAAAAACGTATTCAGTCACTGTTAGCGCAAAACCGCACGCTGCCAATGCCTGCACTTTCCAACGCCCTGCTCGCGGCGCTGAAAGCCTGGCAGGGGCAGCAAGCCTCGCGCGATGACATGACGTGGTTTGGTTTTCGCTGGTGAACAACATGCAAATAAACGACCTGCAGGTCAAAGAAGCCGTTCTGTTACCCCTTTTTACGCTGCAACGGCAAAACGCCGTTGAGCTTTTTTATACGGGCTATTTTTCCCAGCAGCATATTGTTTCGCTGGGTGAAGTCATTCGCACATGGCTGGATAAACACGAATCCTCAGCGGTAACGCGCAGAAAGCTGTTCTCGGCTTTTATCGAGATGGGGCAAAACATTGTGCGTTACTCCTCAGACGACCGCTATTTATCAACTGAACAGCAAGAGCTGCGCTTCGGTTCGGTCTGCTTTCATATGGATCAAACTCACTATTATCTCGAAACCGCAAACCTGGTGGGGCCGGAAGCATCTACGTTATTGCAGACAAATCTCGATGTGTTGCGCGGTATGTCGCAGGCGGAGATCCGCGATGCCTGGAAACAGGGGCTGCGCAGTGAAGCCCCGGCGACCAGTAAAGGCGCGAACATCGGTTTGTTGACCATGGCGCGGGATACCAGCCTGCCGCTGGAATATCGCATTCACCCTCTGGCGGCGGGTTCGCTGTCCGCCTTTCACTTAAAGGCAACGTTCTGCCATGACTGATATGACACTGACGCCGGCTATTGAATTGCCCGCCACCGCCGCGACGCCGGAGGTGAAATTTGATTTTGCCGCCCAACGCCTGATGCTAAAAGGCGAAGCCTACCCGGAGAATGCCGCCGCGTTTTTCCGCCCGTTGATGGATGCGCTGGAAGGCTGGTTGCAGAGTGGCCAGCAGACGGACGCCCCACTCCAGCTACATGTGGCGCTGAGCTACTTCAACAGCTCCAGCACCAAGCTGTTATTTACGCTGTTCGAAAGCCTGAATGATTACGCCCGCGACGGCGCGGTGTGTGAGCTGCACTGGTACTATGACGCGGAAGACGATATCTCCGAGGAGTTTGGCCAGGAGCTACGCATCGATTTCCCGTCGCTGACCGTTTTTCTTATCCCGGACATTAACGCATGCTAGATATCAATGAGCTATTCAAGGAGGACTATTCCGTCCTCGAAGATGCTCGTCTGGCCGCTGCCGACGACAGGCTGACGGCGGATGCCTGCCGTGAAAAATTGTGGGCGGTGGCGAAAAACTACCAGCGCCTGATCCGTGAATCGTATCGCCTAATTTCGCGCAGTGATCGCGCTGAGCGCGAACTGAATCGCATGAATGAGCAGTTGCAACAGCTGGCGGCGCGCCTTGAATATGAGGCGACGCACGACCCGCTGACCGCCGTGTTTAACCGCAGCGCGATCATTAATCACATTAACCAGGGTCTGACCACGGGCCATGTGGCGCTGATCCTGCTCGATATCGATCATTTCAAACGCATTAATGATGAGTACGGTCACCCGATGGGCGACCGCGTGATTTGCGCGCTGGTGGCGCGTATTCGCCGCGCCGTGCCGCAAAGCGCGGCGATCGGTCGCGTTGGTGGCGAAGAATTCACCATTGTTCTGCCCAAAGCGCGTGTTGAAGAGGCGATGATCACGGCCAGTTATATTCACTCGTCGCTGAACGCCTCGCCACTGGAAGTGCTCCCGCAGCAACTGGTAACCGCCAGTTTTGGCGTCAGCCTGGGGCATAAAGACAGCGATTTCGAGACGCTGTATAGCACGGCCGATGCCGCGCTGTATCACGCGAAAAAACGCGGGCGTAACCAGGTGGCGCTGCATGAGGATTTTTTTCGCCCTCAGGTGAAAATGGGGCTTTCATCGGAAAATGTTCAGCATTAAGGGAGCGGGCGTTCGACTACGTTCGGCAGAGTGCAACGATCCGCAGTAACACATGGTGCTTTGCGGCAGGCTTTCTGCCTGTCTTGCTCTGTTGTAACCGACGCTTACCGGGCCAACTTTCGCGAAAACAGCAACCCAGGCGCGGGCATCGCAGAAAAATGAAGATAACTGAGTCAATTTGCCAGGGGCTTGTCAGATTGTTTTATTGTTCTTAAGCGGCTTGTTTTTCCAGCGTTTATGCAACCATTCGAACTCCTGATAAGTAAGAGAAGTACGCAGTTTTTCCCGTAACGCCTTAATCAGCGGCTCAGCGGTTTCGTAGGTGTCTATTACCGTCGTATATGAGGCCTGCTTAATCATATTTTCCTCATAAATACCGGCTTTTATGCTTACCGCCATACGCTCATAGAAATTAAGAATGTATTGTATTTTTCGTCCTTCGTAGTTCTCATCCTTTGAAAGGTTTTCTGCAACAGGGAACACATATGAACGGAAGGATTTCCCGGAATCGCGAACGCGCCGAAGTGTATGCAGACCATCAATGTATTCACTGTCTTTTCTGCTTTCAAAAAGAAAGGTCGCCGTTTGGGTTTTCCGGGCCATCTTCACGTTAAATCGGATGGTAAGGACAGCGGTACAAATACCGCCAAAAACGAGGAGATTGCTGATGACTTGCCACGCTGTCGGACTGATTTCCATAGACAATTCCCTGTCATTAGATAAAAAAGCGGAGCCTGAGCTCCGCCTGTAAAAAAGTTGTCTGTCAGAAACCGTCGAACTCATCACATTTTTTCATATAAATCTCCCTGTACGCATTACCCTAACAATGAGTGAAATTTCACTTAGGTGGTGATTTTATAATCGCAGTAGCCGCTTCGCAATGGCAAGTCCAATGCAATCCTGTTGGATATTTCAAAGTGCGGCACCGCTCGAAAAATAACGATAAGCGGTCTGTTTTTTCGGTTCTCAATTGCCGCCTTCAGCGACTGGATTGCAAAAACTTTCTCACCCTGTCCGAGTCCGGGTTAGTGAAAAATTTCTCGGGCGGTGCTTTCTCGATCAGCAACCCCTTCTCCAGAAACACCACTTCATCCGATACCTGGCGGGCGAAATCCATCTCGTGCGTCACCACTACCATGGTGTAACCCTCTGCAGCGAGATCTTTCATCACGCCCAGCACTTCGTTAACCAGTTCCGGATCCAGCGCTGAAGTGGGTTCATCAAATAAAATCACCTCCGGCGACATCGCCAGCGAACGGGCAATCGCCACGCGCTGCTTCTGCCCGCCGGACAGCGTTATCGGGTAGACATCGGCTTTATGGTTCATGCCGACCTTTTCCAGTTGCCGGTGGGCAATCTCATTCGCCTGTTCACGCTTCATCCCCTTCACATGCACCAGCGCTTCGCTGACGTTGTGCAACACGGATAAATGCGGCCACAGGTTAAAGCTCTGGAACACCATGCCAACCCGTTCACGGATGTGTGAGAGATCTTTATGCGACATCGCTTTGCCGGTTTTTTCATCCACACCGATGCGCTGCCCGCTGATGCGCACTTCGCCGCGATCCGGCTGTTCCAGCCAGTTCATACAGCGCAGCAGCGTCGATTTCCCTGAACCGGACGATCCCAGGATGCTGACCACTGTGCCCTTCTTTACGGTCAGATTGATATCGCGCAGCACTTCCACGTTATCAAACTGTTTGGACAGGTTTTTGATGCTTACCGCGTTTGCTTCAGGCATGGGTCATTCCTCTTTTCGCTCCGTAATGGCTCAACCGCTTAATCAGCAACTCCAGCAGAATGCTGATGCCCCAGTACAGCGCAATGGCGACAATAAAGGCGTTAAACGGAATAAAGTACGTGGACTGCACACTGTTCGCGGCGGCGGTGATCTCCTGCACGGTAATAATGCACAGAAACGCCGTGTCCTTCAGGCAAATAATCAACTGATTGCCCATTAAGGGCAGCGCGGAAGAGACAATATTCGGCAAAATAATGCGCAGGAAGATCTTATAACGAGAAAAACCTTGCGATACGGCAGCTTCAATATAGCCCGAGGAGAATATTCTGCGCTGACTGCGTAATATTTCGAAGAAATAGGCACCATGATAAATTACCAGGGCTAATAACCCTGCGGTCCAGGCGTCCATGCTGATACCTAACTGCGGTAAACCGTAATAAAGCAGATACGCCAGAATCAAAAACGGTATTGCCCGCATCAGGCTGACAAAAGCAATAATCAGGCGATGAACAACACGGTTCTGATATTCCATCAGGTAGCAAAACAGCACACCGATCAATAACCCAACCACGGCGGCAATAATAAACAACTCTAACGTTGCCAGCAGGCCGTTGTAAAAACTCTCACGCGCGGCCCAAATAATTCCCCACTGATTCATAAATCCTCCGCCTTTTATCGCGCCAGACGCTTCGCTTTGCGTTCTGCTACGCCCTGCAACTTCAGCAACAGACCGATAATAATCACGTATAACAGCGCCGCAGCGAGGATCGGCGACAGCGGTTCATAGGTCACAGAGGAGATCCGGTTGGTCACGCGCGTTAAATCCACCACGCCAATCACCGCAATCGCCGGGCTGCCTTTGATCAAAAACGACATCTCGTTGACCAGCGCCGGCAGGCTTTCGATCCACATTTGCGGCAACATGATGTGGCGGAAATAGGTCCAGCGCCGCATTCCCACAGACTCCGCCGCTTCCCGCTGTTCACGGGGGAAGTTACGGAAAGCGTTGCGCCAGATTTCCGCGTTAAACGCCGAGGTGTTCAGCGTCAGCGCGACAATCGCCGCCAGCGTTTTATCCAGGTTAATACCGAGCGTCGGCAGGGATAAAAACAGAAACAGCACCAGCGTTACCAGCGGCGTGGCACGCGCCAGGCTGATGTAAACCACCAGAAACTGGTCAATAAACGGGATCTTCATCATGCGGATAAAGGCGATAACCAGGCCGATAACCACCCCGAACGCAATCGCCACGCCTGAGATCCAGAGGGTCGTCCATGCGCCTTCAATCAATAACTGCCATGAGATTAAGTCCATGTTCCCTCCTGTGAAAACGGGCGGCGGTTGCCCGCCGCAGGTTACTTACAAACCGGCTAACTTGTGGAACTGATCGGCGCTGGTGATCGGCTCTTTCGGCAGTTCATAGGTTTCGCCAAACCACTTTTTCTGCAGCTCAGTGAGCTTGCCGGTTTCAGTCATATGGTTCATAAAACCGGTCATAAATTTCAGCAGCTCAGGTGAGTTTTTCGGGATCGGCCACGCCATGTAACCTGGCCCGGAAACCGCCAGACCTTTGGCAAAGACTTTCGGTTTGGCTTTCACCAGATCGTTGACGGAAATCACCACGTTTATCACGTAATCAACGCGTTTGTTCGCCAGATCGGCGTAGGCTTCCGGATAGGACTGATACTCCACCACCGGTCCGAGTTTTCCGCCCACTTTCTCCAGCATCGTTTTCAGCTCCGGCAAACGCGCCAGCAGCGCACTGCCCGCCTGGACGCCCACTTTTTTACCGCTGAGATCGGCAATGGTATTTAAGGTTTTATCGTCGGCGCGTTTGACAAAATAGTGCTGCGCAGAGGCCCACGGCGGGGTGAAATTAAAGACATTGAGGCGTTCATCGGTAATTACCGCACCGGTGAGTGCCATATCGTATTGGCCGGTGGAAACCGCAGCGAGTAATCCCGTCCACGGTAAGATACTTTGGTTAATATTGAATTTTGCGTACTTGCGTAATTCCTCAAGCATATCCTTGTTAAAACCATCCGTCTGGCCATTATTCATAAAGTTGAATGGCGCGTAATCGTCCTCGGTCGCCACTTTCATGGTGCCAGATTTTTCTATTTCGGGTAAATCCGCTGCGACTGCGTGTAAGGAAAACGCCAAAGAGATCATGGCTGCAAGACAATATTTGCCGAATACGTTTTTCATCTCTCCACCCTTATTTAATGTGCCAGACCGGTATATCCCAGGTGTGCCGGAAGCGTTGCAAGATATATGCCTAAATACGACATCGTGTGTTTTTCGTGACTGCGTTTTTACAATAGGGAGGCTTGCGCTTTTGTGAATAGAGCCAGTTCTGGCGAATGAGTGTGTCAGTTAACAGGAAGCTGGTATGGAATTTGCTCCATCGCATTACGCGATATATCCGAAGGAGTGCAGCATGATTCGTCACCTGTTGAATGTGAATTTTGACGGCCAGCGTGGATTGCAGGAGCAAGTCCGCGAATGTTTGATCAACGCCATTCTGAGCGGGATTTTCCCGGCGGATACCGCACTGCCCTCTTGCCGCCAGCTTGCCAGCCAGCTTAACGTTTCGCGCAATACCACCGCGCTGGTGTTTGAAGGCCTGGTCAATGAGGGTTACCTGGTGAGCCGCCCGCGCAGCGGTTACTACCTGCACCCGGATTACTACCGCTGCGGGCAAAACCCGACGCCACCTGCACCTGAATGCGAGAGCGCTGCACCACACTGGGGCAACCGCCTGAAAATCACCCCCAGCCAGCAGGAATCGATCCTTAAACCAGCAGGCTGGATGCACTACCGCTACCCGTTTATCTACGGGCAGCCCTACACGCAGCAGTTCCCGCTTGCCAGCTGGCGCGCGGCGGCAAACTGGCTGCACGGTGGTGTGCGCGACCCGGCATGGGTGATTGATCATATTGACCAGGATGTGCCGATGCTGATTGAGCAGATCCGCACCCGCGTGTTGCCCAAACGCGGCATCGTTGCCGCACCGGATGAGATCCTGATTACGCTCGGCTCGCAAAACGCGCTCTATCTGCTGACGCGTTTGCTGATGTCGCCCGCGACGCGCGTGGCGGTGGAGAACCCGGGTTTTCGCGAAGCCATTAACACCTTCTTATTAAGCGAGCCGCAAATCGTGCCGCACGATGTGGACAGTGAAGGGCTGGTGCTCAATGAAACCCCTTGCGACTACTACTATGTGACGCCGGGCCACCAGGTGCCGACTGGCGTGACGATGAGCAAAGCGCGGCGCGTGCAATTGCTCGATTACGCTGCCCGCCACGATGCAGTGGTGATTGAGGACGATTACGACTCGGAAAGTAACTTTATGCAAAACCCGCTGCCCGCGCTGAAAGCCAGCGATCGCAGCGGGCGCGTGATTTATGTCAGCAGCTTGTCCAAAGCACTGTCGCCGGGGTTACGGCTGGGGTATATGGTTGCCGCGCCGGAAATCATTGATGAAGCGCGGGCGCTGCGCCGCCTGGTGTACCGTCATCCGCCAACCAATATTCAATACCAGATGGCGCATTTTCTGGCACAGGGGCATTACGAAACCCATTTGCGCCGCTACCACGAAGACTCCGCCCGCCGCTGGGATTGTCTGCACAACGCGCTACACACGTTTCTGCCGGAGTGCCAGTTGATGCAGGGTAGCGAACATGCCAACGCCTTCTGGCTGCGCACACCAGAACAGATCAACACCCAGCAACTGACCTGGCGCGCCGCCCACGCGGGCGTATTGATTGAGCCCGGCGCGCGGCATTTTCTTGATGCCGCGCCGCCGGATAACTTCTTTCGCATGGGGTTTCACGCTATCAATCCGGATGCAATTGCCCCTGGCGTGGAAGTGTTGCGCGGCCAACTGGCGCAGCTATGTTGATATTTTGAGCGGTTGTCGCCGCCTCGCAGGAAGGAATGAGTAATCGCTTCCATAATGAAGCAAACCCATTTATCGCGAGAACGCTATGCCACTGCCGGATTTTCATGTTTCCGAACCGTTTACGCTCGGCATTGAACTGGAGTTACAGGTCGTTAACCCGCCGGGTTACGATTTGAGCCAGGACTCTTCACGGCTGATTGAATCGGTAAAACACCAGATAAGTACCGGTGAAGTCAAACATGACATCACCGAAAGCATGCTGGAGATTGCCACCGGCGTGTGCCGCGATATCAACCAGGCGGCACATCAGTTTTCCGCCATGCAGCATGTGATTTTGCAGGCTGCATCCGAGCACCATGTGCAGATATGCGGCGGCGGCACTCACCCTTTTCAGAAGTGGGAACGCCAGGAGATCTGCAATGATGAGCGTTACAGCCGCACGCTGGAGACGTTTGGTTATCTGATGCAACAAGCGACGGTGTTTGGCCAGCATGTGCACGTTGGCTGCACCAACGGCGACGACGCGATCTATTTGTTGCATGGCCTTTCCCGTTTTGTGCCGCACTTTATTGCGCTCAGCGCCGCCTCGCCCTACATCCAGGGCACCGACACCCGCTATGCGTCGTCGCGCCTGAACATTTTCTCTTCCTTTCCGGATAATGGCCCGATGCCCTGGGTGGCGAACTGGCAGGAGTTTGAAGGGCTGTTTCGCCGCCTGAGCTACACCTCAATGATTGAAAGCATCAAAGATTTGCACTGGGACATTCGCCCCAGCCCGCATTTTGGCACCGTTGAAGTGCGGGTCATGGACACGCCGCTGACGCTGTCACACGCCATTAATGTGGCCGGGTTTATCCAGGCGCTGTCGCACTGGCTGCTGGCCGAGCGACCGTTTAAACATCAGCCGCAGGATTATTTATTGTATAAATTCAACCGTTTTCAGGCCTGCCGTTACGGGCTGGAAGGTCTGATTACCGATGTGCACACCGGTGAGCGGTACACCATTGCTGACGATCTCACTCGTCTGCTGGAGAAGCTCGCGCCGTCGGCAGATAAACTGAATGCGGGTAGTGCCCTGGATGAACTGGCCAATGTGGTGAAACGCGGAAAAAGCGAAGCACAGATGATGCGTGAATTTATTGCCGATGGTGGCTCGCTAATTGGATTAATGCAAAAACACGCTGAGATTTGGGCGGCAGGCTAACGCATTAATTTTTTAGTTATTATTCTTAACCACAACGTAAATAACCTGCGCATCAGCAGGTTATTTTTTTCTTATTACGCAAAATAATAACCACTAAGTGGTAGATGGATTCAACAGAATTGATAAATATCAACAAGCCCTGCGTTAGAAATAAAGACCCCGCCCCCTACTCCGATAACGAATTAAAGCAAACGAGAACATGAGGCATTTGTATGAGATGGATTTACCGTTTATCAATGAAATTTAAATTATTACTGGCTTTACTGCCTTTATTGTTTGCCCTCATATGGTTAGCAACCAGCGGCATCCTGGCACGCGTGGAAACAGGCCAGCAGATGCGCACCATCATTACCTTAACGGATCTGGCGAAAAATGCCGGTGGCGTTATTCATGAATTACAAAAAGAGCGCGGCATGAGCGCAGGATATATCGGCAGCAAAGGACAGCAATTTAATGCCGAGTTAACTGCGCAATATATTCTCTCTGATAAAGCCCTGAGCCAGTTAGCCGAGGCGTTAAAAGCATTCCCGCTCCAGCGGGCGAATAATGATATTCGTCATGCGCTCGATCAATTCCGCCAGCATCAACAAGGCATAACGGATTTTCGCCAACAAATTCATGCCCTCAGCGTTAGCGGTACAGACTCGCTGACCTGGTACAGCACCATTATTAGCGATTTACTCAATGTGGTGGGTGGAATTAGTCAGCTGACGGATAACGGCGAAATTGTGAATCAACTGGCGGCATATTACAGCGTGCTGAATGCCAAAGAGCAAACCGGCGTGGAACGTGCGCTGATGTCCAACGTGTTTTCCGCCGACCGATTTACCGACGGCCAGTTCCGTCAGCTGAACGAAGTGGTTGGCAAGCAACTTTCCTGGCTGGCGGCAACGCGAGCGTTCAGTACTGCCGCCGTCAATGAACGGCTGACGGCGCAACTGCAAACTCCGGAAGTAACGCGCGCGCTTGAGATGCGCCAGCAGGCAATTGACCATGTGGCGACCGGCGGATTTGGCATCGCGCCGACAGACTGGTTTAACGCCCAGACGGCACGCATCAATACGCTGAAATCCGTGGAAGATGCCGCGGCAAATACCCTGTTGCAAACGGCAAAAGATCTGGCGGATAACGCCTGGCGTGATGTGATTGTTTTTGCGGTGATAAGCATTGCAGCCCTGCTGATCGCGCTGTTCTTCGCCCTGCTGGTCGCCAGCAGTATTCATCGCCAGTTGCACCATTCACTGGCCACCATTGAAGGAATGGACGGTGATCTTACCCAGCGTCTGGATGTGCCGGGCAGTGATGAGTTGTCGCTCCTGAACCGCGCTTACAACCAGGCCATCGAGAATATTCAGCATATTGTCAGCGAGATAAAACACGGTGCGGGCGTGTTGCGCGGCGCCAGTTCCGAGATTGCCAGTGGGAACCAGGATCTGGCCTCACGAACAGATGAACAAGCCGCCTCGCTGGTAGAAACCGCGGCCAGCATGGAGCAGATCGCTACGGCGGTGAACCAGACGGCGGATAACGCGAATGAGGCTAAACGGCTGACGCAAGAGATGGAGCAACAGGTGCAGGAAGCAAGCCGGGTGGCGGGTGAAGCCAGCCAGAGCATGACTGCCATTCGCGGCTCCAGCGAGCAGATCTCGAATATCGTTAGTTCAATCGACGAAATCTCGTTTCAGACCAACCTGCTAGCACTGAATGCGGCAGTGGAAGCCGCACGCGCCGGTGAGCTGGGCAAAGGTTTCGCCGTGGTAGCGAGCGAAGTGCGTAACCTTTCGCAACGGTGTGCCAACGACGCGCACCAGATCCGCGAACTGGTGAGCAAAAACATGGAGCAGATCCAGCAAGGCGTCACGCTGGTGCAGGCTTCTGACCGCGCGCTGCAATCGGCAAAAGCCCATACCGGGCAGATGCTGGCGTTTGTCAGCGATATTGCGCGTGCGGCGAGCGAGCAGTCACTGGGCGTGTCGCAGGTGCATCAAGCCCTGAACCAACTGGAGCAGGTAACCCAGCAAAATGCCGGGCTGGTCGCCAGCGCGGCGACCGCCAGCCAGATGCTGGATCAACAATCGGAAACCATGGCGACGCTGGTTGACCGCTTCGTGGTAGCGTAAAGACCTGTCGGGGGACGTTGCACAGCGCGCAGCTTTCCCCGACAATGCGGCTTTTCACCTTCGATTAACGCTTATGAAACACTCGCTCGAACCGCTGCTTACGCTGGCAGGTATTCTGCTGATGGCTTTTCTCTCTGTGCTGCTGCTTCCTGCCCCTGCGCTTGGGTTGCAACTGGCGCAAAGCCTGGTGCAGCGCTTCCACCTGCTGGATTTGACGCAGCTTTATATCATTCTTTACTGCCTGTGGTTTTTGTTGCTCGGCACGGTGGAGTTTTTTGTTGTGCGCTTTATCTGGAAGCGCTGGCTCGCCGCCTGAAAACGCGCTGTTTCCCCTCCCTGCGCGTGTAAGGTGGGGAATCTCCCCGCCTTTTACCCTCGATAACTATTCAAAAGTCATTCTAATTTTTTGAACACTACGCGCAAATAGTTCAGCTTTTTCTTTCCCCGTCACCGGCCTATCATTCGTTTCATCAGGGCAAACCAGCCCATTACAAACGGAACTGGCCCGCAGGTTGGCCGTAAAATTAATCAAAACTTTCGTTGCAGGCCAGATTAACCATGAACCCATTACAGAAACTTTTTAGCGCTTTGTTTTCACAGTCCGCAGGTAACAACGTAGCGGATGTGCAGCCAACTTCAGGAGTGACTATGTCAGACAATTTTCTCGCTTTAGCAAAACAACGCCGCACTATCTACGCCCTGGGTAAAGATCTGCCGGTGGCAGAAGATGTGGTCATTGAAACCGTCAAAGAAGCGATTCGTCAGGCACCTTCGGCGTTTAACTCACAGAGTTCCCGCGCGCTGATCCTGTTAGGTAAAGAACATGTGCAGTTCTGGGAGCTGACTCGCGAGCAGCTGAGAAAAATCGTGCCGGAAGAGAGCTTTAAAGCCACTTCCGACAAGCTGGACGGCTTTGCCGCAGCGGCGGGTTCCGTGCTGTTCTTTGAAGATCAGGATGTGGTGAAAGGCTTGCAGGAGCAGTTTGCGGCTTACGCCGATAACTTCCCGGTATGGTCTGAACACAGCACCGGTATTGCACAGTACGCCGTGTGGCTGGCGCTGACCGAGAAAGGCATCGGCGCGAACCTGCAACACTATAACCCACTGGTTGACGCCGATGTGCAGCGCACCTGGGGTATTCCGGAGAACTGGAAACTGCGCGGCCATATGAACTTCGGTTCGATCGTGGCCCCGGCTGGCGATAAAGCCTTTATGGATGACGCCAAACGCTTTGTGGTTGCCCGTTAATCAACGGAATTCACGCTGCGTGCAGTAAGCTGACAGCCATAAAAAAGCCGCCTTAATAAAGGCGGCTTTTTATTTACAGCAGGTAAAACTTACTGCTGGCTTTCACGCTCAGCAATAAAACCCAGCGCTTTGTTGATACGCGCGATGCTGCGCGCCTGGCCAATGGCGTGAACGGTGACATCCAGCGCCGGAGACTGACCCGCGCCGGTCACGGCAACGCGCAACGGCATCCCCACTTTGCCCATGCCCACTTCCAGCTCATCGGCGGTCGCCTGAATCGCGTGGTGAACGTTTTCCGCCGTCCAGTCGGTGATAGCAGCCAGCTTGTCACGCACCACTTCCAGCGGCTGACGCGCAACCGGACGCAGGTGTTTTTTCGCCGCGTCCGCATCGAACTCGTCAAACTCTTCATAGAAATAACGGCAGCTTGCCGCCATCTCTTTCAGCGTTTTGCAACGCTCGCCGAGCAGTTTCACCAGCTCAAACAGCTGCGGACCGGTATGGGTGTCGATATTTTCCTGCTCAATGTGCCACTGCAGGTGCGTCGCCACATACTCGGGATCCAGCGAATTGATGTAGTGATGGTTCAGCCACAGCAGCTTGTCGGTGTTGAACGCGCTCGCGGATTTGCTTACCGCGCCAAGTGAGAACAGCTTGATCATCTCTTCGCGTGAGAAAATCTCCTGATCGCCGCTCGACCAGCCCAGACGTACCAGGTAGTTAAGCAGCGCTTCCGGCAGGTAACCATCGTCGCGATACTGCATTACGCTGACCGCGCCATGGCGTTTGGAGAGTTTTTTACCGTCGTCGCCGTTAATCATCGACACATGCGCGTATACCGGAACCGGTGCGTTCAACGCTTTCAGAATGTTGATCTGACGCGGCGTGTTGTTGATATGGTCTTCACCACGAATAACGTGGGTAATTTCCATATCCCAGTCATCAACCACAACGCAGAAGTTATAGGTTGGAGATCCATCAGTACGGCGGATGATCAGATCGTCGAGTTCGAGGTTGCTGAACTCAATCGGGCCGCGAATCTGGTCGTCAAAAATAACAGAACCATCCTGCGGGTTGGCAAAACGCACGACGCACGGCTCGTCATCAGCATGGTGCGAATGATCGTGGCGGCAACGGCCGTCATAACGTGGTTTTTCATTATTTGCCATCTGCGTTTCGCGCAGCTGCTCAAGGCGTTCTTTCGAGCAGTAGCATTTGTAGGCGGTGCCCGCTTCCAGCATTTCATCGATAACCGCGTTGTAGCGGTCAAAGCGTTTGGTCTGGAAGTACGGGCCTTCGTCCCACTCCAGATTCAGCCAGTTCATGCCATCCATGATGGCTTCAATTGCTTCCGGAGTGGAGCGCTCGAGATCGGTGTCTTCAATACGCAGCACAAACTCACCGCCGTGATTACGTGCAAATAGCCAGGAGTAAAGAGCAGTGCGCGCGCCGCCAACGTGCAGGTAGCCGGTGGGGCTTGGCGCGAAGCGAGTTTTGATTTTCATGAAATGGCCTTACGTTTATAAAGATGCCGACCGTCGGCAATAGCTAAAATGAAAGTGGGCGATATTCTATCACTGTGGGCTGATTCCTCAATGTTGTTGCCGCAATGAGGGGGTAATCAGGCTATTTTGTTTAGAAATCATGCTCTCGCGACGCTTTACGCAGCGGTTTGTCTAATTTTACGACGAACGAACAATTTCTTTTGAAAATGCGTTGACTCATTTTCAACTCTCCCTATAATGCGACTCCACACAGCGGGGGTGAT